>CAVTHL010000009.1:0-76901 GCA_963734465.1 uncultured Alphaproteobacteria bacterium
ATGATTTGTCTGGCTCAGGGCACTGCAGATTTCCGGCTTGCCGAGCCGTAGCTCGCGGCAGCGAGGCCCGCCTTCGCCAACTCGCTTCGGCGCGGCAGCCTTCACTCGCTTCGCGAGCGAAGGCTGGTGGGCGCGACAGGGATCGAACCTGTGACCCCCTCCATGTCAAGGAGGTGCTCTTCCGCTGAGCTACGCGCCCATTATCGGGGATGATCTATCGGCTAGCGCGGGGTGAGGCAACCCCACGCGAAAACGTCAGGCCGCCAGCATCTTGGTGCACTTCGCTGACCAGCTCGCGCAAATGCACCGGCTTCGACAGCACCTTGGCGTGCTTGGGCGCGGTCGAATCGGCGTTGAGCGCGACGGCGGCAAAGCCGGTGATGAACATGATCTTGATATCGGGGTCGAGTTCGGCCGCCCGGCGGGCGAGCTCGATGCCGTCCATTTCCGGCATCACGATATCGGTCAGCAGCAGCTCGAAGGGTTCCTCGCGCAGCCGCTGATAGGCCGAGAGGCCGTTATCGTAGGAGGTCACCTCGAAACCGGCATTCTGCAGCGCCTTGACCAAAAAGCGCCGCATATCGGTGTCGTCTTCAGCCAGGAGGATTTTCGACATACTCTGATACGCCCCGTCCCGGCCGCGCCTCATACCAACACCTGGGGCCGGCCCCAGCCGGACCATAAGACTTATGCCGGGTAAATATCGGGTGAACCGAAAGCTTTGCTTGGCTTTAGGCCCGGATGCATGGACAATAAAGCTATAAACGGGTCCGAAAACACCCCAATGGCCGCCACCATCCATGAGTGAAATCCGCGACGAGCTCGACCCGCCTTACGAGGTCCTCGAGCCGGCCGGCTACCGCGGGGCCGGTGCTGTTCAATTCCCCGCATTCGGGCTCGACCTATCCGCGCGACTTCCTCGCCGCCTCGCGGCTCGACATGAGCCACCCTGCGGCGGTCGGAGGACAGTTTCGTCGATGAGCTGATCGCCGGCGTGGTGGAGCGCGGTTTTCCGCTGATGCACGCCCATTTCCCGCGCTGCTTTGTGGACGTGAACCGGGAGCCCTACGAGCTCGACCCGCGCATGTTCGAGGGCCGGTTGCCCTCCTTCGCCAATACCCGCTCCATGCGGGTGGCGGGGGGTCTGGGAACCGTGGCGCGGGTGGTCGGCGACGCCCAGGAAATCTACGACCAGCGCATTCCGGTGGATGACGCGCTGCGCCGCATCGAGAGCCTTTATAAGCCCTATCATCGCTCGCTGCGGCGGCTGTTCACCAAGCTGCACCGCGACTTCGGCGCGGCCGTGCTGGTGGACTGCCATTCCATGCCTTCCACCGCCGGCCACAAAGACGAGCGCCCGCGGCCCGGAATTCGTGCTGGGCGACCGCTACGGCACCAGCTGCGTGGGCGTCGTTTCGGAGACGGTGGAACAGACCTTGCGCTCGCTCGGCTATAGCGTGAGCCGCAACAAGCCCTATGCCGGCGGCTTCATCACCGAGCACTACGGCAATCCGGCCGCCGGCCTGCATGCCATCCAGCTCGAGATCAATCGGGCCCTCTACATGGACGAGCGCCGCTACGAGCGCTCAGGCCATTTCGCCCGGCTGGCGGCCGATCTGGAGACGCTGGCGAGCCGGCTTGGCGAAATTCCGTTGGAGGAGCTGCGGCCCTACCGGGCGGCGGCGGAATAGACAAAAAAAGGGCCGCTCGCGGATGCAAGCGGCCCAAGTCTAGGGAGGAAACGCCCAAGGAGGGCAACGGTAGCTCTCGCTACCGCATTGCAATAAGTTACACCGCGACGCACAAAAATCAAGGGTCGAAGCGCGTTTTCCCATGCAATTCTGCATGGGTAGAATCCGAAAAAGCCAATGAAATCTGGCACTTTCGTGTTCTGCGTTGCCGAAAGGCCACGCTAGCCGCGCTTTTGACCCGCTAAAAGCGCCGTAGCCGATGCACGTCAGTTCCAGGTTGCCGGCATCGCGACTGTCCATTACGCGGAACGCCAGAGCATCCAGACGGGCGACATGACGGCCATAGACTTCGCCAATTTCGTCGATCAGCTCGCCAGCGTGTCGGGCGACACCATCCTGCCGTTCTTCCGCACCGCGCTGGCGATCGAGAACAAGCAGGCCGGCGGCTTCGATCCCGTCACCGCCGCCGACCGCGCCGCGGAGAACGCCATGCGCGCGCTCATCCGCAAGACCTTTCCGGGGCACGGCATCATCGGCGAGGAATACGGCAACGAGCGCAGCGATGCGGAATATGTCTGGGTGCTCGATCCGATCGACGGCACCAAGTCCTTCATCACCGGCATGGTGGCCTGGGGCACGCTGATCGGGCTGATGCGGTTCGGCGAGCCGGTGTTCGGCATGATGCACCAGCCGTTCACGCGCGAGCGCTTCAGCGGCGACGGCGGCGCGGCGCGCTGCCGCGGGCCTGCGGGCGACCGCGAGCTGCGCGTGCGCGAATGCGCCTCACTCGGCGACGCAATCCTGTCCACCACCAGCCCGCTGCTGATGAACACATCCGACCGCGCCGCTTTCGTCCGGCTGGAGAACGCGGTCAAGCTCTCGCGCTACGGCGGCGACTGCTACGCCTATTGCATGCTGGCGGCCGGGCTGATCGATCTCATCATCGAGACCGAGATCAAACCCTATGACATCGTCGCGGTGATCCCGATCGTCGCCGGCGCCGGCGGCATCGTCACCACCTGGGAGAACGGCCCGGCGCAATCCGGCGGCCGCATCATCGTCGCCGGCGATAAACGCGTGCACCAGGCGGCGCTGAAGATGCTCAAGGGCTAAGCGGGTAATGCAAGGCCGGCGTCCGCTCAGCCGAACCGCAATTTCTGCACGGCGGTCCACGCCCACTTGTTCTGCTTGACGTAGCGCTTCAATCGGAGCCGCGCGGATTCGCGCAGCACGTAGGCGCGCCCCTTGAGCGTGATGGCGAACAGCGTGTCCAGCAGCGGCTCGGACCGATCGCACCAGGACGACTTGTAGCGCGCTTCGCCGATACCGAGATCGAAGGCCTGGTAACCCCGCTCGCACATCTTCTGCATCATCGACATGAGCAGCAGATCGCCGGGGCTGGTGCGGGCGATCTCGGGATCCGGATCGAAGGAATTGATCATCGCGTGGAAGCGGCCGCGATGGGGCGTGCCCGCATAGACGGCAACGATCCGGTCGCCTGCCGCAAGCGCGTGCAACTCGATGGCCGGCTGACCTGAGCCGAGACCGTCGAGGCACGTGCGCAAAAAGAATTGGCGCGTTTCGGCCGCTTCAAAGTCGCTCGCGATGTTTTTCTGGCGGAAGCGTTCGAGCTTTTGCGCAAAGAATGCGTCGATGATGCGGGCAACGTCGTCCGGATTGCTTGCCACGATATGCGATACCGGTCCCAACTCGGACAGTTTCTTTCGCTTCTTGCGAAGTTTCTTGCGCGAGTCGGCCGAGAGCCGCTCATTCACCAGGCTTGCTCCATCATTGGGAATGAGCGTTGCGCTGTGACATTCGCTGGGGCTGCGCTGGTGCGCCAGCAAGGCGAACGGGTTTGGCACGCCCTCCCAGCTCCGCGGCTGGTTGGAGAGAACGAAAGCGTCCGGCTGCAATCGCGCTTTGCGGGCGGCGGCGTGCAGCAGCGACACGAGGTCGGATCGGTCCAGTTGCGTGTCCGGCCGGATCAAGCCGAGATTCGAATTCGAATCGCGGCCGCCGAGAAAGTTGACCAGTCGAACGCCGCCCTGCTGGACGATGCCGAAGGGAAAAAGGGCGACAGGCACGTCGTTCGCGCCGTGCGCCACCACGATCATGGGGCAGATGCCGCTCGGGCGGCCGACGGTTTCAATCCAGGGCACGAGCCATTTGCGCGTCTGATAGGCCGACGCCGGGGCGACCGCTTCGAGTTCGCCCCACGCGGGGAGCGCGTCGGCCGGATTTTCGTACGCCTCGATCCGGCCGAAACGGCCGGCGGCTGCGCGCAAATCGACGCCCGCGCTTTCGCGGAGGCGGTGATCGACGGGCAAGGCGAAGGCTTGATCGGTCATAAGACAGGGCGGGGTTACGGGGAGACGGCGGGGATGCGCTCGAGCCAGTCCTCGCGCCAAAACCAATAATTGCTGCGCGGGCAGCTTTTGGCGCACAGCCCGTGGCACACCAGCCCCTTGAGGACGACCGTATTGTTGAGGGTGATCATCGCGCCGGTTTCTTCGTGGATCATCTTTTTGATCGCATAGTCGATCTGAAAACGTTGACCGGCATATTCCGACATCTCCGGCTCGAATATGAGACCGCGGTTACGACTCGCGGAATCCAGGGTCTGCGCGATCGCTTCACGCGACTTGACCCTGACCCAATCTCCGGGCTGCAGCCCCAAATCTTTTTTCGACGACTTCGACTTCGGGCCAACCAGACGGCCCAGATCCTTGAGACCGAAAAATTTGCGCAGCAAATTCAGAACGGCAAGCGCCGTGATCTGGACGAAGCGCGTGACCGTGAGTTCTCCGTCGCGGACTTGCGAGACGAACGGCAGAATATTCCAGCTCGGCAGCGCGGCCGTCGCCGTTGCCAGCACAGTCGATTGACACAGATATCGGCCGTTCTTTCGCGTCGGCAGGTTGGCGAGCGCGCTCGCCGCCGCCGGTTCCGGCTGCTCGCCGACAATCGATGGCGAACCCGCAGCGTCGACGGGTTTCAACCACGCCTCTTTCCAAAAGACGAGGCAACGGCGCTGGCACCCATCATGCGCGGAGCCGTCGCAGCGCACGTCCTCCAGGAAAACCGCGTCGTTCATGCGCCGCAGCCCGTGGCCTTCCACGCACGTGATATCGGCGCGGCGGAAGACGCGAAAGCTTTGTCCGCAATGAACAGCCATTTCCGGCATGAATGGCAGGCCATCCAACATGCCGTCGGCATCGAGGGTCGCGGCTATTTCGGCAGCACTTCTGACTTCGACGAGTTGCCCGTGGGCCAGCCGGCCCTCTTCGTCTTTTTGCGCGGCGCCTGACCGACCAAGCGCGCGCATGGAAAGCTCGCCGCTGTCCCTCAGCCGCAGAATGCTGAAATCGTCTTCGCGTTTGGCGGCGGCATCCGCCGTCGTTTGCGCGCGTCCGACCGTCGCAAAGAATCCCGCGACGGCCTCATTGCTGGAATGAGCAAAGCCCGCCGGCATATCCGCGACAGTCTCGGACCGAGATTTCGATGACACCGCGCCCACCCTTGCGGATTTCAAGCTTAGGTTGGGGCAATATGTCTTTATTTGACTTAAATTTCGATGAGAGCGGTCGTTAGCAAGCGGTGCAGTCCATTAACTGCGCATTAACCGTGCGCGCTTGCGAGCTGACGCCGCGGCCAGATGAACATGTGAAGGCCGAGCCGGTGCCGGGCGATCAAGAACAACAACGTCGATTCAACCACGAAAGCGCCGGCGGTCGCACTCGCCACTCCCATTCCGCCGAACGGCGCCGCCAAGAGCAAGCAGCCTGTAATGTTGACCGCAAACGCGGCCGCATAGGCCAGCGCGCAGAGACGCTGTTGACCGAGCATATTGAGCATTCGTTCCGCAGGCCCGACGGAGGCGCGCGCGAGCAGGCCGATCGCTAAAACGAACATGACCGGATAAGCCGCGACAAAGTTCTGCCCGAACAGCATCAGGATGGGCTTGCCCAGGGCGAGAAGCAGCACGGTGACCGCAATCGACGGCCAGAAAATCCACCGCACCGAACTCGCAGCGAACGCGGCAAGGCCGGCACGGTCGCCGGAGACGTAATAGGCGGTGAAGTGATGCGCGGTCGCCATCGCGACCGAGAAATACACGATGCTGACCAGCGCCAGCGTCTTCGACGCGGCGTAATAGTGTGCAACCTCGTCCGCCGGCCGGAACTGCTTCAGCACCAGCACGTCGGTATAAATCAACAGCGTATACAGACCCCAGACCGCGACGATCGGAAGCGACGTCACGAACCAGAGGCGAACATCGTAAGCCTTCGGCCCCGGCGGCACTTTATGAGCCAGACGCCGGTCAAGCAGGACCAGCTGGATCAGCGCGTTCAGCCAAGTGCCGAACGCGACCGCACCCATCGCCGTCGCGGCGTCGGTGGCAAGGCCGGTGAAATGCGCGACCGCCATCACCGCAACGAGCGTGAGCGGGCGCAGCAAATAGGTCGGAACCAGCGCGAGATTCACCCAGTCATAGGTCCGCGCCAGGCTGTCGAGCATGAAGGCCAGCGCATAGAACGGAAGCGCGATGCAGGCAAAGTAGAGCGGCACGATCAAATGCCGGTCGAGCGCGGCCCCGCTCAACCATATGACTGCCGCGCCGAGGATCGCGACCCCCGTTCCGAGCGCGAACGCGATCCATCGGCTGCCCGCCAGATAGCCGCGCAGCAGGTCGAATTTCCCACCTTGCGTGTATTCCGGAATGAACCGCTGGGCGGTGATCGGCACGCCGAGCGGGACAATGTCGCCGAGCAGCAAGAGCCAGGTCCAGACGTAGACGAAGGTGCCGAACTCGTAGCTGCCCATCCAGCGCGCGAGAAAAATCTGCGACAGAAAGACGAGCGCGGAGCTGGAGACGCGAATGATGACGGCAATGCCCGCCATGCGCCGCATGAGCACATGTTCGCCGGCCAGCCACTCGCGCACGCGCGTGCGGAGGAACTCGCGCATTCTTGAGCTCTCTGTGTAGTCGGCTAGGGCCATGGTGCCGCCTCGGCAGCCCCGCACGATAGTTACGATTGGTAACCCAATGCTAAAGAGGCCGTTAAATACCGCTGGCTAATACCGCGGCGTGCCCGGCACGAAGGCGTCAAAAGCCGCCCAGAACTGGCCGCGGTAGTGATCCTGCTCCTGCAGGATCTCGTGGCGGCTGCCGGCCAGAATGAGGTGGCGGCCGGCCAGCAGGTTCATGCCGAATTGCTCGATCGCCGGCGTGGAGACGACTTCGTCGCGGCCGGCCGCCACCATGAGGATCGCCTGGCGGATGTGACCGGCATAGCCGGGGTCGGCGAACTCCTTCATCTGGCGCAGCGCGGCGTCGGCCCAGCCGATGGTCGGCGACCCTAAGCCCAGCGCGGGCTCTTCCTCCAGCACCGCGGCGTTGCGCGCGAAGCGCACCGGATCGGAGGTGAGCACATTGCCGATGAAACCCTCGCTGCCGCTCACCTCAGGATTGCCGGCCGGCACGTAGGCGCCGCCGCGGCCCAACAGCCGCATAAAGCGCGCGAGCGGACCGGCCACGCTGCTCAGATGCGTGGACGGCAGCGCGACCATCGGCGCCGACAGCACGACGCGCTCGAACCAGCGGCTGCCGCTGTGACAGGCCCTGATCGCAACGGCGCCGCCCATGGAATGGCCGAGCGCGAAGATCGGCGGCGGGCAATCGGGCAGCACGACCTGCTCCATGATGGCGTCAAGGTCGATGGCGTATTGCGAGAAATCGCGCACGTAACCTTTTTGCCGGTCGGAGAGCGCGCGGTCGGACAGGCCCTGCCCGCGCCAATCGAATGTCGCCACGGCGAACCCGCGCGCGCGCAAGTCGCGCGCCGTCTCGAAATATTTCTCGATGAATTCGGCGCGGCCTTGCAGCAGCACGACCGTGCCCTTGCGCCCCGGCGGCGGCGCGAAGCGCGCAAAACGCAACGAGACCCCGTCCGGGGTCTTGATGCTGCCGGCCACCGCGTTGTCGGGCACCGGATTGGCGGGAATGGAAACGAGTTTCATGAAAGCCGGAAGGAGCCGGAGCGCGGGGCTATTCGGGCCTTATAGCAGGGCGCCGCGCATCCTCAATCGCGGCCTGAAATCTTTTGTTTTCCAGCGAGTTATAGCCAGGTTCCCGGCCCTCTTGCGGGCCCAAAATGCCGCTCCCATATCAACTTTGCGCAGGCCATGACGGCTGCGCGACGGGCATCAGGTTCGGCCATATGGCGGACCGCCCGCATGTCGCTCAACTCAAGGAGGATATGCCATGCGTACGTTCGATCTTGCTCCCCTTTATCGTTCCACCGTCGGTTTCGACCGGCTGTTCTCGATGCTGGACGGCTTCGAGGCCGCTCCGGGCTACCCGCCCTACAACATCGAGCGCACGGGTGAGAACGATTACCGCATCACCGTCGCGGTGGCGGGCTTCGGCGAGAACGAGATCTCGATCGAAGCGAAAGAAAACACCCTCACCATCAAGGGCGAGAAGCAGGTGAAGGAAGAGAAGACCGACGAAGTGCTCTATCAGGGCATCGCCGCGCGCGCCTTCGAGCGCGTCTTCCAGCTTGCCGACCACGTCCAGGTCAAGGCCGCGGCCCTCGAGAACGGCTTGCTGCACGTCGATCTCGTGCGCGAGATCCCCGAGGCCAAGAAGCCGCGCCAGATCCCGATCGGCAACGGCAAGGCTGCCAAGCCGCAGGTGATCGACACCAAAGCGGCCTAACCTTAGCCTAAGCCTCCAAACGGAAACGCCCCGGATGCCCCGGGGCGTTTTCATTTTTGGCGGCGGCTCAGTATTAGCCGCGCGGGGAAGCCGGCGGCGTGTAGCCGGGCGGCGGTGGCGGGATTTTTTCGGGTTCGGAGAATTTTTCGGCTGGGTCGATCTTGGCGTTGCTTTTGGCGTCGCTCTTGGTGTCGAATTTTGGCGTCGGATAAATCGGCGTCAGGCTTGTGGCGGACGGCGGCGGCGCGCTCAGCACGGTGCGCGGCGGGCCCAATGGCTTCGGCTCAGGCTTCGGGCGCGGCGGCGGCTCGACGCTGGCGCGCGCCGGCGGCGCTTCCATGCGCTGATAGGGGCGACGCACCGGCGGGCGGCGCGGCGGCGGCGCCGGCTGATCGGCATCCGCGTCGTCGTTGTCGTCGACCGCGGAATTGTCTTCGTTCTCGTAGGTCGTGCTGGCGCGATCGTCGCGCTCGCCTGGCTGCGGCACGTGGATGATGCGCGGGCCACCGTTGAAACGGGGCGCCAGCACCGGCGCGACCGAAACGATGTCACCGAGCTGCGCGTCGGCGACCACGCGCACTTCGACGCCGCGCCGGTCGATCGCATGCAGCACGTAATAGGGGCCGCGCCGCAACGCCTGCGTAGTCGGCCGCAAGCCGAGGGAGCGCACGCTGTTGAGGATCTCATAGGCCGGCAGCGCGTCGGCAGGCGTCGCCTGCGCGCGCGAGCGCTGATAAGAGCCGGCCAGCGCCAACGACGTGGCCGCCGCGGCGAGCACCACGGCGGCAAGCGCGATGGTCAGCCGTTTCTTCACGTTACCTGCGCGAGGCCAGTTTGATGAAATGGTCGATCGAGAGCGCGCCGGGACCGCGCGACAACAGCACCAGCAGGATCGCGCCCCAATAGATGTGCTCGCTCCACAGCGCCTGCGGCATCACATAGAAATCGATGACGCCGGTCATGATGAGCAAGCCGAGCGCGGCGAAGCGGGTGCCGAAGCCGATGAGCAGCAGGAACGGCAGAATGAACTCGGCGTAGCTCACGATATAGGCGGCGAGCATCGGCGGCACCGGCAGCGCGCCGTACTGGGCGACAAAGTTGGAAATCGTCTCGGCGCGCACCTGCATCGGCAGCACGACGGAAAAGTCGAAGCCGTAGACGGTCTGCGACAGGCGCGTGCCGCTGATCAGGGTCTGGCCGTCGAGGAAGAACTCGCGCGCCAATATCAAGCGCAGGACAAACGCGACCACGGCGTAGGGGATGAACGAGCAGAGCGCGACGAAGCCGTCGACGATCAAGCCGGTGACCGAGCGCGAGCGCCGCGCCCGCTGGTCGGCGCGCGCTGCGATTGCTTTGCTGGTCGCGAGCGCCGCCGCCACGGCCGGCGAAGGCTTCGGCAACGGCAGGGGATCGGTCAACTCGAGCATCATCGGCGCCGGCGACACCGCCGCCAGCCGGTCGGCCAGCCGCGACATGGCCGCAACGCCAACGTTTTGATTGGCCGCCCGTGGGGCCGCCGCGTAGTCGGTCATAACGCCGTCTCCGTCCGTCGAATTTTTTCGGACCTTACTCAAAGCGCGGCGGTATGCGGCTTTTTCCGCTTTTCACCATTAAACGGTTAACCGCGCAGCGCGCTGCCGGCGCGCAACGCCATTGCGCGCGCGGGCGGTGCGTGGTCCCCTTCTTGCTTGGTACGGCAGGGCCGCCGCAACAAAAGGCCGGTTCCCTCGATTCCGACGTGGACCAGCCTTGTGTGGCGGGGCAAAATTTGGCATTGTCCTTTAGGACAGCAATGCTGTCCTAATGGCTGGCGGCCACGGGGCCGGCCCTTTGCGGCGGGGTCTGCGTCGGTGGTGCCCAATAGGAGCAGCCACGGCGGCGACTTAACTAGGCTGCCCTTCTACGAGACCGGTTCAAGCGGCGACCGCAGCGCCCTTTCGGGCGCGGCGGACGCGGCAGGTGCGCCGAAAGCCGTGGCGGCTTCGGCGTGAAGGCGTGAAAGGCGTGAGATGAGCGAGCGCAAAAAGAGCGCAAGATTGCTCGACCAGGCGGCGCGGCTGCGCGCCGCCGCGCGCGCGCGCGCCTCGGCCGATCCCGGCGTGCCGCCGGCCCAGGGCCTCTACGATCCCAAGCTCGACAAGGATTCCTGCGGCGTCGGCTTCGTCGCCAACATCAAGGGCCGCAAGTCGCATCAGATCGTCAAAGACGGCCTGAGGATCCTGTGCAACCTCGAGCACCGCGGCGCGGTCGGTGCCGATCCGCGCATGGGCGACGGCGCCGGCATCCTGGTGCAGATCCCGCACAAGTTCTTCTTCACGAAGGCGTCCGAACTCGGCTTCAAGCTGCCGGCACCCGGCGAATACGCCGTCGGCCAATTGTTCATGCCGACCGACCCCAATTGGCGGCAGATCATTCGCGACATCTACGCCGAAGTGATCGCGCGCGAGGGGCTCACGCTCATCGGCTGGCGCGACGTGCCGACCGACAATTCCACGCTCGGTGAATTGGTCAAGCCGACCGAGCCGACGCACATGCAGGTGTTCATCGGCCGCGGCAAGAAGAAGCTCTCGGAAGACGAGTTCGAACGCCGGCTCTACATCCTGCGCAAGTCGATCTCCAATGCGATCTATCGCCGGCGCGAGCGGCGCACCGCGGGCTATTACCCGGTGTCGATCTCCTGCCGCACGGTGATCTACAAAGGCATGTTCCTGGCCGATCAGCTCGAGACCTATTATCCCGATCTGCACGATCCGGATTTCGAGAGTGCGCTCGCGCTCGTGCACCAGCGCTTCTCGACCAACACGTTCCCGACCTGGTCGCTGGCGCACCCGTACCGCTACATCGCGCACAACGGCGAGATCAACACGCTGCGCGGCAACGTCAACTGGATGGCGGCGCGGCAGGCGAGCGTCGCCTCGCCGCTGTTCGGCAAGGACATCAACAAGCTCTGGCCGATCTCCTACGAGGGCCAGTCGGACACCGCCTGCTTCGACAACGCGCTCGAATTCCTGGTGCAGGGCGGCTACTCGCTCGCCCACGCCATGATGATGATGATTCCGGAAGCCTGGGCGGGCAATCCGCTGATGGACGAGGAGCGGCGCGCCTTCTACGAATACAACGCCGCGCTGATGGAGCCGTGGGATGGGCCGGCGGCGATCGCCTTCACCAATGGCCGGCAGATCGGCGCCACGCTCGACCGCAACGGCCTGCGGCCGGCGCGCTATCTGCTTGACCAACGACGACCGCATCGTGATGGCGTCGGAAATGGGCGTGCTGCCGATCCCCGAAAAGAACATCGTCAAGAAATGGCGGCTGCAGCCGGGCAAGATGCTGCTGGTCGATCTCGACGAGGGCCGGCTGATCCCCGACGAAGAATTGAAGGCGACGCTGGCGCGCAGCCACCCGTACAAGGAATGGCTGACCAATACCCAGATCGTGCTGGAGGAACTGCCCGGCACCGCCAACGAAGCGCCGATTTCGAACCTGTCGCTGCTCGATCGTCAGCAGATGTTCGGCTACACGCAGGAAGACCTGAAATTCCTGATGTCGCCGATGGCCACCACCGGCGAGGAAGCGGTCGGCTCCATGGGCAACGACACGCCGATCTCGGCGCTGTCGGACAAGCCGAAGCCGCTGTTCACCTATTTCAAGCAGAACTTCGCGCAGGTGACCAATCCGCCGATCGATCCGATCCGCGAAGAACTGGTCATGAGCCTGGTGTCCATCATCGGGCCGCGGCCGAATCTGTTCGACCTGGAAGGCTCGTCCAAGACCAAGCGGCTGGAGGTGCGCCAGCCGATCCTGACCAATGACGACCTGGAGAAGATCCGCGCCATCTCCACGATGAGCGGCGATCACTTCAAGTCGCACACCTTCGACATCACCTTCCCGGCCGAGCACGGCGCCGACGGCATGGGCTTTGCGCTCGAACAGCTGTGCGAGCGCGCCGAAGAGGAAGTGCGCCAGGGCTGCAACATCATCATTCTGTCCGACCGCAAGGCGAGCGCCGACCGCGTGCCGATCCCGGCGCTGCTCGCGACCGCGGCGGTGCATCACCACCTGATCCGCAAGGGCCTGCGCACCTCGGTCGGCCTGGTGGTCGAGACCGGCGAGCCGCGCGAGGTGCATCATTTCGCGTGCCTGGCCGGCTACGGCGCCGAGGCGATCAATCCCTATCTCGCCTTCGAGACGCTGATCGCGGCCAAGGACGAGCTGCCGCAGAAGCTCGACGAGAAGGAAGTCGTCAAGCGCTACATCAAGGCGATCGACAAGGGCCTGCTCAAGGTGATGTCCAAGATGGGCATCTCGACCTACCAGTCCTATTGCGGCGCGCAGATTTTCGACGCGGTCGGCTTGCGGCAGGATTTCGTCGATCTCTATTTCACCGGCACGCACACGCGCATCGAGGGCGTGGGGCTCGCCGAAATCGCCGAAGAGACCGTGCGCCGCCACCGCGACGCCTTCGGCGAATCGCCGATCTACAAGTCGATGCTCGACGTCGGCGGCGACTACGCCGTGCGCGTGCGCGGCGAGGATCACGTGTGGACGGCGGAGACCGTGTCGCGGCTGCAGCACGCGGTGCGCGGCAATTCGCAGGATCACTATCGCGCCTTCGCCAAGATCATCAACGACCAGACCGAGCGGCTGCTGACCATCCGCGGCCTGTTCCGCATCGGCAAGGCGGAAGAGGATGGCCGCAGCCCGGTGCCGCTCGACGAGGTCGAGCCCGCCAAGACCATCGTGCGGCGGTTCTCGACCGGCGCCATGTCGTTCGGCTCGATCTCGCGCGAAGCGCACACCACGCTCGCCATCGCCATGAACCGCATCGGCGGCAAGTCGAATACCGGCGAAGGCGGCGAGGAATCCGACCGCTTCAAGCCGCTGCCGAACGGCGATTCCATGCGCTCGGCCATCAAGCAGGTGGCCTCGGGACGCTTCGGCGTCACCGCCGAGTATCTCGTCAATTCGGACATGATGCAGATCAAGATGGCGCAGGGCGCCAAGCCCGGCGAAGGCGGCCAGTTGCCCGGCCACAAGGTCGACAAGACCATCGCCAAGGTGCGCCACTCGACGCCCGGCGTCGGCCTGATCTCGCCGCCGCCGCACCACGACATCTATTCGATCGAAGACCTGGCGCAGCTCATCTTCGATCTGAAGAACGTCAATCCGGCGGGCGATGTGTCGGTGAAGCTGGTGTCCGAAGTCGGCGTCGGCACCGTTGCCGCCGGCGTCTCCAAGGCGCGCGCGGATCACGTCACCATTGCCGGCTTCGAAGGCGGCACCGGCGCCTCGCCGCTGACCTCGATCAAGCACGCCGGCTCCCCGTGGGAGATCGGCCTTGCCGAAACGCATCAGACGCTGGTCGTCAACCGGCTGCGCGGACGCATCGCGGTGCAGGTGGACGGCGGCGTGCGCACCGGCCGCGACGTCGTGGTCGGCGCGTTGCTCGGCGCCGACGAATTCGGCTTTGCCACCGCGCCGTTGATCGCGGCCGGCTGCATCATGATGCGCAAGTGCCACCTCAACACCTGTCCGGTGGGTGTGGCGACGCAGGACCCGGTGCTGCGCAAGCGCTTCAAGGGCCAGCCCGAGCACGTGATCAACTATTTCTTCTTCGTCGCCGAGGAAGTGCGCGAGATCATGGCGACGCTCGGCTTCCGAACATTCGACGACATGATCGGACAAATGCAGATGCTCGACCAGCGACGATTGGTCGAGCATTGGAAAGCCAAGGGCCTCGACTTCTCCAAGCTGTTCACCAAGCCGAAGGCCGAGAAGGGCACCGCCATCTTCAATTGCGAGGAGCAGGATCACAAGATCCACGACATCCTCGACCGCAAGCTGATCGCCGAGTCGCAAGCCGCGCTCGACCGCGGCGCGCCGGTGCGCCTGCAGGCCGTCATCCGCAACGTCGACCGCGCGGTCGGCGGCATGTTGTCGGGCGAAGTGGCCACGCGCTACGGCCATGAGGGCCTGCCGCACGGCACCATTCATGTGCGCTTCAACGGCACCGCCGGGCAGAGCTTCGGCGCCTGGCTCGCGCGCGGCATCACCTTCGAGCTCGACGGCGACGCCAATGACTATGTCGGCAAGGGCCTGTCGGGCGGCCGCATCGTGATCCGGCCGCCGGCCGAGAGCGGCATCGTGCCGGAAGAGTCGATCATCGTCGGCAACACCGTGCTGTACGGCGCGATCGAGGGCGAATGCTATTTCCGCGGCGTCGCCGGCGAGCGCTTCGCCGTGCGCAATTCCGGCGCCGTGGCGGTGATCGAAGGCGCCGGCGATCATTGCTGCGAATACATGACGGGCGGCGTGGTGGTGGTGCTCGGCTATACCGGGCGCAATTTCGCCGCCGGCATGTCGGGCGGCATCGCCTACGTGCTCGACGAGGACGGCTCGTTCAAGTCGCGCTGCAACATGGCGATGGTCGAGCTCGAGCCGGTGCCGCAGGAGGAGGACGTCTCCGAGAAGGAGTTCGGCCACTACAACGATCTCGAAAGCCACGGCCGCGTCGAGATCATGTCGGACCTGACCAACAACGACGCCGAGCGGCTGCATCTGCTCATTTCCAAGCACGCGCGCTACACGGGCTCGAAGCGCGCGGCCGAGATCCTCGCCGATTGGAAGCGCTACCGTCCGCTGTTCAAGAAAGTGATGCCGGTCGAATACCGCCGCGCGCTCGCCGAGATGGCTAAGGAGAAGGCCGCCACGATGCAGGCCGCCGAGTAGCGTATGGGTAAGGTCACCGGGTTTCTTGAGATCGAGCGTGAGGACCGCGACTACCAGCCGGTCGAAGAGCGCGTCAAGCATTGGCACGAATTCGTCCTGCCGCTGCCGGAGAAGGAGCTGCGCGACCAGGCGGCGCGCTGCATGGATTGCGGCGTGCCTTACTGCCACGGCGTCTCCCGCATCACCGGCGCGCCGACCGGCTGCCCGGTCAACAACCAGATCCCCGACTGGAACGATCTGGTCTATCGCGGCCGCTGGGACGAGGCCGCGCGCAATCTGCATTCGACCAATAATTTCCCGGAAGTGACCGGCCGCATCTGTCCGGCGCCGTGCGAAGCCTCCTGCACGCTCAACATCGACGAGAACCCGGTCACCATCAAAACCATCGAATGCGAGATCGCCGACCGCGCCATCGCGCAAGGGCTGAAGCCCGAATTGCCGGCGCACAAGACCGGCAAGAAGGTGGCGGTGGTCGGCTCAGGGCCGGCCGGCATGGCTTGCGCGCAGCAGCTCGCGCGCGCCGGCCACGACGTGCATCTCTACGAGCGCTGGGCCAAGGCCGGCGGCCTGCTGCGCTACGGCATTCCCGACTTCAAGATGGAGAAGGTGCACGTCGACCGCCGCGTCGAGCAGATGACGGCGGAGGGCGTGACGTTCCATTACGGCGCCGATGTCGGCGTCAATGTGCCGGTCGACAAATTGGTGAAAGAGCACGACGCGGTCGTGCTCACCGGCGGCGCCGAAAAGGGCCGCGACCTGCCGATCCCCGGGCGCGAGCTCAAGGGCATCCATTTCGCCATGGAATTCCTGCCGCAGCAGAACCGGCGCGTCAGCGGCGAGCCGGCGACCAAGGACGAGCCGATCTTGGCCACCGGCAAGAAGGTCGTGGTGATCGGCGGCGGCGACACCGGCTCCGACTGCATCGGCACCTCGATCCGCCAGGGCGCGGTGTCGGTGACCAATTTCGAGATCATGCCGCAGCCGCCCGAGCACGAGAACAAGATGCTGGTCTGGCCGGACTGGCCGCTCAAGCTGCGCGTGTCGTCAAGTCACGAGGAAGGCGCGGTGCGCGATTTCGCCGTGCTGACGCAGAAATTCTCGGGCGAGAACGGCCAGGTCAAGAAGCTGCATTGCGTGCACGTCGACGGCAAGCTCAAGCCGGTGCCGGGCACGGAATTCGAAATCGAGGCCGATCTGGTGCTGCTCGCCATGGGCTTCGTGCACCCGCTGCACGACGGCATGATCAAGTCGCTCGGCGTCGAGCTCGATCAGCGCGGCAACGTGAAGGCCGACACGGATGCGTACGCGACGTCGATCAAGAAGGTGTTCGCGGCCGGCGATATGCGGCGCGGCCAGTCGCTGGTGGTATGGGCGATCCGCGAAGGCCGCCAAGCGGCCCACGCGGTCGACAAGTTCCTGATGGGAACGACGACGCTGCCGCGTTAGCGCAGCCAGCCAAGCGGATTGGTGAAGTGGAAGGTCGTCGAGCGCCGCTTCGGCGGCGGCGGGGTGTGCTGCACGGGCGCCGGCGGAACGGGCTTGGCATTGGCGGCAGTGGGCTGCGCAGGCTTGGCGGCGGCCTTGGTCTCCGGCGCGTTTGCGCCCGCGGGCTCGACCTGGCGCATCGCGGCCGCAGGCGCCGCTGCCGCTGGTAGAGCGGCCGCCGGACCGGGCGTTTGCGCAGCCGGCGCGGCGCCGTTCGATTCACCGCCCTGCCAGTTGAAATCGTCGGCCCGCCCGCGCGGCGCGTTCACCGGCTCGCCTTTGACCAGCACGTCGGTGGCCGTCGCGTCGCCGTAAGTCGGGCGCGTGCCGGCGCCGCCGAGCAACTGGTCGGCATTGTTCGTGATCACGGTCAGCGGCACCACCGGTCCTGCCAGCGGCCGCACCGCCGATTTTCCGGCGCTCTGCGGCACCGCGATCGGCGCGTTCGGCAGCGCCACCGGCACGCGGTTGCTCATGTAGCGGCGAATTTCGCGCTCGACGTAATGCGCAAGCTTGCGCGCGCCGTATTTGGTGAAATAGACGCCGTCGCCTGAACGCAGACGGCGGATCTGACCTTCATAGTCGGGCCCAAAGGTCGAATATTTTCCGCCCTCGTCCACGAACCCGTCCCAGACGTCGATGTAGACGATGCCGGCGCGCTCGGCGCGGGCGCGATAGAGATCGTTGAGATAGACGGTATCGGCGGTGGACTTGGTGCCGCGGATCGACGGCAGCCCGACCCAGAACACCGGCACGCCCTTGCTCTTGAGCGCGGCGATGGTGTCGTCGATGCGCCGCGAGTAGACCGCGGCCCACTGGTCGGTGCGGAATTCGAGACCGCCATTCGCCGTTTTCGTTTTGGGTTCGGGCGCCACGATCGACTGTTTGTCGGCTTGCGGCTTGTCGGGCGGCGCGCTCTGGTCAGCCGGTTTGTTGGCGCTTTGCGGATTTTCCGCCTTTTGTTTTTCGGCTTCTTTCGCCAAATCTTTTTCGCGGATGTTCTCGCGGTCGCTGACCCCGAGCATCATGACGACGTAGTTGGCTTTTTCCTTGGTGAGGATGTCGCGCGCGACGTGCCACCAATCGAGATCGCCCTTGGGGTCGTAGCGCAGCAGGCCGGAATTATATTTGTTCTGACGGTCGACGGCGACTTCCGGCTGATCCGCAAACGCGTCTTCGAGCCCATAAGCCAGCCAGTCGGCCATGCCGTCGCCGATAACGACGATGGAGGTCGTCGGCACGACGTCTTTGTTCGGCTTGCGCGGGCTCGGCGCGCGAGAATGGCTCTGTTCGGATTGCTCGAATTGAGGCTCGGAACGACGGTAGCCGCCGGGATTGCCGAACAAGTCGCCGAAAAATCCGCCGCTGCCTGAACGCTGCCGGTGCAGAAACGGGAAACGGTCGTCGCGGGATTGCGCCTGCGCCGCGGTGCTGACGGCAAACTGCACGGCGAGCAGGCCGGCGCACTCGACCGCGGCCAGAATGACCGCGCCGATGACCAATCGCGATAGCCGCATCTTGCCGAACATGCTGCTGCCTAATGCCTCGACGGCGGGCGCCCGCCGCCCCATGCACCATGGGTCAATAGCCCGCAAAAAATGTCAACTCGAAGGTCGCGCCATTAACCTTCAGCGGGCGCGCAGCTGGCTCAGGATCGAAGCCGAGGCAAAACCGTCGGGAATTTTGCCGTTTTTGGCCTGGAACTCGCGGATCGCGGCCTTGGTCTTGGCGCCGAGATGGCCGTCGGGCTCGCCGACATCGTAGCCGTGCCGAGCCAGCAATTGCTGCAATTCAAGCCGTTCGTCGCGCGACAGCACGCGCTCGTAGCGCGGCCAGTCTTGCGCAAAATGGCCGCCGCCGCGCAGGCGGTCGGCCAGGTGGCCGATGGCGAGCGCATAGGCTTCGGCCGGGTTGTAGCGCATGATGACGCGGAAATTGTGCAGCATCAGGAAGCCGGGACCCTGCACGCCGGCAGGCACCAGCAGGAAGGCCTGGTCCTCCGGCCGCGGGAACGCCAGCCCGCGCGGACGCGTGATGCCGTTTTGCTGCCAATCGCGGACCGGCAGCTGGCGGCGGCGGTCGGCCAGCATGAAATTGAGATTTGCCGGCACCACGACCTCGTAGCCCCAGGTCTGGCCGGGCGCCCAGCCGTCCATCTTCAGATTGTTGGCGGTCGAGGCGATGACGTCGGGCACCGAATCGACCACGTCACGGCGGCCGTCGCGATCGAAGTCGACCGCATAGCGCTTGAACGCGGTTGGCATGAATTGCGTCGGCCCGAATGCGCCGGCCCAAGATCCGACGAGGCGATCCGCTCGAATGTCGTCGCGTTCGAGGATTTCCAGCGTGGCCAGAAACTCCTCGCGGAAATAGTTCTGCCGGCGGCCGATGCAGGCGAGCGTCGCGGTCGAGCGGATCACCGGACGGTCGCCGCCTTGCGTGCCGAAGTTGCTCTCCACGCCCCAGATGGCGGTGATGACATAACGATCGACGCCGTAGGCGCGCTCGGCCGCATCGAAGCTGGCGCGGTATTTTTCGAGCAGCGCGCGGCCTTTGGCGATGCGCTCGTCGGTCACCAGCATGTCGAGATAATCCCAAACCGACTTGGTGAACTCCGGCTGATTGTCGAGCAGATCCATGATCTGCAGATCGGGCGTCAGCTGCGCCGTGTAGCGCGTAAACGTCGCGCGCGAGACGTGGCGGCGCGCGGCCAGCGGCCACAGGCGCTCGAGGCATTGATGGAAATCGGCGGCCGCCGCGCGGATCGCCTCGGCGCTCATGCGCGGATCGCCGGAGGCGCCGCCCTGCCCGCTCCATGCCGGCGCGCTCGAGGCAGACGGCACCGGCGGGATCGTCCCGGTCGGATAGTCGAGAAGGCCGCCCTGCGCCGCCGCAGCACCGCCGGTGGCGGCCAGCAGGACTGCGGCAAGGAGTGACGACTTTCGCATCCAGATTCGCCAGTTGATTTCGGTGCACCCGAAACTGCCCCGATAGTGTTTCGAGGACATTAATGGTCTAGTCTAGAAAAATCGCCATCTGGACCGGCGCGCCGGGCCGTGCTTTTTCCTCAATTGGATGAAATGACCATCCGGCCTTATGACCCGCATCCGCAAAGCCATATTCCCCGTCGCGGGCCTCGGTACCCGGTTCCTGCCGGCGACCAAGGCCATGCCGAAAGAAATGCTGCCGGTGGTGGATCGGCCGCTGATCCAGCATGTGGTGGATGAGGCGCGCCAAGCCGGCATCGAGCATTTGATTTTCGTCACCGGCCGCAACAAGGGCGTGATCGAGGATCATTTCGACCGCCAATTCGAACTTGAACTCACCTTGATCGAGCGCGGAAAAAAGGCGGAGCTCAAGCTGCTGGAAGAGAATTTGCCGGCCGCCGGCACGGTGAGCTTTACCCGCCAGCAGTCGCCGCTTGGCTTGGGCCACGCGGTTTGGTGCGCGCGCGAATTGGTCGGCCACGAGCCCTTCGCGCTGCTGCTGCCTGACGTGCTGGTGCAGCACCCGCGCGGCTGCCTGGCGCAGATGATCGACGCCGCCAACGCGCTCGACGGCAATGCCAATATCATCGCGGTGGAAGAAGTGCCGCAGGAGCGCGTGCACATGTACGGCGTGGTCGGCGTCGGCGCCGCCAAGGGCAAGGCTTTCGCGATCACCAAGATGGTGGAGAAGCCAAAGCCGGCCGAGGCGCCGTCCAACTTGAGCATCACCGGACGCTATATTCTGCAGCCGGAAATCTTCGGCATTCTGGAGAAGCAGGCGGCCGGCACCGGCGGCGAAATCCAGCTCACCGACGCCATGGTGGCGCTGTCGCGCACGCAGCCGTTCTACGGGCTCAAATTCGAAGGCCGCAGCTTCGATTGCGGCTCCAAGATCGGCTTCCTCGCCGCCAATGTGGCCTATGGGCTCGAGCGCCCCGATATCGCGCCCGAGTTACGCGCCGAAATCCGCCGCCTGCTCGGCGAGAAATAGCTGAAAGGTCTTTCATGATCAGCGCACATGTTCGCGATCTCAAGGCATTCGTGCTTTCGAGAGCGGGCCATTTTTTCTTCGTGTTCGGCTATCTGTGGCTGCTGTTGAGCGTCTACGCGCTGCATAATTCGATCGTCTTGGCGGACTGGCGGCTTCTCGGCCATCTTGGGCCGGCAATGCTCAAGGCGCTGGTATTTACGAAATTCCTGCTGATCGGCGAACATCTGGGGCTCGCAACCGGTTTCGAAGACAAGCCGCTGATCTGGCCGATCCTGATCAAGGCCGCATTATTTTCGGCGCTGCTGATTGGATTCGATGTTGTTGAAGTCATAGTGGTGAATGCTATTTGGCCCCATGCCGCCTCGAAAAGCAGCGATGGCATCGAGCCGAACGACCTGCGGACCATCCTGTCATTTTCATTTATGGCGTTTGTCGCGCTCATCCCGTTCTTCGGGATCAGGGAATTCGGCAAGGTGATCGGCGAGGACCGCATGCGCGATCTATTGTTTCATCGCCACGCCAGAGCCCCGCAAAACTGATCCTCAGCGCTGCCAGCGCAGGCCGAGCAGGAACGTGGTCGCGCTGTAATCGTTGCCGCTGATGTTCGAGCGCAGCCAGTCCTGCCGCACCTCGCCTTTGACCTGCCACGAGCGGTCGAACTTGTAGGTGAGCCCAACGCCGGCGGAATAGCGGTTGTCCTCGCGCGACAGGCCGACATAGTCGTCGAGGCCGAAGCCGAGCTTCACGCTGCCGATCAGCCAGCGGCGGAAGGCGTGATCGACCTGCAGGCCGACATCGCGATAGAGCACGCCGGAGACGCCGGGCTCGGTCGATTCACCGACCGTGGAGGCGCCGGTGAGCTTGACGGTGGTGAGCGCGGTCGCCGTCCACACCAGCGAGGCGTCGCCGATCAGTCCGGCCGTGTCTTGCAGGCGCGCGTCCTGGTAGACGCGGCGGGTATAGCCGAGCGCGATCTCGCCGGTGAGCAGTTTCGAGATCTCGAATGTGGTGCCGGCCTTGCCGATCAGGCCTTTGGAGTCGCGCTGGTAGCCGGAGAAGTCGGTGTTGAGATCGTGCACGCGCGTGTCGGCACCGAATTCGACGAAGGGCGTGACGCCCGGCGACAACTCGTAGGCGCCGCGCAGCGTGCCGCCGTACTGATCGAAATTGCGGTCGTCGTTGCTGGCGGTGGTGCCGTCGGTGAGCTGCGATTGCTGGTAGGCGGTGCGCTCGGCGTCGCCTTTGAGCGACAGATCGAAGCGATTGAACTTCTGCCCAACGCCGGCGCTGCCGCCGAAGGTGGCGAAGACCGGCAGCTTGGCAAGGCCGGCCTGCAGGTTCGGGCTGTTCGGATTGTCGGTGGAGACCAGCAGGCGGGTTTGCGAGATCGATGCGCGTGTCGCGCGTGACGTCGACGCGGCCATCGACCTTGCCGTTGAAATAGGGCCGGCTCAGCGTCGGCGTCTGGTCGGGGCTGTAGCCGGTGTAGCTGCCGCGCAGATCGGCTTTGAGCTCATGCCGCGACCAGTTCGACTGCGCCTTCAGCTCGGGCGAGATGCTGTAGAGCGTGGCGCCCTTGGCGTCCGCGTTCTGCCCGGGATTGGTATTGTAGCCGCCGGAGAGCTCGACCGCCGGAAACAGATCGAAGGCGCCGGCGCGAATGCCGAGCGGCGCGTAAGGATCGTCCGGCTCGACATGCGCCTTGCGTTTCTTCGGCGGCCGGATTTCTTCGATCGGCTCGACCGGCGGCGTGCCCGGAGGCGCCGCGGCGAGCGCGGCATTCGAGTCATCGGGCGGCGGCTTTTGATACGGGGACGGTGGCGGCGGCGCGGCCGCCTGCGGCGCGGCCGCCGGTCCGGTCGCGGCATTCGCCTTCGGCTTCGGCTTGGCTTGCTTGCGAACATTGGTGGAATCGAAGCCGGTATCGCCGGCGCCGGACGCCGGCGCCGGCAGCGTGAATGGCGCGAACGTCGTCGGCTGTCCCGCTTGCGCGAGCGCAGGACCTTGCGAGCGCTCAAAGCGCGGCGGCTGGCGCGGATTGGTCTGCAGATTGGGCGCCAGCGGATCGGGATTGACCATCGCGGTCTGCGCCCTCGCCGGTACGCCGCCCAGCGCGACGCAGGCGGCCAAGAGCGCGCAGCGCGTCGCGAGGAGCCTTGAGCGAGCAAGCCGCTGCACGTCCGGTCCGGGCCTCCATGAGCCGTCGCACGCGGGCGCGCACCCGAGAACCCATGGGCGCACGCCCGCGGGAACGGCGGGAAGTGGTTAACGGACGTTAAAGGGGCATGGTTAACGAGGCGTTGCCGGGCTTTTGGCGCGGCAAAACGGGGCTAAACCCAGCCTTTGAGCTCGCGGCTGACGATGTCGCGGATCACCGCCATGCCCGGCGGGCTGTCGTTCAGGCAGGGGATGGCGGCGAAATTCTCCCCGCCCGCATGCTTGAAGATCTCGGCATTCTCCATGGCGATCTCCTCCAGCGTCTCCAGGCAGTCGGCGGAAAAGCCGGGCGTGATGACGGCGAGGTTCTTCACGCCCTGCCCGGCCAGCCGCTGCACGGTGGCATCGGTGTAAGGCTTGACCCACTCCGCCCGGCCGAAGCGCGACTGGAAGGTCATGACGAGGTGCTCCTCGTCCATCTTCAGCTTCTGCCGCAGCAATCGCGTGGTCTCGGTGCAGTGCGCGACGTAAGGGTCGCCTTTCTCGATATAGGCCTCGGGCACGCCGTGGTAGGAGGCGAGGATCACCTCCGGCTTGAACTTGAGCTTGGCAAGCTCGGCATTGAGGGAGCTGGCCAGCGCGTCGATGTAGACCGGCTCGGCGTAATAAGGCGCGGCGACCCGCAGCGCCGGCTGGAAGCGCATCTTGGACAGCGCGCGGAAGGCTTCGTCGCAGACGGTGGCCGTGGTGGCCGCGGCATATTGCGGATAGAGCGGCACCAGCAAAATTCGCTCGCAATTCTGGTCGGCCAGCGCTTCGAGCCGCGAACGGATCGAGGGATTGCCGTAGCGCATCGCCCAATCGACGCGCAGCCGCTTATCCTTGTCGAGCATCTCCTCGAGCTTGTCGGACTGCGCGCGCGTGATGGTCTTGAGCGGGGATTCGTCGCGCTGCTTGTTCCAGATCTTGTCGTAGTCGCGGCCTTTGCGGCCGGGGCGCACGGTGAGAATGACCAGGTTGAGCGCCAGCCACCACTTGAGACGGTTCTCCTCGATCACGCGGCGGTCGGAGAGAAATTCCTTGAGATAGCGGCGCATCGACCAATAATCGGTCGCGTCGGGCGTGCCGAGATTGACCAGCAAGACGCCGATGCGGCCGGCGGTAGCGGGAGCGCTCGTGGGGCTCATAGCTTGCGCTCGTCCGCGATCACCTTGCCGTCGTTCGGCAGCTCGCCGGGAGCGACCAGCTTGACGGCGCCCTTGAGCTTGGTGACCGACTGCAGACTGGCGGCGACCGCGGCTTCGAGCGACGCATCGCGCGAGGCGCTCTCCGCCATCAGCGTCATGGTGTCCTGCTCGGCCTCGCGGCCGACGACGAGACGCAGCCGCTTGAGCTCGGGATGGCGGGCGGCGACTTCGGCGACCTGCTTGGGATGCACGAACATGCCTTTGACCTTGGCGGTCTGATCGGCGCGGCCCATCCAGCCCTTGATGCGCATATTGGTGCGACCGCAGGGCGAGCGGCCCGGCAGCAGCGCCGAGAGATCGCCGGTGCCGAGGCGGATCATCGGATAATCCGGGTTGAACGAGGTGACCACCACCTCGCCGACCTCGCCTTCGGCGACCGGATCGCCGGTGCCGGGGCGCACGATTTCGACGATGACGCTCTCGTTGACGATCATGCCTTCGCGCGCCTCGCTTTCGTAGGCGATGACGCCGAGCTCGGCGGTGGCATAGCATTGCAGCACGGCGACGCCGCGTTTGCCGAGCTCGTCGCGCAGCGAGCCGGGCAACGCCGCGCCCGAGACCAGCGCGCGCTTGAACGAGGAGGCGTCCTTTCCCGTTTTTTCGGCGGTGTCGAGCAGGATCTTGAGGAAATCGGGCGTGCCGACATAGCCGGACGGCTTGTAATGCGCGATCGCCTCCAATTGCTGCTCGGTATTGCCGACGCCGCCGGGAATGACCGCGCAGCCGAGCGCCAGAGCCCCTTCTTCCAGAATGTAGGCGCCCGGCGTCAGGTGATAAGAAAACGAATTGTGCACGATGTCGCCCGCGCGAAATCCGGCGGCAAACAGCGCGCGGGCACAATTGCCGAAATCCTTGCCGTGACCTTCCGGCTCGAACAGCGAACCAGGCGACATTTGCAAACGCTTGGCCTTGCCCGGCGGCATCACGGTCAGGCCGCCGAACGGCGGATTTGCCTTCTGCAGGGCGGCGATGTCGGATTTGTGCAGCACCGGCAGCTTGGCGAGCGCGGCGCGCGAGGTGACGGATTTGGGATCGACGCCCTTGAGGTGGCTGGCCCAGCCGGGCGCGGCCATCGCATGCGCAACGATCTTGGGCAGCAGCGCGAACTCTTCGCTTTCGCGAAAAACAGGCGTGCGGGTTTCGAGGGAGTCGTAGTGGTCGGGCATGGCTCTACACTAAAGAAGTAAAAGGCCGGAACAAGTCCGGCCTGCCCTCTCCCGCATCGCCTAGGCCAGCCAGCGTTTCCTGCGGCGGTAATGCTTGCCTTCGCGGAACGACTTGCGCTTGCCCTCGGCCATGCCGAGGTAGAATTCCTTCACGTCCTCGTTGGCGGCCAGCGATTTTGCGTCGCCATCCATCACAACGCGGCCGTTTTCCAGGATGTAGCCATAGCGGGCAAAGCGCAGCGCCATGTTGGTGTTCTGCTCGGCCAGCAGGAAGGAGACACCTTCGTTCTCGTTGAGGTTTTTGACGATGACGAAAATCTCTTCGACGATCTGCGGCGCCAAGCCCATCGACGGCTCGTCGAGCAGGATCATTTTCGGCCGCGACATCAAGGCGCGCCCGATGGCGCACATCTGCTGCTCGCCGCCGGAGGTGTAGCCGGCGATCGCCTCGCGGCGCTCGGCCAGCTTGGGAAAATACGAATAGACCAGATCGATGTCCTTGCGGATCGCCGCCTTGCCGTCCTTGCGCGTGAAGGCGCCGGTGAGCAAATTTTCCTCGATGGTGAGATGGGCGAAGCACTGGCGGCCTTCCATCACCTGGATGCAGCCGCGCCGCACCAGTTCGTTCGGCGACAGGTCCTGCACCTCGGCGCCCTCGAACAGGATCGAGCCCTTGGTGACGTCGCCGCGCTCGGCGTGCAGCAGATTGGAGATCGGCCTTGAGCGTGGTGGTCTTGCCGGCGCCGTTGGCGCCGAGCAGCGCCACGATGCCGCCCCGCGGCACGTCGAGCGAGACGCCCTTGAGCACCAGGATGACGTGATCGTAGATGACTTCGATATTGTTGACCGAAAGGATGTTCGCCGCTTTGGCGGGCGCCAACGTTTCGGTCTGTGTTGCCACCGACATGACTACTCCAGACAGAAACCTCTCCCCGCCATGACGGCGGGGAGAGGGATTGTTCAGACGCGGATTACGACGACTTGTCGCAAGCCTCGGTGCGCTTCGGCCAGCCGGCGTTCTTGCTTGACGTAGTCGGCGGCCGCTTTGTTGACCAGCGGCATGACCTTGTCCTTCATGGGCGCGATCCAATCGGAGACCTTGACCCACTTGGCGCCGTCCCACTGCTGCATATAGGCCGAGTTGTGGCCGTTGTGGTCGGTGCAATTCACGGAAATCGGCGCCGCGAAGTTTTCGAGGCCCATTTCCTTCCAGCGCGCCGCCGTGATTTGCAGCGATTCCAGACCGCGGCGCATTTCGTCACCGGTGATGTCCTTCTTGCCGGTGAGTTTCTGCGCGTTGCGGATGGCCTCGGCGATCACCACGGCGTTCATGATGCCGCGATTATAGAAGTTCTCGCCGACCGCTTCCGGCTTGGTCTGGCTATCCTTGCCGATCACGTACTTCTGGATGTCCTTGATGGCCGGGAAGTTCGCGCCGACGGCGTTGAAGTTGAGCGAGAGATAGCCCTTGCCGGCGGCGCCCGCCGGACGAGCATCGTCTTCGCTGCCCGACCACCAGACGCCGATGAAGTGATCCAGCGGATAGCCGGTCTTGGCGGCTTCCTGCACGGCGGTCGGGTTCATCGCGCCCCAGCCCCACATGATCATGTAGTCCGGCCGGTCGCGGCGAACGCTCGAGCCACAGGCTCGACTGGTTCTGCATCTGGGCCGGCGGCACCGGATACTTCTTCACGTTGAAGCCGTAATCCTTGGCGAGTTGGTCGAGCAGCGGAATCGGCTCGAGGCCGTAACCGCCGTCGAAGTAGATGTAAGCCGACGGTCTTGCCCTTGAGCTTGTCGAGGCCGCCTTCCTTGCCGCCGATGTAGCGGATGATGATCGACAGGCCGTCCCAATAGCTGGACGGCGGATTGAAGATCCACGGGAAGTCGTTGCCGACCGCCGACGCCGACAGGCCGTAGGCCATCGACAGGATCGGGATGTGGTCGACCGCCGCCTTCGGAATCAAGGCGAGCGTGATGCCGGTCGAATAGGGCGTGATCACCGCCGGCTTCTTGCTCTTCATCGAACTCGTAGCACTCGACGCCCTTCTCGTTCTTGTAGCCGGTCTCGCACTCCTCGATGGCGATCTTGGAGCCGCCGATACCGCCGTCGCGCGCGTTCAGCATGGCGAAGTAGTCATGCAGACCGTTGGCGATCGGGATGCCGGAGTTGGCGAACGGGCCGGTGCGGTAAGTGAACAGCGGTATGAAGGTATCCGCGGCCGCCGGCGTGATCAGGGCCGAAGCACCGACCAAGCTCGCAACAGCCGCGCCGAGAACGATATGTTTCAGGCGCATTTTTCTCTCCCTCGTGTGTGCCGGTGGTTTTGCCCCGGCCTTTGCCTTGTCCCCTCGACCCGGAGGGTACCCCCGTATCCGATCCTTGCTCCCGGATAGGGGAATTGGTCCAAGTGTGCCCTTTCAATAGGGGAAAGGCCACACCCTCAGTTTCTGCTTGCCGATCTGCCAAAGCCGGGCCAGCCCATTCGGCTCGGCGATCAGGAACAAAATGATGAGCGTCCCCAATGTGATGAAGTTGATGTGCTCGAGCGTGGCCGAGGTCACGCCAATGCCGAAACCCTCCTTGAGCATGCGCAGCACGATCGGCAGCCCGTAGATCAGGGCGGCGCCGAAAAACGACCCCAGCAGGCTGCCCAGCCCGCCGATGATCACCATGAACAACACCAGGAACGACTGGTTGATGCTGAAGCTTTCGGATTCGGCGTTGCCGAGATAGAGGAAAACCAGCATCGCTCCGGCAACGCCGCAATAAAACGACGACACCGCGAAGGCGAGCAGCTTGGTCGGCAGCAGTTTGATGCCGATCAGCTCGGCGGCGATATCCATGTCGCGGACCGCCATCCAGGTGCGGCCGATGCGGCCGCGGATCAGGTTCGACGCGATCCACGTCATCACCGCCACGATCGTCAGCACGATGATGTAGCGCGTGAACACCGTGGCGTTCGGCCCGGTGATCGGCACGCCGAACAGGGCCCGGTTCGGCACTTCGATCGAGGCGGAGATGTTGTAATTGTACAGCCACGGCACGCGGATGAAGCACCAGGACAGGAAGAACTGCGCGGCCAGCGTCGCGACCGCGAGATAGAAGCCTTTGATCCGCAGGCTGGGCAGCCCGAACACGATGCCGGCCGCCGCGGCAAAGAAGCCGGAGCAGATGATCCAAACGAGAATGTTCACGCCCGGAAAATAGGTCGACAGTTTGTAGCAGCTGAACGCGCCGACCCCCATGAAGGCGCCGGTGCCGAGCGACAGCAGCCCGGTGTAGCCGGTGAGCAGATTGAGACCGATGGCGGCGAGCGAATAGATCAGAATCGGCGTGATGAACGAGTTGATCGCGAAGTCCGAAGCAAGCAGCGGCACCAGCACGTAGGCCGCAAGCAGAATCAGGATCATCCCGATCTGGTCTTGCCGGATCGGAAACAGCGCCTGATCGGCGCGGTAGCTCGTCTTGTATTGACCGGCCTCGCGATAAAACATGCTCAGATCCGCTCGATGATGCGTTCGCCGAACAGGCCCTGCGGCCGGAACAGCAGGAAGATCAGCGCGATGACGTAGGCAAACCAGTCCTCGATGCCGCTGCCGAGCAGCGGACCCCAGTAGAATTCGCCGATCTTCTCGCCGACGCCGATGATGACGCCGCCGATGATGGCGCCGGGAATGGAGGTGAAGCCGCCGAGAATGAGGACCGGCAGCGCCTTGAGCGCGATGATCTCAAGCGCGAAGGACACGTTCGAGCGCGCGCCCCACATGATGCCGGTCGCCAGCGCCACGATGCCGGAGGCGAACCACACCACCACCCAGATATATTCGAGCGAAATGCCGACCGAGAGCGCGGCGCGGTGGCTGTCGGCGACCGCGCGCAGCGCGCGTCCGATGCGCGTCTTCTGAAAGAAGACCGCGAGCGAGGCGACCATCAGCGACGCGATGATCGCGGCCGCGATGTCGATCTTCTGCATCTGCACGAAGCCGCCGAGCATTTTGATGTTGTAGGAACCGGTCGGCAGCAGCAGCTGTTCGGTGATCATGACCTTTGGATCGCCGCCGAAGATCAGCTCGCCGGCGCCAATCAGAATGTAAGTCAGCCCGAACGTCGCCATGAACAGGATGATTTCCGCCTGATTGATCAGCGGGCGCAGCACGAAGCGTTCGATGGCGATGGCGAGCAGCAGCATGACGCCGATGGTGAGGCGAGCGCGAGAAACGCCGGCACGCCGTGGGCGTACAGGCCGACCAACGTCAGCGCCGCAGAACACCACCATGATGCCTTGCGCGAAATTGAATACGCCGGAGGCTTTGAAGATCAGCACGAACCCGAGCGCGATCAGCGAATAGAGCACGCCGGCAACCAACCCCTCCCACAGCGTCTGCGCGAACAGGTCGGGCGCGCTGCCCATCTGCACGAAGGGATCGAGGAAGATCTGGTAGAGGAGGTGCATGGTGTTTGCGGCCCTAATGCGCCACGCCGAGGTAGGCGTCGATCACCGCCTGGTTGTTCTTGACCTCGTTCGGCGTGCCGTCGGCGATCTTGATGCCGTGGTCGAGCACCACCACCCGATCGGACAGATCCATCACCACGCCCATGTCGTGCTCGATCAGCGCGATGGTGGTGCCGTAGTGATCGTTCACGTCGAGCACGAAGCGCGACATGTCTTCCTTCTCTTCCATGTTCATGCCGGCCATCGGCTCGTCGAGCAGCAGAAGGTCCGGCTCCATGGCGAGCGCGCGGCCGAGTTCGACGCGTTTCTGCAGACCGTAAGGCAAGCGGCCGACCGGCGTGCGGCGAATTTCCTGGATCTTGAGGAAGTCGATGATTTCTTCGACCCGCCGGCGGTGCTCGACTTCCTCGCGCATGGCCGGACCGTGGCGCAGCAATTGCCAGATGAAGCCCACTTTCATCTTGAGCGAGCGGCCCGCCATGATGTTGTCGAGCGCGGTCATGCCGCGGAACAGCGCGACGTTCTGGAATGTGCGCGCGATGCCGCCATAGGCCGCCTCATGCGGGCGCATCTCGGACGCGGGTCTCACCCTTGAACGTGATGCGGCCCTGCTGCGGGTGATAGAAGCCGTTGATGACGTTGAGCATCGAGGTCTTGCCGGCGCCGTTCGGCCCGATGATGGCGCGGATTTCGCCCTTGCGGATATCGAAGGAAACGTCGCTGATCGCCTTCACGCCGCCAAACGACAGCGAGACGTTCTCGAGCGACAGCAGCACGTCGCCGACGGCGACCTCGGGTCCGCTCGGCGCCCTCATGCCGCCTTCTCCATGGCGGAGGCGGCCGGCTCGGTCTGCATGTCGCGGATTTTCACGCGCGCCTTGATCACGCCCTTGCGGCCGTCCTCGAAGGTGACTTCGGTCGCGATGTCGGCCTCCTTGGAGCCGTCATAGAGCGCCTTGACCAGCGGCCCGTAACGGTCGGCGATGAAGCCGCGGCGCACCTTCTGGGTGCGCGTGAGCTCGCCGTCGTCGGCGTCGAGCTCTTTATGCAAGATGAGGAAGCGTTTGATCTGCGCGCCCACCATCATCTTGTCCTGCGCGAGCGAGCGGTTCACTTCCGCCACATGCGCCGCGATCATGTCATAGACCAGCGGATGGCCGGCGAGCTCCTGATAGGAGCCGTAGACGACGTTGTTGCGCTCGGCCCAGCTGCCGACCGCCGTGAGATCGATATTGAGCATCACCGCGACGAAGTCGTGCTTGTCCCCGTAAGCCACCGCCTCGCGGATATTGGGAAAGAACTTGAGCTTGTTCTCGATGTATTTCGGCGGGAACAGCGTGCCGTCGTTGAGCTTGCCGACGTCCTTGGCGCGATCGATGATTTTCAGGTGCCCGGTCTTCTCGTCGAAGTAACCGGCGTCGCCGGTCTTCACATAGCCGTCCGGCGTCATCACTTCGGCGGTTTTGGCGTCGTCCTTGAAGTAGCCGGAGAACATGCCGGGCGACTTGAACATCACCTCGCCGGTTTCGCTGATGCGAATATCGACGTTCGGACAGGTCGGGCCGACGGTGTCGGAATAGATTTCACCGTCCGGCTGAGCGGTCAGATAAAGGAAGGCCTCGGTCTGGCCGTAGAGCTGCTTCAGATTGAGGCCGATCGAGCGGTAGAACGCAAACAGGTCGGGGCCGACCGCTTCGCCCGCGGTATAGGCCACGCGCACCTTCGAGAAGCCCAGCACGTTCTTGAGCGGGCCGTAGACCAGAAACTCGCCGAGCCAATAGAGCAAGCGGCCGGTCAGCGGCACCGGCTGGCCGTTCAAAATGCGCTCGCCGTATTTGCGCGCGATGCCGATGAAGTAATGGAACATTTTGCGCTTGAGGAAGCCGGCATCTTCCATGCGGATCGTCACGCGCGTGAGCAGCACTTCGAGCGTGCGCGGCGGGGCGAAATAGAAGGTCGGGCCGATCTCGCGCAGATCGGCCATCGCGGTGTCGGAATTTTCCGGGCAGGCGGTGCAGAAGCCGGACACCAGGCCTTGCGCGTAGTTGAGGTAATGATCGCCGACCCAGGCGAGCGGCAGATAGGCGAGCGCGACATCGTTCTCGGTCAGCTTGTCGAAGGCCACGGTGTCGGACGCCGCCTTGATCGAGCGCTCGCCGGTGAGCACGACGCCTTTCGACGTGCCCGTGGTGCCGGAGGTGTAAAGAATGATGGAAGGATCGGAGCCTTTGCCGGCGGCAATCTCGGCGTCGAGCCAGGCGGCGACCTTCGGATCGGCGAGCGCCTTGCGCCCTTCGGCGATGAGATCGTTCATCGGATGCAGATGCGCGTGGTCGTAGTCGCGCAAGCCACGCGTCTCGTCGTAGACCATCTCCTGCAATTTCGGCAGGCGGTCCATGACCGACATGATCTTGTCGATCTGCTCCTGGTCCTCGACCGCGGCGAAGCGCACCTCGGCATGCGACAGCACGAAGCTCAGCTCCTCGGCGACCGCGTCGGCATAGACCGGCACCGGCACGGCGCCCAGCATCTGCACCGCCATGACCGACCAATAGAGCTTGGGCCGGTTGGCGCCGACGATGGCGACCGTCTCGCCGCGCTTGACGCCGAGCTTGTGCAGCCCGACCGCATAGGCGCGCACGAGCTCGAGCGTCTGCGCCCAAGTCCAGGTCTGCCAAATGCCGAGATCCTTGTGCCGCATTGCCGGCCGATTGCCGAACAATTGGGCGTTACGGATCAATAGCTTGGGAAACGTATCCGCCGTGGCGGCGGCATTGACTGCCACAACCTTATCCTCCCACTTGGCTGCGCCGTTCTGGCCCGGCGCCGCACCCCTCAGCCGCCTCTGCGGGCGGTCTTGTTATCTCGATATGAAAACACCGTAGAAGAACGGTCAAGCCTTCCGGCACCGGGAAAAAGGTCGTAAGGCGCGGCTAAATTACTCGGCCGCCTTGAGAAACGGCGCCGCGCCGCTGCGGAAATGCTCGTATAAGCCCGATTCCTCGGCCTTGACGATGGCCAGATGACGCATTTTGACCGGTCCGAAGCCGCGGATCTTCTCCGGCAGGGCGGCAAGGCCGACGGCGGCCTGATGGTTATAGGGCGTCAGCTCCGCCACAATGGTGGTGAGCAGCTTTTCATAGTCCTTGATGAGCTGACGCTCGGTGCGGCGCTCGTGGCTGTAGCCGAACGGGTCGAGCGGCGTGCCGCGCAGGAATTTGAACTTCGCCAGCACGCCGAAGACTTTCAGCATCCAAGGCCCGAACGACATTTTCTTCGGCTCGCCGGTCGCCTTATCGGTGCGCGCGAGCAGCGGCGGCGCCAGATGGAATTCGAGGCGCAGATTGTCGCCGTCGAATGACGACTTCACGCGCTCGACGAACGAGGTGTCGCTGTAAAGCCTGGCCACCTCGTATTCGTCTTTGTAGGCCATCAGCTTGAACAGATAGCGCGCGACCGCTTCGACGAGCCCGCATTGGCCGGGCACTTTTTCCGCCTCGACGGCGCGGATTTTCTCGACCCACTTGCGGTAGCGCCGCGCATAGCGCGCGCTCTGATAGGCGGTGAGGAAGGCGACGCGGCGCTCGACCGTCTCGTCGAACGACTGCGAGAGCTTGAGTGAATCGTTTTCCAGTTCCGGCTGCGGCTTGACCAGGCTTTCGAGCTTGCCCGGGTCGACCGCCGCGCGGCGGCCGTAGCGGAAGGCGGCGACGTTCATCGCCACCGCCTCGCCGTTCATCTCGATCGCCTTTTCGACCGCCTCGGCGGAGAGCGGCAGCGCGCCGAGCTGATAGGCGTAGCCGAGCATGAACATGTTGGCGCCGATCGAATTGCCGAGCAGCGCAGTCGCCAAGCGTCCGGCATCGACGAAATGGCTCTGCTCGCGGCCGGCGTGGCCGGTGATCGCGCGCTTGAGCCGCTCGGTCGGCAGCGAGAAGTCGGCGTTGCGGGTGAAATCGCCGGGCAAAAATTCGGCGGTGTTGACGACGACCTTGGTGTGACCCTGCTTGATCGCGCCCAGGATCTTCTTGCTGCCGAGCACGACGATGTCGCCGCCGATCACCAGGTCGGCGCCGCCGGCGGCAACGCGAATGGCGTGAATGTCCTCGACCGCATTAGCGATGCGGATATGGCTGTAGACCGCGCCGCCTTTCTGCGCGAGCCCGGCCATGTCGATCACGCCGGCGCCCTTGCCTTCGAGGTTGGCGGCCATGCCGATGATGGCGCCGACGGTGACGATGCCGGTGCCGCCGACGCCGGTGACGATGACGCTGTAGGGGTGATTGATCAGCGGAATGCTCGGCGCCGGCAGCGCCGGCCATTCGGCAGGCTCCGCGACGCTTTCGCCTTTCTTCAGCTTGGCGCCGTGCACGGTGACGAAGGACGGGCAGAAGCCCTTCACGCAGGAATAGTCCTTGTTGCAGCTCGACTGATCGATGGTGCGCTTGCGGCCCCATTCGGTCATCAGCGGCTGCACCGAGACGCAGTTCGATTTGACGCCGCAGTCGCCGCAACCCTCGCAGACCAGATCGTTGATGACGATGCGCTTGTCGGGATCGGGAAACGTGCCGCGCTTGCGGCGGCGGCGCTTCTCGGCGGCGCAGGTCTGGTCGTAGATCAGAATGCTGACGCCGGGCACGGTGGCAAGCTCGCGCTGGATGGTGTCGAGCTCGTCGCGGTGATGGATCGGTCAGCCCGCGCGGCCAATCGGTGTCCTTTGGATATTTCCATGGCTCGTCGGTGACGACGACCACGCGCTTGGCGCCTTCGGCGGCGACCTGGCGCGCGATCTGCGGCACGTTCAGCCCGCCTTCATTGGCCTGGCCGCCGGTCATCGCCACCGCGTCGTTGAACAGGATCTTGTAGGTCATGGTCACGCCGGAGGCGATGGCCGCGCGGATGGCGAGATAGCCGGAGTGATTGTAGGTGCCGTCGCCCAGGTTCTGGAACACGTGGCCGCGGTTGGAGAACGGCGCTTCGCCGATCCAGTTGGCGCCCTCGCCGCCCATCTGCGTGTAGCCGAGCGTCTTGCGGTCCATCCACTGCGACATGTAGTGGCAGCCGATGCCGGCATAGGCGCGTGAGCCTTCCGGCACGCGCGTCGAGGTGTTGTGCGGACAGCCCGAGCAGAAATAGGGAATGCGCTGGGCGACGTCGGCGGTTTCGGCCAGCGCTTTCTGCGCGGACTTCAGCCGCGCGACATTGGCTGCGAGCTCGTCGTTTGCGCCGTAGCGCAGCAGCCGCTCGCCGATGCAGATGGCGATGTCGTTGGGATCGAGCGCGCCCTTGACCGGGAACAGCCAGTTGCCGTGCTCGTCCTTCTTGCCGATGCAGACCGGCTGATTGGCGGTGCCGTACAACTCCTCGCGCACCTGCACTTCGATCAGCGAGCGCTTCTCCTCGACCACGATGATGAGATCGAGGCCTTGCGCGAAATCGGCCAGTTCCTGCCGCCGATCGGCCAAACGCAGGCGATCTTGAACAGCCGGATGCCGAGGTCGTTGCACTTGATCTCGTCGATGCCGAGCTCGTCGAAGGCCTGGCGCACGTCGAGATAGGCCTTGCCGGTGGTGACGATGCCGATCTTGGGCGCGCGGCCGCCGGAGGTGATGATCTTGTTGAGCTTGTTGGCGCGCACGAAAGCGAGCATGGCGTCGCGCTTGAAGTCGTGCAGGCGCGCTTCTTGGCCGAGGATGGTGTCGACGAGGCGGACGTTGAGCCCGCCCTCGGGCATGTGGAAATCATCCGGGATGACGATCTTCAGACGATCGAGAGTACCGTCCACCACGCCGGTCGATTCGACCGTTTCGTGCATGCATTTGAGCGCGGACCAGGCGCCGGTGTAGCGCGACATGGCCCAGCCGTAGAGCGCGTAGTCGATGATCTCCTGCACGCCGGCCGGATTGAGGATCGGCATCATCACGTCGACGAAATGGAATTCGGACTGATGCGCGGTGGTGGAGGATTCCGCGGTGTGGTCGTCGCCCATCAGCGCGAGCACGCCGCCGTTCTTGGAGGAGCCGGCGAGATTGGCGTGGCGGAAGACGTCGCCGGAGCGATCGACGCCCGGACCCTTGCCGTACCACATGCCGAAGATGCCATCGAACTTGCCCTCGCCGCGCAGCTCGGCCTGCTGCGAGCCCCACAGCGCGGTGGCGGCGAGCTCTTCGTTGATGCCGGGCTGGAACTTGACGTCTTGCGCGGCGAGGAAGCGCCCGGCGCGCAGCATCTGCTGGTCGAGGCCGCCGAGCGGCGAGCCGCGATAACCGGTGACATAGCCCGCGGTGTTGAGGCCTGAGCGGCGGTCGCGCTCTTTCTGCATCAGCAGCGCGCGGATCAGCGCCTGATAGCCGGTGACCAGGACGCGGTCCTGTGCCAAATCGTATTTGTCGTCGAGGCTGACGGAACGGAGGGTCATGCGTGGCCAATGGCGAACTTGGGGCAGCCGGCTTCAAGCAAACTAACAGGCGGCGGACCTCTATCATATAGGCGAGAGCGGCGGCACAGGAAACAGGGTGAAGCGAATTAAGTCAGTTCGCTCAATGGGCTGATTAGAATTTCACCGCGGCCGCGCGTCTTAGAATGAAATGTCGCCGCGCGCCTGCTGCGCGCATTTTGGCGCAATGCAGCAGCAGGGCAGATCTTCGCGGCACGCGGGTGGTCAAATCCTGTGCGGCCTGTAAAAGGAATCGCCAGCCGGGTTCCACTTTGATGTTGCATTCCACCACCGCCTCGATCGAGAGCCGATCGTCCTGGGTCGTCGCCACCGTGGCGCTCGTCACCTTGCTGATGGCGTTCGGCGGCGCCTGGATCACGCCGGTGGCGCTCACGGCCATCGCCGCCGAAGTGGGCGGCGCGCGCGAGGTGCCGGCGCTCGCCACCGCGCTCGCCTGGCTGTGCTCGGGCGTCGGCGGCATCGTCATGGGCCGCATCGCCGACCGCATCGGCACGCGCTGGACCGTGCTCGGCGGCGCGCTGATGATCGGCTTGGGGTTGGCGATCTCGACGCTCGGGCCGCCCGGACCGCTGTGGATCGGACACGGCGTGTTCATCGGCCTGCTCGGCCTCGGCGGCATCAACGCGCCGATGTACATCTATATCAGCCGCTGGTTCGACCGGCGGCGCGGCTCGGCGCTGGCGCTGATCTCGAGCGGCTCGCTATCTCGCCGGCGCCATGTGGCCGCCGATTTTCGAACGCGCCATTTCCTATTTCGGCTGGCGCGAAACGATGCTGATCTACGCGGTCGTCGAAATCGTCGGTGCTGGTGCCGCTGGCCGCGATCTTTTTACGTGCGCCGCCGGAAGTCATTCATCCCGTCGAAGCCTCGCATGCGGCGGCGACCCGGGCGCCCGTGCTCGGCTGGCCGCCCAACGTCGTGTTCGCGATGATGTGCGCGGCGGCGGTGCTGTGCTGCGTGCCGATGGCGATGCCGCAGCAGCATCTCGTCGCCTTCTGCAGCGATCTCGGCATCGCGCGTTCGGTCGGCGCCATCATGCTGTCGGTGCTGCTCGGCACCGCGTTCCTGTCGCGGCAGATCTGGGGCGCGATCTCCGACCGCATCGGCGGGCTCGCCACCGTGCTGATCGGCTCGGCCTGGCAGTGCGCGTCAATGACCGCATTCCTGCTGACGCAGAACGAAGCCGGGCTGTTCATGGTGGCGGCCGCCTTCGGGCTCGGCTTCTCCGGCATCATCCCGGCTTACGTGCTGGCGCTGCGCGAATTGTTTCCGGCGGCGGAGGCCTACTGGCGGATCCCGACGCTGTTGTTGTTCAGCGGCGCCGGCATGGCGCTCGGCGGCTGGCTCGCCGGCATCCTCTACGACCACTACGGCTATTACGCGCCGGCCTTTGCCGCCGGCATCGGCGCCAATATTCTCAACATCCTGGTGGTCGGCACGCTGGTGATGCGCGGGCGCATGCGCGTCCGGACGGCCTTCGCTTAGCTAGGCGCGCGGCACCATCTTGAACATGGCGTCGCCGTACATCTTGCGCGCGTCGGCGAGCAGCGGCTGCACGGCGGCGACGAAGGCGTCGTGCTCTTTCGCGGTCAATTCGTGGATCTCGCAGCCGGCGGCTTCGATCGCCTGGCGCGAGGTGTCGTGCTCCTCGACCGCCAGCTTGCGCTGAAACGTGACCGACTCGGCGACCGCCTTGCGCATCGCGCTCTGAAGATCGGCGGGCCAGGCGTCGAACGAGGCGCGGTGCAGGAACACCGGCCGCGAAATATAGAAGTGAGAGCTGAGCGTGTGGAATTTATGGAAATTGTGCACGCCATAGGTGACGGTGTTGGCGAGCGGATTTTCCTGCGCGTCCAATGTGCCGGCCTTGATCATGGCGATGGCTTCGGTGAGGTCCATGCGCATCGCCACCGCGCCGAGCAATTCGAAGGTGCGCCGGTGAATCTCGCTCGGCAGCACCCTGATTTTCATGCCCGTCATGTCGGCCGGCAGATGGATCGGGCGCAGCCGGTTGGAGATGTGGCGGAAGCCGTTCTCGAACCAGCCGAGAATGCGGTAGCCGATGCGCTCCTCGGTTTTCGCCGCTAGAAATTTTCCGAGGTCGCCGTCCATGGCGCCGCGCGCCTGCGCGTTGTTGGCGAACAGAAACGGCAGATCGACGAAGCCGAGCTCGGGCACGCGATCGGTCAGATAACTGGACGACTGATAGCCGAGCGTGATTTCGCCGGTCTCAACCAGCGTGAGAATGTCCTCGGCCTTGTGGCCGTGGTCCATGATATTCCACACGTAATCGATGGCGATGCGGTCGCCGAATTCGGCGGCGAGCTTGTCGCCGATGAATTTCATCGCCTTGGAGAAGCCGGTGGTGGGCGGGCCGTAGCCGCCCATGCGGATTTTTATGGTCATGCTTCTCATGCGCGTGCCTCTCTATACCGCGCGTTGCCGGCGCGCTGTGCTAGACTGGCTGCAATAGGAGGAACGCCCATGAACAAGCCCGCCAAACTCGCCATGGCCACCTCGCAAGGGACCGTGTCGGACGCCGAATGGGAGGCGCGCGTCGATCTCGCCGCCGTCTACCGGCTGGTCGCGCTCTACGGCTGGGACGACGTGATCTACAACCATTCCTCCATGCGCGTTCCCGGCGAGCCGCGCAGTTTCCTGATGAAGCGGCACGAGCTGCTCTACAACGAAGTAACGGCGTCGAACCTGGTGAAGGTGTCGATGGACGAGGACCTCGACGAGAAGTCGGGCGTCAACCGCCCCGGCTTCACGCTGCACGGCGGCGTGCTGGCCGCGCGCGGCGACGTGAACTGCGCCATCCACGTGCACACGCCGGTCGGCATGGCGATCGGCGGCTTGAAGCACGGCCTGCGCATGGTGTCGCAGCAGGCGATCCGCTACTACAAGCGCATCGGCTATCACGCCTACGAGGGCATCACCGAGGATTTCAGCGAGCGCGCGCGCATCAACAAGGACCTCGGCACACACCGCGCCATGATCATGCACAATCACGGCCTGCTCACGGTCGGCAAGAGCGCGCGCGAGGCCTTCGTGCTGATGCATCATCTGCTCGAGGCGGCCGAAATCCAGCTGATGCTGGAGGCCACCGGCTCCGAGCTGATCGAGATCCCGCCCGAGGTCTGCGAGAAGACCGCCAAGCAATACGAGACGCACGACGCCGGCCGCGGCTCCGCCGACTGGGCGGCCTACTTGCGCAAGCTCGACGCGATCGACCGCGGCTACCGCAACTGATCCGCGCATGGCGTTCACCAACCGCATGCAAGAGCGCCTTGCGCGCGGCGAGGTGGCGCTGTGCATGGCGACGAGGCTGGCGCGCACCGCCGAGATCGGCATGATCGCGGACGCCTGCGGCTTCGACGCCTTTTTCGTCGACATGGAGCATTCCGCGATCACGCTCGACGCCGCGGCGCAGATCTGCACCGCGGCGCTGCCGGTCGGCGTGACGCCGCTGGTGCGCATCGCCGGGCATGATTTCCACGACGCCACGCGGCTCCTGGACATGGGCGCGCTCGGCATCGTCTGCCCGAACGTATCGACGCGCGAGGAGGCGATCGCGTTTGCCGACGCCTGCCGCTTTCCGCCGGTGGGCACGCGCTCGGTCGCCGGACCCGGCGCGCTGCAGGGCTACCGCGCGACGCCGCTCGGCGACGTCAACGCGCAGGGCAATGCGGCCACGACGCTCATCCCCATGATCGAGACGCCGGAAGGCGTCGCCAATGCCGACGCCATCGCCGCGGTGCCGGGCATCGACATTCTGCTGATCGGCTCGAACGATCTCTGCACCGCCATGGGCATTCCGGGCGATCTGAAACATCCGAAGCTGCGCGCGGCCTATGAGAGCGTGGCCAAGGCCTGCGCGGCGCACAAGAAAATCCTCGGCGTCGGCGGCATCCGCGGCGACGTCGCGCATGTCGCGGAGCTGGTGAAGCTCGGCGCGCGTTTCGTGATCGCCGGCTCGGATATTCAGTATCTGATGAAGGCCGCGCGCGACGAAGTGGCGGCATTGCGCAAGGCGGCGCCATGAAGCTCAAGCTGCACCACGTCAACTTCGCCACGACCGACGTGCCGGCGATGGACGCGTTCTATCGCGACGTGCTCGACATGCAGACGATCCCGGACATGGGCCGCAACCGCAAAAAAGATGAAGGCTATCCGGGCGACGTCGCCTTCATCACCGACGGCGCGATGCAGATGCACATCGCCGAGAAGGACATGGAAATCGGCTTCCGCACCGGCAAGGTGGTCAATCCGGTGCAGCGCGGGCACATCGCGTTTCGCACCGACGACCTCGACGCGTTTCAAGAAGCGGCTCGACGCCAAAGGCATCAAGTATTCCGACTATGGCGACTGGGCGATGACCGGCTGGAAGCAGATTTTCTTCTACGACCCCGACGGCAACGTCGTCGAAGTGCACCAGGCGCCGAAAGACGCGCCCTAGCGCTCGTTCTTGCGCCCCTCGCCCGGGCCCCATTGCCAGAAGTCGCGGCCTTCTTCGCGCAGGAAGCGCGACAGCACCATCATGTGCACTTCGGAGGCGCCGTCGACGAGGCGCGCCGCGCGCGCCGCGCGGTAGATCCATTCCACCACCGTGTCCTTGGAGAAGCCGCGCGCGCCCTGCAGCTGGATCGCCACGTCGGCCGCCTGGTGCAGCGTATTGGCGACCTGCACCTTGGCCATCGACACTTCCTTGCGCGCGCGGCCGCCCTGATCGAGCATCCAGGCGGCGTGCATGGTGAGCAGGCGGCTGATCTGGATCTGCTGCGCGACTTCGCCCAATTTGATCTGCACGCTCTCGCGGTCGCCCAGCTTGATGCCGAAGCCTTCGCGCTCGTTGACGTAGGCCTGCGCGATCTCCAGGCAGCGCTTGGCCCAGCCGGTCCAGCGCATGCAATGCGTCAGCCGCGCCGGGCCGAGCCTGATCTGCGTCACCTTCAGCCCGTCGCCCTCGCCCATCAGGATATTTTCGGCCGGCACTTCGAGGCCGGTGAATTCCAGTTCGCAATGGCCGCCGTGCTCTTCCGGCCCGAGGATCGGGATGCGCCGCACGATGCGCCAGCCGGGCTGATCCTTGTGGAACAGGAAACGCGGTGAGCCCGCGCCGCTTGTCGTCCGAGGTGCGCGCGATGATCGATGAAATGCGCGGCGCCGTCGGCGCCGGTGATGAACCATTTGCGGCCGGTGATGACGTATTTGCCGCCCTTCTTCTCGGCCTTGGTGCGGATCATCGACGGGTCGGAGCCGCCGCCCGGCGCCGGCTCGGTCATCACGAAGGACGAGCGCACTTTGCCGTCGACGATGGGCTTGAGCCATTTGTCCTTCTGCTCGCGCGTGCCGACCAGGCGCAGCAGGTTCATGTTGCCGTCGTCGGGCGCCATGCAGTTGATGGCGAGCGGGCCGAAGAGCGAGCGCGCGGCCTCCTCGTAGATCGCCGCCCAGGCGACGATCGGCAGCTCCATGCCGCCATATTCCTTCGGCGACTGCGGCGCCCACAGGCCCGCCTTCCTCGCCTTCTCGCGCACGGGCGCGAGGCGGTCCTCCGGGATGTTCTCGTGCTCGGAGAAATTTTCCGGATCGGCTTCCAGCGGCAGCACCTCCTTGTCGATGAAGGCGCGCACGCGCAGGCGGAGGTCTTCGATCTCGGGCGACAGCGTAAAGTCCATGATCCCTACCCTTTGATCTGAATGACCTGCCCGCCGTCCACCACCAGCGTCGCGCCGGTGATGTAGCTGCCGGCGTCGGAGGCGAGCAGCAGCAGCGCGCCGTCGAGATCGCCGGCCTTGCCGAAGCGGCCCATCGGGATGTCGCGCTTGATCGCCGTGCCGGCCTCGCTGTTGAGATAATCGTCGTTGATCTCGGTGACGAACCAGCCCGGCGCGATGGCGTTGACGCGCACGCCCTTGAAGGCGAGCTCGAGCGCCAGCGCCTTGGTGGTCTGGATGACGGCGGCCTTGGCGACGGCGTAGGCGGCCGTGCCTTTCGCCACGCCGAGGCCGAGCACGGAGGCAATGTTGATGATGCAGCCCTGCGCCTTCGCCGCCAGCATGCGGCGGGCGGCCTCCTGCGCGTTGTAGAAGACCGCGTCGAGATCGACGCCCATCACCTTGCGCCATTCCTCCGGCGTCACCTCGATGGCGCGCACGGGCTTCTGCGCGATGCCGGCATTGTTCACGAGGATGGTGACGGTGCCGAAGGCCTTCTCGGCGGCATCGAAGGCGCGTGCCATGGCGGCACGGTCGGTGACGTCGGCCTCGATGGCGATGGCCTTGCCGCCTTTGCCTTCGATCTCGTCCTTGAGCTTTTTCAGCCGGTCGGCGCGCCGCGCCACCAGCGCGACCGCGGCGCCATTGTCGGCGAGCGCGCGGGAAAACTGCACGCCGAGCCCGCTCGACGCGCCGGTGACCAGCGCGACGCGGCCTTGCAAGCTGAACAGGTCGGCGGCCTTCATGCAGTAACCTTATACACACGTGCGGCAAGCGCATGAATAGACTATGGATATGCGCCCGCCTATTTTCCGCGGGGCACGGGGGACGGGCAGCGTGGAACGGCTTTTCAGGGCGACCATCAATAGCTGGCACGGGCTCGTCGCCTGCGCAAAATCGGAAGCGGCGTTCCGCGAGGAGCTGGCGCTGCTGGCCGTCGGCGTTCCGCTCGCCTTCGTCATCACCAGCGACACCGGCGAACGCTTCGCGCTGATCGGCGTCTTGTTCTTCCTGCTGATCGTCGAGCTGCTCAACACCGCGATCGAGAAGCTGTCCGACCGCGTCACGCGCGACCAGGACCCGCTGATCAAGCGGGTCAAGGACATGGGTTCGGCCGCGATCTTCCTCTCGCTCGTGGCGGCCGGCGTCACCTGGCTGTGGGTCCTCGGCAACCGCTTCTGGTTCTAGCGATAGAGCGCGTGCGGCAGCGCGGTCGTGAGCTGCGGCACGAACCACAGCACCACCAGCGCAAACAGCTGGATCAGCACGAACGGAATAATGCCCACGTAAATGTGGCGCGTGGTGATCTCCGGCGGCGCCACGCCGCGCAGGAAGAACAGCGTCGGCCCGAGCGGCGGGTGCATGTAGGAGGTCTGCAGGTTCACCGCCATCATGATGCCGAGCCAGACCGGATCGACGCCGGGCATTTTCAGCAGCGCGGGCGCGACGATCGGCACCACCACGAAGATGATCTCGAAGGCGTCCATCACGAAGCCGAGCAGGAACATCGCCAGCATCACCGCCAGCACGGCGCCGGCGACGCCGCCGGGCAGATCGGTGAGCGCGGCCTGCACCATGGCGTCGCCGCCGAGCGCGCGGAACACCAGGCTGAACAGCGTGGCGCCGATCAGGATCAAATAGATCATGGCGGTGATCTGCGTGGTCTTCTCGACCACCGGCAACATGTGGCGGCCGATGCCGCCCTTGCGCGCGGCGAGCAGAATCGCGCCGACCGCGCCGACGGAGGCCGCTTCCGTCGGCGTCGCCACGCCGTAGAGGATCGAGCCGAGCACCGCCACGATCAGCGCGACCGGCGCCAGCAGCGCTTCGATCAACCCGCCCGGCTTTTCTGCTGCGGCAACCGCCGGACAGGTTTGCGGACGCAGCGCCGCCATGGCGACGAGGAACGCGAGATAAAGCCCGACCAGCAGCAGGCCGGGCAGGAGCGCGCCGGCGAACAGGTCGCTCACCGACACGACATCGGGCGAGAACTTGCCCTGCGCGAGCTGCGCCGCCTGATAGGCGTTGTTGAGCTGATCGCCGAGCAGCACCAGCACGGTCGACGGCGGAATGATCTGCGCCAGCGTCGCGGAGGCCGCCACCGTGCCGGCGGCGAGCCGCGGATCGTAGCCGTGCCGCAGCATGGCCGGCAGCATGACCAGGCCGATGGTGACGGCGGTCGCGCCGACCATGCCGGTGCAGGCCGCGAGCAGCGCGCCGACGATGACGACGGAAAAGCCCAGCCCGCCGCGCAAGCGTGCCGAACAGCCGGCCCATGCGCTCGAGCAGCTGCTCGGCGATTTGCGATTGCTGCAGCATCACGCCCATGAAGATGAACATCGGGACGGCCAGCAGCACATCGTTGGTCATCATGCCGAAAATGCGCTGCGGTAGTGCGCCCAGAATGCCCAAGGTCCATCGCGCCGAGCATGTGGCCGAGCATGGCGAAGAGCGAGCGACACGCCGGCGAGCGTCAGCGCCACCGGGTAGCCGGCCATCAGCGCGGCGACGACCGCCACGACCATGAGCACGGCGAGGATGTCGGCGAGCATCAGCGCTGCCCCAGCGCGGCCGACGCGCGGATCGCTTGCGCGACGCCTTGCAGCGCCATCAGCAGCGGCGAACACGGGGATCAAGGTCTTGAGCAGGAAGACCAGCGGCAGGCCGCTCGATTCCTGCGAGCGCTCGAGGACCGCCCAGGAGCGCGCCGCATAGGGCGCCGACAGCCACAGCAGCACCAGCGCGAACGGCAGCAGCAGCACGATGCTGCCGGCGAGATCGATGAGCGCGCGCCTGCGGGCGGAGGCCTGCGCGTAGAACACGTCGACGCGCACATGGCCGCCGGCGCGCAAGGTCCAGGCCGCCGCCAGCAGGAACAGCGCGGCATTGGCGTAGACCACCGTCTCGGTGAGCCAGATCGAGCCGAAGCCGAACACGTAGCGCGCCACAACCAGCGCGAATTGCAGTAGCACGATGACGAGCACCAGCCACGCCACGGCGCGGCCAATGGCGGTGTTGAGACGGTCGATGCGGTCGGCAAGCGCGGCCAATGGGGGCCATGACTCATGATGACATAAAGCGCGCGCTTGCGCTAAATTGCCCGCATGGCACATGACCACCACCACGATCACGACCATTCCGAGCTGTCGGAAACCCAGCTGCGCGTGCGCGCGCTGGAAACCGTGCTGACCGAGAAGGGCTATGTCGACCCGGCCGCGCTCGACCTGCTTGATCGAGACCTATGAGAAGAAGGTCGGCCCGCGCAACGGCGCCCGCGTCGTGGCCAAAGCCTGGGCCGATCCCGCCTACCGCGCGCGGCTGTTCAAGGACGCGACGCCGGCGATCGGCGAGCTCGGCTACGCCGGGCGCCAGGGCGAGCACATCGTCGCGCTCGAGAATACGCCGAAGCTGCACAACATGGTCGTGTGCACGCTGTGCTCCTGTTATCCCTGGCCGGTGCTCGGCCTGCCGCCGGTCTGGTACAAGTCGGCGCCCTATCGCTCGCGCGCGGTCGCCGATCCGCGCGGCGTGCTGAAGGATTTCGGCGTGACGCTGCCGAAGGACACCGAGATCCGCGTGTGGGATTCGACCGCGGAAATTCGCTACCTCGTCATCCCGATGCGCCCGGCCGGCACCGAGGGCTGGAGCGAGGACAAACTCGCCGACCTGGTGACGCGCGATTCCATGATCGGCACCGGATTGCCGAAGCAACCGAAAGACCTGAGATGAACGGCGCGCAAGATCTCGGCGGCACGCACGGTCACGGCCCGGTCGAGCCGGAGCCGAACGAGCCGGTGTTTCATGCCGAGTGGGAAAAGCGCGCCTTCGCGCTGACGCTCGCCATGGGCATGCCGGGCGGCTGGAATATCGACATGGGGCGTTTCGCGCGCGAGAACCGCGATCCGGCCGAATATCTGTCGATGAGCTATTACCAGATCTGGTTCGCCGCGCTTGAGACGATGCTGAAGGAGCGCGCGCTGGTGGCGGACGACGAGATCGCCGCCGGACATTCGCTGCATACACCGAAGCCGGTCAAACGCGTGCTGTCGCCCGACGGACGTGTTAAAAGTGCTGCATCGCGGCGGGCCGACCGAGCGCGACACCAACACCAAGGCCGCGTTCAAGCCCGGCGATCAAGTGCGCGCCAAGAACATCAATCCCCTCACCCACACGCGGCTGCCGCGCTATGTGCGCGGGCGCACCGGCACCGTCGAGCGCGTGATCGGCTGTCACGTGTTTCCCGACAGCAACGCGAGCGGCGGCGGCGAGAACCCGCAATGGCTCTACACCGTGCGCTTCGATGGCCGCGAATTGTGGGGCCCCGACGGCGATCCGACCAGCAAGGTCTCGGTCGACGCCTGGGAGCCTTATTTGGAGCCGGCATGATCGACCAAGCCGCAGCCGCGCGCGCCACGCAGGAAGTGCCCAGCATCCCGCGCGATGCCGACGGGCCGGTGTTCCGCGAGCCGTGGGAGGCGGAAGCCTTCGCCATGACGCTCGCGTTGCACGAGCGCGGCGTGTTCACCTGGCCGGAATGGGCGTCAGCGCTTGCCGCCGAGATCAAGCGCGCGCAGGCGGCCGGCGATCCCGACACCGGCGAGACTTATTATCTGCATTGGCTGGCGGCGCTGGAGAAACTGGTGGCCGAGAAAGGCGTCACGACGCAGGCGACGCTGCATCGCTATCGCGACGCCTGGGACCATGCCTGCGACCGCACCCCGCACGGCCAGCCGATCGAATTGCAGCCGGGCGATTTTCGTTAGACGCCCATCAGCCGCTCGCTCACCATGTAGCCGGTGAGCAGCGCGACGCCGAACAGGATGATGACGGCGGCGGCGGCGGTCTCCAGCCCGCGCACGATCAGCAGGCCGGCGCCGGGTTTCGATTTCGCCAGGCGCCCGGCAAAGCCGCGCGCGCCGACCGCGATGGTGGCGACGACGGCGACGGTGATGGCGGTGCCGAGCCCCATCACAAAGGTCGAGGCGACGCCGATCCAGAACAGCCCCTGCGCCAGCGCGAACACCAGCACGATGATGGCGCCCGAGCAGGGCCGCAAACCGACGGCGACGATGGCCGCGAGCCCGCGCCTGAGCCAATGCGGGCCCTTCAGCTCGCTGCGGCTCCGGCGCGTGGGCGTGACCCCAGGCATGCGCCTCTTCGGCGTGGTCATGATCGTGGTCGTGGCCGTGCGCATGGTCGTGATCGATGATGCGCATGGCCGTGATCGTGGCCATGCGCGTGATCGTGCCCATGAGCGTGATGATGGTCGTGCCGCTCGCCGCGCAGCAGAGTGAGAAATGAGCGGCCCTTCACCCACAGCAGGCGCAGGCCGATCATGATGATGAGCGCGTAGCTGATGATCTCGATCACGCGCACGGCATTGCCCATGACATGCGCGGTGGCGCCGAGCAGCACCGCGGCGATGCCGACAATGGCGATGGCGGTGAAGGCCTGCAGGATGGCGGAGGCGAAGGAGAGGATGACGCCGCGCCGCCAGGTCTCGTCATTGGCGATCATGTAGGACGAGATCACCGCCTTGCCGTGTCCCGGGCCGGCGGCGTGGAAGACGCCGTAGAGAAACGAAACGCCGAGCAGCGTATAGGCGGCGCTGCCGTCGGCCTTGGCGGCGCGGATCAGGCTCGACAGCTGGAGATAGAACTTCGCCTGCTCGGCCAGGATCCAGCCGGCGAAGCCGCCGATCTGGGCGGCGCAGCCGCGCGCTTGAGCCCGAATTGCGCCAGCGCGGGATCGAGCGCGGCGCAGACCAGCAGCACGCAGGCAACGACAACAATGCATTGCAGGGCGGATCGCCGGACCATGACTCGCATTCCCCTCGGCTTCACGCCGCCCCCGCGGCCACTCACGTACTACGGACACTTGACCATGATCTTGTTGGCGAAAATAGCGCCCCAATTGGCCGCCGCTTCGGGATTCTGCGCCAGCCGCTTGCCTTCCTGGAAGGTCAGCTCGCGCGGCAATTCGGTCGCGAGCTTGCAGTCTGCCGGCGCGCCGACGAGCGTCGCCGGCGCGTCCTTGGCCAGCTCGAAATCGATGAAATAGGTCGGATCGTAGATTTCGATCTTGAGGTCCTTCGCCTTCACCGGCTGCTTGAACGGCAGCGTGAAGTTGAGCGTCAGCACCTCGTCCTTGTAGTCGAGCCAGTAGTCCGGCGCGGGTTCGGCGAGCGGCGTCTTTTTGCCGTCGACCGTCGCGTAGGTGAAGTAGTCGTATTCCTTCAGCGACTCGACATTGACCTTGGCCAGCGGCGCCAATTCCTCGCGCGTAAATTTGCCCTTCTCCTTGGCTTCGATGCCCTGCAGGGCGAAGGCCGTGAACATGTCGTCGAAGACCCAATGCTGGCGGATGCCGGTGACGGTGCCGTCGGGCGCGTAAATGAGCTCGCTGGTCGATTTCACCCAGACGTGCGGGTGCGCCGACGCGGGGGCGGCGATGACGAGCGCGATGAAAGCGGCAAGGACGATGCGAAATGTCATGGGCGGGGACCATAACATGGACTGCGGCGCAAAGGTGGCAAGCCGGTGTGTAACAGTGTTGCGGTAACTGTATTCGGCGCGTTTACGCGGCGGTGATATTATGAGGCAGGCGACAGGACTGAGGACGAGGCGGCGCATGCAGATGGCCGGACGATTTGCGATCGCCGCTGCGGCTCTTGCGCTTTGCCTCGCTGCCCGGGCCCGCCGCCGCGCACATCCTTTCGGGCGCGCAAGGCGGCTTCGGCAGCGGCTTTGCGCATCCGCTCACCGGGCCGGATCATTTCCTGGCGATGTTCGCGGTCGGCCTGTGGGGCGCGCAGATGGGCGGGCGCTCGGTGTGGACGCTGCCGGTTGCCTTTCCGATGATCATGGTGGCCGGCGGCGTCGCCGGCATGATCGGCATTCCCCTGCCCGGCATCGAAATCGGCATCGCGCTCTCGATCCTCGCACTCGGCCTGGCGATTGCGCTCGCCTGGCGCCCGGCGGAATGGATCGCATTGGTGTTGATCGCCTATTTCGCGCTCTGCCACGGCTACGCGCACGGCGCCGAATTGCCGCTGTCGGCGGATCCGGCCGACTACGCCATCGGCTTCGTGCTGGCGACCGGCATGATCCATCTGTTCGGCATCGGCGTCGGCCTCTCGCTTCATAAGCCGATGCAAGGCCGGCTGGCGCGCGGGCTCGGCGCGCTGATCGGCCTCGGCGGAATTTATTTCCTTGTCCCCGCAATCATCGCCGCCTGACCCGCGCGCCGCTGCGCGCACATGGAGCGGCCCGGCCTTGGCCGGGCTCGGCCTCATCGCCGTTGCCGCGGCGGCGCTCGCCGCAAACGAAAGCCCGCTCGCGCGCTGGACGTTGACCGAGACGCTGGCGCCGGCGCGCGTGCTGCCGCTGATCGGGCTCGGCGCCGCCTTCGCGCTGATCGGGCTGCGCGCGCCACGATCGTAGCGCTGGCGCTGTTCGGCACTTGGCATCGCTGGCGGGCTCGTCGCCCAGGACCGGCTGCTCGCGATCCTCGACCTGGTGCCGCGCGCGGCGACGCATCTGTTCTTCACCGGGCCGATCTCCTACCTCGCGGCCGGCGCGGCGCTGGTTGCCGGCGCGCGCTGGCGCGAAGGACTGGCGCCGGCCGCCGCCCTGATCGTTGGCGCGATGCTGGCGCTCACCATCAAGCTGACCGACCCCAGCCTGCACGAGCCGGCCTACACCTGGACGCCGGTGCTGATCGCATTTTGGATCGTGGCCGCGGTGACGCTGACGCTGCGCGCATTCCGGCGCGGCTGGTTTGCGATCTTCGGCCGCATTCTCGGCAGCTGGCTGCTGGCCATCGGCCTGCTCTATGGCGGGGCCTCGCTGGTGCCGCCGAAACGCCAGCCGCCGCCACCGGCCATGGCCTTGCCGCCCGCGCCCGGCGCCGAGCGCGACATCCCCGGTTTACCTGTGCCTGACGAGCCGTTACCGGGCGGCAGCGAGCGCTTGAAGCAACCCTAGACGCCGGCCGCGCCGCCATCGGCGCGCGGATCGTGGCCGCCTTCCATGCGTGCCGTCGGGATGCAGCACCACGGCGCCGGCGTGGCCCATGGTGTCGGAATAGGCCTCGTCCAGCACCGCGACGTCATGACCGGCGGACATGAGTCGGTCGATCAGATTGCCGTCGAAGCGGGACTCCATGCGCAAGTTCGTGTGGTCCGAGCCCCAGGTGCGGCCGAGCAGCCAGCGCGGCGCATCGAGCGCCTTGTCGAGCGGCTGACCGAACGTAACGTGGCGGGTGAACACCGCGGCTTGCGATTGCGGCTGGCCGTCGCCGCCCATGGTGCCGTAGGCCAACACGCGGCCGTCGGTCATGACCGCGAGCGCCGGATTGAGCGTGTGGAACGGGCGGCGGCCGGGCGCCAGCGCATTGAGCGCCTTCGGGTCGAGCGAGAAGCTCGCGCCGCGGTTCTGCATCAGCACGCCGGTCTTCGGCAGCACGCAGCCGGAGCCGAATTCCCAATAGAGCGACTGGATGTAGGAGACGACGAGGCCGGAGGCATCCGCCGCGCCCATCCAGATGGTGTCGCCCTCACTGTGCGGCGCCGGCCAGCGCGCGGCTTTTTTGCGGTCGATCTTGTCGGCCTCCACGTCGAGGAAAGCCGGCGACAGGAAACGCGCGAGATCGTCGGTGATGCGGTCGGGATCGGTGACGACGCGGTCGCGCACGCGGAAGGCGCGCTTGGTCGCTTCGACCATGCCGTGGATGTGCTCGAAGCTTTCGGCCTCGCTGCACGCGCAGCCGGTCGAACAGCGCGAGGATGATGAGCGAGGCCAAGCCCTTGCGTCGGCGGCGGCGTGTTGTAGAGCGTGCCGGCGCTTGTCGGCACGCTCAGCGGCGCCTCCATCACGGCGCGGAATTGCTCGAGGTCGGCGCGCGTCACCGGGCTGCCGATGCGCTCGAGGTCGGCGGCGAGCTCGCGCCCGACATCGCCGCGATAGAAATCGTCGAGCCCGGCGTAAGTGAGCTGCTCGAGCGTGGCGGCAAACGCGCTCTGCTTCAGCTTCGCGCCCACCTCCGGCACCTTGCCGTCGACGAGGAAGGCCTCGCGAAAGCCGACGGCGTCTTTCATTTCCGGCAATTTCTCGGCGGTCAGGCGCGCCTGGCTGCGCGTCACCGTGTAGCCCTCGCGCGCGTGCTTGATCGCGGCCGAGAACAGCACATCGAGCGGCAGCCGCGCGCCGAGCGCCTTGGCCGCGTCCAGCGCCAGCATCCAGGCCGCCACCGCGCCCGGCACGGTGAGCGCCGCGAGCGGGCCGCGCGCCGGGATCTCGTCGTGGCCGGCGTCGCGATAGGCAGCGATGGTCGCCTTGGCCCCGGCCCGCCCCGCGCCCATCAGCGCCCGCACGCGGCCGGACGGCGCGCGGATCAGCCAGAAGCCGTCGCCGCCGATATGATTCATGTGCGGATAGACCGCGGCGATCGACGCGGCCATGGCGAGCATGGCTTCGATCGCATTGCCGCCTTCGGCCAAGAATGGCGCGGCCATCCTCGACGGCGGCTGCATGCGGCGCGCATACGACGCCGCGGCGGTACCCTGCTGCGTATAGATTCATCGAAAATGCCGTTGTTTTCCGCAACGCCGCGGTGAGGCCGGGCGCGGCACATTACTTCTCACGAGCCGTGAACCGAAGACCGCTCTCTCCTCGACCAAAGTCAGGGCGTACGCACCGCCATCCCGCGGACGGAGGATACCATGAACAGGTTCGTCGCGATCGGTGTCGACATTGCGATCATCGCATTGATTGGCATCTCGCTGTTCTCGAACGGTCCCTTGATCAAGAAAGAGCAGGCGACGGCTGCGCGGTCACGACCGCGCAGCAACCGACGCCCGCGCGCTTGCCGAACAGTTGCCGCATTGAGCATCGGTTTCACACCGATCTCACCGCTGCCACGGCAAAGCCTGCACCAGCCGCGATCAGCGCGGCACCGATGGCGAGGCGCCAGAACTTCGCGCCGGGCAGCAGCTTCTCGGCCGTGACCAGCACGGTGAGCGCCGCCACCCAGCGCAGATCCATGACCGCGACGGCAAACAGCAGCACCATCAGCGCCGCGCAACAGCCCATGCAGAACAGGCCATGGCGCAGCCCCATGACGGCGGCGCCGAGCGCGCCGTCGCGCCATTCGCTCAGGATGAAGCCGTCGGGCGAGCGGCAATAGGCAAGACAGCGCTCCTTCAACGGGCTGAATTGATAAAGCCCGGCGGCGAAGAACAGCGCGGCCGAAAAAGCATGAGACGCCGACTGCATCATGGTGGTGAGCAGCTCGGCCTTTTGCAGCAGATATTGCAGCGCCGGTGGCGATGAGTGAAAATCCGCTCCACACCACGAGATAGCCGAGCAGGAACACCGCGGTCGGCACGTAGGGTGCTTCGCGTTCGCGCCGGCGGCGGTTGATGGTGGCGAAGGCCGCGATCATCGGCGCCGCGCCCGGCACCATCATCGCCGCCATCATCGCCGACCACATCGCGAACACGAGCAGCGCGTCGATGCGGCGTCCAGGACGGCTCCATGCCGTTCATCGACATGTTCATGTCGCGCCACATGGCCGCGTCCATCGCGTCCATCAGCCGCGCCTGATGCACGGTGAAGGCCCAGGCCAGCGCCGCGACGAGCAGCAACAGCGCCGCGACCACGACGCGATCGGGGCGCGTGAGCGCGCCGGTGACGCCCGACGGTTCGCTCATTGCGCTTGCAGGGATTGCCGCCAGGAGAAGGTCTTCGGTCCGCGCAGGTCGAAGGCGATGTGCTTCGACGAACGCTGCGACCAGTCCCATTTGCGGCCAAAGGCGCCGGTGACGACGTTGCGCTTGGCCTGGCCGACGGTGAGGAAGCCGGGCACGACCTCGGGCCGCGGCGCGTTGTAGATGCGGCAGGTGTCGCCGTCCGGCACCATGTATTTGCGGAACGGGCCGCCGAGGCCTTCGACCATGCCCGGCACTTCGACGCGCCAATTCTCGGCATCGTGCGTCACTGTCATCGGCACGAACTCGACGCCGTCGAGGCTGCAGCGTGAGATCGCGCCAGGCGGCGAAGGCGCCGCCGGCATAGCCGGTGAAGATTTTTTGCAGCGCCTCGCGCTCGGCCGGATTGGCGCGCGCGTCGATCAGGAAGCCGAACTCGCGGTTCTTCTCGAACACGTTGCCTTCCCAATGGATGATGAGAACGACGGCGAGGTCTTTGGTTATTTTGAGCTCGCCGTAATTGCCGTCGCGGATCAGCCAGGTGAGCACGCCCTCGCAATAGCCGAGCGTCGGGTCGGAGCCGAAATTGCACGGGCAGCCGATGGCGCAATTGCACAGGTCCCACCAGTCGCCGGTGAGGCGCCAGTCGGGCGTGTTGGGATCGGGCTCGGCAGGCATGGCCGCAAACCTAGCAGCCGGGCTTGCGCTTGTCAGGCTGGCGCGTCGGCGAGCCCGCGCTTCTTCAACAGCGCATCGACCGCCGGCAGGCGGCCGCGGAAGGCTTTGTAGGCCTCGGCCGGATCGCGCAGGTTGCCGGCGCCATAGATGAAATCGCGCAGGCGCTTGGCGGTGGCGGGATCGAAGGCGTTGCCGGTTTCCTCGAAGGCCTCGAAGGCGTCGGCGTCGAGCACCTCCGACCACATGTAGGAGTAGTAGCCCGCCGCGTAGCCGCCGCCGGAGAACAGATGCTGGAAATGCGGCAGGCGGTGGCGCATGACGATTTCCGCCGGCATGGCGATGCGTTCGAGGTCGCGGCGCTCGAAATCCGAGACGTCGAGCGCGCTCGTGTCCTTGCAGCCCGTGCAGATCGAGATCGACCAGCGCGCAGGCGGTGTATTCGACGGTGGCGAAACCCTGGTCGAAGGTGCGGGTCGCCAGCAGCCGGTCGAGCAGCGCCTTCGGCATCGGCGCGCCGGTCTTGGCGTGGCGCGCGTATTTCTGCAGGATCTCCGGCACCTCCAGCCAGTGCTCGTAAAGCTGCGACGGCAGCTCGACGAAATCGCTCGGCACCGCGGTGCCGGCGAGCAGCGGATAGGTGACGTTCGACAACAGCCCGTGCAGCGCGTGGCCGAATTCGTGGAACAGCGTGCGGGCGTCGTCGAATGACAAGAGCGCCGGCTCGCCGGCGGCGGGCTTGGAGAAATTGCAGACGTTGAGGATGATCGGCGTCACCTCGCCCGCGAGCTTCTCCTGGTCGCGCAGCGAGGTCATCCAGGCGCCGCTGTGCTTGGAGCTGCGCGCGAAATAATCGCCGATGAACAGCCCGACATGGCGGCCGCTGGCGTCCTTCACGTCGTAAGCGCGCGCGTCGGTGTGATAGAGCGGCACGCTCACGGGCGCGAAGGTGAGGCCGAACAGGCGGCGCGCGGTCTCGAACGCCGCCTCGATCATCTTGTCGAGCTGGAAGTACGGCTTGATCTCGGCTTCGTCGAGATCGTAGCGCGCCTTGCGCAGCTTCTCGGCGTAATAGCGCCAGTCCCAGGGCGCCAGCGCGAAATTGCCGCCCTCCTCCGCGATCATCTCTTGCAAGGCGTCGCGCTCGACCTGCGCCTTGGCGCGGGCACGGCCCCAGACTTCGTCGAGCAGCTTGCGCGCCGCGGCCGGCGTCTTGGCCATCTGGTCGTCGAGCCGGTAGTCGGCGAAGGTGTCGAAGCCCAAGAGGTTGGCGCGCTCGGCGCGCAGGCGCACCATCTCGGCGATCAGCGCGCGGTTGTCGGTCGCGCCGCCGTTTTCGCCGCGCTTGATCCAGGCCTGGAAGATTTTCTCGCGCAGGTCGCGGCGCGACGGAAAATTGCAGGAAGGTCTCGCAGGAGGAGCGCGCCAGCGTGATGGCATATTTGCCGGCGTGGCCGCGCTCCTCGGCCGCCGCGCGCGCGGCGGCGCGGGCGAAGTCGGGCAAGCCGGCGAGATCGCCCTCCTCCAGAATCAGCGCGTAGGCCTTCTCGTCGGCCAGCACGTTCTGCCCGAACTGGGTGCCGAGGCTCGCCAGCCGCTCGTTGATCGCCGCCAGCCGGTCCTGCGCCGGTTTCTCCAGCGCGCCGCCCGCGCGCACGAAACGGGTGTGGTAGCGGTCGAGCACGCGCGCCTGCTCGGACGAAAGGCCGAGGCGTCGCGCCGCCGGTAAAGCTCGGCGACGCGGGCATAGAGCGCGCGGTCCAAATAGATCGCGTTGTTGTGGCGCGCGAGCAGCGGCGAGATTTCGCGCTCGACCGCCTCGATGGCGTCGGACGTGTCGGCGCCGGCCAGCACGAAGAACACGTTGGCGACCCGGTCGAGCGCGCGGCCGGCGCGCTCCATCGCGACAATGGTGTTGTCGAAGCTCGCCGGCGCCGGGTCGGCGGCGATGGCGTCGATCTCGGCGCGGTGGCGGCTGAGCGCCGCATCGAAGGCCGGGCGGAACTGTTCGGGCTTGATGATGCCGAAGGGCGGCAGGCTGAAAGTGCCGGTCCAGTCGGCAAGCAGCGGATTGGTCGGGGACTGAGCGGGGGCTACGTCTGTCATCGCGGCTATTTAGGGCGTCGGCTCGCGATAACCAAGCCGCCCAAGCAGAGCCCGCGCTAGAGGTGCTCGCGCGCCTTGTTGAACGGGGCGTCGAGCGTATAGCCGTGCGCGGCGCGATAGCCGTCGTAGCGGAAGCCTTTGTACTCGAGCACGATGCTGACCAGGAAGGCGAGCAGCACCATGGCGACGATGAATTCGCCCAGGCCCGGGATCGGATATTGCATCAGCCCGGTGGCGATGGCGCCGGCGGCGAAGAAGTAGACGAAATAGCCCGCGGTCTTGTGATAGGCCTCGAACGTCCGCCGGCGCGGCGTCATGTTGTAGTGGTCGCCGAACCAGGTGGCGGGATCGTTCGGCTCGGCGGTGTAGTAGTTTTTGCCGCCGTGCTTGCCTCTGAGCCAGCCCCCGATAATCTGCAAACATCCGAGGGCCACCGTCGTAAGGCCGAAAAACGAATGCAGCGAGCCGCTGAAGCCGCCGCTGACCGTCAGCGCCACGACCGCGCCCGCGAGCGCCAGGCCGATCGCCAGCATCAGCCCGTATTTGTGAACGCTGAACCACCACCAGACCGCGTTCCAGATCGAGACCTTTTCGCGGATGCCGGTGAGCGTCGGCTTCGGCTTGCCGAACCTGATGACGATGATGCAGATCGGCACCAGCACGAACCAGACGCCGACCATCAGGAGCGCGTGGTAGCCCCAATGGACCGGGATCGTGATCCCCAGAAGGTCGGAGTGATACTCCGTCGGGATGTGGATCTGACCCTCGGTCATCGTATTCCTGTCGGCGTGTCCGGCGGTAACGCGGCAAAGCTGCCAGCCCAGCCAAGATTTGGCAAATCAGCCGGTTTTGATCCTGGGAAACTTCGGCGGCGCCTTATCACCCGCGCAACGCCCGCAGCGCGTTGATGATGACCGCCACGTCGATCGCTTCCTGCAGCAGCGCGCCCTCGACCGGCGCGATGAAGCCGAAGGCCGCCGCGATCATCGCCGCAATCGACAGGCCCATGCCGGCGATCACGCTTTGGATCGCAATGGCGCGCGACCGGCGCGCGATCTGGATGGCCGGCAGCACGCGGTCGAGCTGATCGACCAGCAGCACGACGTCGGCGGCTTCCGCCGAGGCCGCCGCCCCGCGCGCGCCCATGGCCATGCCGATGTCGGCGGCCGCGAGCGCCGGCGCGTCATTGACGCCGTCGCCGATCATCATCACCGGGACCGTTCTTGCGCTCGGCCAGCACCACCAGGATCTTCTGGTCGGGCGTGAGCTCGGAGCGCACCTGGTCGATGGAGAGGCCGGCGCTGACAAAGCGCGCCACCTCGTGGCGGTCGCCGGTCGCCAGCACGATGCGATCGATGCCGAGCGAGCGCAAGGTGCCGCAGCAGTTGCTCGGTGCCAGCGCGCAGCTCGTCGGAGAGGATGAGCAGGCCGGCAAGCTCGCCGTCGAGCGCGACCGCCGCCGCCAGCGCACCGGGGGCCCGTTCGCCCGCCAGCGCCGCGGACATTGGAACCAAGCTTGGCGGCAATGAACCGCAACCCGCCAACCAAGACCTTATGGCCGTCGACCGTCCCGGCAATGCCCTCGCCGGGCGTCTCGACGACCTCGGACGGGATCGCCAGCGCGAGACCCCTGGCGCGCGCGTCCGCGACGATGGTCTGGGCGATGATGTGCTTGGAGGCCTGGTCGAGCGAGGCGGCGAGCCGCAGCACCTCCTCGGGTGGGGTCGTGCCGGTGACGCGGGTCTCGACCAGCTTCGCCTGCCCCAAGGTGAGCGTGCCGGTCTTGTCGATCACCAGCGCGCGCACCTGCGCCAGCATTTCGATCGCCTTGCCGCCCTTGATCAGGATGCCGAGCTTGGCGGCACGGGACAGTCCGGAGACGATGGCCACCGGCACGGCCAAGATGAGCGGACAGGGCGTCGCCACCACCAGCACCGCCACGGCGCGGACGGCTTCACCGGTCAGCGCCCAGGCGGCGCCGGCCAGCGCCACGGTGACCGCCAGGAAGAGGATGGCGTAGCGGTCGGCCAGCCGCGACATCGGGGCGCGCGAACGCTGCGCCGCCTCCACCAGCCGCACGATGCCGGCATAGGTGCTTTCGGCGGCCCGCCGGGTGGCAAGCAGGTCGAAGGCCTCGCCGGCATTGGTCGAGCCGCTCAACGCCGCCTCGCCGGCGTTAAGCCGCACCGGCAGCGCCTCGCCGGTGAGCGCCGACTGGTCGAGCACCGCCACGCCCGCCACCGTGCCGTCGACCGGCACCACGTCGCCCTGGCGCACCAGCAGGCGGTCGCCGGGCAGGATCAGGTCGAGCGCCACCTCCTCCAGCCGGCCGTCGCGGTGGCGCAGGGCCGCGCGCGGCACCCGCGACAGCAGGGCGGTCATCTCGCGGCGGGCCGCCCGCTCGGCGAAGCTCTCCAGGTACTGTCCGCCGGCATACATCAGGGCGACGATGGCCGCGGCGAGTTCCTGCCCGACGGCGAGCGCCGCCGTCATCGACAGCGCCGCGACGATGTCGAGCCCGAGGTCGCCGCGCCGCAGACTGGTCACAATCTCGGTGACCAGCGCCAGCAGCACCGGGATGGTTACCGCCGCCCAGATCGCGTCCGGCAGGGCGCTCGCGCCGGCCAAACGGGCGGCAAAGCCGGCCGCCAACCCGGCGGCGGCGAGGCCGGCGAGATAGGGACGGGCGAGTTTGCGTGCGCGAGCGACATCCATTGTTACAAAATGCCGCTTCGAAGCCGGCAGCGCCATGCGCGAGATCAAACCTCCGACCGCAACGGCCCGCCGCTTAAAGACTTGATTCAACGTCCGGATTCGGGTTGATTGCGGGCTCGTTAAGGGAGTGTCGCATGGCTGAAGGCCGCCGCATCGTCTGGCTCAACGTGGTCACCGTGGTCAGCGCCGCCATCCTGATCGGCGCCGAAGTGTTCGGCGCGGCCTTCGCCGGCTCCTGGGCGCTCGCCACGCTGTTCGACCTCGGCGGCATCGGCCAGCGCATCCTCGACGGCGTCTTCGTGCTCTGCGGCATCGCCATCATGGTGCAGTTCGTCCGCGCCGCGCACCGCATCGAGCCGTTCACCGCGCGCCAGTGAGCGAGCGGTCCGCAAAAAGTTAAGGAAGTTTTTCATCGCGCGAACTTATTCTCTTGCGTCTCGCGAAAAATTTGTTATTTCAGTTGTGCCCAAACTCGCACGTGCCTGTGGACGTGTGTCGGTCGGTAGGTAGCGGGACAAGAGGCCCGCCAGCCGCCTGGAGAGAGAAGCCAAAGCTCTCCAAGAAATCTGACCGGCAGCCGGAGGCGAAACCGGCAAACCCTGCTCTCAGCAGGGGACGCGTCTTGAAGCAACGACGATCGGGCTTCTCTGGTCTCTGCCGGTCTCCACCACCGGCGCGGGTCACCGAAGAGGCTTGTTCATCCTTGCTGTCGGCCGTGCGGAAGGCATCCCCTTCCAATCCAAGGCAGCTCTTGAGTGAGTGACTGAGCGTCACTGGCTTGCGCGTATCCAACGGGCGCAGCCATGCCGACCTCAGAGCTCACGCAAACCGGGCCCTTCGTGGCCCACGCTGTAGGGGAATTGCGCCAATGACTGAGCGCATTCGTGACTTCCTGAAGACCCGCCGCGACGACGGCCCTTGCCTGGTCGTCGACCTCGACGTCGTGCGCGACAACTACACCGCCTTCGCCAAGGCCCTGCCCGACACGCGGGTGTTCTATGCCGTGAAGGCCAATCCGGCGCCGGAAGTGCTGGCGCTGCTCGCCAAGCTCGGCTCCTGCTTCGACACCGCCTCGATCCACGAGATCGAGCTGGCGCTCGCGGCAGGCGCCACGCCCGACCGCATCTCGTACGGCAACACGATCAAGAAGGAGCGCGACGTGAAGCGCGCCTTCGAACTCGGCGTCCGCCTGTACGCGGTCGACTGCAAGGCCGAGGTCGACAAGGTCGCCCGCGCGGCGCCCGGCTCGAAGGTGTTCTGCCGCATCCTGTCGGACTGCGTCGGCGCCGAATGGCCGCTGTCGCGCAAGTTCGGCTGCGAGCCGGCCATGGCGGTCGAGGTGCTCGAGCACGCGCTCAAAGCCGGCCTCGAGCCGGTCGGCGTCTCGTTCCATGTCGGCTCCCAGCAGCGCAACCAGCATGCCTGGGACCGCGCGCTCGCCTCGGCGGCGGCCGTGTTCCGCGAATGCGGCGAGCGCGGCATGAACCTGACCATGGTCAATCTGGGCGGCGGCTTCCCGACCAAGTACCTGAAGAACGTGCCGTCGGTGAAAACCTACGGCAACGCCATCTTCAAGGCGCTGCGCAAGCACTTCGGCAACCGCATTCCGGAGACGATCATCGAGCCGGGCCGCGGCATGGTCGGCAGCGCCGGCGTGATCGAGGCCGAGGTCGTGCTCGTCTCCAAGAAGAGCGAGGAAGACGACGTGCGCTGGGTCTATCTCGACATCGGCAAGTTCGGCGGCCTGGCCGAGACGATGGACGAGTCGATCCGCTACCCGATCAAGACCCCGCGCGACGGCGCGGAAACGGCACCCTGCGTGCTGGCGGGCCCGACCTGCGACTCGGCCGACGTGCTGTACGAGAAGGAGCCTTATCTGCTCCCGGTCAGCCTGGAGATCGGCGACAAGGTGCTGATCGAGGGCACCGGCGCCTATACGGCGACCTACTCGTCGGTGGCCTTCAACGGCTTCTCGCCGCTGAAGACCTACCACATCTGAACAATCCGGGAGGCGGGCTCGCCCTGCCTCCCCTTCCCCTCACACTGGATAACTTGCGTCCGTGCGCGCCTGCGCGCCGGGCTGGGAAGGACCCTGAGATGGTCACACTGCGTCACGAACGTCCGGCCGACGTCAAAGCGCGCGAAGCGCTGCTCGACGAGGCCTTCGGCGAGACCCGTTATCGCAAGAGCTCGCAGCGCCTGCGCGACGGCCGGCTGCCGGCCGAAGGGCTGTCCTTCGTCGCCGCCGAGGGCAAACGCATCATCGGCACCGCGCGGCTCTGGCATGCCGCCTGCGCCAGCGGCGAGCCAGCTTTGCTGCTCGGACCGGTGGCGGTTGCCGCCGACTGCCGTAACCGCGGCATCGGCGCCGATCTGGTGCGCCGCGCCGTCGCCGAGGCACGCCGGCTCGGCCACAGTGCCGTCATTCTCGTCGGCGACGCGCCCTATTACGGCCGCTTCGGCTTCTCGGCGGAGAAGACCGGCCGCCTACGACTGCCCGGTCCGTTCGAGCGCCACCGCCTGCTCGCGCTCGAGCTCACGCCGGGCGCGCTCGACGGCGCCCGCGGCCTCATCCGCGCCGCCGGCCGCACGATCTTGCAACCCGCCGCAGCCGCCGCCTAAACCGAATCGCAGAAAACCGTGGACGCCGCGCGAGATTCTCGCGCGGCCACCCTTCCGTTTGCCGCCCGCGGCGGATATCACCCCTTAGTCGCTGGAGTGGCGCGAAATGGCGAAATGGCCTGTGCATGCCCGCATCGACGGGCCTGTCGTGATGATCGGCTTCGGCTCGATCGGCAAGGGCACCTTGCCGTTGATCGAGCGCCATTTCAGCTACGACAAGAAGCGCTTCGTGGTCATCGATCCCGAGGACAAGGACCGCAAGCTGCTCGACGACCGCGGCATCCGCTTCGTTCACCAGGCCGTCACCAAGGACAATTACCGGCATCTGCTCACCCCGCTGCTGACCGCCGGCGGCGGCCAGGGCTTCTGCGTCAACGTCTCGGTCGATACCTCCTCGCTCGACATCATGGAGCTCTGCCGCGAGATCGGCGCGCTCTATATCGACACCGTGGTCGAGCCTTGGACGGGGTTTTACTTCGACAGCAAGCTCGGACCCGAGGCCCGCACCAACTACGCGCTGCGCGAGACCATTCTGGCCGCCCGCCGCAAACGCCCGGGCGGCGTGACCGCGGTGTCCTGCTGCGGCGCCAATCCGGGCATGGTGTCGTGGTTCGTCAAGCAGGCAGTCGTCAACGTCGCGCGCGACCTCAAGCTCAAATTCAGCGCGCCCAAGACGCGCGAGGACTGGGGCCGGCTGGCCAAGAAGGCCGGCGTCAAAGGCATCCATATCGCCGAGCGCGACACCCAGCGCGCCAAGCAGCCGAAGCCCCTCGACGTCTTCGTCAACACCTGGTCGGTGGAGGGCTTCATCTCCGAGGGTTTGCAGCCGGCCGAGCTCGGCTGGGGCACGCACGAAAAGTGGATGCCGGCCAATGCCCGCAAGCACAAGGCCGGCAGCCAGGCGGCGATCTACCTGCTGCAGCCCGGCGCCAACACCCGGGTGCGCTCCTGGACGCCGACCGCGCGCGGCCAATACGGCTTCCTGGTCACCCACAACGAATCGATCTCGATCGCCGACTACTTCACGCTGCGGCAAGGCCGCAAAACCCTGTATCGGCCGACCTGCCATTACGCCTACCACCCGTGCAACGATGCCGTGCTGTCGCTGCACGAGATGTTCGGCCGCGCCGGCGAGCGGCAGCCGGATGTGCACATCCTGGATGAACACGAGATCGCCGACGGCATCGACGAACTCGGCGTGCTGCTCTACGGCCACAAGAAGAACGCCTACTGGTACGGCTCGCAGCTTTCGATCGACGAGACGCGCGATCTCGCGCCCTATCAGAACGCCACCGGCCTGCAGGTGACCTCCGCCGTGCTCGCGGGAATGGTGTGGGCGCTGGAGAATCCGAAGGCCGGCATCGTCGAGGCCGACGAGATGGACTACAAGCGCTGCCTTGAGGTGCAGATTCCCTATCTCGGCCCGGTGATCGGCGCCTACACCGACTGGACGCCGCTCACCGACCGGCCCGGCTTTTTTCCGGAAGACCTCGACCGGCGCGATCCCTGGCAGTTCAAGAACGTGCTGGTGCGCTGACGCGCGCGCCATCGTCCCCCGACGCATGAACTGAAATGAAACGGGCGGCCCAGGTGCGCCCTTGGGCCGCCCGTTTTTGTTTGCGCTGAGCTGCCTACTTCGGCGGCTCGTCCTTTTTCTTTTCTTCCGGCTTCGGCGCCGGTTTGGCGGCCGGCGGCGGCGCAGGCTTTGCCGCAGGCGGTGGCGCAGGCTTTGCCACAGGCGGCGGTGGTGGCGCAGGCCGGGCGGCGGGCGGCTGTGGCCGCGCAGCGGGTGGAGGCGCCTGGTGCGGCGGCGGCTCCGGCCGGTGGACCGCAGGCGGTGGCGGCGCTTGCGGCCGCGGTTGCGCCTGTGGCGGCGGGGTCTGAGGCGCGGCCGGACGCGCCGGCGCTGCTGCCGGAGGTACGTTCGGCGGCGGCGCGGGCTGCTGCCGCTCGGGCGGCCGCTCGCGACGCTCCACTGGCGGAGGCGGCGCACCCGGAGGCGGCTCGCGCCGCTGTGCCGGCGGTGGCGGAGCATTTGCCGGTGGAGGCAGGCGGCGGCGCAGCCTGCGGCGCGGGAGCCGGCGGCGCCGCGCGTTGCGGCGGCGCCGGCGGCGGCGGCGGCGCTGGCGGCGCGCCTTGCTGCTGCTGACGCTGCACGGGCGGCTGCGCAGGCGGTGCGCCTTGCTGCTGCTGGCGCTGTTGTGGCGGCAGTTGCTGCTGCGGCGGAGGCACGCCTTGCGCGGCGCGCGGCGGATGCGTGCCGAGGTTGCCGCGCTGGCCCTTGCCGAGCGGCTGCGGCGGCGGAGCGGCGGGACCGACGGGCAGTGCCACCGCGCTGGTGCGCTGCACGGCGACGGCATTGGCGCCGCTTTTGGTCGGCCGGCGGCCGCGCTGGCCGCCGCCGCGTCCGGCCTGCAATTGCTGCGGCGTCACGCGCACCGCGCCGGAGACGCCTTGCGTGCCGGCCAGCACGCGCGGACTGACGCGGAAGGTCGCCACGGGAGCGCGACTCGCGCGCGCGACGAATGCCGGCGAAATGCCCGGATTGACCGCCGCGCGGCCGCGGCCGTAGCCGACCGAACGGTTGACCACGCGCGTGCGCCCGAAAGCGCCGGCGCGGCGCGATTGCGGCACCATGTAACTGCGCCAGCGCGGCGCGGCCAGATAGCGCGGCGAGACGAACACCCAATAGGTCGGGTCGTCGTCGTACTCTTCAATGATCTCGTCGGGCGGCAACGGCGCCCAGCCGACATAGTCGCCGCCGTAGCGCCAATCGACCCAGGCCGGTCCCCATTCATCGTCCGGAATCCAGAACCAGCCGAGCGAACGGTCGTGCGCCCAGCGGCCGTAGTGGAAGACCACCCAGCCCCAATCTTCTTCTGCCGGATCGGAGATCCAGTACCAGCCCCAATCGTCGGTGTAGACCCAGTGGCCGTATTGATACGGCCGCCAATCCGCCGGCAATTCGTCCGGCACCCAGACCTCGCCCCAGCGCGCGCTGCGCGCCCAATGGCCATACGACTCGAGCGCTTCCTGGAATTCGGCGGAGACCTGCGCGTAGCCGGGCTGCACTGTGCCGGGAATCACCGGCACGGCCATCCCGGCAATGCCAAGCGCAAGACTCGTCATGAGGCCGAGCAGCAGGCGGCGGAAGGACGGCATAGGTCGGCTCCCCAGATGTGCAGAATCAGCGGCAGACAACACCGTAATTCGAATTCGGTTGCAGCGTAATGCGCCGAATGTGAATGGCGGCTGAGGAGCGGAGCGCAATACCGCCGCAATTATAAACGCAGGACGCCGGCGCGCCCGGCCTCGGTGCCATAGGCGACAGTCGTGCCACCGGTGTCCCAGCCGAGCGCGCTGACCGGCTCGCCGTCGCCCTGCCGCACCAGGATCGCAGCGCCATCTTCGATGCGCACCAAGAGCACGGTGCCGTCGGCAAAGCCGGTCGCCACCACCGGCTGGCGCGGATGGCAGGCGACCACCGTCACCCGCGCGTCGCGGCGCGCCAGCAGCGTCGGCTGGCGGCCCATCGGGCCCGTCCTTGCCGTCGAACGGCCACAGAATGAGCTGCTCGGAGCCCGAGGTGGCGAGGTAGTCGCCGCCCGCGCTCCACGACAGCGAGCGCACGCGCGCCGAATAGCCCGACATGCGCATGTGCTTCTCGTCGGCGATGCGCCAGCCGTGCAGCGTCGGCTCCTGCATCATGGTGACGACGAAGCGGCTGTCCGGGCTGACGGTGACGCCGAGATGCGAGCCCTTCCATTCCAGCTTCTGCGGGGCGGCGCTGGCATTGGGGAACCAGAGCGTGCAGCCGTTGTAATGCGCGATGGCGAGCCGGAAGCCTTTCGGCGCAAACGCCAGCCCGGCCACCGTCGAGGGCGCTTCGAATGCGCGCGCCTCGCCCTTGCCGGTGAGCACGTGCGCGGTCTTGCCCGCCGACCAGGCGACCGCGCCATCGGGCCCGAGCGCGACTTGATCGACCCAGCGCTTGTTGGTCGTCGCGTTGCGACGACATCGTGGTACCGCCGGCGCCGGTCGTGACGACAGTGCCGTCGTCGCCGCCGGTGACGATGGCGCGCGCCGTCGGCGGCGCTGGCGAGGATGGCGCCCTTATGCACGGCGACGCGGCGCTCGCCGTCTTCGCGGCGCGAACAGCAAGGCCTCCTCGCCCAGCACGAACACCGGCGTGTCTTTGAGGAAATGCACGCCGACCACCGTGCCGCCGGCATCGAGCGTGGCGGACGCGGTCGGCGAGCGAGGGCAGTGAGGTGGTGGTGTCGGACATGGTTTCGGACACGGCAGTGCTTCCCCCTCCCCTGGGGAGAGGGAACGCGAGTCGGCTCACGAGCCTACGCGACGCAGCTCTCGAAACCTTGGCGGATTTTGTCCTCGGGCAACTGGCGGCCGATGAAGACGGCGCGGCTTTCGCGTTTCTCGTCGGCCTTCCACGGCCGCTGGTGATCGCCGTCGAGGATCATGTGCACGCCCTGGAACACGAAACGCTCGGGATCGTCCTTGAACGACAGGATGCCCTTGCAGCGCAGAATGCTCGGCCCTTCGGTCGCCACCAGATCCTGGATCCACGGAAAGAACTTGTCGGGGTTCAGCGGCTTGTCCGTGCGCAGCGCGAGGGATTGCATGTCTTCGTCGTGATAGTGCTTGAGGCCGCCGCCATGATGATGATGGTCGGCGCCATGATCATCGTGGCTATGGTCATGATGATGATCGTGGTCATGCTCGTCAGCTTCCTCTTTTTGCAGAAATTTCGGCTCGATGTCGAGGATGCGGTCGAGGTCGAAGGCGTTGCGGCCGAGCACGTCGGCGATGTCGACCTGCGCGCGCTCGGTGCGGTGCAGCGTGGCGTAAGGATTGATGCCGCGGATGCGCGCCTCGAGCTCGCGCAATTCCTCCGGCCCGACCAGGTCGGTCTTGTTGATGATGATGACGTCGGCGAAGGCGATCTGGTTCTTGGCCTCGGGCGCGTCCTTGAGCCGGTCCTTGAGCCACTTGGCGTCGGCGACCGTCACCACGGCGTCGAGCTTGGTCTTGGCGCCGACCGCCTCGTCCATGAAGAAGGTCTGCGCCACCGGCGCGGGGTCGGCGAGGCCGGTGGTCTCGACGATGATGGCGTCGAACTTGCCCTTGCGCCGCATGAGCCCGTCGATGATGCGCACCAGGTCGCCGCGCACGGTGCAGCAGATGCAGCCGTTGTTCATCTCGAACACTTCCTCGTCGGCGTTCACCACCAGCTCGTTGTCGATGCCGATTTCGCCGAACTCGTTGACGATGACGGCGAATTTCTTGCCGTGCGGCTCCGACAGGATGCGGTTGAGCAGCGTGGTCTTGCCGGCGCCGAGATAGCCGGTGAGCACGGTGACGGGGATTTTTTCGTGGGCGGGCGCGGGGGTGGCGGGCATTGGGGACGGGTTACTCCGGTGACGGGGGAGATATAGGGGGTCGGGGGTGGCGGTGCAAAAGAAGGGGCGCGCGCTGACCTAAAAGCGCTCCAACAATGCGCATTTTCACAACGAATTCCAGGATCAGTTCAGCGGCCGGTGAATGTCCGCTTTGTCTTCAAAAGCGGACTCTCTACCGCAGTCGCAGAATGTCGCAATGCGATGTCGCCTATTGGCACTTAGCGGAATGGTGACCGATGGGTCTTTCCCGCCGGGGAGCAGGACATTCAATGCGCTCGGCTTGAACTCGGCCAAGATATTGGCGCTCTTGCTCGCAATTACATTAGCGGGCTCCGACGACATCAGTATCTCCATAAGCGTGTTGATAAAGCGAGCGTAGGGTGGGCAAAGCGAAGCGCGGCCACCGGCAAAGTGCAATCTTATCTCAGACGCACATGGTGGGCTCGGCACGCTTCCGCCTTCGCCCACCCTGCTAACTTGCCGCCACAACATATCTTTCTTGCCAGCCTGAACGATCGGCCTTGCGGGTCGTTATCCCTGCGCCATTGCTTCATTCCACCCGGATTGAAGGCCGACGGCGCCCCGCCCAAGCAAGTGGCCCGGGTGCTGTAACCAAAGGCGGTTCCTTCGTGGATCACCGTTCAAGATTTTCGACGCTCAGCGCCAGCTATGACGACTTTCTGTTCGCGCCGGTCTGCGAGGACGCAAACGGCATGCGGCTAAGTGTTCTCTCCGCTCTGGCGCGGACGAATGTCGACCCGTGGGAGGAGGCAACCCGCTTGGCGGCCATGCCCAAGGCGATCGCGGAGAAGACGCTGGTGTCGATCCTCGACCTGGTTTCGGACAGGAGCTGGAAATCGCCGGAAGCGGCGGCCATTGCGGCGCGGCTGGTTCGGCTTCTCCCACAGCCGGGCGGGGCTGCGAGCGTTGCCGCGACAGCAACCGCAAATGCCACGACCGCGGCCGCACATCGCAAAACGTACTGGTGGGTGTGGGTGGGCTTTTGGGTCGCGATGTCGCTTATGATGCCGCACCATCAGGCGGCAACGACGAACGCCGGCGCCGTCACATCGGAATCCGGCGCGACGTCCCCTATAAAGAGCGGTGCCCCGGATCCGGTCGGTCTATCGCGCTAAACACCACGATCTATTTTCGCTCGGCGACGGCGGCCGAAGGCACGCACCATTTGATCATCGCAACCTTGATGCCGTCGTTGACGAGCAGGCACGCCACCATCGCATAGCCCAGGATCGCGAGCGACTGCCACCACGGCAATGGCATGAGGTCGGGCAGACCGACGAATGTCAGGCCGGTGCCGATGAGCGCGTCCAGTGTCAGCGCCGCGATGAGCGTCTTGCTCGGCATCGTGGCCCAGAACCAGCGCCGCTCGCGCGCCGACACAATTGAGAAAACGGCAAAGTAGAGCAGGGTCTGGAAGCTGAAGGTGTAAAGCGCGCGGTCGTCATGCGCCGCCAGACCGAACTTCGACCAGGCGATTGCGAGAAAAAGCAGCGCTTCGGCGACCATGGCAACGCCGAGCACCGCCGACACCACGATGAAACCTCCGATGTTCCAGGTCTCCGGGTTCCTGGAGGGTCGAACGCGATCGGTGGCAAGCGCGATCTTCGCGAAGTCGGTCATGAAGACCAGCAGCAGCATCGCAAAGGCGGAGACGACGAACTTGCCGGTGACGATGAAGGCGATGGCGACGAACGCCGCTTTCAGGATCGTGCGGCTGATCTTGTTGACGATCCAGGTCAGGATGCGCTGGTAGATGGTCCGCCCCTGCTCGACCAGCGTCACGATATTGGCAAGCCCAGGATCGGTGAGAACGACACTCGCGGCACCTTTGGCAACGTCGGTCGCGGTGCTCACCGCGATGCCCACTTCGGCCTGCCGCAGCGCGGGCGCGTCGTTGACGCCGTCGCCTGTCATGCCGGTGACGTGCCCGGCCGCCTGCAGGTGTTGCACGACGATGTATTTGTCTTCTGGAAAGACTTCGGCAAAACCGTCGGTACCGGCCAGCAAGTCGACCGCCTCATTGCCGGCCTGGCTGCTTGCGGCTTTCAAATCCGCCACGCGCCTGATGTTGGGCAACCCGACGCCGCGCGCGATTTCACTCGCAACCGCCAGCGCGTCGCCGGTCAGCATCTTCACCGCAACGCCGAGACCGCGCAGCGACGCGATCAATTGCTTGGCGTCCGGCCGCGGCGGATCGTACAGCGTCACCAGTCCGACGATTGCGGGAGGGCCAGACTCGGCGCCGCGCGCGACGGCCAGCGTCCGGTAGCCTTTGAGGGCAGCGTCCGCGACGCGGCCCTCCAGCGCCGCAATCGCATCGGACGGCAGGCCGCAGGCCTGAGCGATGGTTCGCACCGCGCCTTTCATCACGCGCAGCCGCTGACCATTTTGTTCGACCACCGCCTCCGTGCGCCGGGTCTTGGCATCGAATGGCGAAAACGAAATCGGCGTGACGGCGGGCACGCCGTCGAAGATGCGCCTGTCCTTGGCCGCGGCCAGGAAGGCGAGGTCAATCGGGTCCTGGTTGGCCTCTTGCGATGCAAGCGCGCCGGCAAACAGCACGTCGGATTCGCTGGCATGATCCAGCGGGATCACGCCGGTGACCGCCAGCTGGTTCATCGTGATGGTGCCGGTCTTGTCGACGCACAGCACGTCCATGGTCGCCGCATCTTCCGCGGCGCTGAGCCGTGTGACCAATACGCCGCGCTTCGCCAGCTCCTTCGACCCGAAGGCCATGCTGACCGTGAACATCACCGGCAGCGCCACCGGGACCGCGCTCATCAACAGGACGAGCATGAGCGGGACCATCTCGATGAGCGGCGCGCCGCGGATCAGCGACAACACAACCACCGTGCCGAGCAGCGCGCCGACGATGACGAACAGCCAGCGGACCACCTTGGCCACCACCGCTTCGATGTGCAGTTTCGGCCGCGCCTGCTGCACCAGTTCCGTGGTGCGGCCGAAGTAGGTCTTCGCCCCGGTCAGCATGACCACGCCGTTGCCTTCGCCCCGGCGCACGATCGACCCCGACGACAGCACGTCGCCCGCCGCCTTTTCCACATCCCGAGATTCTCCCGTCAGCGCCGATTGATCGACGCCCAACACTCCGCTGAGGAGCTTTACGTCCGCCGGGACGATGTCGCCGGGGCGCACGCGGACGATATCGCCGGGGACCAGTTCTCGCGCCGGAATGAGCTGCCAGTTCGAATCGCGGCGCACGCGCGCGCTGACTTGCAACCGCCGCCGCAGGGTTTCGACAACGCCGGCGGCGCGGCGCTCCTGCGCGAAACTCAAGATGGCATTGACGACCAGGAGCGCACTCACCACCGCGAAATCGGAATATTTCCGCAAGATCAGCGACAGCACCATAATCAGTTCGAGCATCCACGCCGACAGGCCCCAGAACTTCGCGAGAAATGCGCGGATCGGATGGCCTTTTTGCACGGCCACTTCGTTGTAGCCGTGCGTCTTTTGACGGGTGGCGGCCTCGGCGCGGGTAAGTCCGGTTTCGGGGTCCACACGAAGCGCCGCGAGGGTGTCGGGTATGGACGCGGATGCGATGTCAGGTGCCACGACACCTGTTGCCGGCGTCACGCGCGGGGGTTCGACGACGGAATCCGTTTTGGCCGACTGCAAGTGACCATCCTTCGCCGCCCCAGCCCGATATACGCGCGTGCATCAGCAATTGCAGCATCCATTTCTATCTTCAAATTGAGCCAAGGCGTGAACACTTCGAGGCAAGCCGGGGCAAGCCGTGCTAGGCTCCACGCTATGATGACGAAAAACCCCTGCCCGCTGTCGGCGCCTACTGGATCGAGGAGGCCGACTATCCGACCGCGCTGCAGATTTTCGACGACGGCAATACGCTGCCGCGCACGTGGGCGGAGTGGCGCAAGATCGCCGAGGAGATGAAGAAGGGCCTCGAAGCCTACGGCCACCCGGTGATGAAAGTGCGCATCAATCCCGCGACCTTCCCGGCCTGGTGCGCCGCGCATGGCACGACGCCCGGCCGGCAGGGCCGCAAGCTGTTCGTCGCAGAGGCGGTCAAGGAACGCTACGGCGATCAGACCTGATCGTGGCGGCACAGCCGCGCCAGCACCACCGCAAGTACCCCGGCTTGGCGAGGCCACAACGCCGGGCCTATCCTTCCATAAAGATAAAAATGTGGGGAGGATGCGATGCATTTCAAAATTAAGGTCGCTGCGCTGTTGGCCGCGCTGACGATCACCGCAACGGCAACCACCGCCGTCGCGCAGAGTGCGTATCCGGACCACACGGTAAAAGTGCTGGTCGGCTATCCGCCCGGCGGGCCGGTCGACATCATCGCGCGCGTCGTCGGCACCAGACTGGCCGAGCTCTGGCACCAGCCGGTGGTGGTCGAGAACATCGCCGGCGCCGGCGGCAATATCGCGGGCGAGCGCGTCGCCAAGGCGACGCCCGACGGTTACACGCTGATCATGGCGACCAACGCCCTGCTGGCGATCAATCCGAGCCTGTACGGCAAAATGAGCTTCGATCCCAACAAGGACCTGATCCCGATCTCGGAAGCGGTGGACTCGCCGAATATCCTGGTGGTGCCCAACGACCTGCACGGTCAACAGCGTGAAAGAGCTGGTCGCCTATTGCCGCGCCTATCCGGGCGGCACTTTCGCCTCCGCCGGCATCGGCACCACCCAGCACCTCGCCGGCGAACTGTTCAAGGCGGTGGAGCATCTCGATATCCAGCACGTGCCTTACCGCGGCGCGGCGCCCGTCATCACCGACATGCTGGCCGGCCGCCTGACCATGTATTTCGGCGCCGTCGCGCCGCTGATCCCGCTGGTGAAGGCCGGCAAGCTGCGCGCGCTTGCCGTCACATCGGCCAAGCGCTTCGCGGCGACGCCCGACCTGCCGACCATGATCGAAGCCGGCTACCCCGGTTTCGTGTCGGTGCTGTCGATGGGCCTGATGGCGCCGGCCGCAACGCCGCCGGCGGTCGTCGAGGCAATTCACCAGAGCTCGGTGAAGGCGCTGTCCACGGCGGACGTGCGCGACAAGTTGAACGCCATCGGCATGGAGGTGGTGAACAACACGCCGAAGGAATTCGCGGCGGCGATCGCGGCGGAGCGGCCGCAATGGGCGAAAATCATCAAAGAAGCCGGGATCACGCCCACCAATTAGTCAGCGTTCGCGCCGCGGCTTCTTGCGGCGCTCGGGCAAGTCCTCAATGCCGATCTCGCGCTTGGCATAAAGACCGCGCTCGCCGCAGCGCGGGCAACGCAGCGAGAATTCCTCGGCCAGCGCCTGCAGCCGGTAGAAGTGAATCGGCGCCGCGCATTTGCGGCAGGTGACGACGCCGCGCTGGTAGACGGATTTCTTGCCGGACGTCGGATGAATTGCGGCCATGCGCCGGCTTGGCAGAAATTCGCTCTCCGATCGTTAAGACCGGCACTGAAATTTTGCGCATCTCGAACAACAAACTGCGGCCAAGGGCTTTTCCCCATAGCGCGCTACCGCCCGCGGCCGCCGGGGCACCCGGCTTGGCCCGCCGCCCCCGCCAAGGCTAAGCTTCGACGCTAAGCTTGCGGCAAAAGCGCGGGATGGGGAGACGCCGTGAATTATTCGACCGATTTTCCGTCGATCAAGGACCAGGTCTCAGCCGAAGAGTGGCAGGCGCGGCTCGACCTCGCCGCCTGCTACCGGCTGGTCGACAAATACGGCATGACCGACCTCATCTATAACCACATCACCGCGCGCGTGCCCGGCGAAGACGACGTGCTGCTGCTCAATCTCTATGGGCTGCTCTACAAGGAAATCACCGCCTCCAGCCTGGTGAAGATCCACGTCGACGGCGAGATCATCTGGAAGCCGGCGACCGACTACGACATCAACAAGTCCGGCTACGTGATCCACGGCGCCATCCACAAGGCGCGGCCCGAGGTCGCCTGCGTGATGCACACGCACACGCGCGCCGGCATGGCGGTGGCGGCGATGAAATGCGGGCTGTTGCCGCTGTCGCAGACCTCGATGCGCTTCGTCGGGCACATCGGCTATCACGACTACGAAGGCCCCGCGGTCGAGCTCGACGAGCGCGAGCGGCTGGTGCGCGACCTTGGGCCGCACGACGCGCTGATCATGCGCAACCACGGCCTGCTGACCTGCGGCGCGACCGTCCAGCAGGCCTTCAACACCATGTATCAGCTCGAACTGTCCTGCCGCGGCCAGGTGGACGCGATGGCGGCGCGCACCGAGCTCACCATGCCGGGCGAAAACGTGCTGGCGCACACCGCGCATCTTTATCAACCGGGCACGCGGCGGCCTTATGGCGTGCTGGAATGGCCGGCCATGCTGCGGCTGTTGCAAGCCGAACAGAAAAACACCGATTACCCGCCGTACTGGCACTGAGCGGGACACGCTGGGGAGCGAACAATGCCGACAATTTTCGCGAGACTGATCACAGCCGCCGCGCTTGTGCTGGCGCTGGCGGCGGGAGCCGCGGCCGCCGACTATCCGGATAGGCCGATCCGGCTGATCGTTCCGTTTCCGCCCGGCGGCAGCAACGACGTGGTCGGCCGCCTGATCGCCAAGGTGCTGAGCGAAAAAATCGGCCAGCAAGTGTTCGTCGACAATCGCGGCGGCGCCGGCAGCATGATCGGCACCGAGGCGTTGGCGAAGGCGACGCCCGACGGCTATACGCTCGGCATCGTGTCGATCGCCTTCGCGGTCAACCCGGCGCTGCATACGCCGCTGCCCTACGATCCGGTCAAATCCTTCGAGCCCATTTCGATCCTCGCCACCGGCCCGAACGTGCTGGTGGTCAACCCGGAGCTGCCGGTCAAATCGGTGAAGGAGTTGATCGCGCTCGCCAAGCAGAAGCCGGGCGAGCTCAACTACGCATCCGCCGGCATCGGCAGCTTCCAGCATCTCGGCGGCGAATTGTTCAAGCTGGAGTCCGGCGTCGACATCGTGCACGTGCCGTACAAAGGCGGCGGCCCGGCGATGCAGGACGTCGTCGCGCGGCCACGTCAAGATCATGTTCTCATCGCTGATTCAGACGACGCCCTTGATCAAGGCCGGACGCTCTGCGGCCGCTCGGCGTCGGCGGCACCAAGCGCAGCCCGGTGCTGCCGGACGTGCCGACGATCGCGGAAGCCGGCGTGCCCGGGCTACGCCGCCAATAATTGGTGGGGAATTTTCGCGCCCGCCGGCACGCCCAAGCCGATCGTCGAGAAACTGTACAAGGACATCCAGCTGGCGCTGCAATCGCCCGAAATGCTCAAGGAATTCGAGATCGAAGGCGCAGCGCCCGTCACCATGACGTCGGCCGAATTCGCGATTTCGTAAAGGCCGAAATCGACAAATGGGGCAAAGTGGTCAAGGCGGGCAACATCAAGGCGCAGTGATCATTCCTGCGTGTTCAGCGCGCCGCACTTGGCTTGCGTGCCGAACCGCTTGTCGAAGTCCACCGTACCGCCCCGACCGGAATGCGGGTCGGCGGCAAGCCGCGGGTATATTGATCGACGATCAGTGACTTCTTGTCCGGCGAGATGCTGACGCGCACCGGCTCCAGCGGCTTGCCTTTCATGGCTCCGCTCAGATCGAGCGTGTACCAGCCGATCGTCGGGGGCATCGCGAGAATGTTGTCGATGATGGGTGTGTCGCGCTTAAACACGACCGATTGCGGCAGATAGATTTCCATATTGGCGTCCGCGCCGACGCAGGTCATCACGCGGATCATGTAGGCTTCGTCGCCGGGATCCCTCGCCGCGGCCGGTAGCGCCAGCACGCCAAGGACTATCATCAGCGCCAGACGTTTCACGGTCGCCTCTACCTCATCATGGGATTGCGCCGGCGCCGATATTGCACCCCGGTTACTTTTCCGGCAACGCCACCATCCCTCCGCGCCGTCGATTTAGAAATCGGCGACGACGAGGTCGTAGCCGCCTCTTCGGCCGCGGGCATAAACCTTGGCGGCAATCTCATAGATCAATTTTCGATTGCGGTCGAAGGCCCACAGAAAGCCTTCTTCATCGGGCTGCAGATTCGGCTGAATGTGCTTGAGCGCGTCCCAGCTCACGAAGAACGAATTCTCCATCGAGCGGTCGTAGCCCCAGAAGCGGATCGCGTGCCGCGTCGCGTCGTAGCTGCGGCTAATATTGGGAAACGTCACCGTCTGGTTCACGGCATTCGACGGCTGCTGGCCCGGCCATTTCACTGTTGCACCGCGGCGTCGCCGGCCAGAACCGGAGTTGCTTCAACGGTTCCGTTCTCGTCGCCTGCGTGCACGGTCTGGCCCTGATGGTCGGCAAGCCATTGCTCATTATCCGCGAGCACGATGAAACTGGCTTCGCGTTGCTCAAGTGCACGCGCTTCGTCGGGGCTGTTCGCCGTCTTTGCCAATTCGCGGAATTCGGCCGCTTTCGCACGAAATCGTTCGGGCGCAAACATCGCGGGCCTTTCTGTAGGAGCGCCGCTCACGATTACCGGACGCGGCAAGTGAGCGGATACACGAGTATATAGGGATGCCGCCGCCCATTAGCGAGAGCGGATATTCAGCATTATTCCTCGACTTTGCGTGCAATTGGGCGCGTGGTTGTGCGCGTCGGCCTTTTGCAGAGGATCAATTGCGATGACGGTTACGAGCAATGACGGCCGGTTGCGTGGTCCCGCCGACCCCAAGCGCATCGACATCCACGCGCCTGCGGAAATGCGGCATTGGTCACGGGAAATTGGCCGGCCGGCCGCCAAGCTCAGCGAAGCGGTCAACGCAGTCGGACCCTTGGTATCCGACGTTCGCGACTATCTGCGTAAGCACTCGCTTTACGGACGGCCGCGTTAGCGCGAGCGGCTAGCGGATCGGCGGCGCGTAGAGGATGCCGCCGGCGTTCCAGAGCTGGTTGAGCCCGCGCGGAATGCCGAGCTTCGAGCCGGAGCCGACGTTGCGCTCGTAAACCTCGCCGTAATTGCCGACGCGGCGGATGATGCGCAGCGCCCAGTCCTTGGGCAGATCGAGCTCGGCGCCGTAGTCGCCGTCATTGCCGACGAAACGCATCACTTCGGGCTTCTTGGATTTCAGCGCCTCGTCGATGTTTTTCGACGTGATGCCGAGCTCCTCGGCATCGATCATGGCAAACAGCGTCCACTTCACCAGCAGCAGCCAGTCGTCGTCTTTCTGCCGCACCACCGGCGCCAGCGGCTCCTTGGAGATGACGTCGGCGAGGATCATGTGGTCGGCGGGCTTCGCCAGCTTCAGCCGCAGCGCATAGAGCTGCGAAATGTCCGAGGTCAGCACGTCGCATTGCCCCGCGGCATAGGCGTTGAACACCTCGTCGACGGTGCGGAAACTTTTTTCCTCGTAGCTTCATGTTGTTGGCGCGGAAATAGTCGGCGAGATTGACGATCGTCGTGGTCTGGCCCTGCACGCAGACCTTGGCTCCGTCGAGCTCGAGCGCGGAGGTCTTGTTGCGCGCGCGCGGCACCATGAAGCCCTGGCCGTCATAATAGGACACGCCGGCGAAGTGCAGCGCGTATTGCGTCTCGCGCGACATGGTCCAGGTCGAGTTGCGCGCCAGCACGTCGACCTTGCGCTTGGCGAGCTCGGCGAAGCGCTCCTTGGCATCGAGCGGCACGAATTTCACTTTGTTCGGATCGTCGAAGATCGCGGCGGCGATCGCGCGGCAGAAATCGACGTCGAAGCCCGACCACTTGCCCTTCTCGTCTTGCGCGGAGAAGCCGGGCAGCCCGGTGTTGACGCCGCAATAGACGGCGTCGCGGCGCAAGGTGCGCTTCAAGGTCTTGGTGTCGTAGCGCAGGTTGGCCACCGCCGCGACGGCAATGGCCACCGCAATCGTCAAGCCGATCGTCAGACCGGTCCGGAAATTCCACCCGAAATAACGCGCCTTGCGCGCACGCCCCCGTCTGCGCGCCATGACTAGACCTGCGGCCCTTGCATGATGATCACTTTGGTGCCGACCGGCACGCGGTCGTAGAGATCGCTCACGTCGGGATTGGTCAAGCGGAAGCAGCCGGAGGAGACCTTGGTGCCGATGGTCTGCGGCATGTTGGTGCCGTGGATGCGGTAGACGGTGTTGCCGAGATAGAGCGCGCGGGCGCCGAGCGGGTTGCCCGGGCCGCCGGCCATCCAGCGCGGCAGATAGGGCTGGCGCTGGATCATTTCCGGCGGCGGCGTCCAGTCCGGCCATTCCTGCTTCTTGGTGATCCGCACCAGGCCCTGCCACTGGAAGCCGTCGCGGCCGACGCCGATGCCGTAGCGCAGCGCGCGCCCGTTGCCCTGCACGACATAGAGGAAGCGCTCGTTGGTGTTGATGACGATCGTGCCGGGCGCTTCGGTGGTGCGATAGAACACCACCGTCTTCTCCCATCTCGGATCGAGCTGTTCCTCATCGGCATTGGGGACATAGCCCGGCTGGTCGCCGTCGCCGCCGATTTGCGCCTGCGCGTGCGGCGCGGCGAGCATGGTGAGCAAAGCGGCCAGGAAGAAAAGGCGGGACAGCGGCATAGCTTGGTTCCCCGAATGGCATCAGCGACTTGGAATAATGGCCCTTTTTACGGGGGGCGACCAGCCACCCGGGCGGACCGATTCCGGCGTCATGCGCCACTAAATAGATTTGCTACAATTTTACATCTGATTTTCCGCGGAAATTCATTTCCGCGAGGCATGGTGGCAGCTGTCGAAACACCGGCCCCGCAGTCCTTTCATGTCGCTCACAGTTGCCGAGAATTTCATCCGCAATGCGCGCGAGCAGCACTCGCAGCAGGACATCAATGCCAGCCTGCTCAAGGCGCTCGGCGAGATGGCGCGCGAAATCAAGCGCCTGGACGA
>CAVTHL010000010.1:0-129712 GCA_963734465.1 uncultured Alphaproteobacteria bacterium
ATGATTTGTGTGTCAACATTCCGGACGAGCACAAAGTGCATTACGTGCAGCCGGCGGTCGGGCATTATGGCGTGTTCAACGGCTCGCGCTTCCGCGCCGAGATCGCGCCGCGCATCGCCGATTTCGTGCTGTCGCGCCACGGCGGCCGCCGCGCTATGCCAAAAGTGGTCGCCGCCGAGTAGTGTTGCGTCGCGTCCGTGCCGGTCCGGTCGGCCGGTATCGCAACCCGAGTTCAGGAAGGCCCTCTAAACCGTGGCTGGACGCTGGCTCTTCCCCCGGCTTTTGCGGCGCGGCATTTCCGCAGTGGAGGGGGCTGCGCTGGCCGCGGGATATGGCAATATTTCCTCCATGATTTCGTCTTTGCCGCAGCGGGCCCTGCTTTATCGCCGGCCGAGCGAACCTTCGGCCATCACCATCGCGTTCGAGCGCGAGGTCTACCTGGTGCGCGTGCGCCGGCATCGGCAGGCGCGCCGCTACACGCTGCGCATCCATTCCGCCACGCGCGAAGTGCTGCTCACCATGCCGCCGCGCGGCAGCCTCAAGCAGGCGCGCGAATTCGCGCAGAAGCACGGCGGCTGGATCGCTGCGCGGCTCGACCGCATGCCGGAGCCGACGCCCTTCGCGCATGGCACGCTGTTGCCGCTGCGCGGCGTCGACCACCGCATCGAGCATCGCGCCGGCATCGCGTGGGACGGTCTGGATCGAAGAGGACGGTGAGCAGCGTATGCTCTGCGTTGCCGGCGAGGCGCCGCATGTCGCGCGCCGCGTGCGCGATTTTCTCAAGCGCGAGGCCAAAAACGATCTCGAAGTCGCCAGCCGGCGGGCGGCGGCAACGCTCGGCATTGCCATCAAGCGCGTGTCGATCCGCGACCAGTCGAGCCGCTGGGGCTCGTGCTCGACCACCGGCGTCTTGTCTTATTCCTGGCGGTTGATCATGGCGCCGCCTTTCGTGCTCGATTATCTCGCCGCGCATGAGGTCGCCCATCTCATCGAGATGAACCACTCGCGGCGATTCTGGCGGGTGGTCGAGCGCATCTGCCCGGACCTTGCCCGCGCCAAGGCCTGGCTCGACGCCAACGGCACCAACCTGCATCGCTACGGCCAGCAGCACGGCACGCGCGCGCGGCGCTAGCGCCGCGGCGGCGCTTGCTGTAGTCACACGCCATGTTGCGCCCCGGCACCTTCGCGCTCACCGCTTTGCTCGCCGGCTTGAGCGCGGTCGGCCCGCTCACCACCGACATGTATCTGCCGTCACTGCCGGACATCGCGCGCCATCTCGATGCCTCGACCGCGCAAGTGCAGCTCACCATCTCCGCCTATCTGATCGGCTTTGCGGTCGGACAGATCGGCTATGGTCCGATCTCCGACCGTCACGGCCGCAAGCCCGTCCTGCTCGGCGCTATCGCGCTCTATTGCGCCGCCAGCCTCGCCTGCGCGCTGGCGCCATCGATCGAGCTGCTGATCGCGGCGCGCTTCGCGCAGGCACTCGGCGGCTCCGGCGGCATCGTGTTGGCGCGCGCCATGGTGCGCGACCTCTATTCCGGCAGCCGCGCTGGGCGCGAACTGTCGGTGATCGGCGCGGTGATGGCGCTGGCGCCGGTGCTGGCGCCGGTGGTCGGCGGCTTGCTGCAGACCGGCTTCGGCTGGCGCTCGGTGTTTTTCGCCCTGGCCGCCGCGGGAGCGGCCGGCGCGGGCGTGGTCTGGCTGCTGCTGCCGGAGACGTTGGCGCAGCGCGCGGCCGAGCCGGTGTCGGTGTCGTCGATGGCCAAGTCCTACGGCATCGTCGCGCGCAACCCGGCCTATCTCGCCTATCTCGGCCTTGCCGCCACCAGCTATGCCGGACTGTTCGCCTGGATTTCCGGCGCCTCCTTCGTGCTGCAAGGTCTCTATGGGCTGTCGCCGTTCGCGTTCGGCTTTGCCTTCGCCTTCGGCTCGGTCGGCTACATGACCGGCTCGACGCTGTCGGCGCGGCTGACGCATCGCTTCGGTCTCGACGGCATTCTCGGATCTCGGCGGCTGGCGCGGTCGCCGTTGGCGGGCTCGCGATGGCGGCGGCGGTGACGCTCGGCCTCACCTCGGCGGCGTCGCTGGTACTGCCGATCGCGATCTATCTTGCCGGCCTCGGCATGGTGCTGCCGCAGTCGATTGCGGGGGCCATGACGCCGTTCCCGGAACGCGCCGGCGCCGCCTCATCGCTGCTTGGCTTCGTGCAGCAGAGCGTGGCGGCCGTGTTCGGCGCCATCGTCGGATTGTTGCTCGGGAAAACGGCGTGGCCGCTTGCCAACGGCGTGGCGATCGCGGGATGTGCGACGCTTGTGTTGTGGATCGTCACGCGCGCCGTGCGCGCGCGCGTCGTCAAGCATGAGCGAGCCTAGCGCCGGCCGAACAGATTATTGAGCAGCCAGCCGTCGAGACCGGCGCTGGCCTGATTTGTCGTCGCGGCCGCGGGAACGGACGCCGGCGGAACCGGCGCCGCGCCGACCGTCGCTGGCGGCACCGGCGCGCTCGAGCGGGCGCCGCCGAACAGGCTGGAGAACAAGCCGCCGCCGCCCGAGCCGGGGAGGTCGGCGACCGGCACGCCCTGATGCGCGCTGGTCATAAAGCGGCTCCAGATTTCCACCGGCAGGCTGCCGCCGGTGACGTGCTTGGTCGGCGTGCCGTCGTCATTGCCGAGCCAGACGCCGGTGACGAGATGCGCGGTGTAGCCGATGAACCAGGCGTCGCGGAAATCTTGGGATGTGCCGGTCTTGCCGGCGGCCGGCCAGCCGGCGAGCGCAGCGTGCTTGGCAGTGCCGATCAGCAGGGTCTGCTGCATCATGGCATTCATCTCCGCCACATAGGCGTCGTCGACAACGCGGCCGAGCGAACGGTCGTCGCGCGCGTAGAGCAATTTGCCCTTGGCGTCGTTGATGCGCTCGATCACGTGCGGCGACGTCTCGTAGCCGCCATTGGCAAATGTCGCATAGGCGCCGACCAGTTCGAGCACCGAGACTTCCGAGGTGCCGAGCGCGATCGAAGCGTTGGGCTCGAGCGGCGAGGCGATGCCGAGCCGGTGCGCGGTGCGGATCACCTCCGCCGGCGCCGAGCTCCATGGTCAGCCGCACCGACACGGTATTGAGCGACAGCGCCAGCGCCTGCGTCAGCGTCACCGGCCCATAATACTCGTGCTTGTAGTTCTCCGGCCGCCAGCCTTTTACGACGACGGCTTGTCCTCGCGCACCGTCTCGGGCGTCAGGCCGTGCTCGAGCGCGGTGAGATAGACGAAGGCCTTGAACGCGGAGCCGGGCTGGCGCTTGGCGGCGACCGCGCGGTTGAACTGGCTTTCGGCATAGTTGCGGCCGCCGATCAGGGCGCGCACCGCGCCGTCCGGCGTCATCGCCACCAGCGCGCCTTGGCTGACGCCGGCCTTGCCGCCTTTCTGCGCCAGCTCATCGGTGAGCGCCTGCTCGGCGCTCGCCTGCAAACCGCCGTCGATGCTGGTGCGCACCACGATGTCTTCGTCGACATGGCCGAGCACGTCGTTGAGCGCGTCCATCACCCAGTCGGCGACATAGTTGATCGAGCCGCTGCCGGCTTGCGCGACGATGCGCGGCGGATGCGCGAGCGCGACGCGTTCGTTCGCGGGCTGACAAAATTCAGTTCGGCCATCGTCTTCAGCACGATCTGCGCGCGTTTTTCGGCGCCGTTGAAATTGCGCGTGGGCGCAAGACGCGACGGCGAGCGCACGAGGCCCGCGAGCAAAGCGGCCTCGGCGAGACTTATCTGCTTGGCGGACTTGCCGAAATAGCGCTGCGCGGCCTGTTCGATGCCGTAGGCACCGGACGCCGAAATAGACGCGATTCAAATAGAGCTCGAGGATCTGCGTCTTGGAAAATTTCCGCTCCAGCCAGAGCGCGAGCAGCGCCTCCTGCAGCTTGCGATGGATGGTACGTTCTTGAGTTAAAAAGAGATTTTTCGCCAATTGCTGCGTGATGGTGGAGCCGCCTTGGCTGATACCTCTGTGTAAGACGTTCGCGAGCCCGGCGCGCGCAATGCCGTAGGGATCGACGCCGTAATGCTCGTAGAAGCGGCGATCCTCGATGGCGACGAAGGCTTTGGGGACGTAGCTCGGCAGTTCCTTCAGCGGGATGACTTCGCCGCCCATGTCGCCGCGCACGGCAAGCGCGCGGCCGTGCATATCGACGATCTGGATCGAGGGCGGCCGCTTGGGAATTTCGAGCGACTGGATCGGCGGCAGATGTGCGCCGGTCCAGGCGACGGTGGCGACGCCGCCGATGCCGAGCCAGAGGCCGAGCACCAGGCTCCAATAAATGAGGCGGCCGAAGAATGAGCGGCGCGGGCGTTTGGTCTTGCGGGAGGCTTTGCGCTTGCGCCGCCGCGGCGGCTCGCCGCCCGGCGCGCGCTCGGACGCGGCGACGCGCACCGGCGGACTGACATCGAACGTAGGCTCGCGGCGCCCGCCCGCTTGTCCCTTACCCATACGTAACCCGCACACTGTGCCGGCGGGCAAAACGCCGCCGTTCCCCGGCGTGACGCTAAGCGGGCCGGTTTAAGGCGTCGTTAAGGGGCGCAGCGCCGCCAAACTCATGATTTACATCAAGGATTTGGGGTTGGCGCCCTGTTATGGTCGCGCACCTGCTGCCTGCGAGCCCCAAGATGACCGCCTTCCCGCCATCGCCGCCGCGTCCGCAACTCAAGATCAGGCGCGTCAATCTCGACACCGGCCGCGAGAACGTGGTGGTGATCTCGCGGCGCTCGACCGCACTACGGCCGGAGGTTTTTCGCGGGTTTTCGCGCGTCGAATTGCGCGCCAATTCAAAGGTGATGCTTGCCACGCTGCTGCTCACCGACGACGGCATCGTCGCGCCCGACGAGTTGGGTCTGGCGGAGCCGGCCTTCCGCCGTTTTGGCGCGCCGTCCGGCAGCCCGGTCACGGTGACACCGGCGACGCCGCCGGAAAGCCTCGATGCCGTGCGTGCCAAGATTCAAGGCCGCGCATTGAACGCCGCCGAAATCGGCGCAATCGTCGAGGACATCGCACACTACCGCTATTCGGACATGGAAATCGCCGCCTTCCTGATCGGCTCGGCGAGCTTCATGACCTCGGGCGAATTGCTGGCGCTTTCGCGCGCGATGGCGAACGCCGGCACGCAGTTGAAATGGGACCACTCGATCGTCGTCGACAAGCATTGCATCGGCGGCATTCCAGGCAACCGCACCTCGATGATCGTGGTGCCGATCGTCGCCGCGCACGGCTTGATGATCCCAAAGACCTCCTCGCGCGCGATCACCTCGCCGGCCGGCACCGCCGACACCATGGAGGTGCTCGCGCGCGTCGATCTCGGCGTCGAGGAGATGAAGGACGTGGTGAATGGCTGTCACGGCTGCCTGGTCTGGGGCGGCCACGTCAATCTGTCGCCCGCCGACGACATTCTGATCTCGGTGGAGCGGCCGCTTGCCATCGACACGCGCGAGCAGATGGTGGCGTCGATCATGTCGAAAAAGCTTGCCGCCGGCTCGACTCATCTTTTGATCGATTTGCCGGTGGGGCCGGCGGCGAAGCTCACCAGCACCGTCGAGGCCATGCGCCTGCGCAAGCTGTTCGAATTCGTCGGCGATCATTTCGGCATCGCCGTCGAAGTGGTGATCACCGACGGCCGCCAGCCGATCGGCAATGGCATCGGCCCGGTGCTGGAAGCGCAGGACGTGATGGCGGTGCTGACGAACGACCCGGCTGCGCCGCGCGACCTGCGCGAGAAGTCGCTGCGGCTCGCCGCGCATTTGCTGGAATACGACCCCGAGCTGCGCGGCGGCACCGGCTACGCGCGCGCGCGAGACCTGCTCGACAGCGGCGCCGCACTCAAGCAGATGCACAAGATCATCGAGGCGCAGGGGCCCTCCGGCAGCAGGACCGACATCGGCAACCTGACTGCAGATATTCCGGCATCGGGCGACGGCGTGGTCGAGACGATTGACTGCTTGCGGCTAAACCGGCTTGCGCGCACGGCGGGCGCGCCGATCGACAAGGGCGCCGGTATCAAGGTGTTCAAGAAGATCGGCGACCGCGTCGAACAGGGCGAGCCGCTCTACCGCATTCATGCCTTCGACGATGCGCAATTTGAACTGGCACGGGCGGGCGCCCAGGCCGACAGCGGCTATGTGGTCGGCTCGCATGCATCCACCGAGAGCAAGCCATGACCGGCGATTGCGCTGCAATGCCTCCCGTCCGCGGCCGATGCTGCCGGCCGGCTTGCGGCGCGGCTCGGAATTTCATTGCACGCGATCGCGGTTCATCGCTTTCCGGATGAGGAATTGCGCGTGACCGTCGGCCCGGCGTCGGGAACCACGGTCGTCTTTGCATCGCTATTTCAGCCGAATGATAAAGCTGCTGGCACTGCTGTTCGCCTGCGAAGCCTTGCGCCGCGGCGGCGCCAAGCGACTGGTCCTCGTTGCTCCCTACCTTTGCTACATGCGGCAAGACGCGGCGTTTCGTGAGGGCGAGGCGATCAGCCAAAAGGTCATCGGCAAACTGTTGGCGGAAGCCTTCGATCGCATTGTTACGGTCGATGCCCATCTGCATCGAACCTCCAACCTTCGCGACGTCTTTCCGGGTATTGAGGCTGACGACCTTTCGGCCATGACGGCGATCGCGGATGCGCTGCGCGCGGACGTTGACCGTCGAACGGTTATTGTCGGCCCTGATGAAGAATCTCGGCCTTGGGTGAGCGATCTCGCGGGCCGACTCGGACTCGATTTCGCGGTTGCGCACAAGAAGCCGGCGCGGCGACCGCGCGGTCGAGATGACCTTTGCTGATCCGGCGCGCTGTCCAGATCGGCCGGCGCTGCTGGTCGACGACATCGTATCGTCGGGCGCGCACGCTGTCCGCGTGCGCCAAGGCGCTGCGATCCGCCGGCGCCACGTCGATCGACGCTGTCGTCACCCACGCGCTGTTCCCGCCGGAACTGGTCGGCGTTCTCTTTGCGGCCGGCATTCGCTCGGTCAAGTCGACCGACAGCGTGTCGCATCCGACCAACGCGATCGCGCTCGACGACGTGCTTGCCGAAGCGCTGCGCAAGGAGTGTGGCGCATGAGCGTGACCCTGCGCTTTTGCGGCGCCGCTCGCACGGTGACCGGCTCATGCCATCTTTTCGAAACGTCGGCCGGCCGCCTGCTCGTCGACTGCGGCTTGTTTCAGGGACCGAAGACGCTGAAGGAGCTCAACTATGGAGGCTTTCCATTTGCGCCCGCCGACATCGGTGCGGTGCTGCTGACGCACGCGCATATCGACCACAGCGGGCTCATTCCGAAACTGGTGCGCGGCGGCTTTCGCGGCCGCGTCTTCGCAACGCGCGGCACAATCGACCTGTGCTCATTCATGCTGCCCGACGCGGGCAGCATCCAGGAATCGGAAGTCGTCGCCTTGAACCGCCGCAATGCCGCGCGCGGGCGCGCACAAGTGACGCCGATCTATACCCAGGCCGATGCCGTCGCCTCGCTCAATTCCTTTCAAGCCGTGGACTACGAGAGCTGGTTCGAGCCGATGCCGGGCGTGCGAGCGCGCTACTGGAATGCGGGCCACCTGCTCGGCTCGGCATCGATCGAAATCGAATTCACGGGCGCGGGCAAGGATGGCAAGCCGCTGCGTGTCCTCGCCTCCGGCGACATCGGGCCCGACGCCAAACTGCTTCAGCCCGATCCGCAAGCGCCGACTGGGCTCGATTACGTGCTCTGCGAATCGACCTATGGCGATGAAGACCGCCCGCCGGTGACGCGTGAATCCCGCCGCCAGCATCTCGCCGCGGAAGTACGCGAAGCCAAGGCGCGCGGCGGCGCGTTGCTCATTCCGGCCTTCGCCGTCGAGCGCACGCAAGAGCTCATCGTCGACCTGATCGACCTGATGGAGCGCGGCGAGGTGCCGGCGGCGCCGATCTTCCTCGATTCGCCGCTCGCGATCCACGCGACCGAGGTGTTCCGGCAGCACAGCGAAAGCCTGCAATCGGATATCGACGTCGACCGGCTGTTGCGCTCGCCGCATCTGCGTTGCACCGAGACGGTGGACGAAAGCAAGTCGATCGCCCGGCTCACCGGCTTCCACATCATCATCGCCGCCAGCGGCATGTGCGACGCCGGCCGCATCCGCCATCATCTCAAGCGCTGGCTTTGGCAGCGGCAAGCGACTGTGCTGCTGGTCGGCTTCCAGGCGCAGGGTACGCTCGGGCGATTCCTCGTCGATGGCGTGAAGGCGGTGCGCATTCAGGGCGAGCAGATCAACGTGGCGGCGCGCATCCGCCGGCTCGACGAATATTCCGGCCATGCCGATGGGCCGGAACTTGCGCGCTGGATTGCATCGCGCCGGCCGATCGAACGTGGGGTGTTCCTGGTGCACGGCGAAGAACCGGCGCTGGCCGGGCTTGCCGAACGCATCGCCGAGCGCACCGTCCCGGCGGCAAAGATATTCACGCCCCTGCTGGACGATAGTTACGAGCTGACCACGAGCGGCGCCGACGCCGATCGATGTCGCACGCCGAAGGCGCCTCGCGCCCGAGGCGGTGACCAATCTCGACTGGCACAACGACATGTCGAAGCTGATCCTCGATATCAACGATGCGGTCGATGCCGCCGCCGACGACCGCGCCCGCGGCGTCATTATCCGGCGGCTGAAACGGGCGCTTGAGGGCGAGAGCTAATCACGGCGGCGGCGGACTTCGTTGATGACGACGGAGTTGTCGAGGTCGGCTTCGCCGGCGCGCACGCAGGCTTCCAGCACCTCGGCGTGCAGTTCGAGCATCTTCAATTGCTGTCCCACGGCTGCGGCCTGCGCGAGCATGAGCCGGCAATCTTTCAGGGTCTGGCGGGCGCGGCCTTCCGGCGAAAAATCGCCGCGCACCATTTTCGGGCCCTTGGTTTCCATCACCTGCGAATAGGAGGCCGAGCCGCGCGCGACCTCGAGAAAAGCCGCCGGATCGAGTCCCAGGCGTTCGGCGAATACCAGCCCTTCGGCCAGTGCCAGCCGGTTCAAGCCGAGGATCAGATTCGACCGCGAGCTTGGCGCGTCCGCCGTCGCCGACTTTTCCGACATGGAAGCGGCGCGTGAACAACGCGTCGAAGACGTCGGCGACTTCGTCGGCGATTGTCAGGTCGCCGCCGATCAGCGCCACGCCGTCGCCGCGCCGTACCTGATCGGACGTGCCGGACACCGGCACGTCGAGATAGCGGATGCCGCGCGGGATGACGCGGGCGGCCAAGGCCGCCACCTGGTCGGGATCGCATGTGCTCATGCACAGCACGGTTTTATTGGAGCCGTCGCCGAGCGCCGGCAGCAGGTGGTTCTCAATCACGTCTTCGACTTGCCCGGTGTCGAACACCGCGATGATGATGCAGCGGGCAGGCGCGGCAAGCGCCGCGACGGAGGTGACGGGCGTGCCGCCAATGTCTTTCAGCCGTGCGCGGCGCGCCGGGTCGAGGTCGAAGCCGGTGACCGGTATGCCGGCGTCGATCAGGCGCTTGGCATAGACCTCTCCCATCAGGCCGAGACCGATAATGGCGACGGGCGCTGCGGTCATCGCGTCAGCTAGCCGCCTTGGCGGCCTTGCTTTCGGCCTCGGTCGCGAACAACCCGATCAGCGCGCGCTTGATCGCCGCTTGCCGCGTCGGCGAGGTGATCTGCGCGCCCATCAGGTCGGTCACGTAGAACACGTCCACCACGCGCTCGCCGAAGGTGGCGACGTGCGCCGAGGCGATGTTGAGGTTGAGCTTGGACAGCGTCGCGGTCAGCTCGAACAGCAGGCCGGTGCGATCGAGCCCGGTGACCTCCACCATGGTGTAGCGGTGGGACCACTGGTTGTTGATGGTGACGGTCGGCTCGAGCGCGAAGGCCTTGATGCGGCCCTTCGGGCGCCGCGCGCTTGGCCACCACGTCGGGCAGCCGCAATTCGCCGCGCAGCGCCTTCTCGATCGAATCCGCGATGCGCTTGGCGCGGCGTTCTTCGTCCTCGTCGCGCTCGAATTCGCGCGACAGCGAGATGGTGTCGAGCGCGCGGCCGTCGGTGGTGGTGTAGATCTGAGCGTCGACGATGTTGGAGCCGGCCATGGCGCAGGCGCCGGCGATGATCGACAGCAGCCAGGGATGGTCGGGCGCCATCACGGTGAGCTCGGTGACGTTGCCGCTGTCGAAGCCGCATCGCGGTCGCGAGGTTCTTGCCGGTTTCGTCGGCGGCGCGCAGGAATTTGGCGTGCTCGACCTTGTGCGGCAGGTCGACCTTGAGCCAATAGGCCGGATAGTGCTTGGCGATGTAGGCCTCGCGCTGTTCGACCGGCCAGTCGGTCATGGCCTCGCGGAATTCGCGCTGCGCCTGCGCGACGCGCTGGGCGCGGTTGACTTCGGAGAAGCCGCCGGTGAGCACCGGCTCGGTCTCGAAATACAGCGTGCGGATCAGTTGCGCCTTCCAGCCGTTCCACACGCCGGGGCCGACCGCCTTGATGTCGGCGGTGGTGAGAATGGTCAGCAGCTTCAGCTGCTCGGCCGACTGCGCCACCGCGGCGAAATTCTCGATCGTCTTGCGGTCGGACAGATCGCGCGACTGCGCGACGCTCGACATCACGAGATGGATGGAGATCAGCCACGCCACCAGCTCGGTTTCGGCCGCCGAAAATCCGAGGCGCGGGCAGAAGCGCTTGGCGACGCGCGCGCCGGCGGTCGAATGGTCTTCCGGCCGGCCCTTGGCGATGTCGTGCAGGAACATCGCGACGTAAAGCACCTTGCGGTGCTCGGGCAGGATCTTATGGATCAATTCATTGGCGAGCGGGGAGTCCTTGCTGCTGTCTTCCTCGATCTCGCGCAAAATGCCGATGCAGCGCAGCAGGTGCTCATCCACCGTATAGTGGTGGTACATGTTGAACTGCATCATTGAGACGATCTTGCCGAAGGCCGGCACGAAACGGCCGAGCACGCCGGCCTCGTTCATGCGCCGCAACACGGTTTCCGGGTCGTTCTGCGAGGTCAGGATGGTGAGGAAAAGCTTATTGGCTTCCTCGTTGTCGCGCAGCTTGGCGTCGATCAACGTGAGTGAGCGCGTGACCGCGCGCAGCGCGTCGGGATGGAAGGCAAGGTTGTTCTTCTGCGCGAGATGGAAGATGCGGATCAGATTGACCGGATCGCGCTTGAACACGCCGGCATTGGCGACCGTGATGCGGTTCTTGTCGACGTTGAAGTCCTCGCTGCCGGCAAGCCGCACGCGCTTGGGCGGGCGGCGGAAGCGCGCCATCACCCGGCTCAACACCGGTACGCTCTTGGCGTGACTGTCTTCCAGCTCCGCGCAGAGGATGGCGGTCAAATCGCCGACGTCCTTGGCGATCAGGAAGTAGTGCTTCATGAAGCGCTCGACATCCTTCATGCCGGGATGCTCGGTGTAGCCGAGCCGCACCGCGATCTCGCGCTGGATGTCGAACGACAGCCGCTCCTCGGCGCGGCCGGTGACGAAATGCATGTGGCAGCGCACCGACCAGAGGAAATCCTCGCAGCGGCGGAACAACTGGTACTCGTGCTTGTCGAACACGCCCTGCTTGATCAGCTCGTCCGGCTCGCTCACGCGGTAAACGTATTTCGCGATCCAGAATAATGTATGCAGGTCGCGCAAGCCGCCTTTGCCGTCCTTGACGTTCGGCTCGACCAGATAGCGCGACTGGCCGCCGCGGCGGTGGCGCTCCTCGCGCTCGGCGAGCTTGGCGGTGACGAATTCAACGGCGGTGTTGCGCACCACCTCTTTGTCGAAGCGCGTCACCAACTCGTCGAACAGCGTCTTGTCGCCGAGCAGGAAGCGCGCCTCGAGAATGGCGGTGCGGATGGTCATATCCGCCTTGGCCTGGCGGATGCATTCGTCGACCGAGCGGGTGGCGTGGCCGACTTTCAGGCCGGTGTCCCACAGGCAGTACAGAATGCTTTCGGCGATCTGCTCGCCCCAGGCGGTCTGCTTGTAGGGCAGCACGAACAGTAGATCGATGTCGGAGCCGGGCGCCTGCAGCCCGCGGCCATAGCCGCCGGTGGCGATCACCGCCATACGCTCGGCCTCGGACGGGTTCTGCGACGGGTAGAGATGCTTGCGCGCGAAGTCGAACAGGATGCGGATGACCTCGTCTTCCATCCGGCACAGCCGCTCGGCGCAGCGGCGGCCGTGACGGTCTTTGAGAAGCATTTGCTCGGCCTTGGCGCGGCCCTCGATCAACGCGCGCTTGAGCCGTTGCGCCACGGCCGAGCGCAATTCGCCCTCATTGCCGCCTTGCGTCTGCGCGAGCGTTTCGAGCTCGGCGACGATGGCGCGCGCATCGATCAAGTCGCCCGCCGCGCGGGTCGGGGGTTCGGAGGCGCGCAAGCTGGTTTCAACGGCAAGGGAAGTCATGTGGCCATCGGGATAGCGGAGGCGGCGGCGGAAGTCACCGCCCACCGGCAAAGATATTGCGGGGTATGCGAAAAACTGCCCAACAACTACAGCGTGCCGACGGGGTGACGTCCGGCTTCCGGACTGTGGTTTTCCGCTGTCCGCATTTCGACAAAGAACAAAAAGCGGGAGGAGTTTTCTATGCGCATGTTCCAGGTCTGCGTTTGCGGCCAGCCGCTGCAGTGCAACGAGCAGCCGACGCCGCGAGCCGAAGGGCAGCGAGGTTCTGCTCAAGGTGCTGGCCGCCGGCGTCTGCCACAGCGACCTGCATCTGGCCGACGGCTGGTTCGACCTCGGCGGCGGCAAGCGGATGAGCCTGGCCGACCGCGGCATGAAGCTGCCGGTGACGCTCGGCCATGAGAACGTCGGCGAGGTGGTGGCGGTCGGACCCCGACGCAAAGGCGTCAAGATCGGCGACAAGCTGCTGGCCGACCCCTGGATCGGTTGCGGCGATTGCGGCCTGTGCAAGCGCGGCGAGGAAAATCTCTGCCGCGCCATGCGTAGCCTCGGCGTGTTCTCGAACGGCGGCTATGCCGACTACCTGATCGTGCCGCACCCGCGCTATCTGTTCGACATCGGCGATCTGCCGCCGGAGCGCGCGGCGCCGCTCGCCTGTTCCGGCGTCACCACCTTCGGCGCGCTTGAAGAAGGTGCCGACGCTGAAGAGCGAACCGACGGTGATCATCGGCGCCGGCGGTCTCGGGCTGATGTGCCTCGCGCCTGCACCAGAAGATGGGCGGCCACTCGGCCATCGTCGTCGATATCGATCCGACCAAGCGCGACGCGGCGAAGAAAGCCGGCGCGACCGCTGTCGTCGACGGCAGGGCGCCGGACGCCGTCGCAGCAGATCAGGAAGCTGACCAATGGCGGCGCCTGGGCCGTGATCGATCTGGTCGGCTCGTCGGCGAGCGGCGCGGCTTGGCTATGACAGTCTGATCAAGGGCGGCAAGATACGTCATCGTCGGCCTGTTCGGCGGCGACCTTACGGTGTCGCTGCCGCCGATCCCGATGCGGGCGCTGACCATCCAGGGCTCCTATGTCGGCAGCGTGCCGGAGATGGCGGAATTGATGGACTGGTGCGCCGCACCGGCCTGCCGCGACGTGCCGGTCAGCACGCGGCCGCTCGAAGACGTCAACAACGCGCATGGACGAACTGCGCGCCGGCAAGGTGGTCGGCCGCGTGGTGCTGCACGCCGCGAGCCATTCAAATCGGAGGAGACGTGACAATGGACGCCGATGAACTGCGCGCCATGCAGGCGCCGATCAAGCAGCGCTACAAGGACGATCCGAACGCCGCGCGTCATCACGCTGAAGGCGAAAGGCACGCTCGACGACACCAATATCGCCTGCAAGGTCGAAACCGGCCGCGCGCTGGCGGTCGCCGGCCTGCATCCGGCGACCGGCGGCTCTGGCCTCGAGCTGTGCTCTGGCGACATGCTGCTGGAGGCGCTGGTCGCCTGCGCCGGCGTGACGGTGAAGGCGGTGGCGACCGCGCTCGGATATTCCGCTGCGACGCGGCAACGTGTCGGCGGAAGGCGATCTCGATTTTCGCGGCACGCTCGGCGTCGCCAAGGATGCGCCGGTCGGCTTCGCGCAGATCCGTCTGCGCTTCGATCTCGACACCGATGCGCCCAGGACAAGCTCGACCAGTTGCTCAAGCTCACCGAGCGCTATTGCGTCGTCTATCAGACCATCAAAGCTGGTCCGCCGGTCGAGGTGAAGCTGGCACGGGTTTAGCTGCTTCGCCTCTCGCGAGCGGGAGAGGTCGGCCGCGCAGGCGCGTGGCTTTCTTGGGGCGATATGCCCCGCACCCATCTCCCCGCAAGCGGGGAGAGGGAGAAGAGCAAAATGCCCCCCGACCTCTATTTCGCCCTCACCCTCATCGTGAAAATGGCCGTCACCGCGGGCTTCGTGGTGGTGGCGACGGTGGTTGCCGAACGTGCCGGGCCGGTGATTGGGGCCATGGTGGCGACGCTGCCGATCAGCGCCGGGCCGGTCTACGTCTTTCTCGCGATGGATCACACGGCGCCTTTCATCGCGCAAAGCGCGGTGGCGAGCCTGGTCATCAACGGCGCCAATGGCGTTTTCGCCACGGTCTATGCCCTGCTGGCGCAGAAGCGCTCGCTGTTCGCGAGCCTCGCCGGCGCCTACCTGGCCTGGCTCGTCTGTGTGCTGACGATGCGCGCGATCGACTGGAGCTTTGCCCGCGCGGCGGCGATGAACATCGTCGTGCTCGGCATCTGCATGGCGCTGGCGCGGGCCATGCGCCACCTGCGCATGCCGCCGTTTCACGCGCGCTGGTCGGACATGCTGCTGCGCGCGGCGATGGTCGCGGTCCTGGTCGCCGTGGTCGTGACCTTCAGCTTCCAGCTCGGTGCGGCCGGCAGCGGCCTCCTCGCGGTATTTCCCGTCGTGATGACCAGCATCGCGCTGGTGATGCATCCCCGCATGGGCGGCAAGGCCGACGGCGGCGGTGCTCGCCAACACGCCGCTCGGCCTGGTCGGCTTTGCCTGCGCCTGCGTCGGTGCTGCATGTCAGCGCCGAGTCGCTCGGCACGCCGGCCGGGCTGGCGCTGGCGCTGCTCGCCTCGGTCGCGTGGAGCCTGCTGATGATGCTGGCGCACCGGCCGCGCGGCCGCCGAAACTGACCTAAATGTTCATCGCCGGACTGTTGCTGAAGATCGTCATGACCGCGAGGCATCGTCGTGGCAGCCTCCGTCGTGGTCGAGCGCCGCGGGCCGTTCATTGGCTCGCTGATCGCCTCGCTGCCGACCGCGGGCGGCGCCGCGCTCATTATTCTTGCGCTGGGAGCATTCGCCGCAATTCATCGCCGACAGCGTGATCGGCAGCCTCGTTTCCAATGCGGCCTGCGCGTTTTTTGCGCTGACCTATGCATCGCTGGCGCAACGGCGCTCGCTGCCGGTCAGCCTCGGCGGGGCCTTCGCGGTCTGGCTCGCGGGCGTTTTGCTCGCACGGCTGTTCGACTGGAGCGCGCTCGGCGCGGTCGCGCTCAACGCTCGTGGTGTTTCCGGTTGCGATCTACCTGGGCTCGCGCTTCCGGGCTCGAGGGCGCGGTCAAGCGCGTGCACGCTAACGCGGCACGGATCTCGCCTGGCGTGCCGGCGTGGTGACGCTGTGCGTCATCGTCGTGACGGCGGCGAGCAACTCGATCGGCTCGTACCTTTCGGGCGTCTTCGCGTTCTTTCCGGTCGCGATGGGCTCGTTCTTCGTCATCCTGCATCCGCGCATCGGCGGGCCGGCGGCCGCCAGCGTCGCCGCGCACGTGCACGCGCCCCTGGTCGGCCTAGCTTTGGGTCTGCTCGCAGTGCATTTGTTCGCGGTGCCGCTCGGCGTGTGGTGGTCGTACCGGTCGGCCTGAGCGTCGGCGTCGGCTGGAACACGCTGCTGTGGCTGCTGCGGCAGCGGCGGCTTACTGCAGCAGGCCGAGTTCCAAGGCCTTGATCTGGATCGCGAGATAGCGCGAGAAGATGCGGCATTGCGCCAGCGAGCCGGCGGTGAACCACAGCCCCGGCTGCGCGGTGCGCCGCCACATGTTGCGCAATTCGCCGCCCTCGTCGAAGCCCCAGACCGGCCCGATCTTGTCGGCGATCTCGTTGCCGAGATAAAGCCGTGCGGCCTCCTGCTGGTTCTTGTAGCCGGTCGCCAGCACGAGAAGCTCGGCTGGCACCGTGCTGCCGTCACGCAACAGCGCGCCGCCGGCGGCGAATTTGTCGATGTCGGAGAACTGCAGCAGTTTCACCTTGCCGGCGATGATCAGCTCGGAACAGCCGACGTTGAAGTAATAACCGCCGCCGCGGCGCAGATACATCATCTGGAAGCCGGTCTCGTCCTCGCCGAACCACAGGCGGAAACCGCGCGTCGGCAAGCTTTTCCAGCAGGTCTTTGTCGACGACGCGGCCCTTGGCGGTCGAGACCTGGTAGGAGCGCTGCAGCACGGGGTAGGGCATCGAAGTCGCCAGCAGGTCGCAATCGTCGAACGGAATGCCTTCTGAATAGATGGCGTAGACGCTCTGCGCCTCCTTCAGGCTCACCACATAGGTGTTGCTGCGCTGGATGATGGTGACGTCGGCGCCGTGCGCCTGCAGCTCCTGCGCCACGTCGTGGCCGCTGGTGCCGGTGCCGAGCACCAGCGCCTTGCGGCCGCGCCATGTCTCGGCGTCTTTGAAAGCGCCGGAATGCACCACCGTGCCGGCGAAATCCTTCAGCCCGGGCAGGTCGGGATAAGAGGGAATGCTGCTCACGCCGGTCGCGAAGATGAGATGGCGCGGATGCATCACGCGCGTTTTACCGTCGCGCTTGAGCGTGATTGACCATTGCTTGAGCTTGTCGTCGTAGCTGCCGCCGACGAGCTCGGTGCCGGTCCAGAAATTCAGCTCCATGGCCTCGACGTAAAATTCGAACCAGTTGGCGAGCTTGTCCTTGGGGATATAGACCGGGAAATTCGGCGGGAACGGCAGATAGGGCAGGTGATTGACGAACACCTCATTGTGCAGCGTGAGCGAATGGTAGCGCGTGCGCCAATTGTCGCCGACGCGGCTGTGGCGGTCGACGATCAGCGTATCGATGCCGAGTTGTTGTAGTCGTGCTGCTGCCGACAGGCCCGCCTGGCCGCCGCCGACCACCAGCACCGCCGGGTCCCGGTCGGCGAAGGCGCGCTGCTTTGTCAGGCGGTCGGCCCAGTTCTCGGCGCCGAAGTCGCGGGTCGAATCCGGCGCCGCGCGCCGCTTGAATTCCTCTTCATGACCGCGCAGCTCGTGCAGATTGGTGTTCAGCGTCCAGGCGCGTAATTGGCCTTGGCTGTCGGGCACCAGCCGCAGTGCGCCGTTGCAGGGGCCGAAGGCGGTCTCGAAATCGAACAAGACTTCGATGGCATCGGTGCCGGCGCGGCTGACCCAGCGCGGCGGCGTGCGCTGCGGCGGAATGCGGAAGTTTTTCGGCTTGGTGCGCGCCAGCGTCTCGCCGAGCATCTTCTCGATCGCCGCGCGGCCGGCGATGGTCTGGATGGTCCAGGTGAAGGCCAAGAGATCGCGCCACAGCCCGTCCGCCAGGAACAAGGCCGCCGCCGCTGCCGCGTCTTGCGTCTGCAGGGCGGCTTCGAGTTGCGCAAGCCAGCCTTGCGCGTCGGCGAGCGCGCTCGTCTGTTTTCGCTCGGCGATATTCATCATGGACTCTTTGGGCGCCTTTGCGAGCTGCTCTTTCAGCCGGTAGAGCGCTTCCATGGCGTCGCGCGGCGACATGTCGTCGGGATTGAGAGCGGCGATTGCGGCGGTCAGCAGGTCATGCGCGGCCTCTTGCATTGCGGCCGACGGCTTGTAGGGCGCGGCGAACAGCGGCAGATCCTCGAAGCCTTTCGGCGCGGCGCGGTCCTCCTGCTCGAGCTTGGCGAGCACGACCTTGGCGCGCTCGATGACACTGGCGGGCAGCCCGGCGAGTTTGGCCACCTGGATGCCGTAGGAGCGGTCGGCGGCGCCGGCGGTGACCTCGTGCAGGAACACCACCTCGCCCTGCCACTCCTTCACCTTCACCGTCGCGTTGTGCAGCCGGGCAAGGCGCGCGGCGAGCGCGGTCAGTTCGTGGAAATGCGTGGCGAACAGCGCGCGGCAATTGTTGACGTCGTGCAGGTGCTCGACCGTCGCCCAGGCGATCGACAGGCCGTCGAAGGTGGCGGTGCCGCGGCCGATTTCGTCCAAAATCACCAGCGCATGCGCGCCCGCCTGATTGAGGATGGCGGCGGTCTCCACCATCTCGACCATGAAGGTGGAGCGCCCGCGCGCCAGATCGTCGGCGGCACCGACGCGCGAGAACAGCCGGTCGACCACGCCGATGCGCGCGGATTTCGCCGGCACGAACGAGCCCATCTGCGCCAGGATCGTGATCAGCGCGTTCTGCCGCAGGAAGGTGGATTTGCCCGCCATGTTGGGGCCGGTCATCAGCCAGATGCGGCCGCCTTTCGCTTCGGGCGGCGGCGAGAGATCGCAATCATTGGCGACAAAGGGCGTGCCGTCTTTCGACAAGGCCTGCTCGACCACGGCGTGGCGGCCGCCTTCGATCACAAAATCGAGGCTGTCGTCGACCGCCGGCCGCGCGAAATCGCGCTCGGCGGCAAGGTGGGCGAGCGCGGCGGCCACGTCGAGGCGGGCAAGCGCCTCGGCGCAGGCCTTGATCGCCTCGGTCTCCGCGATCACGCTGCCGGCCAGCCGCTCGAACATCTCCAGCTCCAGCCCGAGCGCACGCTCGGCCGCGCTGGCGATCTTGGATTCCAGTTCGCCCAACTCGGTGGTGGTAAAGCGCACCTGGCCGGCCAGCGTCTGGCGATGGATGAAGGTTGCATTGGCCGCCATCAGCTTATCGCCGTGCTGCGCGGTGACCTCGACGAAATAGCCGAGCACGTTGTTGTGGCGGATCTTGAGCCCGCGCACGCCGGTCTCCTCGGCGTAGCGCGCCTGCAGCGCGGCGATGACGCGGCGCGATTCATCGCGCAGCGCGCGCAGCTCGTCGAGCGCCTTGTCATAGCCTTCGCGTACGAAGCCGCCGTCGCGCTTGAAGGCGGGCAATTCGGCGGCAAGCGCAGCCGAAAGCTCGGCCGCCAGCATGCCGTCCGGGCGGCGGCAGGATTGCATGGCGTAGCGCGATCTCGGCGGGCGGTTCCTTGAGCGCGCCGAGCGCGCGCGCAAGCTCGGCGGCGGCCAGGATGCCGTCGCGGATGGCGGCGAGATCGCGTGGGCCGGCGCGGCCGACCGCGATACGCGCCAGCGCGCGCGCGAGATCGGACGCTGCGGCAAGGCGCGAGCGCGTTTCGGCGCGCAAAGCGCCATCCTCGACGAAGGCGCCGACCGCGTCGAGCCGCTTGGCGATCGCTGCGGCATCGGTCAGCGGCGCCGACAGCCGCTGCGCCAGCAGGCGCGAGCCGGCGGCGGTCACCGTGCGGTCGATAGCGTCGAGCAGCGAGCCGCGCCGCTCGCCCGACAGCGTGCGCATCAGTTCGAGATTGCCGCGCGTTGCCTGGTCGATCGCCATGGTGGCGCCGGCGCTCTCGCGCAACGGCGGCGACAGCGGCGGCCGCTTGCCGATCTGCGTGCGCTCGACGTAAGTCACGCAGGCCGCCGCCGCGGTCAGTTCCAGCCGCGACAGCGTGCCAAAGGCCTCGCTGGTGGCGACCGCGAAGAACGACGTCAGCCGCCGCTCGGCGGTTGCGGCGTCGAACACGTCGCGCGTCAGCGGCGTCACCGCCGGCAGCGAGCGCCAGAAGGCGGCAAGATCCGCCTCGCTGTAGAGCGTATCGGAAACGATGATCTCGCTCGGCTCCAGCCGCGCGATTTCGGCAGCGAGCGAGAGGCGGTCGCATTCGGTGATGCGGAATTCGCCGGTCGAGATATCGATCCAGGCCAGCGCAAAGCGCGTCTCCTCGCCGACCGACAGCCGGGCGCGCGCAACGCTGAGCAGATAATTGTTGCGCTTGGCGTCGAGCAGCGTGTCCTCGGTGAGCGTCCCGGGGGTCACGAGCCGCACCACGTCGCGCCGCACCACGCTCTTGGCGCCGCGTTTGCGCGCCTCCGCCGGGTCTTCGAGCTGCTCGCAGACCGCGACGCGGTGGCCGAGCGCGATCAGACGGTGCAGATATTCGTCGGCGCGCACCACCGGCACGCCGCACATCGGGATGTCCCGGCCGTGATGCTTGCCGCGCTTGGTCAGTACGATGCCGAGCGCGCGCGAGGCGGTTTCGGCGTCCTCGAAGAACAGTTCATAGAAATCGCCCATCCGGTAGAACAGCAGACAATCCGGATTGGCAGTTTTGATCTCGATATATTGCTCCATCACCGGAGTGACCCGGCCGTCGCCTTGCGGCGGCGGGTCGGGCTCGGACATGCCGATGGGATGCGTCAACGCCATGGGCCAAGAGGTTAGCCAGAAGTAGCGGGGGCTTCTAGAGCGAATGCCCGGCGGCGCACACCAAGCGTCATCATCCGCGAACGCGGATGATCCAGTACTCACGGCCCTTATCGGAACCGAAACGCCGGCGATTACTGGATGCCCGCTTTCGCGGGCATGACAGCCGAAAAACCGCGCACCCTACGACTTGAACTTCGCGCCGGTGATCCGCTCCAGGTTGCCGTGCCAGACCTTCTCCTTGTCGGCCTTCGGCATGTCGATGCCTTCCAGGATGCGCAGCGTTTCGCGCGCATACATGGTGCCCTTCTCCGGGTCGAACGGGCAGTCGGAGGCAAACACGATCTTGTCGAGGTCGTAGAACGCGAAGCCCGCGTGAGTGGCCGGCACGCCGCCGAACACCGCGGTGTCGGCGTAGAACGAGTGCTTGAAGTAGTCGAGCGGCCGCTTCTTCAGTTGACCAAGCAGGGCGTGCAGGTCCTCGTCTGAGGTACGCGCGCCGAGCTGGTCCCAACCCGGGCCAATGCGGCCTTCCAGCATCGGCACGATGCCGCCGAAATGGTGGGTGATGATTTTGAGGTTCGGATACTTGTCCATGATCTTGGAGAACACCAGCCGCGCCATCGCCGCCGCGGTCTCATAGGACCAGCCGAAGGTCCACCAGATCTCGTATTTTGATTTTTTCTCGGTGAGATAGTCCGGGAAATTGGCGGCGCGCGCCGGATGCAGCCACACCGGTTTGCCCAGCTTGTTCATGGTCTCCCAGAACGGCTCGAATTCGGGCGCGTCGAGCGGCTTGCCGGCAATATTGGTATGGATCTGCACGCCGAGCGCGCCGCTCTTGATCGCGCGTTCGCATTCGCGCGTGCCGGCATCGGGCGCGCCGATTGGCGCTTCCGCGACCCAGCCGGGGAAATGGTCGGGGTTCTTGGCGCAGATGTCGACGAAGCCGTCATTGATCAGTTTGCAATATTCGTTGATCTGCTCGCCCTTCGCCAAAAGTTCGATCGGCGGCATTGGGTAAGACAGAATCTGCGCGTAGTCCTTGAATTGATCGACGACCTTTTTGCGCACGTCCAGATCATGGATCGACGGAATTTCGCGCACGCGCTTGCCGATGTCGGCGTGGCCGCTTTCCACGATTTTGGTGAAGAATTTCTCAGGGATGAAATGGGTGTAGGCATCGATACGCATGAACTTTCCTTCCTTCGTGACTCTGCTTGTCTCGTGGTGTCTCAATAAGGCGTGATGACGTTGAGCAGCGCCTGCCGGCGGCCGTCCACGACGGCTTCGCGCGCGCGCTTGAGCGCGTCGGGCAGATCGGAGGGTCTCTCGACGCGCTCGGCATAGGCGCCTTGCACGCGCGCGATCTCGTCATAGGGCGGCGCCGGGTCGAGATCGGCGAGCAAACGGCCGTCATTCTCGCCGGCGACGGCGTCCTTGAACATCGAAAGCGTGGCGCGCCGCACGGCGCCGTAGCGGCTGTTGTTGTAAACGATTGTCAGAATGGGCAGCTCGTGCTTGGCCGAGACCCAATGGCCGACAGTCGGATTGCTGAACATGTAGGCGCCGTCGCCGAGCGTGGCAACGACGAAGGCATCGGGAGAAGCGAGCTTGGCGCCGAGCGCTGCGCCGAAGCCCCAGCCGAGCCCGCCGGCCGGGCCGAGCGCGAAAAAGGTGCCCGCCTTCTCGCGCGCGCAATGGTCGGGCCGCAGCGGATATTCGTTGAAAATGATGGCGTCCTCGCCCACCGTCTCGCCGATGGCGCGCGAGAGATATTCCGGCGAGATGGTTTGCCCCGGCGCCGAATCCTTGGCGAGCTGCGCGCGCCGCGTGCGCATGCGCTCGGTCAGCCGGGCGCGGCGGGCGGCGATGCGCGCCTCCGCCATTTGCAGGCGCTGCTCGACCGCCGTGGCGAGCGCCTCCAGCGCGCGGGTGACGCCCGATTGCACGGCGAGATCGCTGGGGAACGAACGCATCGGATAGCGCACGAAGAACGGATCCTCGCCGATATGCGCGATGCGGCAGCCGGCGGGCGGGTGCTGCAGATGCGGAATCCACGGCACATCGAACTCGAGTACAATCACCAGGTCGGCGTCGGCCAGCAGCGCACCCGGTTCGAAGCCGAACTGCATGGGGTGGCTCGACGGCAGGCAGACCGTGCGCGGATTATGCGTGACCACCGGTATGGCGCAGCGCTCGGCCAGGTGCCCGAGCACCTCGACCGCGGCGGGGCTCAGCGTGGCGGCAACAATGAGCGGGCGCTCAGCCGCCGCGATCCATTCCGCGAGCGTCGCGATGCTGCGCGGATCGGGATAGGCGTCGGGCGCCTGCGGGCGCGGCTTCACCGGCCCGACCGGCTCGGAAAGCGGCGCCGACAGCGGCTCGCGCGGCAGCACCAGATAGACTGGACCGCGCGGATGCGCCATCGCGACTTCGACGGCGCGCGCCGCCACATCACCGACCTGGCCGGGTGAGCGCAATTCGTAATCCCATTTCACCAGCTCGCGCACCATGCCGGCCTGATCGAACATTTCCTGCGCCCAATGGATCGGGCGCGAGCGCGAGCCGAACGAGCCCTTCTCGGTGATCGGCGTGCGCCCGGCGCAGAGGATGAGCGGCGCGCGGTCACGCGACAAGTTGGTGAGGTTGTTGATGGTGTTGGCGGTGCCGACGTTGACGTGCACCATCACCGCCTGCGGGCGGCCGTTCATCAGATAGGCGCCATGCGCCATGGCGACCGCGAGGTTTTCATGCGGCACCAAAATGGGCCTGGGCACCTTGGCGTTGGTTTTCTTGGCGCGGCTGAAGGCTTCCACGATCGGCGGGAAATCGGTGCCGGGATTGGCGAAGAAATAATCGACGCCGTGGTCGGCCAACGCGCGCAGGAAGCCTTCGGCGGCGATCGTCGGCCGTTGTGCGGTCGGTGCGGCCATTTCGTTCGCCCCCAAGTTCCGCCCACGGCGGCTTTTTGTCGTTGGCGGGGAGTCTTACTCGACGAGGGGTAGGGCTGACAACGCGTCTTATTCCGCGGCCATCGGCAGGCTGGCGTGGCCTTCGACGGCGGCCAGGCACTTGGCGAGGCCTTCGCCCTCGGGATCGACCAGCGCGGCGGTGCGTGCGCTGGCGATGGCGTCGGCGGCCTGCGCGAGCGGGATATGGCCCGCCAAGGCCGGACGGATCACGCGCGTTTCGATCGCCGCGTAATTGGCGGTGCCGCGCGCATGGGTGTCGCCGTAGCCCTTGATCAGCCGCGCGCATTCGGCGACTTCGAGCGCGAGCTCGGTCGATTGCCGCGCCGCCGCGACGATCAGCGCGAGCCAAGCCTCGATCGCCTTCTGCTCCTGCTTGTAACGGTGGCCGAAGGGCCGCAGCGGACGCAGTTTGGCCAGCATCAGGAAGCGCAGGTAACCGGAGATCGAAGTCGAATTGATCTCCATGCCGAAATAGACACGGCCGAGCCAGCCGCGGCGGGTGGCGATGTGAAGAATCGGCCGCGCCAGGAAGGACGGCAGCAGCTGGCACATTTCCTCGATGCCGGGCTTGAGGAAATCGTGCACCGAGAACGGCTCATCCTTCACGCGCAGCTCCTCGCGCGCGATGCGGGCCATGCGAGCGGGCGCGATCTTGGCCTGTGCCACGCGCACCACGTCTTCATATGACATGCGCACCGCGAGATGGCGGGCGACTTCCTTCAGGAGCTTGCCGTGCGCGCCGGCCGTCTCGTCGGCTTCGAGGACGGGTTTGAGGCGGTCGATATAGAGCCGCGCGTAATGGGCGCTTTGATAAGGCACCAGCCGCCGCACACCTTCTTGCGCGGTCGCCTGCGCAAGCGCCGGGAAGGTCCAGGCCACGGCCTGTTCGAGCGACTGACGGGTGGCGGCGGCGTTCTTCTTCTTGTCGGGGACTTTTGCCGGCTGCACTTTCGCGCGCGCGGCATCAAGGCCGGCGCGAAAGCCGCGCACATTGGCGTCCACCTGCTTGCCGTCGGCGCGCACCGCGGCTTCGAGCTGCTCGGCGGTGAGCGGCAGGCGGCCCGTGCCGGCAATGGCGCCGAGCATGACTGCGTTGATGATCGAGCCGCTCTGCTGCGCCAGCCGCGCCATGTCGATCAGCACGGTTTCGCGCGCGTGTTGCGCGATAACCTTGGTGAGCTTGTCCTGATCGAAGCGGCCGTCGCCCATCGCGATCTTCTCGTCCATGGCATAGAAGCGGCTGGTCGAGGCGATCACGAACGTGCGGTCGGGCGTGACAAAACCATTCGCGGCGGTGCGCCCGGCTTCCAAGAGCTCGCTGGTGACCGCGATGTCGATGTCGCCGACGCCGGGGGTGAGCGCCAGCACCGGCCGCTTGCCGTTGAGCGTGTCGGCAGCCACCGGCAGGATCTCGATGTAATAGGTGGTGGCGCCGGTGCGCTGCGCGACGCCGGGGATCGAGGTCGACTGTACCGGGAAGCCGGCCTCCGCCGCCGCTTCCACGATCCAATTGGTGAGCACACCGCCGCCTTCGCCGCCGAGCGCGGCAATCAGCATGGTGATGGGTCGGGGCGTGCTCATGCGGCGACCCGTCCGTTATAGCCGCCGAGCCAGCCGATCACTTTCAGCCGCAAGCGATGCAGCAGACGGTCACGCCAATTGGCGTTGCGCACGATCTCGGCGCGATAGAACGACGGGCATAGCACCGCGGCATGCGCCACCTCGCCGCATAACCCGCAGCCGACGCAGCTCTCCACCACGGTCGCCACCGGATCGGTACGTAAGGGATCGGGCGAGGGCTTCACAGTCAGCGACGGGCAGCCTGACAGCCGGATGCAGGAGTGGTCGCCGGTGCAGATCTCATCGTCGACGCCGTAGCGCGTGCGGGTCACGCGCTCGCCGCGTTCGAGTTTCTCGGCATCTTCGACGCGCACGCGGCGCTGGCGCGCCAGCTGGCATTCGCCGTCGGCGATGATGACCTTGAGGCCTTTCTCGGCGGTCTGCATCGCCTCCTTCAGCGTCTTCACCATTTTGCTGACGCCGTAGGTGCGCACGGTGCGCAGCCACTTCACGCCCATCGACCGCAGCGTCTGCTCGATATCGACGCCGGGCGTCGGCCCGTCGCGGCTGGTGGTGCTGGAGGGAATGTATTGCTGGCCGGTGGCGGAGGCGTAGCCGTTCTGCATCACGATCAGCACGCCGTCGCCTTTGTTGAACAGGTTCGACGCCACGCCGGTGATCAGGCCGTTATGCCAAAAGCCGCCGTCGCCCATGATCGCGATCGGCCGCTTTTCCATATTGGGCGTCACCGCCGCGGCGCTCGCCAAGGACATGCCGTAGCCGAGGATGGAATTGCCGAGGGAGAATGGCGCGAAAGTCGCGAACGAATGACAGCCGATGTCGGCCGAGATATGGGTCGGGCCCAATTCGCGCTGCATCAGCTTGATGGCGGAGAACACCGGGCGCTCCGGGCAGCCGGTGCAGAAGGCGGGCGGCCGCGGCGGCAGTGGCCCGAGCGCGGCGGCGGCTTTCGCTTTGTGCGCGATCAGACCGCGCGCTTTTTCGGCGAGCGTCTCGGCGTCGATGCCCTTGGGTCGCGTCGCTTGCAGGAAAGCCGCAAGGCCTTCCAGCAGCACATCGGAGGAGTATTCGCCGGCCTGCGGCAGCGGGCCCTTGCCGAGCACCTTGGTCTGGATGTCGGCACGGCGCAGTTCGACGTTGACGGCCTGCTCGATGTAATCGGGATTGCCTTCTTCCACCACCAGCACCGCGCGCTTCCCCGCGCAGAATTCGCGGATCTCTTCGGGCACCAGCGGATAGACCACGTTGAGCACCAGTAACGGCACGCGCGAAGCGCCGAACACGTCGGCGAGCCCCATGCGCTCCAGCGCCCGCAGTACGCTGTTGGTCAAGCCGCCCATGACGATGATGCCGATATCGTTGACGTCGCCGTCGATGACTTCGTTGAGCTTATGCTCGCGGATGAATTTGCGCGCCGCCGGCAAACGCTGCTCGACCTTCAGCTTCTCCTGCGTGAAGATCACCGGCGGGTGCGCGAGCCGCCCGTATTCGAAGCGCGGCGGACCGGCGAGCTTGTTGAGGCCGGACACCACGCCCTTGCGGTTGGTCTTGGCAGTAAAGGCACCGGTGGCATGGCAGGCACGGATGCGCAGCTCCAGCATCACCGGCGCGTGGCTTGCTTCCGATAGCTCGAAGCCCTTCTCGACCGTGCGCACGATCGACGGCAGATCGGGGCGCGGGTCGAGCAGCCACATCGAGGATTTCAGCGCATAGGCATAGGAGCGTTCCTGGATGACGCTGGCGCCCTCGCCATAGTCCTCGCCGAGGATGATCATGGCGCCGCCGACCACGCCGGGCGACGACAGATTGGAGAGCGCGTCGGCGGCCACGTTGGTGCCGACGATCGATTTCCAGGTCACCGCGCCGCGCAAAGGGTAGTTGATCGAGGCGCCGAGCATGGCGGCGGCGGAGGCCTCGTTCGAGCAAGTCTCAAGATGGACGCCGAGCTCGGACATGATGTCCTCGGCATCCACCAGCACGTCGAGCAGATGCGACACCGGCGCGCCCTGATAGCCGCCGACATAGGACACGCCCGATTGCAGCAGCGCCTTGGTGACCGCGAGGATGCCTTCGCCGCGGAAGGTTTCGCCGTCTCCCAGTCTGAGCGCCTGCACTTCTTTCTTGAACGAGCGTTCCATCGCGGAACTCCAGGCCGATGGTTGGGGTCCCAACTAATATATCATAGCCCGGCCGGGCGCTGCCAGCCGGTCAGAACCGTCAGAACATGGTGTTGTTATTGGCCGATTGCTCGGGATGTCCTGGCGGACGTCCCAATGCTCGACAACTTTGCCATTTTCCAGCCGGAAAGATGTCGACGATCGCCGCGCCGCGCTCGCCCGGCGCCGACACGTTGTGCACGTGCAGGATGACGTAGTCGCCGTCGGCGAACACCTTCTTGATCTCGCTGTGGTAGTTTGGGAACTTGGCCTTGAGGAAGTCGATGAAGGCCTTGAACCCTTCCGCCCCGTCCTTGGCGCGCGGATTGTGCTGGACGTAGCGTGGTCCGAGATCCTTGGCGGCGGCCTCGAAGTCCTTCTGGTTGATGCCCTTCTCGTAGAGATCGAGCACCACTTTCTTGTTGGCTTCCTCCTGCGCGGAGTTGGCGGCGAGCGCGGGCGCGGCGATCAGCATTGCGGCGGCGGCCAGTGTGACGATCTTCCACATGACATGAACTCCCTTCTTGTTAAGCTTTGCCCTCACATATGCGAGGGCAACCACAAAGCGATGATCGGGAAGGCGATCAGGATCACCAGCCGGATCAGGTCGGTAATTATGAACGGGATGACGCCCTTGAAAATCGTGGCGAAACTCACGTCCTTCACCACGCTTTTGATGACGAACACATTCATGCCGACCGGCGGATGAATCAAGCCCAAGCTCGACCGTCATCACGATAATGATGCCGAACCAGATCGGGTTGAAGCCGAGATGGGTGACCACGGGGAAGATGATCGGCACCGTCAGGATGATCATCGCCATGGCGTCCATCAGGCAGCCGAGCACCAGATACATCAGCATGATGAGCGCCAGCACGCCGTAGCTGCCGAGCCCCAGCCCGGTGAGGAACTCGGTAACCTTCTGCGGCGTCTGCGTGATGGTGAGGAAATAGCCGAAGATCAGCGCGCCAATCAGCACGGTGAACACCGCCGCCGCCGTGCGCGTCGCCTGCAGCAGCGAGGCCAGGATCTTGTCCTTGTCGAGCCGGCCGGTGAAAACGCCGATCAGGAAGGCGCCGGTGGCGCCGACGCCGCCGGCTTCGGTCGGCGTGAAGCGCGGCAGAAATGGCAGGCCGTAAAGTCCGCCGATCACGAAAACGAACAGCACCACCGGCGCCACGATCTCCTTCAGGCCGGCGAAGCGCTTCTCCCAGGGCACGCGCGGCCCGGCCGGCAGGAAGCCGGGACGCAGCTGGCCGATGACGAAAATGGTCATGAGATACATCGTCATGGCGAGCACGCCGGGAACGATGCCGGCGATGAACAGCTTGCCGATGTCCTGCTCGGTGATGATGCCGTAGACGGCGAGCACGATTGACGGCGGCAGCATGGCGCCGAGCGTGCCGCCGGCGGCGATTACGCCGGTGGCGAAGCTCTGCGGATAGCCGAAGCGGCGCATCTCCGGATAGGCGACGGCGGAAAACGTCGCGGCGGTTGCCACCGACGAGCCGCAGATCGCGGCAAAGCCGGCGCAGGCGACGATCGTGGCGAAACCCAATCCGCCGCGCAGATGGCCGACGAAACCGTTGGCGGCCTTGAACAGGTCGCGGCTCATGCCCGAATTGGACATGAACATGCCCATCAGCAGGAACATCGGGATGACGCCGAAGGTGTAGTCGGTCACCGTGCGCATCGAGGTGGTGCCGACCAGCTTGAGCGCGGCGTTGCCGTCGACCAGGTAGGCGAAGCCGGAGACGCCGACCAGGCCCATCGCCATGCCGACCGGCACGCGCAGCAGCATCAGCGCGAACAGCGCGACGAAGCCAATGATCGCGACGGCGTCGGTGCTCACCGCCTCACTCGACCGCTTTGACTTTGGTTTCTGTCATCAGCTCCGGCTGCATGATCAGCCGGTAGGTGCGCACTGCGATCAGCAGCACGGCCGACACGTCGCCCGCCCAGGCCACCGCGAAGAACGGCCAGGTCGGCAAGCGAAGATCGAAGGTGAGCACGTTGTCGTAGTAAGTGCTGCGCACTTTGTCGAACAGAGTGTAGGTTTGCACCGTCACCACGAACAGCAGCACCAGCGTCGCAAATACGTCGATCATGCGCTGATATTTCGGGCCGACATTGGCCCAGATCAGATCGACCGTGATGTGACCGCCGCGATAGGAGGTTGCCGCGATGCCCCAGAAAATGAGAATGCCGAGCAGCAGCCGCCCGAAGTCGAAGGCGTCCGGGATCGCGTAGTTGAAGACATTGCGCAGCACGACGGACAGAAAAATATCGGCGGCGACGATGCCGACGAAGAAGGCGGCAATCCATTCGATCGCGTCGATGAAACGATCCATATAGATGCGTTTCATGCTCGTCCCCGTGCGGCAAATAAACGGCGGCAGGAAATCCCCGCCGCCGTCAAATGCAGGCCGCTATTTCGCCAGTGCGTTGTACTTGGCGAGGTCGGCGCGCAGCTCCTTCATCGCCGCATCCGGATCGACGCCGGCTTTCTTGACGCCATCGGCCCAGCTTTTCTCGAGCGGCTCGGCCGCTTTTTTCCATTCCGCCGTTTGTGCGGGCGTGAGCTTGTACACCTCTTGCCCGGGCTGCGCCTTTACCTTGTCGATGCCGGCGTCCTCGAACTTGCCCCACGGGCCGCCGACGCGGGCGGCCGCGTCGTTATTGCAGTTGTCGTCGATCGCCTTCTTCTGGCGCGGCGACATCTCGTCATATTTGGCCTTGTTGAAGACGAAGGCGAAGGTGGTCACGTAGAGCGGCGCGTCCATGTGGTACTTCGTGACTTTGTCGATGCCGAACAGCACCAGCGAGCCCCAGGGGAAGGTCACGGCGTCGGCGACGTGGCGCTCCATGATGTCGCGCACTTCCGGCGCCGAGGAGTTGACGTTGGTGCCGCCGAGCTGGGTGACGAAGGTCGCGATGGTGGCATCCGCCGGGCGGACCTTCATGCCCTTGATGTCCGCCGGAACCACAATCTTCTTCTCGCTCGAATGGAACGAGCTCGGCGCGTGGATGAAGGCGAGGCAGAACTTCACGTCCTTCATCTCTTTGGCGGCGTATTTGCGGTACCAGGCATCGAGCCCGCGCGTGCCGCCTTCGGTCGCCGAAATCAGGAACGGCAATTCACCGGCGGCGATGACCGGGAAGCGGCCGGGCTGATAGCCGGGATTGATGTAAGTGAGGTCGGCGATGCCGTCGCGCGCCATGTCGTAATGGTCGAAGGCCTTGCCGAGCTGCTGGGCGGGAAAGACCTTGTAATGCAGCGTGCCGCCGGACGCTTTTTCGACATTGGCGCCCCATTCCTCGAGCGCCTTCTGCAGCGGATGCGAGGCCGGCACCCAATGCGACAGCTTGAGCTCGTAGGTCTTCTCCTGCGCCTGCGCGCTGGCGCACAACAGCGCGGCAAAAGCTGCGGCAGTCACTGTAAAGCGGGTTTTCATGCATCCCCTCCCTTGGTTTTGTGATGGCAACCGTGCCATCTTTTGCGGCAATTGAGCCGGATATCGGCGCGATTGTAAAGTTGGTTTGAAGCCAAACTAATAGGGCAGCAGCGTGAACGTGCATAGTCATCAGCGTCGGCGCGGCAAGAACGGCGAAGCCGTTGCCGCATCGATTAAATTCGGGCCGCTCGATCATTGGGTCGGCTTTAACCTGCGCATGGCGCAAGAGGCCGCTTTCCAGGCTTTCTCGCGCCGTTCACAGGCGATTGGCGAACATCCCGGACGCTTCGCGACCTTGACGCTGATCGCGCGCAATCCCGGCATCAGCCAGACCGAGCTGTCGCAGGCCAGCGGCCGCGACAAATCGAGCGTCACGCCGGTCGTCGAGGATCTTGTGCGGCGCGGCCTGGTCGAGCGCAAACGCGAAATCCGCGACCGGCGCGCCAACCGGCTTAACCTGACGCCGGCCGGCAAGAAGACGCTCACCGAGCTCACGCGCTGCGCGCGCCGGCACGAGCGCAACCTCGATCGGCTTATCGGCCGCAAGGAGCGCAAAGGGTTTCTGGCGATCTTGAAAAAGATCGCGGCGCAAATCGATTAGCGGAACTTCGCCAGCACGTCGTCCGGCACCGGGTGCGGTTTGATGGCGCCGGTTGCCGGATCGCGCACCACCCACACGCGCGTCTCCGCGGCCTCGACGCACAACGCGCCCTTGAGACTCAATTTGTGCGCGACATCGAAGCTGGCGCGGCCGAATGTGATGGTCGAATCGACGGTGACGTCGTCGCCGAAACGGGTCGGCTTGATGAACTTCGCCTGCGTGCGCACCACCGGAAATCCGGCGAATGTCAGCGTCTTCATCATTTCGAACTTGGTCATGCCGAGCGCGCGCTCGAACAGCGCGGCGGTTGAGGCGTCGATGATCTCGAAATAGCGCGGATAGAAAATGATGCCGGCGGGGTCGCAGTCGCCCCACTCGATGCGCACCGTGCGGCTGTTGGTGAATGCCATTACCGCGGCGCCATCCGCAGCGCGCCATCAAGGCGAATGACCTCGCCGTTGAGGTAGCCGTTGTGGATGCAATGCATCACCAGCGCGGCGAACTCGCGCGGCTCGCCCAGCCGCTTGGGAAACGGCACCGAGGCGCCGAGCGAATCCTGCGCCTCCTGCGGCAGCGCGCGCAGCATCGGCGTGCCGAAGATGCCGGGCGCGATCGCCAGCACGCGGATGCCGAATTGGGCGAATTCGCGCGCCGCCGGCAGCGTCAGCGCGGCGACGCCGCCCTTCGACGACGCATAGGCGGCTTGGCCGATCTGGCCCTCGTAGGCGGCGACCGACGCGGTCGACACGATCACACCGCGCTCGCCATCGGCAAAGGGCGGCAGCGCCTGCATGCCGGCGGCCACCAGCCGCATCATGTTGAAGGTGCCGATCAGGTTGATCTTGATGACGCGTTCGTAGTCGGCGAGCGGCATGGCGCCATCGCGGCCGACGATGCGCTTGGCGGGCCCGACGCCGGCGCAATTCACCAGGATGCGCGCCGGGCCGTGCGCATCGGCGGCCTTTTTCACGGCGGCTTCGCCGGACGCGGCATCGGCGACGTCGCAGCTGATGGCAATGCCTTTGAGTTCGGCCGCGATCTCGGCGGCGGCCTTTTCATTGACGTCGGCGATCGCGACCTTGGCGCCGGCGGCCGCCAGCGTGCGCGCGCAGGCAGCGCCGAGGCCCGACGCGCCGCCGGTGACGATTGCCGCCTGTCCTTTGACGTCCATCAGCCGGCTCCCGCTACGATCACCCGCGACGATAGCGGCGTTGCATAGAGTTCGTCCACCAGGACGGCACGGTTTTTCAGGACCGCGCGCTGGTTGATCGAACCTTTGTCGGTCGCCTCGCCTTTATCCATCGACGGCGGCTCCGCCATCAGGATCGCGCGCGCGACCCGCATCGAGGAGCCAGGACTTCACGGCGGCGAGCTTCGTTAGCAACTCGGTGAATGTTGCCCGCACCTCGGGGTCGGTGACAATTGCATCAGGCTTCGCATCTGCACCGAGGCCGGCAAGTTTGCGGCAGGCCTCGATATCTGGAAACACCAGCGCGGCGATGTCGTCGCGGTCGGGCCCGGCCAGCACCACGTCGCGCACGTAAGGCGCAAAGGCGTCGATGAAGCGCGCCCGCAACGGCCCGACGCTCGCCCAGGTGCCGGTCGCCAGCTTGAAATCCTCGGCGATGCGGCCGTCAAACAGCAAGCCCTTGAGCGGGTCGGCGGGGTCGGCGAATTTGAGCGCATCGCCAATCTTGTAGTAGCCCTCGCTGTCGAAGGCCTCGCGCGTGAGCGCGGCCTGCCGCCAATAGCCGGGCGTGATGTGTGGCCCGCGCAGCCGCGCCTCCAGCTTGCCTTCGTTCGGCACCAGCTTGAGCTCGACGCCCGGCGCCGGCAGGCCGATATTGCCCGTGCGGTCGTAGTCCCAGCTGCAGGCGAGCGCCAGCGGCGAGGTCTCGGTCGAGCCGAGCGACGACAGGAAGATGATGCGCTCGCCGGTGGTCTCGACAGCCAATCGGGTGAGATCGTCCCACGTGGTCTGATTCAGGCCCGCCCCGGCATAGAACAACACCTTCAGCCGGGAAAAGAATGTTTTGCGCAGCGTCTCGTCGGCGCGAAAATGCGGCACCAGCGCCTCGTAGCCCTTCGGCACGTTGAAATAGATGGTCGGCGCGATCTCGCGCAGATTGCGCGCGGTCTTCGGCACGCCGGCCGGCGTCGGATTGCCGTCATCGATATAAAGCGAGCCGCCGTTGGTGAGCACCATGTTGAAGTTGTGGTTGCTGCCGAAGGTGTGGCTCCAAGGCAGCCAGTCGACCACCACCGGCGGCTCATCGGTAACGAAGGAAAAACCGGCGGCGAGCATGGCCTGGTTCGCGCACAGCATGCGCTGGGTGTTGATCACCGCCTTGGGCGTGCCGGTCGAGCCGGAGGTGAACAGGAACTTGGCGACGGTGTCGGGCGTCACACGCGCCTGCGCGGCGGCGACGCCTGCGGCATCCCCGACGGCGAGCAGATCGGCGAACAAAGTTGCTTTGCGGTCCGCGGGCGGATTGCGCGTCACCATCAGCTCGGCGTTCTCCGGCACCGCCGCGGCGATGGCACGGCCGAATGCAACGCCGTCGCTCGCGAACACGAGGCCCGGCGTGAGCAAGTCCATGATCATGCGCAGCTTGCCGAAGTCGGTCGAGAGCAGCGAATAGGCCGCCGACACGGGCGTGTAGGGAATGCCGACATGCATGGCGGCGAGCGCGAGCAGCGCGTGCTCGATGTCGTTGCCGGACAGGATCGCGATCGGGCCGCTCCGCCGAGAGTCCGCGCCGCAGCAGTGCCGCGCCGATGCGCTGCACCTTGTCCAGCACCTCGCGCGTAGGTGAGCTTGCGCCACTGGCCGCCATCGCGTCACGCTGCGCCAGGAACACGCGTCCGGAGCCTTCCCGCGCCCAGCGCTCCAGCGGCTCGCTCAGCGTGTTGCGGTAGGTGCCGAGCGGCTGCGAGGCACGGATGTGGATGGTGCCGTCGGCCGTGCGTTCGACCACGGCATCGGGCGCGGCGAGGCGGACGGCGCGCAATGGCGTGGCGTTCGCGCGACAAATTAGCCACGCGTCACCTTCGGCCCGCGTTTTTCGAGGAATTCACGCAGCCGCGCCTTGGCCTCCGGGTCGGCCTGAGCGATGGCCGACATCAAGGCCTCCATGGCATAGCCTGAGGCCGGATCGCTCTCGGCGATGCGCGGCAGCGCCTGCATCACGGCGAAATTGGTGAGCGGCGCGTTCGACGCGATACGTTGCGCGAGCTCTAGTCCCTTGGCGAAGCCCTTGCCCGGCTCGACCAGGTAGGTCGTCAGCCCCATAGCCTGGCCTTCCTCGGCCGAATAGGTGCGGCCGGTGAGCATCATGTCCATCACGCGCGCGACGCCAATGAGGCGCGGCAGCCGCACCGAGCCGCCGCCGCCGACATAGATGCCGCGGCTGCCCTCCGGCAGCGCGTAATAGGCCGAGCGCTCGGCGACGCGCACATGCGCGGCGGCGGCAAGCTCCAGCCCGCCGCCGACCACGGCGCCGTGCAGCACGGCGACCACCGGTACTTTGCCGAACTGGATCTTCTCGAAGGCGCGGTGCCAGGATTGGGAATGGGCGATGCCCTGCGCAACGTCGCGGTCTCCGATCTCATTGAGGTCGAGGCCGGACGAGAAATGCTCGCCTTCGCCCACCAACAGCACGCAGCCCATGCCCGCCGGCGGCGCGCTGAAGAATTTCTCGATGCCGGCGATGGTGCTGTCGTCGAGTGCGTTGCGTTTCTGCGGCCGATTGAGCCGCAGGATCGTGACATTGCCGTGCTGATCGATGGCGAGCGAAGGCGGTAACATCATAGCGTCACACGTTCGATAGAGTGACTAGAACTCTTGCAATGTTTCGAGCAGAACCTGATAGCGTCCTGCACTTAGTTTCTGCCGTAACGCCGCCTCATGATCCTCGGCCAAAGCTTTCGCCCGCGCCAAAACCATCTGGCCGTCGCGCGTGAGCTGCAGCGCGTGGCGGCGCCGATCGCCGGAGGAAGGCAGGCGCTGGGTCAGGCCGCGGCGCTCTAGAAGGTTCAGCAGGCGCACAAGTCGCGCCCGCTCGATGGCGAGCGTGGCGGCGAGCTCGGCTTGAGACAAGCCGCGGTTCGCGTCGATCACGACCAACACCGAAAACTGTGCCGGACTGATGTCGATCGGCGAAAGCCGGCGGATGAAGTCCTGGAACACCCACACTTGTAGGCGCCGCACAAAATACCCAAGGCGATCATTGAGCACGCTGAGATCGACCACAGGGCGGCTGCGCTGGCGCGGCTGCGTCTTGCGCAGGGGCAAGGTGCGCGCGCGCTTTTGCTCCGCCATGCGTATTCTCGTCAATTTGCGGCCGTCGGTGGCCCATATTCACTATTCCTATTGACGAAATTTGTTGTCCACGTCAACAATATATCCAAAATCCGAGCGTCAATGACGCTTCCGCGGCGTCAGATGGGCGTTCGTGGTTGCTACGACCGGAAAAAATCCGGATCGGGAACAACGGCCGCATGACGGCCAGGGAGGACACATGAACCGCAAATATAACTCGCACGTCTCACACGCCGCAGCTTCAGTGCCGCTACGGGCGCCGCGATTGTCGCCGGTGCAGCGCCGTTCAATATCGTCCGCGCGCAAGGCGCTCCGCTGAAGGTCGGCGTGCTGCTGCCGCGCTCGGGCGTGCAGGCCGGTATCGGCCAGGACTGCCAGCGCGGCGTCGACGTCACCGCCGGCCTGCTCAAGGACCTCGGCTCTGCCGCCGCTGCAGATCATGAATGCCGACACCGAGACCAACGTCGAGGTTGCCGCGCGCCCGCGCCGAGAAACTGATCTCGGAAGGCGCGCAGCTTCTGGTCGGCGCCTTCGACTCCGGCCAGAGCACCGCCATCGCGCAGGTCGCCGAGCAGAAGGGCATCCCCTACGTCATCAACATCGCCGCCGCGCCGCCGATCACCGAGCAAGGCTACAAGTTCGTGTTCCGCAATTTCCCGACCGCGCCGATGATCCTCGGCGACGCCTTCGCCAACCAGAAGGAAATGTTCGAAGCCGCCGGCGCGGCGCCGAAGTCGGTCGTGTTCCTGCACGTCAACGACACGTTCGGCACGGCGATGCAGAGCGGCATCGGCGCGGTGATGCCGAAGTTCGACATGCCCTACAAGATCGTCGAGACGATCGCCTACGATCCGGCCGCGCGCGATCTCTCGGTCGAAGTCTCAAAGGCCAAGGCGACCGGCGCCGAGGCGCTGCTGATGGTCAGCCGCCTCAACGACGCCATCCTGCTCACGCGCGAAATGGTCAAGCAGCGCTGGACGCCGATGGCCGTTCTCAGCATGGGGCCGGGCTGGTACGAGGACCAATATCTCAAGACGCTCGGCAAGCTGTCGGACGGGCCGCTGAGCTTCGTGCCGTGGTACGACCCCAACAAGAAGCTGAGCAAGGCGCTGGAAGCCGCGCTCGCCAAGGCCTATCCCGGGCGTCAACCTGAACACCAACCACGTCTATACGTTCGAGGCGCTGCTGGTGGCGTCGGACGCCTACAAGCGGGCGGGCTCGGCCGATCCGAAGGCGCTGGCCGACGCCATCCGCAAGACCAACATCACCGACAATGTCAGCACCGGTCCCGGCATCCAGTTCAACGAGAAGGGCCAGAACGACAAGCTGAAGGACTCCGCGATTCAGAACCGCGGCGGCAAGCTGGTGACGGTGGCGCCAAAGACGGCGGCCAATGCCAAGGTGGAATGGCCGCTGAAGCCGTACGACAAGCGCGCCTGACGGGCGTCTCGTCTATCTTCTCCGGCCGCTCGCGCGGCCGGAGCATTGCGCTTAGGATCGCCCGGTGCCGATCGATATCTATCTCAATGTCGCTGTCGGCGGCGTATTGACCGGCCTTGTCTACGGCCTGATGGCGCTCGGCTTGTCGGTGATCTTCGGCGTCGTGCGCGTGGTCAATTTCGCTCATGGCGAGATGATGACGATCGCCATGTATATCGCCGTGGTGCTGTTTCGGACGCTGCATCTCGATCCGCTGGTGATGTTGGTGCCGATCGCCGTGGTGCTGTTCGCCTTCGGCTACGCGCTGCAGGCCGGTGTGATCAACGTGTTCATCACGCGTCCCGAGCACAGCCAGTTCCTGCTGCTGGTGGCGATCGCCATCATCATCGTCAACGTACTGCTGATCCTCTTCGGCCCCGACGCGCAGAACGTGCAGACGTCGTATTCCTACGACAGCTTCCAGATCGGCAAGCTCATCATAGACGCAACCAAGCTTTATGCCGGGCTTGCCGCCATCGTGGTGGCGGCTGGGCTGTTCGTCTTCTTCCGCTACACGGCGCTTAGGCACCGCGATCCGCGCTTGCGCCGACAACTACACCGGCGCGCTGGTGGTCGGGCTCGACGTCAAGCGGCTCTACGCCTTGACCTTCGGCCTCGGCGCCGCTTGCGTCGGCGCTGCGGGCGCCATGCTGCTGCTGATCTTCGACGTCACGCCGGCGGCGGGACCCGCCTATACGCTGCTTGCCTTCGTCATCGTCATCACCGGCGGCCTCGGCTCGATGCCGGGCGCGCTGATCGGCGGCATCCTCATCGGCCTTACCGAGGCGATGGCCGGCCTGCTGTTCACGCCGTCGGCCAAGAGCATGTTCTCCTTCGCCGTGCTGGTGCTGGTGCTGCTGTTCCGCCCGCAGGGCATCATGGGCAAAAGAACCGCATGATGAGGGCGGCATGATCGCGGCGCTGACGGACGGTGTTTCGCGCCGGGCGTTGGTGCTGCTCGCCGCGCTGCTGGCGGCGTTGATCGTCGCGCCTTTGTTCGCCGGCGATTACCTGCTCACCGTGCTGATTCTGATCCTTTACTTCGCCTATATCGGCCAAGCCTGGAACATCATGATGGGCTTTGCCGGCCAGCTATCGCTCGGCCATGCGCTCTATGTTGGACTTGGGCGCCTATACCGCGGCGGCGCTCTACGTGCACTTCGGCGTCGGCCCGTGGATCGGGCTGATCGTGGCGGTGCCGATTGCGGCTTTGGCCGGCGCCTTCATCGGCTATCTGGCGTTCCGCTTTCGCGTCGCCGGCGTCTATTTCGCCATCCTCACCATTGCCGTGGCGGAATTCGCCCGCGTCGGCTTCGACCATCTCGGTTGGACCAGCGCCTCGTCCGGCCTGTTCCTGCCTGTCGCGCAATACACACACAACGATCTCTGGCACCTGCGCGGCCATCCGGCGATGTTTTATTACGTCCTGCTGGCGGCGACGGTTCTCGCCTTCGTCTTTTGCCGCGCGTTGCTGCAGAGCCGCGTCGGCTATTTCTGGCAGGCCATCCGCGAGGACGAGGAAGCGGCGCGCTCGGCCGGCATCGACACTTTCCATTACAAGATGGTGGCGGTGGTGATCTCGGCCGGCATGACCTCGTTCGCCGGCGTGATCTACGCCTTCTTCTACAACAACTTGTTTCCCGAGCAGGTGTTTCACATCTCGCGTTCGATCGAGATCATTCTCGGTCCGATCGTCGGCGGCGTCGGCACGCTGTTCGGGCCGATCCTCGGCGCTTTCGTGCTGACCGGGGTCGCTGAAACGCTGACCGCCGTGCTCGCGGCGGCCGGCGTCGATCTGCCCGGCGCCAAGCAAGTGTTCTACGGCATCTGCCTGCTGCTGGTGATTGTGGCGCTGCCGGACGGCATCTGGCCGTGGCTGCGCAAACGCATCGGCCTGACGGGGCGTGGACAATGAGCGCGCTGCTGTCGGTCGACAATGTCAGCAAGCGGTTCCGCGGCCTGGTCGCGGTCGATCGCGTCAGTTTCACGGTCGAGCCGGGCGCGATCTTCGCTGTCATCGGCCCGAACGGCGCCGGCAAAACGACTTTGTTCAACATGATCGCGGGGTCGTCCTCGCCCGACGGCGGTTCGATCGCGTTCGACGGCGGCCGTATCGACGGGCTTGCCGCCGACCGCATCTGCCGACGCGGCATCGGCCGCACCTTCCAGATCGTGCGGCCTTTCCCCGCGCTCAGCGTCGAGGACAACGTCATCGTCGGCGCCTTGCTGCGGCGCCGCCACGTCGGCGAAGCGCGCGCGCATGCGCATGATGTGCTGCGTCGCCTCGAGCTCTACGACAAGCGCGCGCAAGCCGCTTCACGACTGACATTGCCCGACCGCAAGCGCCTGGAAGTCGCGCGTGCGCTCGCCACCGATCCCAAGCTGCTGCTGCTCGACGAGGTCATGGCCGGTCTGCGTCCGACCGAGACCGACCGTATGGTGGCGATCCTGCGCGAGATCAACCGCGAGCTCGGCATGACCATTCTCTTGATCGAGCACGTCATGCGCGCGGTTATGGTGCTCGCCTCGCGCGTGTTGGTGTTGCACCACGGCGCCTCGATCGCGGAGGGCACGCCGGCGGACGTGGTGCGCAATGAATCCGTGATCCACTCCTATCTCGGCGTGGAGGACATGGCGTGATGCTCAAGGTCGAGAATCTCGACGTGTGCTATGGCGACGCCCAGGCGCTCGACGGTGTATCGCTTGAGATCGCGCAGGGGTCGATTGTCGCCATCGTCGGCGCCAACGGCGCCGGCAAGACCTCGCTCATCCGCACTATCGCCGGGATGCATACGCCGACGGCCGGACGTATCCTTTACCGCGGCGCCGACATCGCCGGCCGAGCGAGCCACCAGGTCTGCGAGCTCGGTATCGGACAAGTCGCGGAAGGCCGGCAGGTTTTCCCATCGCTGTCGGTCGCGGAAAATCTCGCGACGGGCGCCATGCTTGCGCGTGCGCACTCCGCTCGTGCGCGGAATCTCGACAAGGTCTATGGGCTGTTCCCGGTGCTGGCAGAGCGCCGCGCGCAAGCCGCCGGCACGTTGTCAGGCGGCGAACAGCAGATGCTCGCCATCGGCCGTTGTCTGATGGGCGCGCCGGAGTTGGTAATGTTCGACGAGCCCTCGCTCGGCCTCGCGCCCACGATCGTGCAAAGCATGCTCAAGACAGTGCGCGACTTGAATCGCGATGGCCTCACCTGCGTGCTGGTAGAACAAAACGTCGCGGTGTCGCTGAAACTCGCCAGCCACGCCTATGTACTGGAAAATGGCCGGATCACGCTCGCCGGCACCGGCGCAGCGCTGCTCAGCGACGACCGCGTGCGCCAAGCTTATCTCGGGCTTTAGCTGCTTGCGCTAAAGCGGGCGCTTACGTCACTTCGAAGACATCGAGATGCACGCTGCGCGCCTGGCGCTGTCCGCGCGCCACCGCCAGAATCCGGTTGAGCCAGTCGATCGCCGGATCGGCGGTCTCGAACCGCATCGCGGTACGAAAGTAATAATGAGCGGGATCAACTGTGTCGCCGCGCGCTAGCCTCTCCAGCACCTCCGGCGGCCCATGTCGCAGACCTTTGCTATCGACCATGATGCGAGCGCCACTGTCCGTCTCGATCACATAACGCGCCTGGATATCGGCGACGCCGTCGCGGCGCACGATCTGCCAATCGGCGCCGCCCGGCAGGATGCGGCCGTTGAGTTTCGGCCCGCTCACCGTGCCGCCGAGAATGGCGATGAAGCGCCGCTCGCCATAGGGCGTGCCGCCCAGGTTCATCAGGGCGTCGAGCTCGGCATTGATCGTGAAGATCGGCGTGGATGACAGCATGGCTGCACGGCCTCGGAACCGGGTTCGGGGCCATTTGACCCTGCCTGTGCGCAGCCGTAAATACGGGGCCGAAAACCGGGAAATCTCCGTATGGCGCGTATTTCGTCCCTGGCCGAGGCCATCGAGGCAACCGTCCGCGATGGCGACACGCTGGCCGTGGAAGGCTTCACCCACCTTATTCCCCATGCCGCCGGCCACGAGATCATTCGCCAGAAGCGCAAGAATCTGACGCTGATCCGCATGACGCCGGATCTGATCTACGACCAGCTCATCGGCATGGGCTGCGCGAGCAAGCTGGTGTTTTCATGGGGCGGCAATCCGGGCGTCGGTTCGCTCTACCGCTTTCGCGACGCGGTCGAGAACGGCTGGCCGCACAAGCTTGAGGTCGAGGAACACTCACACGCTGCCATGGCGAACGCCTACGAGGCGGGCGCCGCCGGCCTGCCTTGCGCGGTGTTCCGCGGCTATATCGGCGGCGACCTGCCGAAGGTGAATGCCAAGATCAAATATATCACCTGCCCGTTCACCGGCGAGACGCTCGCCGCCATTCCGGCGCACCGGCCGGACGTGGCGGTGATCCACGCCCAGCGCGCCGACCGCGCCGGCAACGTCATGATCGAGGGCGTGCTTGGCGTGCAGAAGGAGGCCGTGCTCGCCGCCAAGCGCTCGGTGGTCACGGTGGAAGAGATCGTCGACGAACTGCCTCCCGACCGCAGTCTCAACGCGGTGGTGCTGCCGCACTGGACCGTCGGTCATGTCGTAGAGGTGCCGGGCGGCGCCTTCCCGTCTTATGCGCAGGGCTATTATCCGCGCAACAACGCCTACTACAAGCAGTGGGAAGACATCTCGCGCGAGCGCGACCGCTTCCTGGCCTGGATGAAAGAGAACGTGTTGCAGAGCGGACCGCAGGCTTTCGCGCAATATGCCCGCAAGCATCGCGCGGCAGCGGAGTAGCGACGATGGCCGATTACAAGCCGAACGAAATGATGACGATCGCGGCGGCGCGCGCGTTGAAAAACGACGACGTTTGCTTTGTCGGCATTGGTCAACCTTCCGCTGCCTGCAACCTCGCCCGCCTCACCCACGCGCCCGGCATTACGCTCATCTACGAGTCCGGCACGCTCGCCACCAAGCCGAGCATTCTGCCGCTGTCGATCGGCGACGGCGAACTGTGCGAGACCGCGATCACCACGGTGTCGGTGCCGGAGATGTTCCGTTATTGGCTGCAAGGCGGCCGCATCAAGATCGGCTTCCTCGGCGGCGCGCAGATCGACAAATACGCCAATCTCAACACCACGGTGGTCGGTCCTTATGACAAGCCGAAGGTGCGGCTGCCCGGCGGCGGTGGCGCGCCGGAGATTGCCACCTCCTGCGGCGAGATTTTCATCATCATGGCGCAAGGCAAGCGCGGCTTCGTCGACAAGCTCGATTTCGTCACCTCGATCGGCCACGTCAGCGGCGGTGACTCTCGCGCCAAGTTGGGCGTCAAGACCAAAGGCCCGACGCGGCTGATCACCGATCTGTGCCTGTTTGAGCCCGATCCGCAGACCAAGGAGATGACCGTGGTCTCGATCCATTCCGGCGTGACGCGCGAACAGATCCAGGAAAACACCGGCTGGCAGGTGAAGTTCGCGGCCAAAGTCGCCGAGACGCCGGCCCCGGCCGCCAAAGAGCTCGAGGTGCTGCGCGAGCTGCAGGCGCGCACCAACCGCGCCCACGCGGAGGCGGCGTGATGGCAACGCGCGAGGTTTTCATCTGCGACGCCGCCCGCACGCCGATCGGGCGTTACGGCGGCGCGCTCGCCAAAGTGCGCACCGACGACCTTGCCGCGGTGCCGATCAGGGCGCTGATGAAACGCAACACCCATGTCGACTGGGAAAAGCTCGACGACGTGTTCTATGGCTGCGCCAACCAGGCCGGCGAGGACAATCGCAACGTCGCGCGCATGGCGCTGCTGCTGGCAGGCCTTCCCGTCAGCGTGCCCGGCGCGACGCTCAACCGGCTGTGCGCCTCCGGCATGGAGGCGGTCGGCACCGCGGCGCGCGCCATCAAGGCCGGCGAAATGCGAGCTTGCCATCGCCGGCGGCGTCGAATCGCATGACGCGCGCGCCCTTCGTGCAGGGCAAGGCGCAAGAAGCCTTCTCGCGGTCGAGCGAGGTCTACGACACCACCATCGGCTGGCGCTTCGTCAATCCGCTGATGAAGGCGCAATACGGCGTCGATTCCATGCCGGAGACGGCTGAGAACGTGGCGGAGGAATTTCAGGTCAGCCGCGCCGACCAGGACCAATTCGCGCTGCGCTCGCAGCAGCGCGCGGGCGCGGCGGAAGGCCGCGGCTATTTCACCACCGAGATCGTTTCGGTCGAAGCGCCCGGCGGCAAGGCCGGCCCGATGCTGGTCGACCGCGACGAGCACCCGCGCCCGGACACCTCGATCGAGCACCTTACCAAGCTGAAGGCGCCGTTCCGCAAGGACGGCACGGTGACCGCCGGCAACGCCTCCGGCGTCAATGACGGCGCGGCGGCGCTCATCCTCGCCTCGGAAGCCGCGGTCGAAGGAGCACGGACTGACGCCGCGCGCGCGCGTGCTTGGCATGGCCTCGGCCGCGGTGCCGCCGCGCATCATGGGCATCGGCCCGGTGCCGGCCACCCGCAAGCTGATGGCGCGGCTCGGGCACAAAATAACCAGTTATGATTTGATCGAGATCAACGAAGCCTTCGCCTCGCAATCGCTAGCATGCCTGCGCCAGCTCGGGCTCGCCGACGACGCCGAGCACGTCAATCCGCACGGCGGCGCAATCGCGCTCGGCCATCCGCTCGGCATGTCGGGCGCGCGGCTGGTGCTGACGGCGGCGCATGGGCTGCACGAGCGTGACGGCAAATTGGCGCTCGCCACCATGTGTGTCGGCGTCGGGCAGGGAGTTTCTCTCGCGATCGAAAAGGTCGGCTGAAGGAAGAAGAACAATGTCGCTCATATTTCCGAAAGAAAGTCTCAACGTTTATCCCAAGCACCTGTCGCCGGGCTATCGCAGCACCGTGAAGCGCTCGCCGTCGCAGCCGCTCATCGTCGTGCCGCACACGCTGTCCGAGCTGACCGGCCCGGTCTACGGCCACAACGCGGTGCAGGACGGCGACAGCGATCTGACCAAGCAGCACAAGGGCGAGCCGCTGGGCGAGCGCATCATCGTGCACGGCCAGGTGCTCGACGAGGACGGGCGGCCGGTGCCCGAACACGCTGGTGGAGATCTGGCAGGCCAACGCCTGCGGCCGCTACGTGCACATCGTCGACCAGCACCGGCGCCGCTCGATCCGAACTTCACCGGCGCCGGCCGCGCCGTCACCGACGAGGACGGCTATTACAGATTCATCACCATGAAGCCCGGCGCCTATCCCTGGGCGAACCACCACAACGCCTGGCGGCCGAACCACATCCACTTCTCGGTGTTCGGCGCCTCGTTCCTGACGCGGCTGGTGACGCAGATGTATTTCCCCGGCGATCCGCTGTTTCCGTTCGACCCGATCTTCAATTCGGTCCCCGACGAGAAGGCGCGCAACCGCATGGTCTCGAGCTTCGACCTGGAGAACACCATTCCCGACTGGGCGCTGTGCTTCCGCTGGGACATCGTCCTGCGCGGGCGCGAAGCGACGCCGCTCGACGAGGAAAAACGATTAATGTCCGAGATCATCACGCCATCGCAGACCGTCGGCCCGTTTTTCGCCTATGGCCTCACGCCCAAGGGCCGCGCGCATTGGGACCCGAACGGCACCTATAGCTGGAAGGAAACGATCGGCGACAACCTGGTCACGCCCGACGCCAGCGGCGAGCGCATCCACATCGAGGGCCGCATCACCGACGGCGACGGCGCCGCCATCAACGACGCCATGATCGAGATCTGGCAGGCCGACGCGCAAGGCCGCTACGCCCATCCGCGCGACAACCGCGCGCTGCCGAATACGCAGTTCAAGGGCTTCGGCCGCTCCGCCACCGATAAGGACGGCATCTACGGCTTCGATACCGTGAAGCCCGGTGCGGTGCCAGGACCGAACGGCAAACCGCAGGCGCCGCACATCGTGGTCTGCATTTTTTCGCGCGGCATGCTGCGGCAGATCTACACCCGGCTCTATTTTTCCGACGAGAAGGGAAACGACGCCGACCCGATCCTGGCGCTGGTGCCGGCGGGCGAGGCGCGGCACGCTCATTGCCCACAAGGAGGCGCGCGGCGGTCAGACCGTCTACCGCTTCGACATCCGCGTGCAGGGCAAGGACGAGACGGTTTTCTTCGATATCTGAGCGGCTTGCGGCCGGTGGCGGCGTCCCACCGTGCCCACAATTGCGTTCCAGCTGGTGGGATATTCCCCACAAATCGGGTGGCCGCTCCTAGAGCCTCAATTGATTACACTAATGAATATCGTAATGTCGTAGCCCACCCACTTTGCCCATCTTTCCCAACACTTGACGCGTAGGGCATGACTTGGTTCGCTACCCGATAGACGGCCGCCAGAGTCGTCGTCCGGGAAACGCGCCATGAACGAACAAATCCTGCAAGAGATCAGCGAATTCTGCCGCCAGCGCGGGCTTGCCGAGTCGACCTTCGGCCGCCGCGCCGTCAATGACGGCAAGCTCGCCAACCGGCTGCGCAACGGCGGCCGCATCACGACCGATACGCTCGATCGCATCCGCGCCTTCATGGCGCGCAACGGCGACGGGACGCCGCCGCGCCGGCGCATGTTGTTCGACGCGCCGCCGTCGGTGTTGCCGGTGGTGGCGCCGCCGGCGCCGCCGGTGGCCTCCGGCCAGGCCAGCGACGACCCGCAGCGCAATTTCCGCTTCTTCGACAACCGGCAGAAATACCTGCTGTTCGTCAATACCTGCTCGGAGAAATGGGAGATCGCCAACCGCGTCGGCCTCGGAGCTGGCAAACCTGCATCCGCGGCCGCCGGCGGTGCGCGTCTTCGACGCCGGCGTCGGCGACGGCACCGTGCTGTCGCGCGTCATGCGCAATATGCACGACCGTTTTCCGACCATGCCGTTCTACATCGTCGGCAAGGAAATCAGCCTCGAGGATATCCGCCTGACGCTGCAGAAAATGGCGGACCGCTTCATCGAGCACCCCTCCAGCGTCGTCGTGCTCACCAATCTGGCTTACGCCGAGGCGCCGTGGCTGACCGTGAAATCGGTCACCGCCGCCTCCAGCATGGTCTGGAAGGAAGTCCCGCTCGAAGGCAATACCGGCCACTCGTTCGAGCAGCAGATCACCGCGCTTCGAACCGTTCCTCGGCGAGAACTGGAAGGCGCGGGTGTCGCCGAAAAGCGGCAACCCGGTCTATGAGCGCCCGGTCGTGCTGGTGCTCTATCGCGCCGACCACAAATTCCTGCTCGATCAGATCGTGCCGAAGCCGGGCGGCACCGTCGCCGACTACGATCTGGTCATTGCCTCGCAGCCTTATCGCGCGCGCGCGCCGCTCGAGTTCAAGGCCAAGCGCGTGCTCACCCGCTTGCGCGCGCGCTCGGCCCGGGCGGCCGCATGATCGCGATCCATTCCTATGGCCACGATCCCGGCATGGAGATCGTCCACAAGGTCTGGCCGAGCGACAATCCGTTCACGCACAGCCGCCACGACTTGCTGAAGGCGATCAAGCACGAGCTGGGCGGCGCCGGGCGCGATCTCAACTTCAATGCCTATTCCGACCAGCGTTCGCTGTTCCGCTACGACATGCACACGCTGCCGTCGGAAATCTCGTCGTCGATCGGCACCTCGACCTTGCTCGCCGCCTGGAACGCGGCGATTTACGTCGCGCAGATCGAGGACGACCGCCTGTCCGACGTCAACAGCGACCGCCGCTACATCGAGGCGACGCGCGAAGCGCTGCAGAAGAACGGCGGACTGTGGTTCTACGACGAAAGCTTCGTGATCTCGCGCAGGCGCGAGTGAGCGGCGCCAGCGCCATGGCACCCGCCCGCACCGCCGGCTTCGCGCGGACCTTCTCGGTCGAGGGCACGCGGCCGAGCGCGGACGAGATCGCGCGGCTCGGCGGCATCCTGCCCGCCGGCACGCAGGTCTACGTCACCGCGGTGCCGACCGCGGCGCCCGATGAAACCGTCGCGGCAGCGGCGGGCTTGCGCAAGACCGGCCTCGATCCGGTCGTCCATATCGCGGCGCGCCGGCTGGCGAGCGCAGCCCAGCTCGAGGATCTGCTTGCCCGTCTGCGCGGCGAAGCCGATGCCAGGCGCCTGCTGGTCATCGGCGGCGACATCGAGGCGACCGGCCCCTTCGCCGACGCGCTGGCGGTGATTCAGAAAGGCCGGTTGCGCGACGCCGGCATCGAAGAGATCGGCATCGGCGCTTACCCGGAAGGCCATCCGCGCATTTCATCGGCGCGCCTTGAGGCTTCGCTCGACGAGAAGATCGCCAGCGCCGCCGCGCAAGGACTGCGCGTCCACATCGTCAGCCAATTCTCGTTTTCCGCCGAACGCATCGTTGCCTGGCTCAAGCAGTTGCGCGCCGGCGGCATCGCCGTTCCGGTCAAGATCGGGCTCGCCGGTCCCGACCAGCGTGCCCGCGCTCATCCGCTACGCCAAGCGTTGCGGGGTCAACGCATCGTTGCGCGGGCTGATGTCGGGCGCGGCCAGCGCGCTGATCGGCAATGTCGGGCCCGACCGCATCGTCGAAGCGCTGAGCGCGGCGCAAGGCGAACTTGGCGAACTTGGCGAGCTCGGCGACGCCCACCCGCATTATTTCTCGTTCGGCGGGCTGATCGCGACCGCCAACAGCGCATGTAAAATGGCCGGCGCGGATTTTGCCGCGCCGGCCCCCGTATCCTCGCGCTAGCAGACTTCAGCTCGCGGTGCGCCAACCCTGGTGATAGGTTTCGCGCGCCTGCGAACCATAGGGCGTCGGCCCGATCTCGACCCGCAGTTCGGTCTGCTTGTGACGCTCGACGGTGGTCTTCTTGGTGCCGCCGTTCTCCTCGCCCCACACCAGCGTGAGCTGGGTGCCGGGCTTGGCGTATTGCTCTTCGACGAAGCCGAGCGACAGCATCTTGCGTTCGTTGAAGCTGTAGCCGGAGAACATCGAAGCGCCGATCACCTTGCCGCCCTTCATCACCGCGTCGAATGAGCTCGACGCGTAGTTGGTCAGCGGCAAATCGAGGAATTTGTAATTCTCCCCCTCCGGCGCCAGCGCCGACGAAAGAATCCTGGTCACGTCCTCGTCGTTCCAGGCAAAGGTCACCTTCTTGCGGTGCACCTTGCCCTGCATGGCTTGCAGCGCTTCCTTGCCGATGAAGTCGTGGTCGAACTTGGTGAAGCCGTCGTAGCCGAGCTCGTACGGCGTGGTGTAGTAGTCCTCGATGTTGTCGGACACGAAGCTGCCGCCGAGCGAGGCGTTGGCTTCGTAGCTGGTGCCGGGCAGCCACTGCCGGTAGGCCTTCATCTTGTCGCCGGTATAGACCGCCGGCACCGGCGAGGGGATCCAGCCGGACTCGAGCGTGTTGGTCGCATAGGCGCGCGAGCCGACCGCCACGATGCCGGCGTCCTTGCCCGCTTCGAGGATCGCGGCGCGGATGTCCTCGCCTTCGGCGTAGGGGCCCCACACTTCGAGCCCGGGCGCGCCCGCCATGCCGTGACGCAGCGCCCGCACCTTGCGGCCGGCGATCTGGATGTAGCCCATGTTGAAGAACTTGATGTCGGGCATCGACCCGCCGTTGAGCTTCTTGATGACGTCCTGCGCGTTCGGGCCCTGGATCTGATAGCGGTAGAACTTGCGGAACACGGGCTTGCCCATCGGACGCGACGGCGAGCGGTCGTCGTATTCGACCTTCACGTCATAGTTGCCGGTCTTGCGCGTTGAACTGAATCCAGTTCGCCGTCGGGTTGCGGCCGACGAACACGAGCTAGTTCTCGGCGAGATAAAACAGAATGCCGTCGCCGATCACCTGGCCGTTGTAATTCACCGGCGCCAGCTGCTTGGCCTTGTCGACCGTAAAATTCTTGAACGAGTTGGTGGCGAGATTCGACAGCAGCTTGAGCGCGTCGGGGCCCTCGACGAACAGGTTGACCATGTGATGCGTCTGGTCGAACAGCACGCAGGTGTTGGCCCAGGCGCGCTGCTCGTCGCGCCAGTTGGTGAACTCGGGCGCCACCACCGGATAGACGTAGGCGCCGATCTGCGAGTTGCGCATCATCTTGACGATGTTGCCGGAGGCTTGGATCGCCTCTTCCAAATTCTTGTGAGCCATGGTGGTCGTTTCCTCTGTTACGCAACGAGCTTTGCCAGACACCGAACTTTAGCCCGCCGCTTCCGTCCTAGAAAGAGCCGGGAAATTGACGCCAAAGCAAAGAAATGCTGTGAATGCTTCCGAGCGGGAGATAGCGCCTCCCGGCCAGGTTTACAAATTTTTTCCTGACATTGCAGCCATGTGGGAGCAGTCAATCCGGTGACCCGAATGCCGCCGTTTTGAGATGGCCATCAAGCCGACCCTGTGGGCAGCATCCTACCCGGCAAGCCGTCAGCCCGAGATTAGAGAGTAGGGAGTGAGCAAGAATGACTCAACGCACCAAGCCGCCCTTTCGCGCCGATCATGTCGGCAGTCTCCTGCGCACCGCGCCATTGAAAGAGGCGAGGACCAAGCACGCCACGGGCGCCATCGATGCCACCGCGTTGAAGGCGGTCGAAGACGCCGAGATCGAGAAGATCGTCAAGAAGCAGGAGGAAGTGGGCCTCAAGCTCGCGACCGACGGCGAATTCCGCCGCTCCTGGTGGCACTTCGATTTCTTCAAGGGGCTCAAGGGCGTCGAGATGATCAGCGCGCCGCCGATCAAATTCCACGGCGTCGAAACCAAGGCCGAGGCCATCAAGATCGTTGGCAAGGTCGATTTCGCCGATCACCCGCAGCTCGAGCACTTCAAGTTCCTGAAAGCGCATTGCAAGGTGACGCCGAAAATGACGATCCCGGCGCCCTCGACGTTCCATTTCCGGCAGGGCCGCGCCATGGTGAGCAAGGACGCCTACTCGGGCTACGATGAATTCTTCGCCGACGTCGCCACCACCTGGCGCAAGGCGATCCGCGCTTTCTACGACGCCGGCTGCCGCTACCTGCAGCTCGACGACACCGCCTGGGCGATGATGTGCGATCCCAAGGAGCGCGAGGGCTCGAAGACGCGCGGCGACGATCCCGACAGCCTGCCGGCGATCTACGCGCGGGTGACGAACGAAGCGCTCAAGGACAAGCCGGCCGACATGGCGATCACCATGCATTCCTGCCGCGGCAATTTCCGTTCCACCTTCATCGCCTCGGGCGGCTACGAGTTCGTCGCCGAGCACCTGCTCGCGCATACCAATCTCGACGGCTATTTCCTGGAATACGACAGCGACCGCGCCGGCGGCTTCGAGCCGCTGCGCTACTTCCCCAAGGGCAACAAGCAGCTCGTGCTCGGCCTGGTGACCGTCAAGAGCGGGCGGCTGGAGCAGAAGGACGACCTCAAGCGCCGCATCGACGAGGCGACGAAATATGTCGCGCTCGAACAGCTTTGCCTGTCGCCGCAATGCGGCTTTGCCTCGACCGAGGAAGGCAACGTGCTGGCCGAGGACGAGCAGTGGGCCAAGCTGCGGATGATCGTCGAACTGGCGGACGAGGTGTGGGGAAAGTAACTGTCGTCACCGGGCTTGTCCCGGTGACCCCGCTTAGGAAGGCACCGGCCTTGCGTCCCTAAGCGAGATGGCCGGGACATAGGCGTGCGAAAGCACGCCGTCCTTTGGACGGCAATGCCCGGCCATGACAAATGAGAACCCGGAGTTCGTATGACCCAACGCACCACGCCCCCCTTCCGCGCCGATCACGTCGGCAGTCTGCTGCGTCCCGCGCCGCTCAAGGAAGCGCGGGCTAGCGCGCGCGCGGCGAGATCGATGCCGCGGCTCTCAGGGCGGTGGAAGACCGCGAGATCGAGAAGGTCATCAAACGCCAGGAAGAGATCGGCCTGCAGGCGGTCACCGACGGCGAATTCCGCCGCGCCTTCTGGAATTACGACTTTCTCGGCGCGCTGCCCGGCGTCGAAGCCTATCTCGGCGAGCGCAAGATCAAGTTCGAAGGGCCGAACCCGAAGCCGATGATGCTGCGAGTGACGGGCAAGCTCGGCACGTTCACCACGCACCCGATGATCGAGCACTTCAAGTTCGTCAAGGCGCACACGCGCGTGGTGCCGAAGATGACGATCCCATCGCCGTCGTCGCTGCATTTCCGCTACGGCCGCGACGCCGTGCCGGAGGCGATCTATCCCGACATGGACGAGTTCTACCGCGATCTCGGCGAGACCTACCGCAAGGCGGTGCGCGCCTTCGCCGACGCCGGCTGCCGCTATCTGCAACTCGACGAGGTCAATTTCACTTATCTGTGCGATCCGAAATTGCGCGCGCAGGTCGCCAACCGCGGCGACGATCCTGAAAAACTGCCGGAGATCTATGCCGGCATGATCAATGCCGCGATCTCCGACATGCCCGCCGACATGACCATCACCATGCATCTCTGCCGCGGCAATTTCCAGTCGACTTTCGTGGCGACCGGCGGCTATGAGCCGGTGGCCGAGATCCTGTTCAGCAGATCAACGTGCACGGCTATTTCATGGAATACGACACCGACCGCGCCGGCGGCTTCGAGCCGCTGCGGTTGGTGCCCAAGGGCAAGACGGTGGTGCTCGGCCTCGTCACCTCGAAGTCGGGGCGGCTGGAGCCGAAAGACGAGCTCAAACGCCGCATCGAGCAGGCCGCGAAATTCGTCGCTCTCGACCAGCTTTGCCTGTCGCCGCAATGCGGCTTCGCCTCGACCGAGGAAGGCAATATCCTGGCCGAGGACGAGCAATGGGCGAAGCTGCGCATGATCGTGGAAGTGGCGGAGGAGGTTTGGGGATGTCATCACCGGCCGGCGAAGCGCGATCCGGTGATCGCGCTTAGGTGGCAAGCTCCAAGCGAATGCCGGGCAAGCCCGGCGAGGACAACGAAGAGGACAACATGCAACGCACCAACCGCCGTTCCGCGCCGACCACGTCGGCAGCCTGCTGCGCCCGGCGGCGCTGAAGAAGGCGCGCGAGCAGCGCGCCAAGGGCGAGATCGGCGCAACCGAGCTGCGCGCGGTCGAGGACCGCGAGATCGAGCGCGTCATCAAGAAGCAGGAAGAGGTCGGCCTGCAATCGATCACCGACGGCGAATTCCGCCGCTCCTGGTGGCATCTCGATTTCCTCTGGGGCCTCGACGGCGTCGAGAAGCACGTGATGGACACCGGCATCCCGTTTGCCGGCGTCAACACGCGCAACGAGGGCCTCAAGGTCACCGGCAAGCTCGGCTTCTCCGGCCATCCGATGCTCGAGCATTTCAAGTTCGTCGCCGCGCACACCAAGCGCACGCCCAAGATCACCATCCCGTCGCCGTCGGCGGTTTACGGCCGGCCGCTGCCGACGCCGATCGACCAGCACGGTCTATCCGCAGCTCGACGCCTTCTTCGACGATCTCGGCCAGGCCTACAAAAAGGCGGTGCGCGCCTTCGCCGATGCCGGCTGCCGCTATCTGCAGCTCGACGAAGTGTTCATCGCCATGCTGTGCGACGAGAAGTATCGCGCAGCAGATGAAAGACCGCGGCGACGATCCGGAAAAGCTCGGCTCGCTCTACGGCGATCTCATCAACACGGCGATGTCGGACATCCCGTCCGACATGACCATCACCATGCATCTGTGCCGCGGCAACTACAAATCGACCTTCATGGGCGCGGGCGGCTACGAGGCCGATGCAGGAGGTGCTGTTCAACCGATCAAGGTGCACGGCTATTTCATGGAATACGACACCGAGCGCGCCGGCGGCTTCGAGCCGCTGCGGCTGGTGCCGAAGGACGCCAGGTGGTGCTCGGCCTGGTCACCACCAAGACCGGCCGGCTGGAGGCCAAGGACGAGATCAAGCGCCGCATCGACGAGGCGACGAAGTTCATTTCGCTCGACCAGCTCTGCCTGTCGCCGCAATGCGGCTTTGCCTCGACCGAGGAGGGCAATGCGCTGGCCGAGGACGAGCAATGGGCGAAGCTGCGCATGATCGTGGAGGTCGCCGAGAGGTGTGGGGCCGGTAGTGCTGCGTCCCCGCGCGAGCGGGGACCCAGTATCCCGGGTTGCCGACGTGAGCCGGTGTCTACGGATGCCCGCCTTCGCGGGCATGGCGGTCAAAGTGCGCGGGGACAGGAATGCCGGGATCGTCGAAAAAAGTCGCCATCGTCACCGGCGCGGGCGCGGCATCGGCCGCGCCATCGCTGATGCTGGCAAGGAAGGCGCGCGCGTCGTGGTCAGCGACATCGGCGCGCAGCTGGACGGCTCCGGCGGCGACGACGGGCCCGGCGCAGGAGGCGGTCGACGAGATCAAGAAGGCGGGCGGCGAGGCGATCGCCTCGACGCTCTCGATCGGCGAGCCGGAGAACGCCGACGAGATCGTCAAGGCCGCGCTCGACGCCTTCGGCCGCGTCGACATCCTGGTCAACAACGCCGGCATCCTGCGCGACGTCATCTTCCACCGGATGAGCTGGTCGGACTGGTCCGACGTGATCAAGGTGCATCTGCAACGGCTCGTTCAACATGAGCCGCGCGGTCGCCGGCGCATTTCCGCGAGCAGAATTCGGGCGCCTACGTGCACATGACCTCGACCTCCGGCCTGATCGGCAATTTCGGCCAGGCCAATTACATGGCGGCGAAGCTCGGCATCATCGGCCTGTCGCGCGGCATCGCGCTCGACATGGCCCGCTTCAACGTGCGCTCGAACTGCATCGCGCCGTTCGCCTGGACCCGCATGATCGAGTCGATCCCGACCGAGACGGAGGCCGAAAAGCAGCGCGTCGAGCGGCTGGCGCAGATGACGCCGGAGAAGATCGCGCCGCTCGCGGTCTATCTCGGCTCCGACACGGCCGACGGCATTTCCGGGCAGATCTTCGCGGTGCGCAACAACGAGATCTTCCTGTTCAACCAGACCCGCCCGATCCGCGTCATCCACCGCTCCGACGGCTGGACGCCGGGGAAACTCGCCGAGCAGCTCAAGGGCGCGTTCGGCCCGTCGTTCACGCCGCTCGAGCGCTCCGGCGACGTGTTCACCTGGGACCCGATTTGAACGATGGCCATCGACTACGACAAACTCCTGGCGCTCAAAATCCCGGACGTCGAGCAGAGCTACGGCGCCAAGGACACGATGCTCTATGCGCTCGGCGTCGGCCTCGGCCACGATCCGATGAACGAGGACGAACTCGCCTTCGTCTACGAGAAGAATCTCAAGGTGCTGCCGACCTTCGCGCTGGTGCTGGGCTACACGCCGCTTCTGGCTGCGCGATCTCGACACCGGCATCGACTGGGTCAAGATCGTGCACGGCGAGCAGGCTGTCACGCTGCACAAGCCGGTGCCGCCGCAGCGGCACCGTGATCGGCAAGACCCGCATCGTCGAGGTGATCGACAAGGGCGCGGGCAAGGGCGCGCTGGTCTATTCCGAGCGCCAGGTCACCGACAAGGCGAGCGGCGAACTGCTCGCGACCGGCTGACGCAGACCACCTTCTGCCGCGCCGATGGCGGCTTCGGCGGCCCGCCGCGCGAGCAGCGCCGCGCCGCATCCGATCCCGGAGCGCGCGCCCGACCTCGTCTGCGATCTGGCGACGCGGCCGGAGATGGCGCTGATCTATCGGCTGTCCGCCGACCTCAATCCGCTGCACGCCGATCCCGACGTTCGCCAAGGCCGCCGGCTTTCCGCGCCCGATCCTGCACGGGCTGGCGACCTTCGGCGTCGCCGGCCATGCGCTGCTCAAGTCGGTGTGCGGCTACGATCCGGCGCGGCTGACGGCGATCGCCGGGCGCTTCTCGGCGCCGGTGTTTCCGGGCGAGACCATCCGCACCGAGATCTGGCGCGACGGCGCGGTCGTGAGCTTCCGCGCCCGCGTGGTCGAGCGCGACGTGATCGCGATCAACAACGGCCGGGCGGAGATCGTGTAGATGAGCAAGAGCCGCCGACACCGAGCCACGCCGACATCCGCGAAGGCGGTGCGCGCGCTGTGCGCCAAATTCCCCGGCGAATACTGGCGCACGCTCGACCGCGAGCGCGCCTATCCGACCGAGTTCGTCGCGGCGCTGACCGAGGCCGGCTATCTCGCCGCGCTGATCCCGGAGGAGTACGGCGGCAGCGGGCTCGCGCATCAGCGCCGCCGCCGCGATCCTGGAGGAAATCCACGCCGCCGGCTGCAACGGCGCCGCCTGCCACGCGCAGATGTACATCATGGGCACGATCCTGCGGCACGGCAGCGCCGCGCAGAAGCAGCGCTATCTGCCGAAGATCGCCAGCGGCGAGTTGCGCCTGCAGGCCTTCGGCGTCACCGAGCCGACCTCGGGCACCGACACGCTCGCGCTGCGCACCACCGCGCGGCGCGAGGGCGACCACTACGTCATCAACGGCCAGAAGATCTGGACCTCGCGCGCCGAGCATTCCGACCTGATGCTGCTGCTCGCGCGCACCACGCCGCGCGAGCAGGTCGACGAAGCGCACCGACGGGCTCTCGGTGTTCCTCGTCGACATGCGGCTGGCGCAGGGCACGGGCATGACCATCCGCCGATCCGCACCATGATGAACCACGCCACCACGGAGATCTTCTTCGACGACCTGCGCGTGCCGGCGGAGAACCTGATCGGCGAGGAGGGCAAGGGCTTCCGCTACATCCTCTCCGGCATGAACGCCGAGCGCATCCTGATCGCGGCCGAATGCATCGGCGACGCCAAATGGTTCATCGACAAGGCCACCGCCTACGCCAAGGAGCGCGTGCTGTTCGGCCGGCCGATCGGCCAGAACCAGGGCGTGCAGTTTCCGATCGCGCGCGCCTATGCGCAGATGCGCGCCGCCGAGCTGATGGTGCACGAGGCGGCGCGCAAATACGAGGCCGGCGGCGACATCGGCGCCGGAGGCCAACATGGCGAAGCTGCTCGCCGCCGACGCCTCCTGGGCCGCCGCCGACATGTGCGTGCAGACCCATGGCGGCTTCGGCTTCGCCGAGGAATACGACATCGAGCGCAAGTTCCGCGAGACGCGGCTCTACCAGGTGGCGCCGATCTCGACCAACCTGATCCTGTCCTATCTCGCCGAGCACGTGCTCGGATTGCCGCGGTCGTATTGAGATGCCGCTGCCCCTCGCAGGCCTCCTCGTCGTCTCGCTCGAACAGGCCGTCGCCGCGCCGCAGTGCACCTGCCGGCTGGCCGATGCCGGCGCGCGCGTGATCAAGGTCGAGCGGCCGGAAGGCGACTTCGCGCGCGACTACGATCACATCGTGCACGGCGAGAGCGCCCATTTCGTCTGGCTCAACCGCGGCAAGGAGTCGGTGGTGCTCGACCTCGCCAAGGCCGACGACAAGGCGCTGCTCGAGGCCATGCTCGCCAAGGCCGACGTGTTCGTGCAGAACCTGAAGCCCGGCGCGCTCGCCAAGCTCGGCTTTCCCATTGCAGCGCCTGCGCAAGGACTATCCGCGGCTGATCTGCTGCTCGATCTCCGGCTACGGCGAGAGCGGCCCTTACGCGCAGCGCAAGGCCTACGACCTGCTGATCCAGGCCGAGTCCGGCGTCGCCTCGGTCACCGGCGGGCCGGAAGGCGCCGGCGCGCGTCGGCGTCTCCATCGTCGACATCGCCGCGGGCCTGAACGCCTATGAGGCGATCCTGGAAGCGCTGATCGCGCGCGGCCGCACCGGCGAGGGCGCCGAGATTTCCGTCTCGATGTTCGACGCCATGGCGGAATGGATGACGATCCCGCTGCTGCAACCAGGAATGGCGGCAAGCCGTTCAAGCGCATCGGCCTCGCGCATCCCACGATCGCGCCCTACGGCGTGTTCAAGACGCGCGACGGCGCCGACATCCTGATCGCGATCCAGAACGACCGCGAATGGCGCGTGCTGGCCGACAAGGTGCTGGGCGATGCCGCGCTCGCCACCGATCGCGAAATTCGCCACCAATGCCGAGCGCGGCGGCGAACCGCGCGCGAGACCGATGCCAAGGTCGCCGCGGTGTTCGCCGCCATGACGTCGAGCCCTTGATGAAGAAGCTCGCCGCGGCCGACATCGCCTTTGCGCGCGTCAACGACTTCGGCGCTTGCTCGCGCAAACATCCGCATCTGCGCCGCATCACGGTCGATACGCCGAGCGGCCCGGCGACGCATCCCGGCGCCGGCGCCGCTGCGCGCCGGCGAGACGCGGACCTACGGCCCGATCCCGGCGCTGGGCGAGCACACCGAGCGAATCAAAAAGGAATTTCTGTCGTGAGAGGACGGGTCGCCGCGGTGGTTCTCGCTTGCCTCTTGGTGGCGACGCTGTCTCACGGCGGGGTTTCGGCCGCGCCGGGCGAGCCCGCCACGCTCACCAAACCGCAGCAGGACACGCTCAATACATATAACGATACGGTGAACGCATTTAAGGCGGTCTTGCGCCAGCGGCGCGCGCAGATCGATGCGAAAGAGGATTTGCCGGACCTGCCGGGACAGGCGCTTTACGTCGCGCGCATCAACATGATGAGCGCCTACAAGGACCTCACCGACGCTATCCCGTCGCAGGATCGGGCGGCCGAACAAGTTCGGCATTCCGCCGGCCTATTTCGATGCCGACACCGAGCCGCTGATCGAGGAATACCGCAACCTCTTCGCCATCATGGAGGCGCCGCCCGCCAACGCACAAAACTCCGATACGCCGCTGAAGGACGTCGTCGACCTTTCGCGCGCGATCGCGCGGGCCAAAGGCCTCGATGCTGCGAATGCCGATGCGGCGGGCCTCATCGGCCTCGGCATCTTCTTTGCCGAGACCAACGGCCACCAGAACATCGGCAACGCGCGCTCGAACAAATACAAAGGCAGCCTGCAAACCGGCATCTCCGAAGACCGCGGCGGCCGGAAAAAATGGACGGCGATCAAGAAAACGATCGCGGCCTTCGATCCCGCGCTGGTCGCGCGCGACGACAAGGAACAGGCGCGGGTCGGCGGGCTCGATCACCGGCTCAATCATTGGATCGCGGTGCGCGACGGCCTGATGGGCGCGCATGCCGATCTGTTCGCGCAAATACCCGAAATTGTGAAAATCCTTCCCGACCCGATCGACCAGATGAAGTTCTTCGAGCTCATCCAGATCGTCCCTACTCCGACGCGGGCGGCGCTCAGGTCGGACAATCTGCTCGGTTACAGGATTTCCGACGCGCGCATCATGGGGTACCTGCGCAACAACAGCATCTTCACCTTCGGCAAGGCCGACCGGGCGAAAAAATCCGCAACTTTCCGCGAAATCCTCGATGCGATGTGGCTGTTCAACGACAAGTTCGAACAGGCGCTGGCCCGCTTCAACGACATCAAAAGTGGGCGCAAGGGCTAGCTGGTTAGTCCACCACCACCGCGTCTTCCAGATCTTTTTCGGTGAGCTTGCGTTTGCTGGTGCCGATGATCAGCACCAGCGGCATCATGGCGAAGGTCAGCACCATCAGCAGTTTGTAGTCGTTGATGTAGGCGATCATCATCGCCTGCTGGGTGACGATGGCATCGAGCATGGCGCGGCCCATGTCGGTGTGCACGTTCAGGTTCGCCGCCACGTCCGGCATCTGCAGCGCGTCGTTGAACGGCGTCACGGATTCGGTGATGCGCGCGTGCATCTCGGTGGTCTTGCTGGTCAGGTTGGCGATCACCATGGAAATGCCGACCGAGGAGCCGATATTGCGCAGCAGCGTAGTGATCGGCGGTGCCGCCGTTGCGCATGTTGCCGGGCAGCGTCGAAAACGCCACGTTCGTGATCGGCACGAACAATAAACCGAGGCCGACACCCTGCACGATGCTGGTGGTCACGATTGTGTATTGCGTGGTGTCGAACGACAAGCCGGTCATCACGTAGAGCGTTCCGCCGGACAGCAGCAGCCCGCACAGGATCAGATAGCGCGATCTCCACCATGCGCATCAGCCGCGGCGCCGCCATCATGGTGAGCAGCGTGCCGACGCCGCGCGAGCCGAGCAGGAAGCCGGCGGTCTGGATCGGATAGCCGAGCAGCGTCTGCATGAACGGCGTGATCAGCGCCATGGTGCCGAACAGCACCACGCCGATCACCACCATGAACAGGCAGCCGGACACGAAATTGCGGTCCTTGAACATGTCGAAGCGGATGAACGGTTCGGGCGTCGTCAGCGAGTGCGCGAAGAAATAATAGAAGCCGGTGACCGAGATGATCGTCTCGATCCAGATTTCGTTGGCGCCGAACCAGCCGACCTGCTCGCCGCGATCGAGCATCAATTGCAGCGAGCCGATGCCGATGGCCAGCGCGATGAAGCCGAACCAGTCGAAGCGCAGGTGTTCGTGTTTTGCGTCTCGTCCATGAACAGCAGCATGCCGATGACCGTGCATGACGCCGATCGGCAGGTTGATCAGGAACACCCAGTGCCAGGAGTAATTGTCGGTCAGCCAGGCGCCCAGCGTCGGGCCCATGATCGGCCCCAGCATGACGCCGACGCCCCAGATCGCCATGGCGGAGCCGCGCTCCTCGACCGAATAGGAATCGAGCAGCACCGATTGCGACAGCGGCACCAGCGCCGCGCCCGCCATGCCCTGCAGCAGGCGGAACAGCACCATCTGCTCGATGTTCTGCGCCAGCGCGCACAGAAACGAGGCGACGGTGAAGCTGGCGACGCAGATGATGAACAGCTTCTTGCGGCCGAAGCGGTCGGCCAGCCAGCCGATCGGCGCCGTCATGATGGCGGCGGCGACGATGTAGGAGGTGAGCACCCAGTTGATCTGGTCGAGCGAGGCCGACAGCGAGCCCTGCATATAAGGCAGCGCGACGTTGGCGATGGTGGTGTCGAGCGCCTGCATGATGGTCGCCGTCATCGCGCACACCGTCACCAGCATGCGCAGTGTCTTCGGCGACATCGATGCGAAGCGCGGGCTCATTTGGCGGCGGCTTTAGGTTCGTCCTTGAGCGGAGCCGACATGAACGGGATGCGGCTGTGGCCGGTGTCGATCTCGACGTTCACGCTCATGCCGGAGCGCAGCAGGCGCGTGTCCTCGTCCTTGTCGAAGGCGATGCGCAGCGGCACGCGCTGCACCACCTTGACCCAATTGCCGGTGGCGTTCTGCGGCGGCAGGATGGAGAACTGCGCGCCGGTGCCGGGGCTCACCGCCACAACGCGGCCTTTGAAGGTGTGATCGGGGAAGCTGTCGACGTCGAGCGTCGCCTTCTGGCCGACGCGCAGATAGGTGATGTCGGTTTCCTTCGGATTGGCCTCGACCCAGGGCGTCTGGTCGTCGATCACGCTCAGCACCGGCGTGCCGGCGGGGAGGTAGCGGCCGAGCTGGATGTTGTCGACTTGGGTGGCGGTGCCGGACATCGGCGCGCGGATGGTGGTGTGCTCGAGATTGCGCTGCGCGTCGTCGAGCGCGGCCTTGGCCTGGGCGTATTCTGGAAACTGCTCGAGCGGCAGGTCGGGGTTGCCGAGCAGCTGATTGAGCGTGGTGTCGCGCTGCTGCGCGGTGAACTGCGCCTGAAGTTGCGCGGTCACCATGGCGGACGCGGAGGTGTCGACGTCGGCACGCGAGCCGGCCTGCGAGTTGACCAGCGCCGTCTTGCGGTCGACGTCTCGCTTCTTGAGCTCGACGTTCTTCTGCGCCAGATCGGCCAGCGTGACGAGCGATTTCAGGTTGGTCTTGAGCTTGTCGTAGTCGCTGCGCGCCGCGTTCAGTTTGCCCTTGGCCTGCGTCAAGCGCCAGTTTGTAGGGCAGAGGATCGAGCGTGAACAGCTCGTCGCCCGGATTGACGTGCTGGCCCTCGACGATGGCGACGTGGATGATCTTGCCGGAGATGTCGGGCGTGATGAGAACCTTCTGCGCGCCGACATAGGCGTTGTCGGTCGAGATGTAGCGGCCGCCCATCAGCCAGAACGCAGCCGCCGAGCACGATTGCGATCGCCGGCAGCGGCGACCAGCAGGATCATGCGCAACTGCTTGCGGTTGACGCGCTTGCGCCGCGCGCGGTGCGGCGTTTCGCCCGCGGCCTGTTCGCCCGGCCGCGTCTTCGCTTCGATCTTGGCCTCGGCCTTGGTTTCAGGAACGGCTGCCGGCGGCGGCACGATCTTCAAGTTCTTTTCACTCATGACGCTTTGACGCTTTGTTGTTCGGTGGAGTTGCGGGCGATGGCGGCGCGCAGATTGTCCTTCATCTGGGTCGAGGTCGCGCAGCAGCCGCTCGTTGGCCTTGCCGTCGATGCCGTCGAGCACGGTCTCCATCACGTCGGCGCCGAGTTTGCCGAGCTGCGTGAGGAGCGGGGTGCGCCGCCGGCGTGAGATAGAGCCGGTTGGCGCGGCGGTCGTTAGGATCGGCGCGGCGCTCGATCAGCCCGTTCTCGGCCAGGCGGTCGAGCAGGCGGGTGAGCGAGATCGGCTGCAGGTCGAGGATCTCGGCGAGCTCCGACTGCTTCAGCCCCTCCGTGCGCTCGCAGCCGCACCAGCACGCCCCACTGCGCGCGCGAGATGCCGAACTGGCGCGCGCGCTGGTCGGCATAGGTCCGCAGCATGCGGGCTACATCTATGATGCTAAACGCAATTTCGCGGTTGGTCGGGTGCTCTGGCATGGTCCTGTCTTTAAGAAGCACCGTTATAATAAGCCTACTTATAATAATTGCAAATGAGACTTTAGACAATCCTCGCAGGCCCGCGCCGCAGTGACGCGCGCCGCCCGCTCGGGCAAAGTCGCGCGACCAAAAACAAAGGGATGGAACGACAATGGATATCGGCTTCATCGGGCTAGGCAATATGGGCGCGCCGATGGCGAAGCGCCTGATCGAGGCCGGCCACAAGCTCGTGGTCTACGACACCCGCAACGACGCGGTGGCGCCGTTCGTGGCACTGGGGGCACAGCTGGCATCGTCGCCGCAGGACGTCGCCGACCGCGTCGAGACCGTGATGGCGAGCCTGCCGTCGCTGCCGATCTCCAAGAAGGTCGCGCTCGGCGAGGGTGGCGTCATCGCCGGCAAGCGCGTCAAACGCTACGTCGATCTCTCCACCACCGGCTCGCGCGTCGCCGCCGAGATCTTCGCGGAACTGGCCAAGAAGAACATCGTGCAGATCGATTCACCGGTGTCGGGCGGCGTCGGCGGCGCCACCAAAGGCACGCTCGCCGTCATGGTGTCCGGGCCGCAAGCCGACATCGACGTGGTCAAGGACGCGCTCGCCGTGTTCGGCCGCGTGTTCGTCATCGGCCACAAGCCGGGCATGGCGCAGACCATGAAGCTCGCCAATAATTTTCTCTCCGCCACCGCCATGGCGGCGACCTCCGAAGCGGTCGCCATGGGCGTCAAGGCGGGGCTCGATCCGAAAGTCATGATCGACGTCATCAATGCCGGCTCCGGCCGCACCACCGCCTCCGACGGAAAATTCCCGCAGGCGATCCTGCCGCGCACCTTCAACTACGGCTTTGCCACCGCGCTGATGCTCAAGGATGTGCGCCTGTGCGTCGAGGAAGCCCGTGCGCTCGGTGTGCCCGGACGAAGTGATGACCGCCGTGCTCGATCAGTGGGAAATCACCAACTCCGAGTTCGGCGGCGACATCTGACTTTACCATGATCGTGAAGATGATCGAGCGCCGCGCCGGCGTCACCGTGGGGAAGAGCGTCATGAGCGACGACATCCACGAGGTCTACGCCGTCTGCTACGCCAGCCACGCGCGCAAGCGCACCGAGAACTACATCTTCGGCGACCCGCACGACGAGATGACCTCGATTTCCTATTACGTCTGGGTGATCAAAGGGCCGCACGGCGTCTTCGTCTGCGACACCGGCTTCGACGAGGCGGCGGCGAAGGAACGCGGGCGCAAGATCATCCATCCGGTCGGCGAGGGGCTCAAGGCGCTCGGCGTCGCGCCCGACACGGTCGATCACGTGATCGCCACGCACATGCATTGGGACCACGCCGGCAATTACGACCTGTTCCCCAATGCGCGCTATCACGTGCAGGACACCGAGATGGCCTATTGCACCGGCCGCTGCATGTGCCATGCGACGCTGCGCATCCCGTTCAGCGAGAGCGACGTGCACGCCATGGTGCGCAAGGTCTTCGCTTATCGCGTCGACTTCCACGACGGCGTCGAGGAGCTCGCCCCCGGCATCACGCGTGCACAAGATCGGCGGCCATTCGAAGGGTCTGCAATGCGTGCGGGTGAAGACCAAGCGCGGCTACGTCGTGGTCGCCTCCGACTGCTGCCATCTCTATTCGCACATCGACGAAGGCCGCGTGTTCCCGATCACCTACAGCGTCGGCGACACGCTCGAGGGCTACAAGACGCTGCTCAAGCTCGCCTCGTCGCGCCACCACATGGTGCCGGGCCACGATCCGGAGGTGCTTAAGCTCTATCCGGCGGCGAAAGCCGGGCCTGGAGAACTGGGTGGTGCGGCTGGATGTGGAGCCGAAGGTTTGATCCTCTCCCCGCAAGCGGAGAGAGGTAAAGAGGGAGTTACACCAGCCCCAGCTCCGCGAACGCATCCTTGTGGTGCTGCGCGCTGTCCGGCGCAAAGCAACAGAACACCACGCGCGCGATGCCGCGCGGGCGGGCGGCGATCTCGGATGCGACCGTGCCGACCGCGATGCGGGCGGCAAGATCGGCCGGAAAGCGATAGATGCCGGTGGAGATCGCCGGATAGGCGATCGAGGTCAGCGCGTTCTGCGCCGCGAGATCGAGCGCCGCGCGGTAGCAGGAGGCGAGCAGCGCGTCCTCGCCGTCGCCGCCGCCGTTCCATACCGGCCCAACCGCATGGATGACGTGGCGCGCCTTGAGCGCGTAGCCGCGCGTGATCTTGGCCGATCCGGTCTCACAGCCGCCCAGCATTTTGCATTCTTCGTAAAGTTCGGGACCCGCCGCGCGGTGGATGGCGCCGTCCACGCCGCCGCCGCCCAAGAGCGAGCGGTTGGCGGCGTTGACGATGGCCGCGACGTCGAGCGTGGTGATGTCGGCGACGACGATATCGAGTTGGGTATTGCGGATGGCGGCATTTCGTCATCGGCCGCGCACCGGCCGTGACCCGGTGACCCCGCTTAGGTTGGCACGTGCCTCTAAGCGAGATGGCCGGGACAAGCCCGGCCATGACAAGCTGCACATATCACCCGCGCTCGGCATACACCTCGGCGTCGAGGTCGATGCTGCTCTTGCACGCCGATGTCGTTGTAATGCGCGTCGAGAAACCGGCGCGCCGCGCGCTGGCCGAGCTTGCGCAGCAATTCGAACGAATTCGTAATCGTTGCGCAGCTTGGTGGCGGAGGCGAAACGCTCGCCCAGACCCTCCAGCACGATGCGGTGCACGTTGATGCGGCGGTATTCGTTCTTGCCGGTGCCGTGCGGAATGCGGCCCGGCGTCGATCAGCCGGTTGACGAATTCGATGGCGCGCAATTCCGCCATCAGCGGCGCGTTGAAGGTGATCTCGTTGACGCGCGCCATGATCTCGCGCGTCGAGGTCGGCAGTTTCTTGCGCACCAGCGGATTGATCTGCACGATCAGCACGTCCTCGGTCGCCGTGGCGCGGAAGAACGGATAGAGCACCGGATTGCCGAGATAGCCGCCGTCCCAATAGGGCACGCCGTCGATCTCGACCGCGCGGAACACCGCCGGCAGACAGGCCGAGGCCATCACCGCTTCGGCGGAGATCTTGTCGTGCGGGAAGATATGGAGCTGCCCGGTCTGCACATTGGTGGCGGCGATGAAAATCGGCCGCGCGTCGGCGCGCAAGCCGTCGAAGTCGACGAAGCGTTCGACCAGATCCTTGAGCGGATTGATGTTGAGCGGATTGAGATCGTAAGGCGACAGATATTGCGACCACGCCGTCAGCCAGTTGAAGGTCGGCGAACCCTCGGTCGGCACCAGCGAGAACAGCCGCTCGGCGACCGCGCGCTGCAGCGGCGGCAGGTCGCCGCCGAGGCTCGCCGCCCGCCAGAAATCGGCCAGACGTTTGCGCGCTTCGTCCGCCCCGCCGCGCCGCAGGCCGTCGGCCAGCATCACCGCGTTGATCGCGCCGGCCGACGTGCCGGAAATGCCTTCGATGCCGAGCCGCCCGTCTTCCAAAAGATGGTCGAGCACGCCCCAGGTGAAGGCGCCATGCGCACCGCCGCCCTGCAGCGCCAGATTGATGCGCTTTTGCGCACGCGGCTTGTCCGCTTTGTCACCGCCAAAGGCGTGGGAGAGAAAATTCACTGTGCCGTCCAGCCGCCGTCGATCGAATAGGCCGAGCCGGTGATGGTGGCGGCCGCGTCGCTCGCCAGGAACACCGCGAGCGCGCCGATGTTGTCCGGTGAGGTGTATTCGTGCATCGGCTGCTTCTCCGCCACCATGATGCGCTTGACCTCGTCGAAGGTTTGCCCGGCCGCCTTGGCGCGTGTCTCGATCTGCTGCGCCACCAGTTGCGTCATCACCCAGCCCGGACAGATGGCGTTGCAGGTGATGCCGGCATTCGCCGTCTCGATCGCCACCGTCTTGGTCAGGCCGACCACGCCGTGCTTGGCGGCGACGTAAGCCACCTTCTGCCCGCTCGCCACCAGCCCATGCGCGGAGGCGATGTTGATGATGCGGCCCCATTTGCGCTTCTTCATGCCGGGCATCGCGGCGCGGATGCTGTGGAACGAGGACGACAGATTGATCGCGATGATGGCGTCCCAGCGCTCGACCGGGAAATCCTCGATGTTGGCGACGTGCTGGATGCCGGCATTGTTGACCAGAACGTCGAGCGCGCCGAACTCCTTCTCGGTGGCGGCGATCATGGCGGCGATCTCGGCCGGCTTGGCTCATGTCGGCCGGCGAGTAGCGCGCCTTCACCCCGCAATCCTTTTCGATGCCGGCGCGGATCTTCTCGATCTCGCCGGCGTCGCCGAAGCCGTTGAGCATCATATTGGCGCCGTCCTTGGCGAGCGCGCGGGCAATCGCCAGCCCGATGCCGGAGGTGGAGCCGGTGACCAGCGCGGTCTTGCCTTTCAACATCGTTTGTCCTCGTTCGATGCGCCCAAAGGGCCGCGAATGGGGGTGTTGGAACAGGGCGGGGAACCTGCTCCCATTTTTGCTGCAATGCAATATATAGGACGGCAGAGTGGTTTGCGCGACTCGCCAGCGGCCGCGGCGTACACTTGGGGCTTACGAAAGGCGGAGCCTTTGGCTCGAAACACCAATCTGGGCACGGCCTTCCCGGCGCCCAACCACGATCACGAGCGCTGCGCCAGCGATGCCATCGCGCACGCCGAGGCGCTCTGCGCCGAACGCGGCGAGCGGCTCGACGCCCATGCGCCGGTCCGTGCTGCAGGCGCTGCTGGCGAGCCATGCCCCGCTCGGCGCCTATGAGTTGATCGACCGGCTGTCGGTGCGCGGCGCCCGGCATCGGCGCCCATCACCGTCTATCGCGCGCTCGACTTCCTGCGCGCGCAGGGCCTCGTGCATCGCATCGAGAGCCGCAACGCGTTCATCGCCTGCGTGCACAATCACGCCAGCGGCGATCCGGTGGTGTTTTTGATCTGCGAGAAATGCGGCGCGGTCGGCGAGGCGGCGAGCGCCGCGGTCGCCGACACCATCAAGTCGGCCTCGCGCGCCGCCGGCTTCACGCCCAAGACGCCGGTGATCGAGATCTCCGGCATCTGCGCGCATTGCAAGGCGGCGTCATAGTCCGCGCCGCATGTCCAGTTCATCCGCGTCCAGCCATCACCATCACACCCGTCCGCTCGACGCCTTGGCCGTGATCGCGATGCTGGTGCTGTGCCTGTCCTGGGGCTTCAACCAGGTCTCGGTGAAGCTCGCCATCCACGACATCCCGCCGCTGCTGCAGGGCGCTATCCGCTCGTTCGGCGCCACGCTGATCGTTGCGACCTGGGCCAAGGCGCGCGGCATTGCGCTGACCGCGCGCGACGGCACGCTCATCGCCGGGCTCGCCGCCGGCGTGCTGTTCGGCGTCGAATTCATTTTGATCTATCGCGGCCTGCTCTACACCACCGCGACGCGCGGCACGCTGTTCCTTTATCTGGCGCCGTTCTTCGTCGCGCTCGCCACGCGCGTCTTTTTTCCCACCGACCGCTTTCATCTGCCGCAATGGCTCGGGCTCGGCATGTCGTTCGCCGGCATCATCGTCGCCTTCGGCCTGCCGACGCCGGCGCTCGATCCGCGCCAGACGCTCGGCGACCTGATGCTGGTCGGCGCCGCCGCGTTCTGGGCGGCCACCACGGTGCTGATCAAGGCGAGCGCGCTCAACCGCGTATCGTCGGAAAAGGTGATGCTGTATCAGCTCGTCGTTTCGGCGCCGATCCTCGCGCTCGGCGCTCTGTTGTTCGGCGAGCGGATCACCGCCATGCCGTCGGCGCTGGCGCTCGGTGCGCTCGCCTATCAGACCGTCTGGGTGGTGAGCGTCACCTTCGTGGTCTGGTTCGCGCTGGTGGTGCGCTACTCCGCCAATCGGCTGTCGGCCTTCACTTTTCTGTCGCCGCTCTGCGGGGTCGCCGCCGGCCATCTGGTGCTGGGCGAGCCGCTGACGCCGGCCTTCGCCTTCGCCGTGGCGCTGGTGGCGGGCGGGCTCATCTTGGTCAATCGTGCGCGGTAATGGTAATTTTCGCGGAAGCAGCGCAAAATCGGTAGCACCCATGGCTCTCAAGCCGCCTCTTTCACCTTCGGGCGCCCGCGGTCCGAGCCCAAGCGAGCTTGCCCTGCAAGACGCGACCGCCGCGATGCAGGCCGGCCGTCCGGCCGATGCCGAGCAACTCGCCGCGGATGTGCTCAAGAGCAATGCCGGCAACCTTGCTGCGATGCAGCTTCTCGGCACCGCACTTTTAATGCAGGGCCGCGGCAAGGAGGCGATCGCGCCGCTCGAACGCGCCGCGCGACAGTCGCGCAACGCCGCGGCGAGACCTGGCTCGCGATGGCGCTGCGCCAGGCCGGTCGCGAGGAGGAGGCGCGCGAGCGGCTCGACCGCGCGGTCAAGCGCAGCCCGCCGTTCCCGCCGGCCTTCCTTGAGCTTGCCGGTCTTTTGTCCGCGCGCAACCTTGCGGAGAAGGCGATTGAAGTCCTGCAGCAGGGAGTTCGGTTGCACCCGATGCCGCCGATTTGTGGCTGCAGCTCGGCCGTCTTTACGAGGGGCGCGGCAAACTTGCGCAGGCGCACACGGCCTTCGCTCGCGCGGTCGCGGCTGCGCCGGGAAATCCCGATGCGCCGTTCGCGCTCGCGCGCGTATTGCAGGCCGAACGCGACTTTGCGCAGGCGGCGGAAACCTATCGCCGTATTCTTGCTCTCGGCACCGCAGGATGCCGCCGCCCGGATCGGCCTCGGCATCTGTCTGACGGAGCTCGGCCGCGGCGAGGAGGGGCTCGGCCATCTGCGCGCCGCGAGCGGCGTCAACGTCAAGATATTCGGCGAAGTTGTCGGCGCTCTCGCCGACGCCGGCCGCGGCCGCTTCTGGCTGCGGCGAAGCGATGCCGCGCGCGCGTTGCGCGGCGGAAGCTAGCGTTTGGGCGCCCGGTACTGCCGGCGGTAGACGCCGTGCTCGCGGTCGAGCGCGTTCGCCATCTCGCGCACCCGCGCGGCGCCGTCCTCGGTGAGAGGCTCCACGCGCACGTCCCAGGCTTCGCGCTTGACCGGCAGGCACTGCGCAACCGGCGTGCCTTTCGGCAGCACGCCGTTGAAATCCATGTCGTGCCAGTGCGCCGGAAAATTCACGCGGCTGTCGTAATAGAGGTCGGCATCGACCAGCCCGGTCAGCGTGGTGAATGGCAGGTCGGCGCGGTTCACCGGATGCGTGAACAGAAGCGAATAGCCGGGGGGCGCCTGGATGCTCCAGAAATTGTTGAACTTGATGACGAAGCAGTCTTCCTCGTGGAACGGCGTGCCGGCGACCTGGCTCGCATCGTGGAAGGCGATCGGTGAGCGCAGGAAGTTGTCGACGTTGTTGGTCGGCACTTCGAAGTTCCAGCTGAATTCGCCATTCTCGACCTTGAGGTCACACGGCAGCGGAATGAGAAAGCCGTAGGTCATGGCGTCGATAAAGGGCGGGCAGCGCTTGACCGTCTGACTCTCGGCCTGCGCGACGGCGTTGAATGCCATGGGCGGCAGCGCCTTGAACCAGTCCGGCAAACCCTGCACGGCTGGGATCGGCGGCGGCAGTATGCCGATCAGTTCGGGCGGGCAGCGGAAGGTCAACGTCATGCCTTTGTTTTCATCGCTCGGCATTGTGTGCTCCGGACTCCGGCCGCGCGCTCCCCGCGGGGTACCGCGCCGGCAAACTATCTCTATATTGGCCCTATAGGGCCGAACAGGGGCCAAAAGCGCCCCGAACGCCTAACAAGTTGACCCGTCATGCCGCTTTGGCATGCCTGAAACGATCAAGGCAGGAGGCATGAGCACGCTGGAACGTCACAAAACCGCAACGGTCGATGTCGGCGGCGTCATGGTCGGCGGCGGCGCGCCGATCGTCGTGCAGTCGATGACCAACACCGACACCGCCGACGTCGAGGCGACCGCGCGCCAGGTCGCGGCGCTCGCCCGCGCCGGCTCGGAGCTGGTGCGCATCACCGTCGACCGCGACGAGGCCGCCGCGGCCGTGCCGCACATCCGGGAGCGGCTCGGCGCAGATGGGCGTCGACGTGCCGCTGATCGGCGACTTCCATTACATCGGCCACAAGCTGCTGACCGACAATCCGGCCTGCGCCGAGGCGCTCGACAAGTACCGCATCAATCCCGGCAACGTCGGCTTCAAGGACAAGAAGGACCGGCAGTTCGCGCCGATCATCGAGATGGCGCTCAAGCACGACAAGCCGGTGCGCATCGGCGTCAACTGGGGCTCGCTCGACCAGGAGCTGCTGACGCATCTGATGGACGAGAACGCGAAGTCGCCGCAGCCGCTCGACGCGCGCGCGTCATGCACGAGGCGATGGTGCAGTCGGCGCTGCTGTCGGCCGCGCGCGCCGAGGAGCATCGGCCTGCCGCAGAACCGCATCATCCTCTCCGCCAAGGTCTCGGCGGTGCAGGACCTGATCGCCGTCTACACCGATGCTCGCGCGCCGCTGCCGACTACGCGCTGCATCTCGGACTGACCGAAGCCGGCATGGGCTCGAAGGGCATCGTCGCCTCGTCGGCCGCGATCGGCATTCTGCTGCAGCAGGGCATCGGCGACACCATCCGCTTCTCGCTGACGCCGGAGCCGGGCGGCGACCGCACGCACGAGGTGCAGGTGGCGCAGGAGCTTCTGCAGACGATGGGCCTTCGCTCCTTCGTGCCGGTCGTCGCCGCCTGCCCGGGCTGCGGGCGCACGACCTCGACGGTGTTCCAGGAGCTCGCCGCGCGACATCCAGAACATCATCCGCGACCGATGCCGGACTGGAAGACGCGCTATCCGGGCGTCGAGACGCTCAACGTCGCGGTCATGGGCTGCATCGTCAACGGCCCCGGCGAGAGCAAGCATGCCGACATCGGCATCTCGCTGCCCGGCACCGGCGAGCAGCCGACCGCGCCGGTGTTCATCGACGGCAAGAAGGCCATGACGCTGCGCGGCCCGACATCGCCGCCGACTTCAAGCAGATGGTGATCGATTACATCGAGCGCCGGTTTGGCGCCGGCGGCGCGCGCACCGCGGCCGAATAGTCAGCCGCTGCCCTTCATCGCACTCGCCGCCGTCGCATAGCCGCCGTCCGCGCCGTCGATGAAATGCACGTGGTTGGGGCTCGTCGGCGAGGGCGTGAAGCAGGTCATCATGGCTGCGTTCTGCCGGTGCGTGCCGAAACGCACCACGCCATCGGCCGCCGCAGCTTTGAGGCACTCCTCGATCTGGTCCGCCAGCTCCTTCGTGCAATCGAGCACCATGCGCAAGCATCGTCGAACTTGCGGAAATCCGAATTGGCGATCAGCTCGCTGACGTATTTCTCCGGGATGAAGCCGCCGACGCGCAGCTTGAAATGCATGATGAGAAAAAACAACAGCGTCTTCGCCAGCACCTTGGCCTTGCGCGCGCCGATCGATTCACCGGCCTTGCGCGATGCGCGCGCCTCCAGATCGTAGCCGGCCGGCGGCCATTTCATCTTGAGCTCTTGCCCCGGCAGCGGGCGCGAGGCGTCGGGCGTCTGCTCGACGATGCGCGTCACGGCCTCGACCACGGCGCGGAAGCTCTGCGGCGTCGCGTTCGGTCCCGGCGCCACCACCAGCGACAGCACCAGGCCCCGTTGCGCCGGGATCAACTCATAGCGGCACGACAGCCCGCTGAGATCGGGATGCGCGCCCGCCGGCGGCCAATGGCACGGCGATCTCGCCGCGCTTGGCGGCGGCGTCGGCGTAGGCGAGCCCGCCGCCGGAGAACATCGCGATCGAGATATTGTCCGACGGCGCGTAGCGCGCGACGCGTACGTCCTGCCCCTGCGCGCGGATGTCGGCGACCGGCACCATGCCGATGCGCATGGTCAGATCGAGGTCTTCGGTCACCCAGCGCGCGGTCTCCGCGAGCGCGCGCCGCGCGGCCTCCGCGTCCGCGCCCGACACCGCAAAGCTCGCGCCGTCGCCGCCGAACACGAAGGGAAAGTCGCGGCCGGCCAGCGCATTGGTGATCGACACGATCACCGCCGCGCCCGCCATGTTCACCGCCTTGTAGCGGTTCTCGGCGATCGCCTTGGTCGATTGCACGATGTCGGCGACGCCGACCACCCAGCCGTCCGGCAGCGGCGCAAAGCGCGCCTCGTCCGTCACCTGCGTGAAGTCGGAAAACACCGGCAGGCTGGCGTAGAAGTCGTCGCTCGCCGCCGGTGCCTCCATCTAGAACCAGCCGCCGCCGTCTCGCCCGCGGTTGGCGAGGCTCGCTTCTTCCAGATCGAGTTCGTATTCGATGCGGCGGCGCGCTTCGTCGGTGATCTTGCCGTCGCGCAGCAGCTGATAGATGAACGTGCGCTCGGCATCGATCAGCTCGCGCTTCAGCGCGGCGGTCTGACGGATCTGGCTCGAGCTCGTCGGCCAAGTTGTCCGGCAGCACCTGCCGGCGGTCCTTCGTTGCGCGCATGCAGGTGATCGACCAGCGCGTCGGGAAATTCGCGTGTCGGCGATCGCCTCGTCGAGGCGAGTCGGTCACCGCCTTGAGCGCTTCGCGCCGCGCCGCGAGCTCGCGCTTGAGCTCCTCGGCGATGCTCCTCCTTGCCGCGCTCGGTCAGGCCGAGCGCGCGCGACGACGGTCGGCAGCAGCAGTCCCTGTCCGACCAGCGTGATGATGATGACGCCGAAGACGATGAACAGGATCATGTCGCGGTGCGGGAAAGGCCGCGCCGCTGGCGACGAAGTAAGGCAGCGCCAGCGCCGCGGCGAGCGAGACGACGCCGCGAATGCCGGTGAACGACAGCAGGAACGGATATTGCCACGGCGGCGACGGATCGCGCCGGCAGCGACCGCGGCATCAGCCAGCGCGGCAGATAGGTGGCCGGAAACACCCAGACGAAGCGCGCGACGATGACGATGAGCGTGGTCCAGCGCGGTGGCGATCGCCAGATCGCGGAGCGAGAAAGCCGTGGGTCTGCTCGATCAAGGTGCGCGCCTGCAGGCCGGTGAGCAGGAAGACGAGACCTTCGATCAGATAGACGATGAGATCCCAGAAGAAGATGCCCTGCAGCCGCGTGCCCGACGGGATCAGGCGCGGCCCGTTCCAGCTCACGTAGAGGCCGCAGGCGACGGTGGCGAGCACGCCCGAGCCGCCGAGATGTTCCGGCACCCAGAAGGCGAGATAGGGCGTCATCAGCGACAGCGTGATCTCGACGCGCGGCTCGTGCGCCCATTGCCGCAGGCGCAGGCGACAGCCAGCCGACGGCGATGCCGTAGATGATTTCGCCGATGACGATCAGCGCGAACGTGCCGGCCGCCTTCGCCGGGCGAGAACGCGCCGGTCGCGACGGCGACCACGGCGAAGCGGTAGAGGATGAGCGCGGTGGCGTCGTTGGCGAGGCCTTCGCCTTCGAGGACGACGACCAGCCGGCGCGGCAGGCCGAGCCGCGGGCGATGGTCGAGCGGCGCCACGGTGTCGGGCGGCGCGATGATGGCGCCGAGCAGGAAGCCGACCGGCCAGTCGAAAGCCGAGCAGATAATGCGCGGCGGCCGCCACCGCGCAGGTGGTGAAGATGCACGCAGCCGAAGGCGAGCAGTGCGATCGGCCGCAGGTTGAATTTGAATTCGCGCCAGCTCATCGCGACGCCGGCCGAATAGATCAGCGGCGGCAGGAAGACGAGCAGCACGAGTTCCGGCGCCAGTGCGATCTTGGGCAGCCCAGGAATGAGCGCCATGCCGATGCCGGCGACCACCAGCAGGATCGACGGCGCGATGTTGAGCCGCTTCGCCGCGACCGCGACGGCGGCCAGCACCGCCATCATGAACAGCACGGTCTGAAAGATCGCGGTCATATCAGGCTGCGACGATCATGTTGACCGTCAGCGCCAGCACGACGAGATTGAAAAAGAACGACAGCACGCCATGCATCGCCGCCACGCGGCGGATCGACCTTGCTGGTAGATCGGCGACGTCGGAGACCTGCGAGGTCATGCCGATGACCAGCGAGAAATAGAGGAAATCGCGATAGTCCGGGCTCCTTGTCGCCGGGAAATTGAGGCCGCCGAGGATGCCGTCGCGGCGTTCGCCGTAATATTCGTGCGCGTAGTGGAACGAAAAGATCGTATGGACGAACGTCCACGACAGCAGGATGGTCGCGATCGCCAGCGCGCTGGATGACGGCCCGGCTGCGGCGCCTGCTTGGCGCCGACCAGTGCGAACACGATGGCGACCAGGCTGGCGAAGGTGGCGACGATCGACAGCATCAGAATGGCGAAGCGCGCCTTCGTCCTGCTCGCGCGGCGCGCTTGCGGATGCGCTCGACATCGCAGCGCCATCATCATGGCAAGGGTGAGGCCGAGATAGCACGCGACGCCGATGTCCCAGCCGGCCAGCAGCCGCGTCGCATCCGCAACTCATGCGGCGCAAACACGGCCAGCGAGCGACGCCGACGACGGCGGCGATCATCAGCTTGCCGTGCAGCTTCGCGATGCGGATCGGCAGTGGTGGAAGAACTGAAGCGGCGGCGGGTTCTTTTTGTTTGCCATGGGCCATTCGCTCCAAACCGCGCGAGTATCAGGCTCGCCGCTCGGCGATGAAGCGGGCGGCGGCGCGCAGAGTATCGGCCTTCGCGCCGAACGGCGCCAGCGCGTTTCCGCCTCCGCGATCATTGGCCGAGCCGTTTGCGCGCGCCCTCGGGCCCGAGCGCGGCGACCAGCGTCGCCTTGCCGGCGGCGGCGTCCTTGCCGGCCGCCTTGCCGAGCGTGGCGGCGTCGCCTTCGACATCGAGCAGGTCGTCGGCGATCTGGAAGGCCTGGCCGATCGCCGCGCCGTAAGCGGCGAGCCGCTTGAGCGTCGTCGGCGTCGGCATTGCCGAGGATGCGCGCCGGCGCGGCAGGCGAAGCGCAACAGCGCGCCGGTCTTCATCGCCTGCAGCGTCGCGATCTCGCTCTCGCTCAGCGCGCGTTTTTCCGGCGAAGCGGCCTTCGGCGGCGAGATCGAGCATCTGGCCGCCGGCCATGCCGCCGAGGCCGGCGGCGCGCGCGAGCTCGGCGACCAGCGCGATGCGCACCGCGGCATCGGCATGCACGTCAGCGCTCGCGCATGACGTCGAAGGCGAGCGTCAGCAGCGCGTCGCCGGCCAGAATGGCGGTCGCCTCGTCGAAGGCCTTGTGCACGGTCGGCCGGCCGCGCCGCAGGTCGTCGTCGTCCATGGCGGGCAGGTCGTCGTGGACCAGCGAATAGCAATGCACGAGTTCGAGCGCGCAGCCGGCGACACAGCGCGCCGGCCGCGCGCGACGCCGAACAGCGCGGCGCTCTCGATCACGAGAAAGGGCCGCAGGCGCTTGCCGCCGCCGAGCGCGGCGTGGCGCATGGCGGCGAGCAGACGCTCCGGCCGCGCGATCTCGCCGGGCAGCGCGCGGCCGCCCAGCAGCCGCTCGAGCAGGCTCTCGGCCTCGGCCGCGATCGGCGGTCAGCTCGCGCACCGAAGTCCAATGGGCGGGTCCTGTGGCCGATACTGGCGTCCATGCGGCCATTTACCTCTCCGCGCGCACGCGCCGCAATTAGGGCCTGCGATCGGCTAGTCTCGGGCCATGTGATCATGCCCGGCAAACGCATGTCCATTGCCTATGACGTATTGCGCCTGCCGCGCGTGCCGCGGCCGCTGCGGGCGGTCGGATTTGTCGTTTGCTCGCTGCTTTTGCTGCCCTACGTGCTGACGCCGCTTTATGCCTTCGGCGAGCCGGTCTCGACCGTGATGCTGTGGCGGCGCATGACCGGCCAGCGGGTCGAGCGCATTTAGGTGCCGCTGGTCGCGATGTCGTCCGCGCCTGCCTGCTGCGCCGTGATCGTCGCCGAGGACTGGCCGTTCTGCGAGCATCACGGCGTCGATTTGGCGAGGCATGCGCGACGCCATTAACCAGGCCGACGATCTCGACGACATGCGCGGCGGCTCGACCATCACCCAGCAGATCGCCAAGAACCTGTTCCTCTGGCCGGGCCGCAGCTACGTGCGCAAGGTGCTGGAATTCCCGCTGGCGCTGTGGATCGACCTCGGTGCTGCCGAAGCGGCGCATCATGGAAATCTACCTCAACATCGCCGAATGGGGGCCGAACGGCGAATTCGGGGCGGAGGCCGGCGCCCGCCGCGCCTTCGGCCGGTCGGCGCGCGATCTGTCGCGCTACCAGGCCGCACTGCTGGCCGCCACGCTGCCCAATCCGCATCGACCGCGACGCGCGCCGGCCGGGCCCGGGTTTGCAGCGGCTCGCCGGCGCTCTATGTCGGCCGCGCGGAGCCAGTCGGCAGGTCGCCGCCGCCTGCCTGCGCGACCGGCACTAGGTTTGCCTTAATCCATCCTCTATAAGCCCCCGCACATCCAGCCGACATCTTGGATTTTCAGGAGTTCCTGTCCATGGCCGTGCCGAAAAGAAAAACCTCGCCGTCGCGCGCGCGGCATGCGCCGCTCCGCCGACGCGCTCAAGGCGCCGACCTATGTCGAGGACAAGGATTCCGGCGAGCTGCGCCGTCCGCACCACATCGACCTGAAGACCGGCATGTACAAAGGCCGCCAGGTGCTGAAGGTGAAGACCGAGGCCTAAAGCTCGGCGAAACCGGGAAGCTGTGTGATGTTCATGTTTGGCTTCCCGCTGCTGCTGATCCCCTTCGCGATCTACAACATCATCGCCTTCCTGATGCCGGGCGTGAGCTGGACCGGCGCCGTCACGACCGTGCATCATGGTCTCGGGCGCCGACTGGAGCATGTCGGCCGGCGACATGCTGGTGACGCTCGGCATTCTGGTGCTGTTCGGCGAGGTCATGAAGTCGACCCGCATCGGCGTCCGCACGGTGGTCGATCACGGACTGTCGCTTATCCTCTTCCTCGGCATGCTGGTCGAATTCCTGCTGGTCAAGCAGTGCGCGACCGCGACCTTCTTCCTGCTGCTGGTCATCAGCTTCATCGACGTGCTCGGCGGCTTTGCCGTGACGTTGCGCTCGGCGCAGCGCGATCTCACCGTCGAAGGCAACCTGCCGCACATCTCGATCTGACCGGACAGTCCACGCTCAATGGCCCGCGATTTTCAACTTCCCGGCCGCTCGCCCGTCATCGCCTGCGAAGGCATGGCGGCGACCTCGCATCCGCTGGCGACGCTCGCCGCCGTCGACACGCTGCGCGCCGGGGGCACTGCGGCAGACGCGGCAGTCGCGGCATGTGCGGCACTTTGCGTCATCGAACCGGAGAGCACCGGCATCGGCGGCGATTGTTATGCATTGGTGTCGCAGCCAGGCAAGCCGGTCTGGGGCTATAACGGCTCGCGGCCGTTCCGGCGCTAGCGCCTCCGATCAGGCGCTGCGCGCCAAGGGCATGGAAGCGATCGGCATGACCTCGGTGCACGCCGTCACCGTGCCCGGCGCGCTCGATGCCTGGGAGGCGATCCTCAAGACGCACGGCCGTTTCGATCTGGCGCGCGCGCTGCAGCCGGCGATCAAATACGCCGAAGATGGCTGGCCGATATCGCAGCGCGTCGCCTGGGACTGGAGCCGGCACGTCGCCAAGCTCGAAAGCCGATCCGGGCGCCACCAAGCATTATCTGTTCGATGGCAGCGCGCCCAAGGAAGGCGACATCGTGCGCCTGCCGGCTTTGGCGCAGACGCTTAAGACCATCGCCGCCAAGGGCGCGCGCGCCTTCTACGAAGGCGAGATCGCGGAAGACATGGCGGCGACGGTGGCCGCGCGCGGCTCGTTTCTGACGGCCGAGGATTTCGCCAAGCATCGCGGCGACGTGGTGACGCCGATCGCGACCAATTACCGCGGGCTCGATCTGCTCGAGATCCCGCCCAACGGGCAGGGCCTCACCGCGCTGGTGATGCTCAACATCCTGGAGAATTTCGATCTCGCCGCGCTCGATCCGGTCGGACCCGAGCGTTTCCATCTGGTGCTGGAAGCGGCGCGGCTGGCTTACGCGGTGCGCGACACGCACATCGCCGACGCCGACCATATGCGCGTGCCTGTGGCCGATCTCATCGACAAAGGCTTTGCCAAGAAGCTTGCGGCCAAGATCGATCTCAAGCGCCGCGCCAAGCTGCCGGCGGCGCCCGCGCCGGGCAATGACACCGTCTATCTCAGTGTGGTGGACCGCGACCGCATGGCGGTGTCGTTCATCAACTCGCTCTATTCGAATTTCGGCACTGGCATCTGCACCGAGAAGACCGGCATCCTGCTGACCAATCGCGGCGCCTGCTTCACGCTCGCCGCCGGCCATCCCAACACCTTCGGCCCGGCCAAACGCCCGATGCACACCATCATCCCGGCGATGGCCATGCGCGACGGCCGCTGCGACATGAGCTTCGGCGTCATGGGCGCGCATTATCAGCCGATGGGCCACGTGCAGATCGTTCTCAACATGCTCGACTACGGCATGGACGCGCAGCAGGCGATCGATTGCCCGCGCTTCTTCTTCGAGAACGAGCAGATCGAGGTCGAGCGCGGCACCCCGCAGGCGACCGTCGAGGGCCTCAAGCAGCGCGGCCACACCGTGACGACGGCCACCTCGCCCTGGGGCGGCGCGCAGACCGTCAAGATCGATTGGGATCGCGGCGTGCTGATCGCGGGCTCGGAATCGCGCAAGGACGGCTGCGCGCTCGGCTATTAATCTCTCTTCGTTCGTCCCGCGAAAGCGGAGATCCGAAGTCAAATCTACCGAACAAAGAGAACTGAAGTCCCGCTTGTGCGGGAATGAACGGAGTTTTGCGCGGACGAGCTTGGCGGTAGCGCGATAGGCCGCGATCGCCTCGTGCGGGTCGGCGCGGCGGCGCTCGCGGGTCTGGGCGTGCTGGTCCTTGACCGCCAGCAGATGGGCCAGGAACGGGACCTGGAACGGCGCCTGCCGGTAATCGGCCGGACACCGCGGCGGCGGGCACGGCCGGCGTCCAGCGCGATCAGCGCCCGGTTTTCGGCTCGCAGCCGGCGCCTGCCGCTCGCCGGCTGATATCGAGCGGGCTTGTCGGCGCATGTTTTGTCTCGCCAATGCGCATATGTCTGTCTCAATTCGGGACACCGAAGTCCGTCCGCGCATATTCTCCGCAAGGGCCGTGCCGCAACGGCGCTTACGGCCGGTTTGTCGAATTATTTAAGGATTGCCCGTAACTTGGCCGGGCCTCCACTCCGCCAAAGCAACGCTCAATGTGGGCGTGGCGTTCCCAAAAAGGGGCGAGCGTGACCCGTTTCGATTCTCCGGCCGGCGCGCCCGATGCGGCGGCAATTCTTAACTCGGTCGGCGAGGCCGCCTACGAATGGCGGCTCGATACCGATGCAGTGAGCTGGGGTGGTAACGCCGCATTCGTGCTCGGCGCCGATGCGGCCGCAATCTCCAGCGGCGCAGCCTTCGCCGCGCGGGTCGAGGCGCAGGACGGGCACAGCCGCCGCGACGTCATTGTGCAAGGCGGCCAGAGCGATCAAGGCGCCGGCGTTGCCTACCAGGTGCAATACGCTTTCAAACGCGCACTGCCGGCGCAGGACGTCTGGCTGGAAGACACCGGCCGCTGGTTCGCCGGTCCCGACGGCAAGCCGTTGCGCGCGCACGGCGTGGTGCGTGCGATCGACGCGCGCCATGAGCGCGAAGAGCGCCTCATCAGGCTCGCCAAATGCGATCCGCTCACCGGCGAGATGAACCGCGCGCAGCTCACCGAGGCGCTTGCCGCCACGCTTGAAGCGGCGACGCGCTTTCGCGGCTCCTGCGCCTTCCTGCTGGTGTCCGTCGATCATCTCGGCCGGCTCAACGAGGCCTACGGCTTCGATGCCGCCGAGGAGGTGATCGCCAAGGTCGCCAAGCGCATCCGTGCGCGATTGCGCGGCAAGGATCATCTCGGCCGCTTCTCGGGCAACAAGTTCGGCGTCGTTCTGACGAGCTGCACCACCGACGAATTGAACGTCGCCGCCGAGCGGCTGCTCGCCGGCGTGCGCGACGAGACCATCCCGACCTCCGCCGGCCCGGTGGCGGTGACGGTGACCATCGGCGGCGTGACCGCGCCGCGCCACGCCCGCACGGTGCCGGAAATCTTCTCACGTGCGCTCGACGCGCTGCATGTCGCCCGCGCGCGGCGCCACGGCTCCTTCTACGGCCTACCGCCCGAACGTGGAGCGCGACGCCATGCGGCGCGAAAGCATGCGCGCGACCGACGAGATCGTGACGGCGCTCAACGAGCGCCGCATCGCACTCGCCTTCGAGCCGGTGGTCGAGGCAAACAGCCGCAAGATCGCGTTCTATGAATGCCTCATGCGCGTGCAGCGCGCCGACGGCGGCATCGTGCATGCCCACGAGATCATTCCGGTGGCCGAGCGTGTCGGCCTGATCCGCATGCTCGATCACCGCATGCTGGAACTGGTGGTGGACGAGCTTGCCGCCGTGCCGGGCCTGCATGCCAGCGTCAACGTTTCTCCCGCTTCCGCGGTCGATCCGGACTGGTGGCTGGGGTTAGGCGCGATGCTGCGCGCCAATCGCGGCGCAGCCGAGCGGCTGATCATCGAGATCACCGAAACCGCGGCCATCCAGGACGTCGACGAAGCGCGTGGCTTCGTCACCCGCGTCAAGGACCTCGGCTGCCGCATCGCCATCGACGATTTTGGCGCCGGCCACACCTCGTTCCGCAACCTGCGCAAGCTCGGCGTCGACATCGTCAAGATCGACGGCGCCTTCGTACAGAACCTGATGAAGTCGAGCGACGATCGCGCGTTCGTGCAGACGCTGGTCGATCTGGCGCGCCGGCTCGGGCTCAAGACGGTGGCCGAATGGGTGCAGGACGAGGAGGCGGCGAAGGTCTTGTCGGAGTGGGGCTGCGGTTATTTGCAGGGCGCGCTGATCGGGCTTGCCGACCGGCGAGCGGCCCTGGCTCGGCGGCAACGGCCAGGCGGCGCAGCGCGTAGCCGCTTATTCTTTGCCGAGCTTATCCAGCCGCTTCTGCATCTCTTCCATCTGCCGCTTGAGCTCGTCCATCTCGCCGGAACCGCCGCCGGAGCCGCCGGCTTGTCCGCGGCTCTTGCCTTGGCCGCTGCCAGTCCGCTACCTTGGCCGCGCGCGAACGGCGCGAACATCGCGAAGGTGCGCTCGAACATCTCCATGTTCCGCCGCACCTGATCCTCGATCGGGCCGAAGCCGACGCCGCCGAATGCCTGCGACATCTGCTCGCGGAACTTTTCCTGCTCGCGGGTCAGCAGTTCGATCGACGCTTCGAGATAGCGCGGCACCATCATCTGCATGCTGTCGCCGTAGAAGCGGATCAGCTGACGCAGGAAGGCGATCGGCAGCAGGCTCTGGCCTTCCTTGTTCTCCTGCTCGAAGATGATCTGGGCCAGCACGGAGCGGGTGATGTCCTCGCCGGTCTTGGCGTCATAGACGACGAAATCTTCGCCGCTCTTCACCATGACGGCGAGGTCTTCGAGCGTGACGTAGGTGCTGGTGCCGGTATTGTAGAGCCGCCGGTTGGCGTATTTCTTGATTGATGATCGGCTCTTTTTCTTCTGCCATGGCTGCTCACCTTCCCTGCCGCAGTGCGTTCGAGCATAGCCGCATTCCGCCGGCCTGAGCCAGTCGTTTTGTGGCGGCGCGGGAGGCGCTCCCCCGCACTGCGGCGACCCTTGCGGAAACCGTCAAAAAGGGCCAATTCTCGGGCGTAACCGCTCGGTGTCCCGTGTTGACACGGCTGCCCGGACGGCCTGAGGATGCGGCAGCGCGCCAAAAGCCGCCAGCCCGCGCAATCGACCGCAAAAGGAGTTTTCGATGGCAGACGACATCGTCATTGTGAGCGCCGCCCGCACGCCGGTCGGCGCCTTCAACGGGGCATTCGCCAACCTGCCGGCGCATGAACTCGGCAAGATCGCCATCCAGGCGGCGCTGACGCGGGCCGGCGTCGAACCGGGACGCATCAATGAAGTCATCATGGGGCAGATCCTGACCGCGGGGCAGGGCCAGAACCCGGCGCGGCAGGCCTCCATCGCCGCCGGCATCCCGGTCGAGAGCCCCGCGTGGGGCGTGAACCAGCTCTGCGGCTCGGGCCTGCGCTCGGTGGCGCTCGGCTTTCAGCAGATCGCCAATGGCGACGCCGACATCGTGGTCGCCGGCGGCCAGGAGTCGATGAGCATGGCGCCGCACTGCGCCCATCTGCGCAACGGCGTGAAGATGGGCAACTTCGACATGGTCGACACCATGATCAAGGACGGCCTGTGGGACGCCTTCAACGGCTACCACATGGGCAACACCGCGGAGAACGTCGCCAAGCAGTGGCAGATCACGCGCCAGATGCAGGACGAGTTCGCGGTCGCGTCGCAGAACAAGGCCGAAGCGGCGATGAAGGCCGGCAAGTTCAAGGACGAGATCGCGCCGGTCACCATCAAGTCGCGCAAGGGCGACATCGTGGTCGACACCGACGAATATCCGAAGGCCGGCGTCACGCTGGAGTCGATCTCCAAGCTGCGCCCGGCCTTCGACAAGGAAGGCACGGTGACGGCGGCCAGCGCCTCCGGCATCAATGACGGCGCGGCCGCCGTGGTGCTGATGAAGGCGAGCGAGGCGGCCAAGCTCGGCAAGACGCCGCTCGCGCGCATCGTGTCGTGGGCGCATGCCGGCGTCGATCCGTCGATCATGGGCACCGGCCCGATCCCGGCCTCGCGCGCGGCGCTCAAGAAAGCCGGCTGGAAGAAAGAGGACCTCGACCTGATCGAAGCCAACGAAGCGTTCGCGGCGCAGGCCTGCGCGGTCAACAAGGACCTCGGCTGGGATACCGCGAAGGTCAACGTCAATGGCGGCGCCATCGCCATCGGTCATCCGATCGGCGCCTCCGGCACGCGCGTGCTGACCACGCTGCTCTACGAAATGCAGAAGCGCAACGCCAAGAAGGGCCTCGCCACCTTGTGCATCGGCGGCGGCATGGGCATCGCCATGTGCGTGGAGCGGTAGGCATCAGCGCGTCGAACACCGGCGTCATCATCCGCGATGCGGACTGATCCAGTGTCATCGGCTGTCGGTCTAGCACTGACGTCTGCAAGTACTGGATGGCCGGCGTACGAGCCCGGCCATGACGTGATGAGAAGAGTTTTGGGAGGGGACGACATTATGGCTCGCGTTGCGTTGGTCACGGGCGGAACCCGTGGCATTGGAGCTTCCATCAGCAAGGCGCTGAAGGCCGCCGGCTACAAGGTCGCGGCGAATTACGGCGGCAACGACGAGGCCGCGCAGAAATTCAAGGCCGAGACCGGCATTCCCGTCTTCAAGTGGGACGTGTCGTCGTTCGAGGCCTGCGCCGACGGCATCAAGACAAGTCGAGGCCGAAGTCGGCCCGATCGAGGTGCTGGTCAACAATGCCGGCATCACGCGCGACGCCACGCTGCACCGCATGAAGCCGGAGCAGTGGACCGCGGTGATCAACACCAATCTCGGCTCGCTGTTCAACATGTGCCGCAACGTGATCGAGGGCATGCGCGCGCGCAAGTTCGGCCGCATCGTCAACATCTCGTCGATCAACGGCCAGAAGGGCCAGATGGGCCAGACCAATTATTCCGCCGCCAAGGCCGGCGAGATCGGCTTCACCAAGGCGCTGGCGCAGGAAAGCGCGCGCTCCGGCATCACCGTGAACGCGATCGCGCCCGGCTACATCAACACCGAGATGGTGCAGGCGGTGCCGAAGGACGTGCTGGAGAAGAGCATCCTGCCGCTGATCCCGATCGGCCGGCTCGGCGAGCCGGAGGAGATCGCGCGCTGCGTGGTGTTCCTCGCCTCCGACGACGCCGGGCTGATCACCGGCTCGACGCTCACCGCCAATGGCGGGCAGTATTTGACCTAGCGTCTGCGTTTGGCCGTGCGCTTTGCGCGCCGCAGCCTTGGCCGCCGATTTCGGCCGCGCGGCGCGGCCTTCCGCCTTGTCGAGCCGCACCGACCAATATTCCCATGCGCGCGCCACCGGTCCGGGCTGCAGATTGTAAGCTGCCGGCGAGCTCGGTCTCCTCGGCATTGAGCGGCGAGACGTGGCCGAGCGTATGAGCCTGGAGTTGGTATGTGGCGTTGCGCGCCACATAGATGGTTCTGAATGTGAGCTCCTCGAGCGTGCGCCCGGCAACCGTCGCGCCGTGGCGGCGCATCAGCACGATCCAGTTTTTGCCGAGCGCGCGCGCGAGCGAGGCGCCTTCCTCGGGCTTGGCCACGATCAGGCTGGTATTGCCGAAGTCGTCGCGCGCGTCCCAGAACGGCGCAGCCGCGCCCATGCTGGCGCCGAGGTGGTAGACCGGCTCGAGCTTCATGCCGGAAATGCAGAACGGCAGGATCGATGGCGCATGATGGTGGCAGACCGCGTTCACCTCCGGCCGCGCCTTGTAGATCTCGCCGTGGATGACGCGCTCGCCGTACAGCCGCTCCTTGATCGGCTTGACGATCTGCGAGTCGAGCGTGAACTCGTGGATATCCTCCGGCTGCACCAGCTCCGGCCCGCGCGAGCGCGACAACAGATAGCGGCTCGGATCGCTCGGATGGCGCATGCTGACGTGGCCGAAGGCGTCGAGCACGCCTTCGTTGGCGATCATGCGGTTGGCGCGCGCCAGCAATTCGCGCGCCTCGGCGAGTGACATCGGCATGGCGTTTCTCCCTTGGTCCTCCTTTTGCGGTGTTTTATCGGGTTTTGTTCCGCCGCCGCCAGCCGGGTCGCGCGGAATCGCGCAGGGATGCCGGCTGCGCCGTCGCCGATGGAACTGATTGGGTTTGCAGGGATTACTCCACGTCACAGGAGGCATGGAGTCGTTCATGAGTTGCAAGAAAGCAGGCGCCGGGTCCTACGTTGAAATCTTTTGGGAATTCCTGCGGGACAATCCCGAGCTGGCGACCATGATCGCCTTTGAGCTTGGCTCGCTTGCCGGTGCGGTTGTGCGCAACTCCGGCGGCAAAAAATATCTCAAAAACGGGGCGAAAAAGGTGCCGCAGGCGCTGAGCGACGCGATGCCGCCGGCCTTGGCAAGCGCCCTGACGTTTTTGCCTGCGCCCAAACTGCAACCGACCAAAAAGCCGGCCACCAAGCGCCGCGCACAACATAAAGCCAAGCCCGCGACCAAGCACGCAGCCTGACAGCGCGCTGCGACACGACTTCGGACAAAAGCGCTTTTCCTGAGGAGAGCAATATGGCGACCCGTCGCAAAAAAGCATTGAAGAAGAAGACCGCATCACGCCGCAAGTCGGCGGTGAAACGCGCGCCCGCGCCGGCGGCCTCGCCGGGCCTGTTCCAGGCTGCGGAGCAGGCGGTGCTGCGTCAATCCAACAAGGTGGTCGCGGCCGCGACCGAGCGCTACAACAAGTTCATGCGCCAGGCCGCCAAGGCGACCAACGACGCCAACAAGCGGAAGTATCTGGTTGCGGCCCTCTCGGCGGTCGCCATTGCCGGTGTCGTCGCCAACGATTTGCGGCGCCGGATCGACAAGCAGACGACGGCCAGAAAAAAGCGGCTGTAACGATCAGGACGCCGGCCGCGCCGGCGACCAGCCTTTGGGCGCCAGCTCGAAGCCGTTGAAGTCGAAGCCGGGCGCCACCGTGCAGCCGACCAGCGTCCAGTCTCCCAAAGATTCCGCCGCCTGCCAGGCGCGCGCCGGCACCGTCACCTGCGGCACCTCGTCGGCGTGGATGTCGGCGCCGAGCCGGAAGATTTCTTCTTTGCTGCCGTCCACCACTGCGAGCTTGAGCGGGCTGCCTGCGTAATAGTGCCAGATCTCGACCGCATCGACGCGGTGCCAGTGCGAGCGCTCGCCGCGCGCCAGCAGGAACAGGATCGCGGTCGAGGCGGCGCGGCCGCCGTGGGTGCGCGTGTCGCGGAAGGTCTCGCGATAATGCCCGCCTTCCGGATGCGGCTTCAATTCGAGTTTACGAATGATGTCGGCGGCAGCGGGCGAGGGCATTTACTTGAACGAATTTTTGCGCGCGCGGATTTCGGCGAACACCTGCGCGGCCGGCTTGCCGGCCATGCCGATGCCGGCGGCGACCTCCGGCTGCGTCGGCGCGCAGGAACGGATTGGCCTGCTTCTCCTCGCCGATGCTGACGGGGATGGTCGGCAGCCCCCGCTCGATCTCGCGTTTTGCTTCCGCTTCGCGCTCCGCCAGCGCCTTGTTGTTCGGCTCGATGGTGCGGGCGAATTTGATGTTGGCTGCGGTGTATTCATGCCCGCAATAGATCTCGGTGTCGTTGGGCAGATCGCGCAACTTGACGAGCGAGCGCCACATCATGTCCGCATCGCCCTCGATGACGCGGCCGCAGCCGATCGAGAACAATGTGTCGCCGACAAAGGCGAGTTTGTCCTGGTGAAACCAATAGGCGATGTGGTCGAGCGTGTGGCCGGGCGTTTCGATCACGCTCCCGGTGAGGGTGCCGACCTTGACCGTGTCGCCCTCGCGCACGGTCTCGTCGACGCCCGGAATATCCGAACCCATATTCGCGACTTTGGCCGGCGCCACCACGCGGCATTTGTATTTCTGCTTGAGCGCCGCGATGCCGCCGACGTGGTCGTGGTGGTGGTGGGTGACCAGGATGTCGGTGAGCTTCCAGCCGGTCGCCTTCAGCGCGGCCTCCACCGGCGCCGCTTCCGGCGCGTCGATCGAGGCGGTCGCCCCGCTGTCGGGGTCGTGCAGCAGCACCCCGTAATTGTCGCTCAGGCACTTAAATAAATGGGTTTCGGCGGGCATGGCTTAGTCCTCGGGAGCGTTAACCGTAGCATGCGGATGAATTGTCTGGCACCAGGCAGGGCTCCAGGCGTTACACGATTTGCATCCGTTTTCGTGATATTTTGCAATCATGTCGATTGACGTCGTCGATCTGCGCAATTTCTACGGTCAGCACCTCGGCGTGGTGGCGCGCCGTTTTGTCGGCCGCGGCGTTCGCGCGCTGTGGCGCGACACCGCCGGCCAGCGCGTGCTCGGCGTCGGCTATGCCACGCCCTATCTCGGCCTGTTCCGCGAGGAGGCCGAGCGTTGCCTCGCCTTCATGCCGGCGACGCAAGGCGTGGTGAAATGGCCGACCGCGCGGCCGGCGCTCTCCGCGCTGGTCGACGAGAACGAGCTGCCGCTGCCTGACAATGCCGTCGACCGCATTCTGCTGGTGCACGCCATCGAGATGACCAACGACCCGGCCGCGCTCTTGCGCGAGGTGTGGCGCGTGCTGGCGTCCGGCGGGCGGCTGCTGGCGGTGGTGCCGAACCGGCGCGGGCTGTGGGCGCGCATGGACACGACGCCCTTCGGTCACGGCCGGCCCTATTCGCGCTCGCAGATCAACCAGCTCTTGCGCGAGACCTGGTTCACGCCGACCGGCTGGAGCGAGGCGCTTTACGTGCCGCCGATCGCGCGCGGCTGGTTCTTGCGCTCGGCCGTGGCGTGGGAGCGCACCGGCTCGACGCTGTCGGCGCCGTTTGCCGGCGTGCATCTGGTGGAAGCGACCAAGCAGGTCTACCGCGCGATCCCGGCGCGCAAGGTCAAGCGCCAGCTGGTGCCCGCGCTCGAGCCGGCGCTGGCGCCGTCGCCCGGCGCGTAATCGTCAGAGAATTTCGGCTACTCGCCCGGCTGATGCGGCTCGTCGCCGCCGCCTTCGCCTTGCGGATTTGCGCCCTGCGGGTTGTGCGCCTTGCGGATTGTTGCCGCCGAGATCCGGCCGGTAGCCGCCGCCGCGATGCCGCCGGCGCCGGCGAAAGTTGTTGCCGTAGCGGTCCTGGTTGCGGTCGCCGCCGCCTTGCTCGTGACCGTTATTGCCGCCGCTATTTTGCTGCTGCGGCTGGCCGCCGCCGCCGGTGATGAAAGCCGGCAGGCCGCCGATGTCCTGGCCGGGTTCCGGCTGCTGCTGCGGCTGCTGCTGCGGCTGATGCTGTTGCGGCGGACGGTGCTGCGCCTGATCGCGCGGCGGAAACGGCTGCGCGTCGCGCGGAATATAAGGCTGCGGTTGCTGCTGCGGCGGTTGCGGCTGGAAGCTCGGCTCGTTCTGGCCCATGTAGGGCTGGCCGTCGTCTTCGCCGTCGTCGTAGTTGTCGTCGGCGGCGCCTTGCGGCGCGTTCTGGCCCTGCTGCGGCTGCTGATTGGAATAGGGGTTCTGCTGGCGGAACTGCTCCTGCGCGACGGCGATCAGGCGGAAATAATGCTCGGCGTGCTGATAGTAGTTCTCCGCCGCCACCGGGTCGCCCGAGCTCTGCGAATCGCGCGCAAGCTGGATGTATTTTTCCGCGATGTGCGATGCAGTGCCGCGGATCTTCACGTCGGGTCCGTTCGACTCATAGACTCGCGTCAGCGGATTCTGGCTTTTGCGATGACCACCGTGACCGCCGCGGCCCCGCATGCGTTTTTGACCATTTCTCATGATGTGCCTGTCCGCTGACCTTTCGTTTTCACTGCTCTTCAACGCATCTCACGCCACACAAAAAATCCACCGCGCGGTTTTCGCCCGCGCCGAATTCCCGCGCGAAATGTCCGAACGTTTGCGCTTCCTTTATCGCGATTGCGACAGCAACCCCAAAATCGCCAATTTGGCTGCGGTCTCAGCCCGCAGCGTTGCCAAACCTCTCGTTACGCGCATCCCATCATAGGTTTCGAAATTCGATGCGCCCAACCGGTGAAGCATCCAGACCCGTATTTGGCGTTTCGTTCGCCCTTGCGCCGCGGCCCACACAGAGCCTTCAGGCTCCGGGTTTCTTAAAGCGGTGCATCCGTCACGGGTCGATTCCGTAACCGGAAGCTAGTCGTTTCCGCCGCACATTCCAAGAGGTTTTTTCACGCGTTTTCGAGACCCGCATTTTCACCCGGTGGCAATGCGAATAGCTCATGGCATGTTTATGGCGTGGCTTGTCGCGCTGAGCGCGCGCGCAATTCCGGCCAAATCCTTGCGCACGCCAGTCACGCGCAAACCCGCATTGGTAAACAGCGCGGCCACCGCGGGCTCCTGGCCGGCGCCGAGTTCCACGATCAAGCGCGCGCCTTCGGCAAGCAGGCGAGGCGCTTCGGCAGCGATGGCGCGGTACGCCGTCAATCCGTCATTGCCGCCGTCGAGCGCAATCGCCGGGTCGTAGCCGCGCACCTCCGGTGCGAGCGTGGCGATGTCGCCGCGCGCCACATAAGGCGGGTTGGAAACGATGAGATCGAACTTGCCCTGCACGCCGGCGGCGATATCGCAGACGACGAAATCGCAGCGCGCGGCAAGCTCGTTGCGTTCGGCGTTCGTGCGCGCGACCTCGGCGGCGGCCGCGCTGATGTCGGTGCCGAGCCCGAGCGCGTTGGGCAATTCGGAGAGCAGCGCCAGCAGAATCGCGCCGCTGCCGGTGCCGATGTCGAGGATGCGCAGTTTTTCCATGCGCAGGCCGCCGCGCGCCACGAAGTCGAGCGCGGCTTCCACCACCGTCTCGGTGTCCGGCCGCGGCACCAGCACGTCGGGCGTCACGGCGAGCGGCAGGCTCCAGAATTCCTTGGTCCCCTGAATGCGCGCGACCGGCTCGCGCTTGAGGCGGCGCGCGGCCAGCGCCGACACGGCATCGATTTCGCGCGCTTCGAGCAGGCGGTCGGATTGCGCAATGAAGCTGCGCGCGGTCGAGCCGCAGCGCATGGCCGAGCAGCAGCCGCGCATCCACCTCGGGCGTCTCGATGCCGGCGGTCTTGAAGGATTGCCCGATGAGCCGGACCGCCTCCTCGATCGAGGCGCCGGCCTTCAGCCCGGGGATCACTCTCACGTCGCGCCTTCGGCCGCCAGCAGTTCGGCCTGGTGCTGCGTCACCAGCGCGTCGATCACGTCGTCGAGCGCCTCGCCCTCCATCACCTGCGGCAATTTGTGGAGCGTGAGATTGATGCGGTGGTCGGTGACGCGGCCTTGCGGGAAATTATAGGTGCGGATGCGCTCGGAGCGGTCGCCGGAGCCGATCTGTCCGCGCCGGTCGGCGGCGCGCGCGCTGTCGCGCTTGGATTTCTCGGCGTCGTAGAGCTTGCTGCGCAGGTAGGCCATCGCCTTGGCCTTGTTCTTGTGCTGCGAGCGCTCCTCCTGCACGAACACGACGATTCCGCTGGGGATGTGCGTGATGCGGATCGCCGATTCGGTCTTGTTGACGTGCTGGCCGCCGGCGCCCTGCGCGCGCATGGTGTCGATCTTGAGGTCGCTGTCCTTGACGTCGATGTCGACGTCTTCCACCTCGGGCAGCACGGCGACGGTCGCGGCCGAGGTGTGGATGCGGCCGGAGGCTTCGGTGTCGGGCACGCGCTGTACGCGGTGCACGCCGGATTCGAATTTGAGCTTGGCGAACACGCCGCGGCCGTGCACTTCGGCGACGATTTCCTTGAAGCCGCCTTTGCTGCCTTCGCTCATCGAGACGATTTCGGTTTTCCAGCCCTGTTTGGCGGCGTAGCGCTCGTACATGCGGAACAGATCGCCGGCGAACAGCGCGGCCTCGTCGCCGCCGGTGCCGGCGCGGATTTCGAGGATGGCGTCATGGTCGTCCATGGCGTCTTTCGGGATCAGCGCCAGCTGGATCTGGTGCTCGAGTTTGTCGCGGCGCGCGTTGAGCGCCGGCTTTTCGCTCTCCGCCAGGCGGCGCATCTCGGCGTCGGTCGCGGGATCGGCGATCAAAGCGTCGAGGTCGGCGATTTCGCCGGTGACGGCGCGATAGGCCTTGATCGCACTTGATGACGGGACCCAATTCGGCGAATTCGCGCGACAGCTTCACATAAGTTTCGGGAGTCAAATTGGTCGCCAGCTCGCTTTCCACCATGGCGTGGCGGGCGAGCAGGGCATCGAGCTTCTGCTGCGGCAGCGCGATCAAAGCTGCAGGCCCTCGGAGGCCGCAAAGCTTTCCAGCTTTTGGCGGATGGACACGCTGCCGACCGGCTGCGCCAGGAACGGCAAGATCGCCTGCTCGCCTTTGCGGCAGTCGAGGTCGAGCAGCAGCGCCTTGACCGGGCCGACCGCCGAGGGCGACAGCGACAGCGAGCGGTAGCCGAGGATCGCCAAGGCCAGCGCGCCGATCGGCTGCGAGGCGAGCTCGCCGCACAGCGCCACCGGCTTGCCGTGCTTGCGGGCATGGTCGGCGATGTCCTTGAGCGCGCGCAGCACCGGCGCCGACAGCGGATCGAAGCGTTCCGACACGCGCACATTGCCGCGGTCGGCGGCATAGAGAAATTGCATCAGGTCGTTGGAGCCGACCGAGAGGAAATCGACGCGCTCGAGCAGCTCGTCGAGCTGGAACAGGAGCGCCGGCACTTCCAGCATGGTGCCGATCTCCACCCGCTCGGGCAGCTGATGGCCGTGCCGGCGCAGGTGCGTCAGTTCGATCTCGACCAGCGCCTTGGCCTTGTCGAATTCCTCCACCATCGCGATCATCGGAAACATCAGGCGCAATTCGCGGCCGCCCGAGGCGCGCAGCAGCGCGCGCAACTGGCTGCGCAGCAATCCGGGCCGGTCGAGGCCGAGCCGGATCGCGCGCCAGCCGAGCGCCGGGTTCTCCTCTTCGACGTTGCGCATATAAGGCAGCACCTTGTCGCCGCCGATATCGAGCGTGCGGAAGGTCACCGGCTTCTTGCCGGCCGCGTCGAGCACCGAGCGGTAGAGCGTGAGCTGCTCCTGCGTGCGCGGAAACGTGTCCGCCACCATGAACTGCAATTCGGTGCGGAACAGGCCGATGCCGGCAGCACCGGTCTCCTCGAGATGCGGCAGATCGATGGTAAGGCCGGCATTGATCATCAGCGTGAACTTGTGGCCGTCCTTGGTGATGGAGGGCTTGTCGCGCAGCGCGTGATATTGCGCCTGCCGCCGCGCGCGCAGCTTCACCCGCTCGGCATAGGCGGATTCGATGTCGGCGGGCGGGCGCATGTGCACGTGGCCGGTCGAGCCGTCGACGATGATGGCGTCGCCCGGCTCGACCAGGCCGGTGGCATTGGCGATTTCGCCGACCACCGGAATGCCAAGCGCGCGCGCCACGATCGAGACATGCGAGGTCGGGCCGCCTTCCTCCAGGATCAGGCCGCGCAGCCGCTTGCGGTCGTAATCGAGCAATGCCGCCGGACCCATGGAGCGCGCCACCACGATGGCGTTGGTCGGCAGCTGCTCGCGGCCCGGCGCGTGGTCCTGCCCCATCAGCACGCGCATCAGCCGGTTGGCGAGGTCGTCGAGGTCGTGCAGGCGGTCGCGCAGATAATGGTCGGAGGCGCGCAGCATGCGGGCGCGGGTGTCGGACTGCACACGCTCGACGCCGGCTTCCGCGGTGAGGCCGGTCATCACCGCTTCGCGCATCTTGTGCAGCCAGCCCTGGTCGTAGCCGAACATGCGGTAGGCTTCCAGCACGTCGCGGTGCTCGCCGCCGTCGGCGACGTCGCGGTGCTCGACCATGCGGTCGAGATCGGCGCGCAGCGCGGCGATGGCCGCGTCGAGGCGCTTCAATTCACTCGGCACGTCGTCGGCGATGACGTCGGTGACGACGACGCGCGGCTCGTGCAGCACGACGTGGCCGAGCGCGATGCCGTCGGACAGCGACGAGCCGACCAGATGCAGCGCGTGGCGGGCGGCGGGCTCGGCGCCGGGGCGGGCGAGCGACGACAATTCGCCCGAGGCGATCATCTCGGCGAGCACCATCGCCGTGGTCTGCAGCGCCTCTTCTTCCTCTTCGGTGTAGGTGCGGCGCGCGCGGTTCTGCACCACCAGCACGCCGAGCGTGTTGCCGGCGCGCAGGACCGGCACGCCGAGGAACGAGTGGTAGATTTCTTCGCCGGTTTCCGGCCGGAACGAGAAGGCCGGGTGGGTCTGCGCCTCCGACAGGTTGATCGGGTTGGCTTCGCTCGCCACCAGGCCGACCAGGCCCTCGTCGGCCTTCAGCACGGTGTTGTGGACGGCTTCGCGCTTCAAGCCTTCGGTGGCGTATAGCTCGAGCGTTCCGTCCACGCGCAAAACGTAGACAGAGCACACCTCCGCCACCATGTTGGCGGCGATCAGCACGACCACCTTATCGAGGCGATCCTGCGCGCTGACCGGCTCCGCCATCACTTCGCGAAGCCGGCGCAACAGCACGCGCGGACCGCCGAGCGCGCCACGCATTGTCGAGGTCCTTATCCAGCCGGGGGGCAGCCCCCGGCCTCGTCTACGGCCCAATCATGTACGAATAGCGACTGCGGGGCGCCACAAAAACCCACAGCCACATATGGCTCAGGCTATAGCCAGCGCCCATGCAAGGGGCAAGCCAAAGTCCTTTGCCGCGCCGCGGCAAGGCCGCGGAGGCGAGGCCTAGGCTTTATCCAGCCCGTACAGCGTGTGCAGCGTGCGCACCGCCAGGTCGGTTTGGGCGGCCTTGATCAGCACCGAGAATTTGATCTCGGAGGTGGTGATGGCCAGGATGTTGATCTTGTGCTGCGACAGCGCCTTGAACGCCTGGGCGGCGACGCCGGCATGGCTGCGCATGCCGATGCCGATGACCGAGACCTTGGCCACGTCGGTCGCCCCGTCCAGCCGCTCGAAGCCGATCGCGCCCTTGGCCTTGTCGAGCGTCATGCGGGCGCGCTCGTAGTCGGCGGACGGCACCGTGAAGGTGAGGTCCGTGGTGGCGCCGTCGCCCGAGACGTTCTGCACGATCATGTCGACGTTGATATTGGCGTCGGCGAGCGGGCCGAAGATCGCGGCGGCGACCCCGGGCTTGTCCTGCACGCGGCGGATCGAGATCTGCGCCTCGTCCTTGGAGAAGGCGATGCCGGTGACAATCTGCTGTTCCATGATTTCACTCTCGTCGCAAATGAGTGTCCCGGAGGGCGTCTTCTTCGGGTCGATGTCCTCCGGCTTCTCGAAGCTGGAGCGCACCAAGATCGGCACATTATGCACCATGCCGAGCTCGACCGAGCGCACCTGCATGACCTTGGCGCCGAGCGAAGCGAATTCCAGCATTTCCTCGTAGGCGATCTTGTCCATGCGGCGCGCCTGCGGCACCACGCGCGGGTCGCTGGTGTAGACGCCGTCGACGTCGGTATAGATGTCGCAGCGCTCCGCCTTGATGGCGGCGGCGATCGCCACCGCCGAGGTGTCCGAGCCGCCGCGTCCGAGCGTGGTGATGCGGCCGGTGTCCTTGTGCAGGCCCTGGAAGCCGGCGATCACCGCGACCTGCTTGCGCTCCTTGAAGCGCTTGATCAGTTCGTCGCCGTTGACCTCGACGATGCGTGCCGAGCCGTGCGCGTTGTCGGTCAGGATCGGCAATTGCCAGCCCTGCCAGGAGCGCGCTTCGACGCCCATGCCTTCCAGCACGATGGCGAGCAGGCCGGCGGTGACTTGCTCGCCGGTCGCCACCACGGCGTCGTATTCGCGCGTGTCGTGCAGGACGGCGGCCTGCCGGCACCACTCGACCAGCTGGTTGGTCGCGCCGGCCATGGCGGAGACCACGACGGCAACGTCATTGCCGGCGTCGACCTCGCGCTTGACGTGGCGCGCGACGTTGCGGATGCGGTCGAGATCGGCGACCGACGTTCCGCCGAATTTCATCACCAGCCGTGCCATCGATGGTCCCGGACGTGCCAAAAGCGCTAAAAGGCGCGTATACATACGCGGGGGGTGGCCCACCTGCAACAACAGGCGGGCGCTAAACGATAGGCACGCGATGGTTAACCGCAAAAGCAGCGCCAGCACGGTCGATACCGCGGAAGTCGAGCGCTTCTCGCGCCTTGCCGCCGACTGGTGGGCGCCGCGCGGGCCGATGGCGGCGCTGCACAAGCTCAATCCGGTGCGGCTGGCTTACATCCGCGACCAGGCGGCGGCGCGCTTTGCCCGCGACCCCAAGACGCTCGACTGCCTCAAGGGCCTGCGCATGCTCGATATCGGCTGCGGCGGCGGCATCCTGTCGGAGCCGCTGGCGCGGCTCGGCGCCAAGATGGTCGGCGTCGATCCGGCGGAGGAGAATATCGAGGCCGCGCGCGCCCACGCCGAGGAGCAGGGCGTCGCCATCGACTACCGCGCCGGCACCGCCGAGGCGCTGGCGGAAGCGGGCGAGCGCTTCGACGTGGTGCTGGCGATGGAAGTGGTCGAGCACGTCGCCGACATCGAGTTGTTCGTTTCGACCTGCGCGGCGATGGTCAAGCCGGGCGGGCTGATGATCGCCGCCACCCTCAACCGCACGCTCAAGAGTTTCGCGCTCGCCATCGTCGGCGCCGAATATGTGCTGCGCTGGCTGCCGCGCGGCACGCACCAGTGGGACAAGTTCGTGACGCCGCAGGAGCTTGAAACCGCGATCGAAAATACCGGATTGCGCGTGATCGGGGAGCGCGGCGTGATCTACAATCCGTTCGCCGACCGCTGGCAGTTGTCGTCCGACATGGACGTGAATTATATGCTGGTCGCAACGCGAGACGAGGGAGAGCGCCGATGATTCTGGAATTCGTGGAATTCAATTCACCGAAAGGCTGGAGCCGGCAGAAAGTCGCCGAGGAAGCGCGCAACGTCATCGGGCACTGGCAGGCCAACAAGGAATTGCTGCGCAAGCATTTCCTGCTCGAGCTCGACGGCAAGACCGGCGGCGGCGTCTACGTGTGGCCCTCGCTCGAAGCCGCCAAGAAGGCGCATGACGAGGCCTGGCGGCAATCGATCATCAAGCGCACCGGCAGCGCGCCGCGCATCCGCTATTTCGACCTGTTCCTGCTGATCGACAACGAGCACGGCAAGGTCAGCGAATTCCCGCAAGCCGCCGAGATCAAGTCGGCTGCGGCGTGAGGATGCGCCGTTAGCGCGACGCAATGCTCTGGGCCGTCTTCACGCTGATCGCCGCGGCGGCGCAGACCGCGCGCAACGCCATGCAGCGCGAGCTGACCGCCACGCTCGGCACGGTCGGCGCCACGCATGTGCGCTTCCTGTTCGGCTTTCCGTTCGCGCTGCTGTTTCTCGCCGGCGTGACCATCGCGCTGGGCGAAAGCCTGCCGCGCCCGCCGGCGATGTTCTGGCCCTGGGTGCTGGCCGGCGCCTTCACGCAGATCGCCGCCACCGCCACCATGCTCTCGGTGATGGGCCAGCGCTCGTTCGTCGTGTCCTACGCCTTCATCAAGACCGAGCCGATCCACGTGGCGCTGTTCGGCCTGATTTTCCTCGGCGACAAGGTCACCGTGCTGTCCGCCGCCGCGATCCTGATCGCCACCGCCGGCGTGATCGTGATCTCGCTCAAGCCGGGCGCCGCCCAGGCCAGCACCTGGCGCTCGACCATTATCGGGCTTTGCTCGGGCGCGCTGTTCGGACTGTCGGCCATCAGCTATCGCGGCGCCATCCTGACGCTGCATCTGCAGGACTTCGTGCTGGCGGCGACCTTCACGGTCTCGGTCGGGCTGGTGATCCAGGCGGGCGCGCTGTCGCTTTATCTCTGGCTGCGCGACCGCAAGGTGCTGTCCGACATCATGCGCGCCTGGCGGCCGTCGCTGTTCGCCGGCTTCATGGGCGCCTTCGCCTCGGAATTCTGGTTTCTCGGCTTTGCCATCACCAGCGCCGCCAATGTGCGCACGCTGGCGCTGGTCGAGGTGCTGTTCGCGCAAGGCGTCACGCACTTCGTGTTCAAGCAGCCGACCACGGCGCGCGAGGGCGCCGGCGTCGTGCTGGTGGTGATCGGCGTCGCGCTTTTGGTGTGGGCTTACTAGACGCGCGGCGCCCGACTAGAATGCCGCCCATCAAGCGGCACACAGGGGCGTCTCATGTTTTACGATTACAACGGCATCATTGGACTGATCATTCTCGCCCTGGATATCTGGGCCATCATTCAGATCCTGCAACGCGGCGGCCCGACGGATCGTAAGATCCTTTGGATCCTGGTGATCCTGCTGCTGCCGGTGATCGGCCTCATTCTTTGGCTCGTGATCGCGCGCCGCGCCCGGCTTTAGCTAATTGCGGTCGTCCGGCAGGATCGGCAGCGGGTGGAATTCGATGCCTTCCTCGGCAAGCGCCTTGGCGTCCTCGGGCGTCGCCTCGCCGTAGATCGAGCGGTGCTCGATCTCGCCGTAATGCATCTTGCGCGCCTGCTCGGGGAATTTGGCGCCGACATTGTCGGCGTTTTTCGTCAGGTGATCGCGCAGCTCCTTGAGCTTGGTGCGCAGCTCGCGCTCCTGCGGGGAGATCATCGCGACCGGCGCCGGAGCGTCGGCCGCGGGCGCGGCAGCCGGCAGCTTCGGCCGGCGGCGGCGCTTCGATTGGAGCTGCGCCTTTCTTCGACGTCGCGAGGCGCGGCGTCATGATCGCCTTCTCGACCTTGGCCGAGCCGCAATGCGGGCAGGCGACCTGCTTGCGCTTGGCCTGCTTGTCGTAGGCGGCCGAGTCGGCAAACCAGCTTTCGAAGTCGTGGCCTTTGTCGCAGACGAGCGAATAGCGGATCATTCGGCGCTCGCCCCCGGCACCATGTGCAGATGCGTCGGCTCCGCCATCGGCTCGACGATCTCGAAGCGCCGGCCGTGCTCGAGCGAGGGAATGCGCGCCCGCGCCTTGGCCACTTCGCCGATGTCGATCTCGGCCATCACCACGCCCGGCTCCGTTCCGCCTTCCGCCAGGATGCGCCCCCAGGGATCAACGATCAGTGAATGGCCGAAGGTCTCGCGCCCGTTCTCGTGCTTGCCGCCCTGCGCGGCGGCGAACACGAAGCAGCCGTTCTCGATGGCGCGCGCGCGATTGAGCACGTGCCAATGCGCCTCGCCGGTCTGCTTGGTGAAAGCGGAGGGGATCGCCAGCATGGTGGCGCCGGCTTCCGCCAGCGCGCGATAGAGCGCGGGAAAGCGCAGGTCGTAGCAGATGGTGACGCCGAGCCGGCCCCAGGGCAGGTCGGACAGCACCGCCAGTTCGCCCGCCCGGTAGGTGCGCGACTCGCGGTAGCTCTCGCCGCCCGCAAGATCGACGTCGAACATATGGATCTTGTCGTAGCGCGCGGCGATCTCGCCGCGCGGATCGATCAGGAAGGCGCGGTTGGCGGCGCGCTCATGCCCGGCCTTGATCGCCAGCGAGCCGACATGGACATAGATGCCGAGCTTGCGCGCGAGCTCGCGGAAGGCGGCGAGCGAGGTGTCCTGCTCTTCCGCCACGATGGTCGAGAACAGCCGCTCGCGCTTGACCTCCATGATGTTGGTCATTTCCGGCGTCTGCACATAGGCGGCGCCGGCTTCCTTCGCCTCGCCGATCATGCGCACGGCGGCATCCACATTGGCGGCCACGGTCAGCCCCGCGCGCATCTGGATCATCGCCGCCTTGAAGGTGCTGGTGCTCATGCGGCGGTCCCGCCCGCCAGCAACGCGTCGAGCTTGCCGGCGTCCTCGAGCGCGTGCAGGTCGTCGCTGCCGCCGACATGCACCGGTCCGATGAAAATCTGCGGCACGGTCATGCGTCCGTTCGCCCGTTCGATCATCTCGCTGCGCCGCTCCCGGTGGTTCGACAGGTCGATCTCGGTGAAATCGACGCCTTTGCGTTTCAGCAGCGCCTTGGCCATGTGGCAGTAGGGGCACCAGCGCGTGGTGTAGATTTCGACGGGCGGCATAGTCTTTAAGCGTTGGCCTTTAAGCGTTGCGGTTCCGGTGACGATTATATGGGGCTGCGCAGCGGCGCAACAACCCGGGCAAAAACCAGCACATCGACGTGCTTTGCGCCCGCCCGCAGCAGCGCGCGGGCGCAGGTATCGACCGTGGCGCCCGACGTCAGCACGTCGTCGATCAGCACCAGCCGCCGTCCGGCGACCTCGGCCTTCTGGCCGGGCGGCACCTTGAAGGCGCCCTGCACATTGTCGGCGCGCTCGGTCTTCGACAGCCCGACCTGTTGCGGCGTGGCGCGCACGCGCTTGAGCGTGTCGTGCAGCACCGGCACGCCGGCAGCTTTCGAGATGCTGCCTGCCAGCGCCGCCGACTGGTTGAAGCGCCGCGACCACAGCCGGCGCCAATGCAACGGCACCGGCAGCAGCGCGTCGGCCTGGTCAAGCAATTCGCGGCCGGCGCGCGCCATCCATTGGCCCATCATGGGCGCGAGATCGAGCCGGTCGCCGTATTTGAACGACAGCACCAGCGCGCGGGCGGTGTCGTCGTAGCGCACCGCCGCGCGCGCCCGGTCATAGGCCGGCGGCGCGGCAATCGCTTCCATCGACAACAGGCCGGGGCCGGGATCGTAGGTGAAGGGAATGCCGAGCCGCGCGCAATAAGGCGGCTCGATGAAGGAGAGCTTCGACCAGCAGGCGGCGCACAGGCCGACACCGTCGCCCAGCGGCTCGCGGCAGGACGGGCACAGCGGCGGCAGCGCGGCGTCGAGCGCCTGGCGCAGCACGGCGCGGAAACCGCCGCGCAGCCGCGCCAAATGCGAAGGCGCGCCGTCCTGGCTTGCCGAGGCGAGATCGTTCATGCTGCAAGGGTATCACAAGGTGCGGCGGGGCGTGACAGGGTTAGGGATATGTCGTCGAGCCCGGCCATTTTCGACCGCCAACTTCTGCGCCGGCGCCTTGCGCGCGCGCAGACGCTTGGGCCGGCAACATTCCTGATCGACCGCGTGGCGCAAGAGCTGGGCGAGCGCCTTGGCGTCGTGCTGCGCCAGTTCGAGCGCGCCGTCGATCTCGGCACGCCGACCGACGCGGTGGTGCAGGCGCTGGCCGCGAGCGGCAAGGTCGCCACCGTTGTTTCGGCGCACAGCCTTGCGATCGACGAGGAAGCCTTGCCCTTCGCCGACGGCTCGCTCGATCTGGTGACCTCCGCGCTGTCGCTGCAGTTTGTGAATGATCTTCCCGGCACGCTCATCCAGATCCGCCGCGCGCTCAAACCTGACGGCTTGTTTCTGGCGGCGCTGATCGGCGGCGAGTCATTGAACGAATTGCGCGAGGCCTTCGCGCAAGCCGAAAGCGAGATCGAAGGCGGCGTGTCGCCGCGCGTGGCGCCCTTTGCCGATCTGCGCGAGCTGGGCGCGCTGCTGCAACGCGCCGGCTTTGCGCTGCCGGTGGTCGATTCCGACAAGATCACCGTGCGCTACCAGTCGGTCGTCGCGCTGATGCACGATCTGCGCCGCATGGGCGCCACCAACATCTTAAGCGAGCGCCGCCGCGTCGCCGCTCAAGCGCAAGACGCTTGCCCGCATGGCCGAGATCTATGCGCAGCGTTTCGCCGACGCCGATGGCCGCCTGCGCGCCACTTTCGAGGTCGTCTGGTTATTGGGCTGGGCGCCGCATGAAAGCCAGCAGAAGCCGCTCAAGCCCGGCTCGGCCACGCAGCGGCTGGCCGACGCGCTCGGGTCGCGGGAAATTTCGGCGGGAGAGAAAGCCGGCCGCTAACTGAACATATTGGCGACGGCGGTGAACATGCCCAACACCGATCCGCCCAGCGCGGTGACCGCGGTGACGATCGCGGCGGCGATGCCGGCCGCGATGATGGCGTATTCGATGGCCGTGGCGCCGTCGTGCGCGGCGCGGAAGCGGCCAAGCTTGGCGGTGAATTCGCGCATCGTGTCCTGCTCTTAAGTCGCCGGGCTACAGCAGCGTCATCAGGTGCGAGACCAGCGGCACGTCCGCCGGCGGCATGTCATAGTCGCGCAACCGGTTCGGTTTCACCCAGGCGAGCTGTTGCGCTTCCCGGGCGGTGACCGTTCCCTCCCAGCGCCGGCAGACATAAAGCGGCATCAGGAGATGAAAGTCCGGATAGGCATGGCTCGCGAAGGTCAGCGGCGCGAGGCAGTCCTCTCTGACGACGATACCCAGTTCCTCTTTGAGCTCCCTGATCAGTGTTTGCTCTGGCCGCTCGCCCGCCTCGATCTTGCCGCCGGGAAACTCCCACAGGCCCGCCATCGGCTTGCCCTGCGGCCGCTGCGCGAGCAGCACGCGGCCGTCGGCATCGACAAGGGCGCAGGCGGCGACAAGAACGGTTTTCGTGCTCACGGCCCTTCGAGCCTCGACGATAGAGGCGGTCTTGGTTAAGGGCGTTGACATCAATGTGAGCCGCTGGTTCGCTGCCCGCGAGGTTAACAGATCGTTAGGAGCGATAATCGCCGTTGATGGCGACATAGTCCTTGGTGAGGTCGCAGGTCAGCACGCGGTCGCGGCCTTTGCCCAGCCCGAGCGCCACTTTCAGGTAGATTTCCGGCTTCTTCATCTGCGCGCTGACGGCGGCCTCGTCATAGGACGGGTCGCGCGCGCCCTTGTGCGCGACGCGGATGCCGCCGAACCAGATCGAGAGCTTGTCGCGGTCGGCCGGTTCGCCGGCCTTGCCGACCGCCATCACCACGCGGCCCCAATTGGCGTCCTCGCCGGCGATCGCGGTCTTCACCAGCGGCGAATTGGCGATCGACATGGCGATGCGGCGCGCCGACGCATTGGACTTGGCGCCTTCCACCACGATTTCCACCAGCTTGCGCGCGCCCTCGCCGTCGCGCGCCACCTGCTCGGCGAGATTGGCCAGCACGTCGTGCAGCGCCTTTTTGAACGCGCGCAGGCGCGCATCGCCGGCGCGCGCGATGCGCGGGTTGCCGGCTTTGCCGGTGGCGAACATCATCAGCGTGTCGGAGGTCGAGGTGTCGCCGTCGATGGTCACCGCGTTGAACGTGTCGGCGACGCCGTCCTTGAGCAGCGCCTGCAAGGCCGGCGCGGCGATGGCGGCGTCGGTGAAGACGAAGGAGAGCATCGTCGCCATGTCGGGCGCGATCATGCCGGCGCCCTTGGCGATGCCGTTGACGGTCACCGTCGCCTTGCCGATCTTGGCGCGCGCGGTGGCGACCTTGGGAAACGTGTCGGTGGTCATGATCGCCTGGGCGGCGGCGAGGAACTCGCCGCGCTTGGCGCCGGTCACCAGCCCGTTGATGACGCCGCCGAATTTCGTGGCGTCGAGCGGTTCGCCGATCACGCCGGTGGACGCGAGAAAGATCTCGGAGGGCTTGCAGCCGGCCGCCTTGGCCGCGATAGTCGGCGGTGAGCTTGGTCGCCGCGCGGCCGTTCTTGCCGGTGAAGGCATTGGCGTTGCCGGAATTGACCACCAGCGCGCGCGCTTTGCCGGACTTCAGGTGCGCGCGGCACCATTCGACCGGCGCCGACGGGCATTTCGAGCGCGTGAACACGCCGGCCACGCTGGTGCCTTCCTCGAACAAGGCCAGCAGCACGTCGGTGCGCCCGGCATAGCGGATGCCGGCGGCGGCGGTCGCCAGCCGCATGCCGTCGATTGCCGGCATGGCGGGCACGTGTTGGGGGGCGAGGGGAGAGACGGTGGTGCTCATGGCTTGCGTCATCCGGCGACGCTTGTGCCTACCGAAGCGAAATGGCCGGCACAAGGGCCGGCCATGACGAAATCATTTGATGCATTGATCGCTTTTATTTCTTCGCCGGCTCGTCCTTCTTCGGCTCAGCCTTTGGCTCAGCCTTGGGCGCTTCGGCCGGCTTGTAGAACTTCTCGATCTTGGCATCGCCGCGCAGCTTGGTGACCAGGTCGGCCTGCGCCTTGCGCACCACGAATTGCTCGATCTGCGGCTTGACCTCGTCGAAGGTCGGCGGCGGCTTCATGCGCTTGTCCTCGACCTTGATGACGTGCCAGCCGAATTGGGTCTTCACCGGGGCGGAGATCTGGCCCTTGTCGAGCTTGAAAGCGACATCGGCGAATTCCGGCACCATCTGCTCCTTGGTGAAATAGCCGAGATCGCCGCCGCTGGTCTTGCCGGAGGGGTCCTCGGTCACTTCGCCCGCCACCTTGGCGAAATCCTCGCCTTTGTTGAGGCGGACGATCACCGCCTTGATCTTGTCCTCGGCGTCCTTGCTGGCCTTGTCGTCGCCGGCGGCGGCGCGGATCAGGATATGGCGGGCGTGCACTTCCGGCTGCTCGCCGATGCCCTTGACCGCGTCGTCATAGACCTTGTGCATGGCCTCGTCGGTGAGCGCGCTCTTGCCGACGGTTTGCAGCAGCGTGGACATCAGGATTTTGCGGCGCTCGAATTCCAGCCGGTGCTTGAAGGCGGCCGAGTCGCCCACCTTCTTGGCCTCGGCGTCCTTCGACACCAGGATCAGGTCGGCCATGAACTGCACCAGATAGTCGCGCTTGGCGTCCTCCGGCATCGGCGGGATCTGGCCGGCTTCCTCCTCGGCGATGGCGAGGTCGCTCTGATGGATTTCGACGCCGTTGACCTTGGCGATCAGCGGGTCCTTGTCCTGAGCGGCGGCCGGCGCGAGCAGGAGCGCCAAAGTCGTGGCTATGGCGGCGAACAGGCCTGCGGCGGTTGTTGAAGTCGTCATGACGCTGTCCTTGGAAATGGGTGGTCCGCGCTAATGGGTGCGGACGGCGGGCGACTTGTCACCCAACACCCGTGACTTTGCAATGGCGAAGCGGCGCCCAACAGTTAACCTCTGCGTGAACCTAAAAACCCCGGTTAAGGCCATGACAAGCCGCCAATTGACAACAATCCGACCCCCTCCTATCTCTCGCTTGAGCGCGGCCGGTCGCCCGTTTCGCGTCGAATTAGCCCGAAAAGTGCCGCATTTCCGGAACGCCGGAAGCGATATCCGGCCGCCGCGGCGTGGTAGAAGCGCCGGCACGAAAACGAGGAGCTCCCCCTGAATGATCGGCGCCGTCGCCCGCAAGCTGTTCGGTTCGTCCAACGACCGGCGAATCCGCACCTATCAGCCGCGGGTCGACGCCATCAATGCGCTCGAAGCGGACGTCGCCGCCCTCTCTGACGAGGCGTTGCGCGCGCGCACCGACGAATTCAAGAAACAGATCGCCGAAGGCACCGACCTCGACGACATTCTCGAGCCCGCCTTCGCCACCGTGCGCGAGGCCGCCAGGCGCACGCTCGGCCAGCGCCACTTCGACGTCCAGCTCATCGGCGGCATGATCCTGCACGAGGGCAGGATCGCCGAGATGAAGACCGGCGAAGGCAAGACCCTGGTCGCGACGCTTCCCGTTTATCTCAACGCGCTCACCGGCCGCGGCGTGCACGTCGTCACCGTCAACGACTACCTCGCCAAGCGCGACGCCGAATGGATGGGGCAGATCTACAATTTTCTCGGCTTGACCACCGGCGTCATCGTGCACGGCCTCGACGACGAGCAGCGCAAGAAGGCCTACGACAGCGACATCACCTACGGCACCAATAACGAGCTCGGCTTCGACTATCTGCGCGACAATATGAAGTACCGCATGGAGGATATGGTCCAGCGCGGCCACATCTACGCCATCGTCGACGAAGTCGACTCCATCCTGGTCGACGAGGCGCGCACGCCGCTGATCATTTCCGGCCCGCTCGACGACCGCTCGGATTTCTACAACACCATCGACAAGTTCATCCCCAATCTCGACAAGACCGACTTCGAGGTCGACGAGAAGCAGCGCACCGTCACCATGACCGAAGCCGGCATGGAGAAGATGGAGACGCGGCTGCGCGAGGCCGAGCTCTTGAAGGGCGGCAAGCTGTACGACGTCGAGAACGTCTCGGTCGTGCACCACGTCAACCAGGCGCTGCGCGCCCACAAGCTGTTCCAGCGCGACAAGGACTACATCGTGCGCAACGGCGAGGTCGTCATCATCGACGAGTTCACCGGCCGCATGATGCCGGGCCGGCGCTTTTCGGAAGGGCTGCACCAGGCGCTCGAAGCCAAGGAGCATCAGCCGATCCAGCCGGAGAACCAGACGCTCGCCTCGATCACCTTCCAGAACTACTTCCGCATGTACGAGAAGCTCGCCGGCATGACCGGCACGGCGGTCACCGAAGCCGACGAATTCTTCGACATCTACAAGCTCGAAGTGCTCGAAGTGCCGACCAACATGCCGCTCATCCGCCTCGACGACGACGACGAGGTCTATCGCACCGCCAAGGAGAAATACCGCTCGATCATCACCTTGATCGAGGACTGCAAGCTGCGCGGCCAGCCGGTGCTGGTCGGCACCACCTCGATCGAGAAATCCGAGCAGCTCGCCGATATGCTGCGCCAGGCCGGCTGGGAGGCGCACGACTTCACCGATCCGAACGCCTTCGCCGCGCTCTATTCCGGCGACGACGGCGCCACCAAGACCAAGGTGTTTGCCATCCTCAACGCCCGCTACCACGAGCAGGAAGCGTTCATCGTCTCGCAGGCCGGCGTGCCCGGCGCCATCACCATCGCCACCAACATGGCCGGCCGCGGCACCGACATTCAGCTCGGCGGCAACGCCGACATGCGCATCCGCCAGGAGATCACCGAGATCGAGGACCCGCGCGCGCGCGAGAAGAGCCCGCGCGCCGACGAGATCCGCAAGCAGGTGGCGCGGCTGAAGGAAAAGGCGCTGGCCGCCGGCGGGCTGTTCGTGCTCGGCACCGAGCGGCACGAGAGCCGGCGCATCGACAACCAGTTGCGCGGCCGCTCCGGCCGCCAGGGCGATCCCGGCCATTCCAAGTTCTTCCTGTCGCTCGAAGACGACCTGATGCGCATCTTCGGCTCCGACAAGCTCGACGGCATGTTGCAGAAGCTGGGTCTGAAGGAAAACGAGGCGATCATCCATCCCGTGGATCAACAAGGCGCTGGAGAAGGCGCAGCAGAAGGTCGAGGCGCGCAACTTCGACATCCGCAAGAACCTGCTGAAATACGACGACGTGATGAACGACCAGCGCAAGGTCATCTTCGAGCAGCGGCTCGATCTGATGCGCGACGAGGCGGTCGACGAGACCGTCGCCGACATGCGCCATTCGGTGATCGAGGACCTGGTCGCCAAGTTCATACCCGAGAAGGCCTATCCCGAGCAGTGGGACACGACGAGCCTCGACGCCGCGCTGCGCGACGTGCTCACGCTCGATCTGCCGGTGAAGGACTGGGCCAAGGAAGAAGGCATCGCCGACGAGGAGATGCGCGAGCGCATCCTGCGGCGCGCCGACGAGCACATGGCCGGCAAGGTGGCCAAATGGGGCCCCGACGTCATTCGCTACGTCGAGAAGTCCGTCCTGCTGCAGACGCTCGACCATCTCTGGCGCGAGCACCTGGTGATGCTCGAACACCTGCGCCAGGTGATCGGCCTGCGCGGCTACGGCCAGCGCGATCCGCTCAACGAATACAAGGCGGAGGCCTTCGCGCTGTTCGAGGCCATGATCGCGCACTTGCGCGAGGCGGTCACCGCGCAGCTGATGCGGGTCGAGATCGTGCAGCAGCAGCCGGCCGAGGAGGCCGCGCAGCTGCCCTACATGGAAGCGCACAAGGTCGATCCCGCCACCGGCGAAGATGAAATGACGCCCGCACTTGCGCCCGCCCTTGTCGGTGCCGGCAACGGCAATGGCGCGCAAGTCGGCGCGCAATCCGAAGGATCCGCAGAGCTGGGGCAAGGTCGGCCGCAACGAGCCGTGCCCGTGCGGCTCCGGCAAGAAATTCAAGCACTGCCACGGCAAGTTCGGCTAGGCTCTAGCCGAAGCCGAGCAGCCGCCGCGGCGTGTCCCAGAACATTTTGCGCCGGTCGGCTTGATTGGGAAACAGCGTCTCGGTCAGTTCGACCAGCGGCCCATAGTCCTGCCGCTGCGGCGCGCGCAGGAACGGCCAATCCGACGCCCACACACACTGGTCGAGCGTGAACGCGTCGACAATGGCGCGCTACGAACGGCCAACAATCCTCGAACGGATAGCCGGCCTGCGAGTATTTCGAATAGCCGGAGAGCTTGACGCTGACGCGTTCCGTGCGCGGCCAGCCGCAGCAGCGCCTGGAAGCCCGCCTGTTGCAGTCCGGCCTGCGGCGTCGGGCGCGCGAGATGATCGATCAGCACGCGGACCGGCATTGTCTCGATCCAGGGCACGAACAACAACAGCTGGTCGTGCTCGACTTGCAGGTTCAGGAACATGTCGAGCTGCGCCAGCTTTTCGATCAGCTTGGCCGACGGCTTGTAATAGTCGATGCCGTGAAAGGTCGGATTGAAGGCCGCGCCGACAATGCCTTGGCTCTTTAAGTCACGCAGCTCGGCGAGGCTGGCATCGAAGTCGATGATGGCGATGCCTTTGAAGCGTCCCTCGCCGCGCGCGATGGTGTCGAGCATGCAGGAGTTGTCGCTGCCGTAACCGGAATTCGGCTGCACCAGCAGGCAATGCTTCACGCCGTAAGTCTTCATCACCGCATCAAGCTGCGGCGGCGTGCCGATCTCCTGGCCGGACGGCTTGTAGTCGATGTCTTTTCCGTAGGGAAAGCGCGCCGGATCGAAGACGTGAGCGTGACAGTCGATCTTCGGCTCGCTGAAAGCGCTCATCGCCCGCGTTTGCGTTTGGCCAACAGCAGCTTCTGCGCCAGCGCCTTGCGAAACTTGCGGTCGCGCTTGAGGTGCCACTCGCGGCTCATGGCTTCGCGCCGGGTGGGAAACCATTCGGAGTGCAGACAGCACCCATTTGCGGCCGCGCGTCGTGCGCGCTCCGGTGCCGACATTGTGCCGCTTGAGCCGCTTTTCAATATCGTTGGTCCATCCGACATAGGTCAGATGGCGGGCTTTGCTGCGGGTGCCGAGAACGTAAACGAAGCAATCCATGCGTGGGAATAGATCACGCGCCCGCTAAAAAATGCAAATGATCGCGTTCAGCGGAAGCTGTTGAAAGAGCCCGCCGGTACAACCGGCTGGGCGCCGGCGAGCAAGCCGCCGCCGCTGCCGGTGGTTGTACCGGAATAGGCGGTGCGGATTTCAGGCTCGCGGGCGGGCGCCGGCGGTGCCGTCTTGGCGGCGGTGGCCACTCTGACTTGCGGCGGCAAGGCGACTGATTTGGCGACCGGCTTGGCGGGCGGTTCCGCTTTCGCGACAGGCGCGGCGGCTTTGGCGGCCGGCTCGGCCTTGGCGACCACGGTCGGCTTGGCCGGCTCAGGCCGTTGCGCAGGTGTGGCCCGGTCCCAGATCGAATCCTGCTTCGGTTGTGCGGCGACGCGCTGCGGCTTCGGTTCCGCTTTGGGTTGCGACTTGGCTTCGCTGCAACTTGGGCTGCAGCGAAACCGGCGCGGCGGCGACGCGAGTCTTCTCGGGGCGCATCGGCTTTGCCGCCATCTCGGTATTGGTGCCGCGCAAGGCGACTTGCTCGGTCGGCTCGGCCGCGGGCGCCGCTTGCGCGGGCGGCGGTGGCGGCGTCGGCGAACTGCTGGTGTTGAACATGTTGCCGAACAGGCTGGCGAAGTTTGTCGGCTTCGGCGTCTCCTCCGGCGCCTGGCCTTCCTTCGGCTGCGGCGCGGGAGTCGGCAGCCGCACGCTCGCCATCACGACGGGCGCGCGGGCGGGTTCGCTCGCCGGCGCCGGCTCGACGGCAGGCGCAGCCTTCACAGCCGCGCCGACTTTCGGGATGGTGGTGCCGGGCGGATTGGGCACATGCGGCAGCGCGCCGGGGACGTGCGATCCGAGGTCGGGCGCAGCGCTGGCGAGCGTGTAGCGGCCGCTATTGTCGGCGCCGGTCGCAAGCTGGGCCATGAACACCGGGTTGGTGCCGCCGTCACCCTGATGCGGCGCTGCCGTCGCGACGCGCTCGTTGATGTAGCTCGCCATCTTGACCTGCTCTTTTTGGCGATAGTCGAGCACGGTCGAGGCGATGGCCGGGTCAAGCCGGTGCGCCGGGCAGGCGCCGCTCGGATTGGAACGAATAGGCTTGCCGTCTTCGGACGTCCCGTCGAACACGTAACGCTTCTCGCACACCGCGACCTTCGGCTCCTGCCGGGTGGCTTCGAAATTGTCGTAGCCTTCCTTCAGCATCTTCCAGAACGCGAAGTTCGGGTTGTTGCGATGCTTGGCCATGTTGAGCGCGGTCATGTGGAACGGGAAGGCTTCGAACTGGAACGAGCTCTGCCCGCCGAAGAACGACTCGCGCGCCAAGGCGTAGATTTCCTGGATCTGCTCGTCGGTCATGGCGTAGCAGCCGCGCGAGGAGCAGTCGCCGTGCACCATCAGCTCGGAGCCGGTGTAGTTGTGCGCGCGGTCATAGGCGTTCGGGAAGCCGGTGTTGAAGGCGAGGTAGTAATTGGAATTCGGATTCATCTGCGCCGGCGTGATCGTATAGAAGCCCTCGGGCGCCTGGCGGTCGCCTTCCTTCTTCTTCGGACCGAGATCGCCGGACCATTTGCAGATCGGATAGGTCTTCAGCAGCGCGTATTGGCCGTTGCGGTCCACCTTCCAAAGCTCGAGCTCCGCCTCTTCTTTGAAGATGCGGACGAGGATGGGGGACTCCTTGTCCATGTTCTTGTCGGAGATCAGCGACAGCGTCTTTTGCGACAGCGGCGCTTGCGCCCGGCCATTGGGGGCGATGTCGTCGCCGTTGCAGCCCGCAAGCGCGATCGCGGCGGCAACAGCCGCTGACGCCAGCAGCGCGCGAACGACGGGTCTGGTCAAACGCAGTACTCCCCGGGCAGGCGGGCCCTCATTCAATAATCGTTATCCATAAGATGTGGCATGCGCAAGGCAAACCAGCCCGTCGCGGGCTACCGCTAAGTCTATGGTAAAGCGGGGGTAAATGCCCCAAACCGCGGGCCGGGTCAGGCCAGTTAGGTCTGCGGCAGGGCGGCCGCGCGCCCCATCGCGAGGAACTTGTCGCGCCTTTGCTTGCGCACCGCGTCGCGCGTCAACGGTTTGAGCTCGGCCAAAGCAGTGGCAATGGCCTCGCCGGTGGCCGCAATGGCGGCGGCCGGGTCGCGATGGGCGCCGCCGGTCGGCTCCAGCACCACGGCGTCGATGACCCCGAAGCGCACCATGTCCTGGGCGGTGATCTTCATGCTGGTGGCCGCTTCCTGCGCCTTGGCGGTGTCGCGCCAGAGGATGGAGGCGGCGCCTTCCGGCGAGATCACGCTGTAAATGGCGTGTTCCAGCATCAGCACGCGGCTGGCGGTGGCAATGGCGATGGCGCCGCCCGAGCCGCCTTCGCCCAGGATGACGGCCACGTTCGGCACGCTGAGATTGAGGCAGGCCTCGGTCGAGCGCGCGATGGCCTCGGCCTGGCCGCGCTCTTCCGCGCCGATGCCGGGATAGGCGCCGGCGGTGTCGACCAGCGAGATCACCGGGATGCCGAAGCGGTCGGCCATTTCCATCAGCCGCACCGCCTTGCGGTAGCCCTCCGGCCGCGCCATGCCGAAATTGTGCTTGAGGCGGTTCTCGGTATCGGAACCCTTTTCGTGGCCGAGCACGCAGATGCTCTCGCCGCGGAAGCGGCCGAAGCCGCCGACGATGGCCGGGTCGTCGCCGAATTTGCGGTCGCCGGCGAGCGGCACGAAGTCCGTGATCAGGCCGGCGATATAGTCGAGCGCATGCGGCCGCTGCGGATGGCGCGCGACCTGGGTTTTCTGCCAGGGGGTGAGCTCGGCATAGAGGTCCTTGAGCGCCTCGGACGCCTTGGCCTCGAGCCGGCCGATCTCCTCGCCGACGGCCACCGCGTCGCCGGTCGCGGCCATCGCGCGCAATTCCTCGACCTTGGCCTCCAGTTCGGCCACCGGCTTTTCGAAGTCGAGATAGGTGCGCATGAGGTCCCGGGCGGTGATAATCGCGCGGCAAGTGACGCAGCCTAAGCCTTTAAGTCAAGCAATCGGGTTAATACGGCCTTTACCCAGTTACGCAAGGCCTTATCGGACCCTGGCTAGCCGTCGGCCAGCGGATGCAGGTCGCGCACCAGCGTCTTGAGCCGTTCCTCCAGCACATGGGTGTAGATCTGCGTGGTCGAGATGTCGGCATGGCCGAGCAGCGTCTGCACCACGCGCAAGTCGGCGCCGTTGTGCAGCAGATGGCTGGCGAAGGCGTGGCGCAACACGTGCGGGGAGAGCCGCTCCGCCGTGATGCCGCAGCGCGCGCCCAGCGCCTTGAGCTCGCGGGCGAAATGCTGGCGGGTGATATGGCCGGCCTCGCCGAAGGACGGGAACAGCCATTTCGATTGCTTCTTGTCGTCGCCTGTGGCGCGCAGCTTCAAATACTCTTCCATCGCGCGCTTGGCCGCCTGGTTGAGCGGCACCAGCCGTTCCTTGCCGCCTTTGCCGCGCACCACGATCATGCGTTGATCGCGCTTGGCGGCTGAAGCGGGCAAAGCCACCAGTTCGGAGACGCGCAAGCCCGTCGCGTAGACGGTTTCCAGCAGGCACAGCAGCCGCGCCGCGCGCAGGCGAACGGCGTCGCTCAGCTTCTCATCCTCGGCATCGTTGCGCGCCTGCGTCAGCAGACGATCGACGTCGGCGATCGACAGCACCTTGGGGATGCTGCGGCCGCGCTTCGGCCCTTCCAGCACCGCGGCCGGATCGTCGGGGCGTTTGCCTTCCGCGTAGAGGAAACGAAAAAGCTGCCGCAACGCGGACAGCCGCCGCGCCACCGACGCCGGCTTGAAGCCGCGCTCGGCGAGACTGGCGATAAATCCGCGCAGGTCGTCGGTGGCGGCATTGGCAATGCCGCGGCCGCCGGCGCGCAGATGCGCGGTCAAGTCCGCAAGGTCGTTGCGATAGGCGGCGAGCGTGTTGTCGCCGGCGCCGCGCTCGGCCGCCTGCATGTCGAGGAACAGTTCGACCAGGGTGTCGTCGGTTGCTGCGGCCTGCCGGGCCATCAGCGCTGTTGCTTGATGAATTTGTCTTGCGGCACGGTCACGATGATCTCGCGCGGCTTGTATTTGACGAAATTGGCCAGCGCGAACACGGTGACATAGGCCGCCCCGCAAATGAGGCCGACCACCACAAGAAATCTGAAGAGACTCGGCATCGTCGAAGTCCGGCAAACGGCGGCAGCCCCGAATCGGGCGGCTTTTGCGGCTGAACCATCATGTTCCTTAACCGATGACAAGGAGCCACTTGGGGCCGCATTGGCCCGCCTTCGCGGCCGCCCCGATTCTGGTGTATGGAACTGGCGTTGTTAGGGACTCTAGCATGGCTCACACGGCCGTTCAAAAACCGGCGGAAAACGGCCCGGAGCGCGCAATCGTCGGCGCGCTCGGCCGCCGCTCCATCGTGCTGGTCGGCATGATGGGCGCCGGCAAGTCGTCGATCGGCCGCAGGCTCGCCACCCGGCTGGGCATTCCCTTCGTCGATGCCGACACCGAGATCGAAAGCGCCGCCGGCATGACCATTCCGGAGATCTTCGACAAGCACGGCGAGCCGTACTTCCGCGCCGGCGAGGCGCGCGTCATCGCCCGCCTGCTCGACAACGGCCCGCAGGTGCTGGCGACCGGCGGCGGCGCCGTCATGGACCAGAGCACGCGCGACCTCATCCACATCAAGGGCATTTCGGTCTGGCTGAAGGCCGATCGTCGACGTGCTGATGAAGCGCACCAAGCGCCGCAACGACCGTCCGCTCGCCGAGAAGATCAAGGACCTGCTGCCGGCGCGCGAGCCGCTTTACGCGTTATCCGACATCACCGTGCAGTCGCGCGACGAGCCGCACGACACCATCGTCGACGAGATCATCGCCGAGATCCCCAAGCATCTCGGCGCGGAGAAGGCGTCATGACCGCGCCGCTGCGCAAAGGGCAATCGGGTGAGCCGACGGTGGTGCAGGTCGCGCTCGGTGCGCGCGCCTACGACATCGTCATCGGCCGCGGCTTGCTGGCGAGCCTCGGCGCGCGCGTCAAGGCGTTGCGCGGCGGCGCGCGCGTGGCGCTCGTCACCGACGAGACGGTTGCCCGTCATCATCTCGCAGCCGCCGAAGCATCGCTGAAATCGGCCGGCATCGATGCCGCGCGCATCGTGGTGCCGGTCGGCGAGGGCTCCAAGAGCTACGCGACCTTCGAGACGGTGTGCGAGGCGATCATCGCGGCGCGCATCGAGCGCGGCGATCTTGTGATCGCGCTCGGCGGCGGCGTCATCGGCGATCTTGCCGGCTTTGCCGCGGCATCGGTGCGGCGCGGGCTCGACTATGTGCAGGTGCCGACCACGTTGCTGGCGCAGGTCGACAGTTCGGTCGGCGGCAAGACCGGCATCAATTCGCGCCACGGCAAGAATCTGGTCGGCGCCTTCCACCAGCCGGTGATGGTGATCGCCGACACCGCGCTGCTCGACACGCTGCCGCAACGCGAATTCCGCGCCGGCTATGCCGAGGTCGCCAAATACGGCCTGCTCGGCGACGCCGCCTTCTTCGCCTGGCTGGAAAAAAACTGGCAGGACGTTTTTTCCGGCGGCCAAGGTTCGAAAAGTTCTTCGCGCGAACACGCCATCGCGGTGTGCTGCCGCGGCAAGGCCGGCATCGTCGCGCGCGACGAGCGCGAGACCGGCGAGCGCGCGCTGCTCAATCTCGGCCACACCTTCGGCCACGCGCTGGAGGCCGGCTGCGGCTTCTCCGGCCGGCTGCTGCATGGCGAGGCGGTGGCGCTCGGCACGGTGCTGGCGTTCGAATTTTCCGCCCGCAAAGGCCTGATCGCGGCGGCCGACGCCGAACGCGCGCGCGCGCATCTTGCGGCGGTCGGCCTGCCCACTTATTTGAAGGACATCGCCGGCGGCGCGCCCGGCGTCGACGAATTGATGGACCTCATCGCCCAGGACAAGAAAGTGAAACGCGGCAAGCTCACCTTCATCCTGGTGCGCGGCATCGGCCAGGCTTTCGTCGCCAACGACGTCGACGCTGCCGAGGTGCGCGCTTTCCTCGCCGAAAAATTTGCCGACGCATAAATGACCGCGAACGACTGGCTCATCGTCTTGGTGTTGTCGTGATGTGCCTGCTGCTGTCGGCGTTCTTCGTCGGCAGCGAGATCGGCGCTCGCGTCGTCGCGCGGCCCGCATGGCGCGGCTGGAAAAGCACGGCAACAAACGCGCCGCCATCGTCAACCGCCTGCTCGAGCAGCGCGAGCGACTGCTCGGCGCGCTGCTGTTCGGCAACAATGCCGTCGCTCGGCCTCGGCGGCTGGCGAACCGACGTATCCGCTGCTGCAGCCGCTCTGGTGTCGGCAATGCCGGCGTGGTCTATGCCACCGTGGTCATGACCATCGGCGTTCGTGGTGTTCTCCGAGTTCTGCTGCAAATCGTCGCCGTCGAACGCGCCGAAGACCGCATCGCGCTCGCGGTTGCCGGTCCCGCTGTACTGGTTCGTCAAATCCGCTGTTCGGCCCGTGCTGCTGCGTCGACCCGTTGCGCTGGCTGCTCAACGCATGGTCGATCTGCGGATGCTCGGCGTCAGGGAGATGCAACAGGTGCTGTCCGGCGCGATCGAGGAGCTGCGTGGCGCCGTCGACCGCTGCACCGCGAAGGCGACGTGGAGACGTCAGACCGCGACATGTTCGGCGGCGTGCTCGACTCTGCGCGAGCTCGGCGGTCTCCGACGTGATGATCCACCGCACCAACATGATCACCTTGAACGCCGACGATACGCCCGAGGATATCGTCAACGCGGTGATCGCCTCGCCGGTCACGCGGCTGCCGCTCTGGCGCGGCAACCCCGAGAACATCGTCGGCATCCTGCACGTGAAGGATCTGCTGCGCGCCCTGCACGCGGTCGACGGCGACGCCTCCAAGGTCGACATCGCCGCGCTGATGTCGCCGCCCTGGTTCGTGCCCGACACGCGGCCGGTGTCGGAGCAGCTCAAGGCGTTCCGCCGCCGCAAGACGCCGTTCGCGCTGGTGGTGGACGAATACGGCGAGGTCGAGGGCCTGGTCACGCTCGAGGACATCCTGGAAGAGATCGTCGGCGACATCACCGACGAGCACGACGTCGCCATGCCGGGCGTGCGGCGTCAGCCGGACGGCTCGGTCAATGTCGACGGCGCGGTGTCGATCCGCGACCTCAACCGCGTCATGGACTGGAATCTGCCGGACGAGGAAGCGACCACCATCGCCGGCCTGGTCATTCACGAGGCGCGCTCGATCCCCGAAGTCGGGCAGAGCTTCACCTTCCACGGCTTCCGTTTCAGGGTGCTGCGCCGCTCGCGCAACCGCATCACCGCGCTGCGCATCCAGCCGCTGCCGCGCAAAGCACCGGCGAAGGTGAAGGCCTAGACGCCGCCCTCGCCCGGCGCCGCCGCGTGAATGGCGAGCGCGTGCACGGCGCCCGCCAATTCGCCCGACAAAATGCCATTAATCAGGCGGTGGCGCTCCAGCCGGGTCTTCCCTTTGAACGAGTCCGACACGATATAGATACGGAAATGCGTTTGCCCGCCCGGCCGATGGCCGGCATGGCCTTCATGCTGGTGCGATTCGTCCACCACCTCGAGGCTTTGCGGCGCGAAAGCCTCGGTCAACTTCTTTGTGATGAGATCGGCGGTCCGCATGCTGCCCGGCTTAAGGACGAGCAGGCGTGCGGGTCAATGCTCGCTTTGGCTCGCTTTAGGCCGTCTTGGGCCGCTTCGCGGCGAAATCGAGGACGAACCGTTGCTGTCAAGTCTTGAACGTTCCATCGGCAAAAGCGCATAATGTCCGGTCATGAAATTCAACTCGCCCCTTTTCGATAAGATTCGCGTCAAGCCGACGAAGGATCGCCGGCCAAAAACCGGCGGCCCGGCATGCGAATGGCATGGCTGCAAGGAGAAGGCGAGCCACCGCGCGCCCAGGGGCCGCGGGCGCGAGAAGGATTATTGGCGTTTCTGTCTCAACCACGTGCGCGAATACAATCAGTAGTACAATTTCTTCAAGGGCATGAGCGACGCCGCCGTCATGGCCTATCAGAAGGACGCGCTCACCGGCCATCGCCCGACCTGGAAGATGGGCACCGGCAAGGGCACGGTGCGGCCGGATTTTTCCGCCTTCGGCAACCGCGGCGATCCGTTCGAGCTGTTCGGCGAGGGCCTGCGCGCCGAGCAGCAGGCGAAAGCCGAGACCCGGCAGATCCGCAATGCCGAGCGCAAGGCGCTCGACCGGCTCGGCCTCGATGTCGGCGCCACCCCGCAGCAGGTGAAAATCCGCTTCAAGGCGCTGGTGAAACAGTTCCACCCCGACGCCAATGGCGGCGACCGCTCCACCGAGGAGCGGCTGGTCGAGGTCATCCAGTCGTACAATTATTTGAAATCGGTGGGTTTCGCCTAAGCGCGCAAAAATACCGCCCCGAGCAACTCAGCCCCGCCTTCCGCGCGGCCGTGGGCCACCCTATCTTATTGAAAACATTGATGGGGCTATTCGACGACCCACGGGTTTTTCGCACGCCGCCCCGTCTGCTAAGTTGCCCAAATCAGCCGGACCGTAACAGCGTCGGGTGCGTATTCAGGGCTTCGGACGTTCTGAAGCCACGGAGGATCAATGACTGCCGCAGTTCAAGAAGTCGCCGGTCTGCCCGACATGAAAGTGTCGATCCGGCAGGTTTTCGGCATCGACAGCGATCTGGAAGTTCCGGCCTATTCCAAGGCCGACGAACACGTGCCCGACATCGATCCGGATTATCGCTTCGACCGCCCGACCACGCTCGCCATTCTCGCCGGCTTCGCCAAGAACCGCCGCGTCATCGTCACCGGCTATCACGGCACCGGCAAGTCGACCCATATCGAGCAGGTCGCGGCGCGGCTCAACTGGCCCTGCGTGCGCGTCAACCTCGACAGCCACATCAGCCGTATCGACCTGATCGGCAAGGACGCCATCGTCATCAAGGACGGCCAGCAGGTCACCGAATTCCGCGACGGCATCCTGCCCTGGGCGCTGCAGAACAACGTCGCGCTCTGCTTCGACGAATACGACGCCGGCCGTCCCGACGTGATGTTCGTGATCCAGCGCGTGCTGGAAGCCTCCGGCCGCCTGACGCTGCTCGACCAGAGCAAGGTGATCAAGCCGCATCCGGCGTTCCGCCTGTTCGCCACCGCCAACACCGTCGGCCTCGGCGACACGTCCGGCCTCTATCACGGCACCCAGCAGATCAACCAGGGCCAGATGGACCGCTGGTCGATCGTCACCACGCTCAACTATCTGCCGCACGACAACGAGGTCGAGATCGTGCTGGCCAAGGCCAAGCACTATCGCAACGAGAAGGGCCGCGACATCGTCAACAAGATGGTGCGCGTCGCCGACCTGACGCGCAACGCCTTCATGAACGGCGACCTCTCGACCGTGATGAGCCCGCGCACGGTGATCACCTGGGCGGAGAATGCCGAGATCTTCAACGATATCGGCTTCGCCTTCCGGCTCACCTTCCTGAACAAGTGCGACGAGCTGGAGCGGCCGATCGTCGCCGAGTTCTATCAGCGCTGCTTCGGCGTCGAGCTGCCGGAGTCGTCGGTGAACGTGGCGCTGAGCTGATCGTCAGCCGCGCGAAGGCGGATACAATGGCGTCCAACATCAAGACCAAGTCGTCGGCGAAGGAATCCCCGACCGAGCCGTTCAAGCGGGCGGTCACCGGCTGCCTGCGCGCGCTCGCGCGCAAGCCCGAGCTGGAAGTCTCCTTCGCCGCCGAGCGGCCCGGCCTGATCGGCGGCAAGGTGCGGCTGCCCGAGCCGCCGCGCAAGCTGACGCAGCGCGGAAGCCGCGATCGTGCGCGGCAACGCCAATTCGATCGCGCTCAAGCTCGCCTGCCACGACGCCGCGATCCATCGCCGCCTGCAGCCCGCCGGCCAGCAGGCGCGCGCGGTGTTCGAGGCGGTCGAGCAGGCGCGCGTCGAGGCGATCGGCGCGCGCCGCATGGACGGCGTCGCGCAGAATCTCGACCGCCATGCTCGACGACCGCTTCCACCGCGGCAAGTTCGACGAGATCACCGAGCGCGCCGACGCGCCGATCGAGGAGGCGCTGTCGCTGATGGTGCGCGAGCGCCTGACCGGCATGGCGCCGCCGTCGGCCGCCAAGAAGCTCGTCGATCTGTGGCGCGCCGCTGATCGAGGACCGCGCCGGCAAGGATCTCGACCGGCTCGAAGACCTGGTCGAGGACCAGCGCCAGTTCGGCGACGTCGTGCACGATCTGCTCGACGCGCTCGAAATGGGCGACGACCGCTCGTCCGATTCCGAGGACGAGGACGAGGAAGGCGACGAGGATCGCCGCAAGCAGGAGCAGGGCGAGGACGGCGAGGCGGCCGACAGCGACGACATGCAGCGCATGAGCGTGGAGGACACGCAGGCGTCCGCCGAGGACATGCCCGATGCCGCCGCCGAAGCGGTCGACGCGCCGACCGCCGACATGGCCGACGACAGCGACATGGGCGACGCCGAGACGCCGGGCGAGCCGCAGCGGCCGCGCCAGCACGGCGCCAATGCGCCGCGCGGGCCCGACTACCGCGCCTTCACCGCCCAGTTCGACGAGACCATCGCGGCCGAGGAACTGTGCGAGCCGGAAGAGCTCGACCGGCTGCGCGGCTATCTCGACAAGCAGCTCGTCGCATCTGCAGGGCGTCGTCGCGCGTCTCGCCAACCGCCTGCAGCGCCGGCTGATGGCGCAGCAGAACCGCTCCTGGGACTTCGACCTCGAGGAAGGCCATGCTCGATCCGGCGCGGCTGTCGCGCATCGTCATCGATCCGATGCACCCGCTCTCGTTCAAGGCCGAGAAGGACACCGAATTCCGCGACACCGTGGTCACGCTGCTGCTCGACAATTCCGGCTCGATGCGCGGCCGCCCGATCACGGTCGCCGCCACCTGCGCCGACATTCTGGCGCGCACGCTGGAGCGCTGCGGCGTCAAGGTCGAGATCCTCGGCTTCACCACGCGCGCCTGGAAGGGCGGGCAGTCGCGCGAGCCCTGGCTCACCGCCGGCAAGCCGGCCAATCCCGGCCGCCTCAACGATCTGCGCCACATCATCTACAAGGCGGCCGACGCGCCCTGGCGGCGCGCGCGCAAGAATCTCGGCCTGATGATGCGCGAGGGCCTGCTCAAGGAGAACATCGACGGCGAGGCGCTCGACTGGGCGCACAAGCGCCTGCTGGCGCGCCCCGAGCAGCGCAAGATCCTGATGATGATCTCCGACGGCGCGCCGGTCGACGATTCCACGCTGTCGGTCAATCCCGGCAATTATCTCGAGCGCCATCTGCGCTGGGTGATCGAGGAGATCGAGACCCGCTCGCCGGTCGAGCTGATCGCCATCGGCATCGGCCACGACGTCACGCGCTACTATCGCCGCGCCGTCACCATCGTCGATGCCGAGGAGCTCGGCGGCGCCATGACCGACAAGCTCGCCGAGCTGTTCGAGGAACACGCCGCCGCCGCCGAGCGGCCGAGCCCGCGCACGCGCAGGCGCGTGGCTTGAGGCTTGACGCGCCGCCGCTGGCTTGCCGGCGGCACGCTCTTCGCCGCATTCGTTCTTGTCGTTGCCACGTTCGGCCTGGCGCAAGCGCTGCGCTACGCCCATGCGCCGGCGCGCATCGCGATCCAGGCGACGCCGATCGACGCCTTCGATCCGCGCGACGAAGCCAAGACGCGTTTCGGTGCGCTCGAATTCCGCGGCGGGCTGGCGCTCACCTCGAGCGACCAAGCCTTCGGCGGCATCTCCGCGCTGCACATGGAGCCGGACGGCGCCCATTTCCTCGCCGTCACCGATCAACGGCTCCTGGCTGCGCGGCCGCATCGTCTATCGCGACGGCCGCCCCGCCGGCATCGCCGACGCCGAAATGGCGCCGATCCTCGGCGCCGACGGCAAGCCGCTCGCCGGCCACGGCTGGTACGACACCGAGTCGCTCGCGCAAGGCAATGACGGCCTGTTCTACGTCGGCATCGAGCGCGTCGAACAAATCGTGCGCTTCGATTATCGCCGCGACGGCTTGCGCGCGCGCGGCCAGCCGATCGCGGTGCCGCCCGATTTCAAGACCTTCACCTACAACAAGAGCCTGGAATGCCTCGCCGCGCCGCCGAAAACGGCGCCGCTCGCCGGCAGTCTCATCGCCGTCACCGAACACAGCCTGGACGAGGCCGGCAATCACCGCGCCTTCGTGCTCAAGGGCGCGCAGGTCGTCCGCTTCAGCGTCAAGCGCAGCGACGAGTTCGACGTCAGCGATTGCACCATCCTGCCGCCCGCCGATCTCTTGCTGCTCGAGCGCCGCTTCTCGCCGTTGCTCGGGCGTCGCCATCCGCATCCGCCGCCTTCACGCTCGCCGACATCAAGGCGGGCGCGCTGGTCGACGGCGCGCCGCTGATCGTGGCCGATCTCGGCTATCAGATCGACAACATGGAAGGCATCGCCGTGCACCGCAACGCGCACGGCGAAACGATCATCACGCTGGTGTCGGACGACAATTTCTCGGCGATCCAGCGCAATCTGCTGCTGCAGTTCGCGCTGGTCGGGGAGTGAACCACCTGCGTCATGGCCGAGCTTGTCCCGGCGCATCACGGCAATCTCGTTGCAGTCCCAAGACGTGGATGCCCGGCACAAGGCCGGGCATGACAGCAGGAACTGCAGCGCAGCAAACTCAGCCGCCTTCGCCTTCTTCTTCGCGATCTGCTTCTTGAGCGTCGCGCATCTTGGGCGCGAGGTCGGCGTCCTTGGCCTTGAGCAGGAAGGCGTCGAGCCCGCCGCGATGGTCCACCGTCTTGAGCGCATTGGCCGAGACGCGCACGCGCACCCGGCGGCCGAGCGCGTCGGACATCAGCGTGACGTTGCGCAGGTTCGGCATGAACCGCCGCAGGGTCTTGATATTGGAATGGCTCACTTTATGGCCGACCAGCGGCCTCTTGCCGGTCAGATCGCAACGCCAGGACATAGGCTATTCCTTCGGGCTATTCCCTCGACGATCGCCGCCGCCCAAACGGCGCCGGTCAGGTCATTCGTCTTCGGAAGACGGCCGGACGTATAGAGAGCGGCCCATTTGGCGTCAAGCCGATGGAAAAGATCACAGAATCGACGTATTCCGCGCTGCCTGTTAAGACCTCGCCCCGATCGCGGACATTTGGCCCCCGGCGCGCGGGGGACGGAGTTTCAGTGCTGCCTTTGCGGCAAACCATTCGATCCATCCTTCGACCCTTGCGGCTCGCGCTGGCGGCCGGCGCGCTTGCGGGCCTGTGGCCGGCGGCGGCCGCGGCCCAGGGCAAGCTCGAGGCCCATTACACGGTGACGCTTGCCGGCATCCCGATCGGCAAGGGCGATTGGACCATCGAGATCGCCGACACGCACTACAGCGCGTCGGTCAACGGCACCACCACGGGCCTGATGCGCGTCTTGACCGAGGGCGAGGGCTCCACCGTCGCGCGCGGCACGCTCGCTGCCGGCAAGGTGCAGAGTTCGACCTATGTCGCCATCGTCAAAAGCCGCAAGAAGAAAGACGAAGTGCGCGTCACCCTCGACAAAGGCAGCGTCAAGGACGCCAGCAGCGATCCGCCGCCCGATCATGATCGCGAACGGGTCCCGGTCACCGAAGCCGACCTGCAAAACGTGTTCGACCCGATGAGCGCCACCTTGCTGGCGACCCCCGGCAACGGCAACCCGCTCTCGGCGGAGGCCTGCCAGCGCACGATGCCGATTTTCGACGGCCGTCTGCGCTACGATCTGCAATTCGCCTTCAAGCGCATGGAAACGGTCAAGCCGGAGAAGGGCTATTCCGGCCCGGTGGTGGTTTGCTCGGTCACTTTCAAGCCGGTCGCCGGTTACATCGGCTCGCGCGCGACCATCCGCTACCTTTCCAAGATCCGCGACATGGAGATCTGGCTGGCGCCGATCGCGGGCACGCGCGTGCTGGTGCCGTTCCGGGCGCAGGGTCCGACCCCGATCGGCCAGGCCGTGATGGAGGCGACCCAGTTCGTGACCGCGGCCACTGCCGCCGCGCCCGCCAACCCGGCCGCCGCCTCCGCCAATGGACACAAGAATCCATAAGTCGGCGCTTGACTCTCTGCGGCAACGGAGTCCGCGCCGCCGTTAACGTTTAGAGGCCCCTAACGGCCCTTGAATCGGCCGCCGGCTACCCGATCTTGTAGCTGCGGCGCCAAGGCTTGCCAGATGTCGCCGTGAACGAACCCACATAGCGCCGGAGTCAGCGATTCGGGCGCGGTTCGTTCCAGACTCGTTCTAAAGCTTAACCCAAAGGCGTCGGAAGGACCGTTTGGGCGTGTTCGCCGTCGCATTGTGATACAGAAGCCCCGCGGCGGGGTCTCCCGCCGCCAGTTCGGAAGCGTAATGGCCATCAGTTTCTCCCCGCAGCCGGCCCGAGGCTCGCGTACGCGCGGCGCCGGCGTGACGGCGGTGCTCGGACCCACCAATACCGGCAAGACCCATCTCGCCATCGAGCGCATGCTGGCGCATTCGAGCGGCATGATCGGGCTGCCGCTGCGGCTGTTGGCGCGCGAGGTCTACAACAAGGTCGCCGACCGGGCCGGCGTCGACTCGGTCGCGCTGATCACCGGCGAGGAGAAGATCAAGCCGCCCAATCCGCGCTTCTGGGTCTCGCACCGTCGAGGCCATGCCGCGCGATCTCGACGTGGCGTTTCTGGCGATCGACGAGATCCAGCTCGGCGCCGACTTCGACCGCGGCCACGTCTTCACCGACCGCATGCTCAACGCCCGCGCGCGCGAGGAGACCCTGGTGCTGGGCGCCGCCACCATGCGGCCGATGGTGGAGAAGCTGTTGCCCGGCGCGCATATCGTCAGCCGGCCGCGGCTGTCGATGCTCACCTTCGCCGGCGAGAAGAAGCTCACCCGGCTGCCGCCGCGCTCGGCCATCGTCGCCTTCTCGGCCGAGGAGGTCTACGCGGTTGCCGAATTGATCCGCCGCCAGCGCGGCGGCGCAGCGGTCGTGCTGGGCGCGCTCTGCCCGCGCACACGCAACGCGCAGGTCGCGCTCTACCAGTCCGGCGATGTCGATTACCTGGTCGCCACCGACGCCATCGGCATGGGGCTCAATCTCGACGTCGACCATGTCGCCTTTGCCGCCGACCGCAAATTCGACGGCTACCAATTCCGCAAGCTCAATCCGGCGGAGCTGGCGCAGATCGCCGGCCGCGCCGGCCGCGCAACCCGCGACGGCACCTTCGGCACCACCGGGCGCTGCGACCCGTTCGAGCCGGAACTGGTGCAGGCGCTGGAGAGCCACAACTTCGAGCCGGTGCGCATGCTGCAATGGCGCAATTCCGAGCTCGAATTCTCCTCGATCGGCGCGCTGCAGGCCTCGCTGGCCGCGACGCCCTCCGAGCCGGGGCTGACGCGGGCGCCCATCGGCGAGGACATTCTCGTTCTGGAACACGCCGCGCGCGATGAACACGTGCGGGCGCTGGCGCAAAAGCCGGCCGCCGTCGCAGCGGTTGTGGGACGTCTGCCAAGTTCCCGACTACCGCAAGATCGCGCCCGCCACCCATGCCGAACTGGCGGTGACCCTCTATGGATTCCTGATGCGAGAGGGTAATATCCCGGTCGATTGGTTCGCTCGTCAGGTCGCTGAAGCTGATCGAACCGACGGCGACATCGACACCCTCTCCAACCGGATCGCGCATGTCAGGACGTGGACTTACGTTGCCAATCGCCCGGATTGGCTTGCCGATCCGGAGCATTGGCAGGGCGTCGCCCGCGCGGTCGAGGACAAGCTGTCCGATGCGCTGCACGAGCGCCTGGCCGAGCGCTTCGTCGACCGCCGCACCAGCGTGTTGATGCGGCGGCTGCGAGAGAACACGACGTTGGAAACAGAAATCGGAAAAAGCGGCGAGGTGACGGTCGAGGGCCATGTGATCGGCCGGCTCGACGGCTTCATGTTCGCGCCCGATGCCTCCGCCGCCGGCTCCGAGGCCAAGACGCTGCAACACCGCCGCGCAAAAGGCGCTGGCGAGCGAAATCGAGGCGCGCGCCACAAGGCTGTCGCAGGCGCCGAACGAGCAGATCGTGCTGGCCGGCGACGGCGCGGTGCGCTGGCACGGCGACCTGGTCGGCAAGCTCATCCCCGGCGACGACACGCTGCGCCCGCGCCTGCGCATCATCGCCGACGAGCACCTGACCGGTCCGGCGCGCGACATGGTGCAGACGCGGCTCGACCTCTGGCTCAAGACCCATATCGAGAAGGTGCTGGCGGCGCTGTTCTCGCTCGTCCGCCGCCGACGATGTCACCGGCATGGCGCGCGGCGTCGCCTTCCAGCTGGTCGAAGCGCTCGGCGTGCTGGAGCGGCAGAAGGTGTCGGAGGAGGTCAAGGGCCTCGACCAGCCGGCGCGCGCGACGCTTGCGCAAATACGGCGTGCGCTTCGGCGCCTATCACATTTATCTGCCGGCGCTGCTCAAGCCGGCGCCGCGTTCGCTCGCCACGCAGCTCTGGGCGCTCAAGCACGAGAGCCCGGACGCCGTCGGCGTCGGCGATCTGCTGCATCTGGCGGCGAGCGGGCGCACCTCGATCCCGGTCGAACAAGGACACGCCGAAGCCGCTCTACCGCACCGCCGGCTACCGCATCTGCGGCGAGCGCGCCGTGCGCGTCGATATCCTGGAGCGGCTGGCCGATCTCGATCCGCCCGGCGCTGTCGTGGCGCGAAGGCGTGCAGACGGCAAAGCCGGATGGCGCGGTCGACGGCCGCAGCTTCACGGTCACCGGCGCCATGACGTCGCTCACCGGCGCGTCGGGCGAGGACTTCGCCTCGATCCTGCGCTCGCTCGGCTATCGCATGGACCGCAAGCCGAAACCGGCGGAGCCTGAAGTAAAGCCGGCCGAGCAGGCCGCGCCTGTCGCTGCCGAGGCTGTGGTTTCGTCCGAGTCATCCGTGTCGCTGTTGCCGGATGCCGAATTCATGCCGCAGGCCGGCGAGCCTCCGCTCGAGCCGCGCCCGTCGAAACCGCACCGGCCGAAGCGGCGCCGGCTGAGACAGCGCCCGTCGAAGCCGTCGCGGCTGACGCCGCTTCAATCGCTGCCCCGGCGGTCGAAGAGCCCGCCTTCATCGAAGTCTGGCGCCCGGCCGGCCGTGCCGAGCGCCGCCCGCATCGTCCGCGCCGCCCGCGCCGGCAAGAAACGGCAACTGCAACGGCAGCGGCGGCGCCAGCGCCTGCCGCGCAACCGGCCGAGGGCGGCGAGGCTGTTGCCGCCGCGCCGGCCGAAGCCGCCACGTCCGCAACCGAAGGCGCCGGCGAAGCGCCGAAGACCCCGCGCCGCGACGAGCAGGCCGACCGGCAAGCCCGCCGCGACCGTCACGAACGCCAGCAGCGCGCCGACCGTCAGGGTCAGCGCTCCGAGCGCAAAGACCAGGGCGGCGCGCGCCAAGGCGACTCATGGCAATCGGCAGGCCCCGCGCGGCGACCGTCCGCGCCGCAAGCGCGACGACGGCCCCGATCGCGCCGAGCGCGAGCAGTATTACGCCAAGCCCTATGGGTCCGGCGGTGGCGGCGGCGGCGGCCGCAACAAGGAGCCGGATCCCAATTCGCCCTTCGCCAAGCTCGCCGCGCTCAAGCAGCAGCTCGAGAACGGCAAAGAATCGAGTCCTGAGGTTTGGACCGCCAGCGCATCGACAAATGGCTCTGGCACGCGCGCATGGTGCCGACGCGCAGCGCCGCGGCGGCCCTGGCCGATGCCGGCTATGTCCGCCTCAACGGCAAGCGCGTCGCCGATAACAGCCAGGTGGTGCGCCTGGGCGACGTGGTGACGCTGGCGCTCGACCGTTCGGTGCGGGTGCTCAAGGTCGAAGGCTTCTGCGAGCGGCGCGGGTCGGCGGCCGCCGCGCGGGCGCTTTACCGGGAAATGACCGCCGATTCGGGGCACGACGCCCGCGCAACCCTGGCATCTCCGCGACATTAGGCGCAAAACCGGGCGATGGCCGGCCGGCGGCTTGCACCCTATTTATCGATACGATAGGCAGCGCTTTGCTGCTGAGCGTCCGGAGCCTTGGATGACCTACATCGTCAACGAAAGCTGCATCAAGTGTAAGCTCATGGACTGCGTGGAGGTGTGTCCGGTGGACTGCTTCTACGAAGGCGAAAACATGCTGGTCATCCATCCGGACGAGTGCATCGATTGCGGCGTCTGCGAGCCGGAATGCCCGGTCGAGGCGATCAAGCCGGATACCGAGCCGGGCCTGGAAAAATGGCTGCAAGTGAACGCCGAATACGCCAAGATCTGGCCGAATATCACGACCAAAAAGGACCCCCCGCCGGACCACAAGGAATTTGAAGGGGTGCCCGACAAGTTCGAGAAGTACTTCTCGCCCAACCCGGGAACCGGGGACTGAGGGCGGAGTTTTCCGCACCGGGCCGCTGCCGGGCAGCCGTCCGTTACCGCCCGGGGCTCAAGAAATTAACCGATCCGCCAAATTGCCGAATTTTAATCTCGGGATGGCGCTATTGCGTCGTCATAAGGCTTTGATTTTGGCCAAAAATGTGCTATATAGTGTCAAATCATGAACGATAACGCCGCCAAAGCGCTCCCCCTCTCGGGAGCCTTATTTTTCGCGGCCTATCTCAACGGTCTTGGATAAGAGGGCGTGCGATCCACGCAAGCGCAGTGGCAGGAAAAACGCGTCATAAATCGAAAAAAGGGGCCGCCGGCATGAGCCGGAGTTCCAAAAAGTCTGCCGCGTCGACCGGCGGACCTCGCATGCCCCGCGCGGCGCCGTCCGCCCTGGGGCCCCCGCAGCCAAAATCACCGGCGCCCGCAAGGCGGCCGGCGAAGGAGTTTTGCCCGGAATGCCCATCAATAAGAAGACGACCCAGCGACAAGGCTTCAAGACCAACGAGTTCATCGTCTATCCGGCCCACGGGGTGGGCCAGATCCTGGCCATCGAGGAGCAGGAGATCGCCGGCGCCAAGCTCGAGCTGTTCGTCATCAACTTCATCAAGGACAAGATGACGCTGCGGGTTCCGACCGCCAAGATCGTGTCGGTCGGCATGCGCAAGCTGGCCGAGCCGCCGCTGGTCAAGCGCGCGCTGGAGACGCTCAAGGGCCGGGCGCGCATCAAGCGCACCATGTGGTCGCGCCGGGCGCAGGAATACGAAGCCAAGATCAACTCGGGCGACATCGTCGCCATCGCCGAGGTGGTGCGCGACCTGTTCCGGTCGGACACCCAGCCGGAGCAGTCCTATTCCGAGCGGCAGCTTTACGAAGCCGCGCTCGACCGGCTGTCGCGCGAAATCTCGGCGGTGCAGAAGATCACCGAGACCGAGGCGATCAAGGAGATCGAGGGCGCGCTCGCCAAGGGCCCGCGCCGTGGTCCCAAGCCCGCCGACGAGGCGGAGGCGGAACCCGCCACCGAGGAAGAGGCGGCCTGAAAGCCTCCGACCGACGAATAGAAAAAGCCCGGCAGCGATGCCGGGCTTTTTGTTTTTGCGCTAGCATCTCGCTCATGGATTCGCTTTGCATGCGCGAGGCCGCAGTGACGGAGATTGGGCGATCGGCAATCGCCGCCGGCGGTCCGCATGGACCCGCCGCGCACGTTCCGCCGCGTGCCGTTGCTGCCGCATCAGATGCTCGACCGGGTGACATCGCAGCGCGACTTGTTCGTGCTCGCCCATGTCGGCGTTCCCCGCGTTGACGCGAGCGCCTGGACCGTCAGCGTCACCGGGCTGGTGCGCGAACCCGCGACATTCACGCTCGACCAGATCCGCCGCTTGCCGAAGATCGAAGTCGAATCGTTTCATCAATGCGCCGGCTATCCGTCAAATCCGAAAATCGCCACGCGCCGCGTCGGCAATGTCGTGTGGGGCGGCGCCGATTTGAAAGCGCTGCTCGACACGCTCGGCGTGTCGCCGCGCGCGCGTTTTCTTTGGTCCTATGGCGTGGACCACGGAGACTACGAAGGCATTCGCTCCGGCCCGTATTTGAAAGATTGTCCGCTCGAGCGCGTCGCGCAGGGCGGCGTCTTGCTGGCCTACGAGATCAACGGCGAGCCGCTCGATGCCGAGCATGGCTTTCCGCTGCGGCTGGTGTCCCCGGCTTCTACGGCACCAACGCGGTCAAATGGCTGTCGCGGCTGCATCTCGCCGACGCGCGCGCGGATGGCCCTTTCACCACCCAGCTCTATAACGACCCAGTCGACGGCGGCACGCGTCCGGTCTGGGCGGTCGCGCCGGAGTCGGTGATCGTCAGCCCGGCGCCGGACGCGGAATTCGGCGCGCAGCCCATTGAGATCTGGGGCTGGGCTTGGGCCGATGGCGGCGTGGCGCAGGTCGAAATTTCCACCGACGGCGGCGCGAGTTGGCGTCAGGCGCAGGTTGCGCCGCAAAGCGGCTGGTCGTGGCAGAAATTCAGCGCCCCGTGGCAGCCGGACGGAGCGGGCGAGGCGGTCCTGATGTCGCGCGCGACCGGCAAGCGCGGCGAGGTGCAGCCGGCCGCCGATTGGCGCAATTGCGTTTACGCCGTGCCGGTCAGCGTGGGATGAGATTGCGGTATCCGTTGTTTATTTGATGCGGTCACGCACCCGTGATGGGTGCGACAGAGTGACGCTCGAAATCCACGCTAACCTCCGCCGCCATCAGACAAAAGGGGTTCCCATGCGCAACTCCCACACGATCGATCGCAGCCGCCGCGCGATGCTTAGCGGCATGCTTGGCGGCACCGGCGCGCTCATGCTCGGCGCGGCGCTTTGGCCGGCGCGTGCGCTCGCCCAGAGCAAGGCGCGCATCGGCATTATCGGCTCCGGCAACATCGGCGGCACCATCGGTGGACTGTGGGTCAAGGCAGGGCACCCGGTGCTGTTTTCATCACGCCATCCGGAAGAGTTGAAAGACCTCGTCGCTAAGCTCGGCCCGCTGGCGCAAAGCGGGCACGGTCGCGAGGCCATCACGTTCGGCGACGTGATTTTCGTGGCCGTGCCCTACGGCGCGCTGCCGCAGATCGGCAAGGACAATGCCGCCGCGCTCAAGGGCAAGATCGTGCTCGATGCTTGCAACGCCGTTGCCTCGCGCGACGGCGCCATCGCCGATGAGGTCGAGCAGAACGGCATCGGCGTCACCTCGCAGAAATATCTGGCCGGGACCCGGCTCGTGCGCGCCTTCAACACCATGTCGTTCGGACCTTCGCGAGCGAGGCGAACCGCGCCGCGCCGCGGCTTGCGATCCCGATTGCCGGCGACGATGCCGAAGCGGTCAAGGTCGCGTCCGCCTTGATCGGCGACGCCGGTTTCGACGCGGTCGTTGTCGGCAAGCTCGCCGATGCGCGGCGCTTCCAGCGCGGCAATCCGGGCTACGGCCAGCCGGTGAGCGCCAATGAACTCAGGCAGAAACTGAATTTGACCCAATGAGCGCGTTGCAGCGCTGGCTGGGCTGGGCGCTGCCGGCAACGCCGAAAGAGCGGTCGGCGGCGCTCTGGTCGTTCGCCTACTTCTTTACGCTGCTGGCGGGCTACTACGTGCTGCGGCCGTTGCGCGACCAGATGGGCATCGCCGGCGGCGTGAGAAATCTGCCGTGGCTGTTCACCGCCACCTTCGTGTCGCTGCTGGTCGCGCAGCCGCTCTACGGCGCGCTGGTGGCGAAGCTGCCGCGCGCGCGTTTCATCCCCATCGTCTACCACTTCTTTGTCGCCAATCTTGCGCTGTTCTGGCTGTTGCTGACGCTCGACGTCGAGACGGCAATCGTCGCGCGCGTCTTCTTCGTATGGGTGAGCGTGTTCAATCTGTTCGCGGTCGCGGTGTTCTGGTCCTTCATGGCCGATCTGTTCGACGCCGAGCAGGGCAAGCGCCTGTTCGGCTTCATCGGCGCGGGCGGCACCGCCGGCGCGCTGCTCGGCCCCATTCTGACCATAGGGCTGTCGGCTCCGCTCGGCCCCACCAACCTCCTCATCCCGGCGGCGATCATGCTCGAACTGGCGGTGTTCTGCGTCTATCGGCTTGAACGCGCCGCCCTCGCTCATGCGGGCGCACAGGCGGGCGACCGGCGCATCGGCGGCAGCGCGCTGGCCGCGCTGCCGGAGCTTTTCCGCTCGCCTTATCTGCTTGGCGTCGGCATCTGGGTGAGCCTGCTGTCGTTCGGCGCGACCATGCTCTATTTCGAGCAGGCCCATATCGTGTCGGAGACGGTGCGCGGGTCCGCTGCGCAGACCCGCATCTTTGCCGGCATCGATCTGGCGGTGAATCTGCTGACGCTGGCGACGCAGGTTTTTCTCACCGGGCAGGTGCTCAAACGCCTGGGCTCGGGCATTGCCGCGGCGGCGCTGCCCGCGGTCTATGTCGCCGGCTTTGCCGCGCTGTTCGTGTCGCCGACGCTGAGCGTCGTGCTCGTCGTCCAAGTCGTGCAACGCTGGATGAACTTTGCCATCGCCAATCCGGCGCGCCAGGTCTTCTTCACCGTGCTGGGGCGCGAGGAGAAGTACAAAGCGAAGAATCTCATCGACGTCGTCATCTACCGCGGCTCCGATGCGATGTACGGCTGGGTGTTCGATAGCCTGCAGTTGCTGGGACTGAAGCTTGGCGCTATCGCGCTGTGCGCGTTACCGGTGGCGGCCGGCTGGCTGGTGCTGTCGGTGGGTCTGGGACGCGCCCAGGAGCGGCGGGCCGAAGCGCTTGAGGCCGCTGCAGAAGGAGAACACCCATGACCGTGCGCATGACACGACGCGAATTCGCCGCGGGGGCTGGCTCGGCTGCGCTGGCGCATCCCGCGTTGGCGCAGACCGGCGAGCCGCTCAGCCGAGCCATCCCGTCGAGCGGCGAACGCCTGCCGGCGGTCGGGCTCGGCACGGCCGCGGTCTTCAACTCCGCCGACGCTGTGAGCAAGGCCGCGTCCGTGCTGCAGGCCTTGATCGCGAACGGTGGACGCCTGATCGATACGGCCTCGACCTACGGCAATGCCGAAAGCGTGCTCGGCGCGGTGATCGAAACGGCCAAGCTGCGCGACAAGGTTTTCATTGCGA
>CAVTHL010000011.1:0-116311 GCA_963734465.1 uncultured Alphaproteobacteria bacterium
TTGCGGCCGCGACCGGCGGGCAGGCGGGCGAACTGGCGGTCGATCTCGGCGCCGGTGTCGGCGCCGCCGGCCTCGCGCTCGCCGCGCGTGTCGATGCAATCAAAGTTGTGCTGGTGGAAATCGACGAGGCGCTCAGCCGGCTTGCCGGCGACAATGCCCGGATCAATGGACTCGCCGGTCGCGTGCGGGCGGTCGCTTGCGACGCGGAAGATACCGAGCGCGCTCGCCGCCGGCGGACTGCCGGCCGGCAGCGCCGACCGCGTGCTGATGAACCCGCCGTTCCACGATGCGCGCCGGCACAACGTGTCGCCGGACGCGCGCCGCCGCCTCGCGCACGCCGGCGAGCCCGGCCTGCTGGCACGCTGGGTCGCCTCGGCGGCTTTTCTGCTCAAGCCGCACGGCGTGCTGACGCTGATCTGGCGCGCCGACGAAGTGGCGGACGTGCTGCAGGCATTGGCGGACGAATTCGGCGCTATCGCCGTGCTGGAGGTCGCGCCACGCGAGGGAGCGCCGGCTATCCGCGTGCTCGTGCGCGCGGTCAAAGGCGGCACCGGCCAACCTGTCTATCGGCCCGCCCTCATTCTCAATGATGCGCAGGGCCGGCCGACCGCGGCCGCGGAGGCGGTGCTGCGCGGCGGACAAGAGTTAACGCTTGTGGAGGACGAGGCGGGTTAAGTGATTCGCCGCCTAAATTTTGCGCGATATGCGCACGAAATTGCGCCAACGGCGGTCGGCCAGTTGCCGCCGCATGCGCGTAAGATTGTCGTCGGTGAGGTGCGAAAGCGCAACAACTGCGCCAATAAGCACGAACAACATGGTGAGCTTGGGATCCATTGCTTCTTTCCGTGTCGTAGCCGGCCTTAAGTGCAATGCAAAAACTATTCCAAGGCTAAACAATGATCGGTTAATGACCTTTCCGGGACTACGGTAACGTCTCCGGGAGCATGGCAAGGCCGGCGGAACAGGCGCATAAACATCGAGGCGAATAAGACAAATGGCGAATATTTTTGCACGAACACTCAGCGGCCTGCGCATGTTGCTGCCGGCGCGCTTCCGCACCGACATGCCGGTGGTACCGGTGGTGCGACTGTCCGGCGTCATCGGCGTGTCGACGCCGCTGCGGCCCGGCCTGATGATCTCGACCGCCGCCAAGACGCTGGAGCGCGCCTTCTCGGTGCGCAACGCGCGCGCGGTGGCGCTGCTCATCAATTCGCCCGGCGGCTCGCCCTCGCAGTCGCATCTGATCTACCGCCGCATCCGCGACCTGTCGGCGGAGAAGAAGATTCCCGTCATCGCCTTCGTCGAGGACATCGGCGCCTCCGGCGGCTACATGCTGTCCTGCGCCGCCGATGAAATCATCTGCGATCAATTCTCGATCGTCGGCTCGATCGGCGTGGTCGGCGGCTCGTTCGGCTTCGCCAAGCTGATGAACAAGCTCGGCGTCGAGCGCAGGCTCTACACCTCCGGCGAACACAAGGCGATGCTCGATCCGTTTCTGCCGGAGGATGCCGGCGACGTGAAACGCCTCAAGGCGATCCAGAAGGACATCCACGAGCGCTTCATCGCGCTGGTGAAAGAGCGGCGCGCCGGCAAACTCAAGGGCCCTGAGAAGACCCTGTTCTCCGGCGAATTCTGGACCGCGCCGAAGGCCATCGAGCTTGGCCTCGCCGACAGCATCGGCGACCTGCGCTCCGTGCTGCGCGCGCGTTACGGCGAGAAAGTGCGCATGCCGCTCATCTCGGCCGAACGCAGCCTGTTCGGCCGGCGGCTGCAAGGCGTTGGCCTTGCCGCGGCGCTTGCCGGCCAGCCCGGGCTTGCCGACGATCTCATATCCGCGTTGGAAACACGTGCGCTATGGGCGCGTTATGGCCTATGATGCGGCTAATTGGCCGGGCCGCGAAATTGCCTTGATTACTTGAGAAGTTCCGGCTGCAGACGACAAGGAGCCGATCATGCCGCCGTTTCTGCTCTCGCCACTCGTGAAATGGTCACTCATCGCCGCCGGCGGCGCGATGGTCGTGCATTGGGTGGTGAAGGAAACGCGCCGGATCAACGAAGAGCTTGAGCGTGCCAGGCGCGCGGCGCGCATTTCGGATCGCGAGACGATGCCGAAGCTGCGGCGCGATCCCTCGACCGGCGAGTACCGGCCGTAAGTCCGCGCTAGCGGCTGACGCTCTGCTTGTTGGTGATGAGCGCGCCGAAAAACAGCGCAAACAACCCCATTCCGACCAATTCGAACGCGAGCATTGGACACTCCTGCGGGACGATTGCTTCTTCCCCGGTTGGTCGTGGGTGTAGCGGGTTCGGTTCAAAATCCCGTAAAAGTCTCCGGCTTGACCCCCTATAGGGCCGCCGATACGGTCCCGTTCGATTCCCGTGCTTAAAAATCCGTATCCAAACGATGGCTGATGCCGCTCGGCTTGCCGGGGACCGTATGACTCAAGGCAATTTGGACCCCGCGCGCTCGTTTCAGGGCCTTATCCTCGCGCTGCAGCAGTACTGGGCGAATTGGGGCTGCATCATATTGCAGCCCTATGACATGGAAGTGGGCGCCGGCACCTTCCATCCGGCCACCACGCTGCGCGCGCTCGGGCCGAAACCGTGGAATGCGGCTTACGTGCAGCCCTCGCGCCGGCCGAAAGACGGCCGCTACGGCGAGAATCCGAACCGGCTGCAGCACTATTACCAGTTCCAGGTGATCCTGAAGCCGTCGCCGCCCGACATCCAGGAGCTCTATCTTAACTCGCTGAAAACCATAGGCATCGACCCCGCCATCCACGACATCCGCTTTGTCGAGGACGACTGGGAAAGCCCGACGCTCGGCGCCTGGGGGCTGGGCTGGGAATGCTGGTGCGACGGCATGGAGGTGTCGCAGTTCACCTACTTCCAGCAGGTCGCCGGCTTCGAATGCTCGCCGGTCTCGGGCGAGCTCACTTACGGGCTCGAGCGGCTGGCGATGTACGTGCAGGGCGTCGACAACGTCTTCGCGCTCAACTTCAACGGCCGCAGCGACGACAAGAAGGTGACCTATGGCGACGTCTTCCTGCAGGCCGAGCAGGAATATTCGCGGCACAATTTCGAGTTCGCCGACACCGGCGATGCTGTTCGAGCAGTTCAAGATGGCGGAAGCCGCCTGCCAGAAATATCTGGCCGACGGCTGGACCGCCGACCGCAAGAAGCATTTGATGGCGTTGCCGGCCTACGACCAGTGCATCAAGGCGAGCCACGTGTTCAACCTGCTCGACGCGCGCGGCGTGATTTCGGTGACCGAGCGGCAGAGCTATATCCTGCGCGTGCGCGAACTGGCGAAAGGCTGCGGCGAGGCCTGGCTCAAAACCGAAGGGGGAGGGGCTTAGTCATGAGCATGGGCGAACCGGACGATCGGCGGACGCGCGCCGATCAGAATGGATGTCGAAGCGGGCAAGAGCTATTGGTGGTGCGCCTGCGGGCGCTCCAAGACGCAGCCGTTCTGCGACGGCTCGCACAAGGTCACGAGCTTCACGCCGATCGAATACAAGCCGGAAGTCGCCGGCAATGTCGCGTTCTGCACCTGCAAGCGCTCGGGCAAGAAGCCGCTCTGCGACGGCAGCCACAAACGCCTACCGCCCGCTTGAACGTTTTTCTTAATCCTCCCCGCCGGGGAGCGTGAACCGAGTTAGTTGCATTCCCGATGCCAGATTTGCTGCTCGAATTTCTGTCGGAAGAAATCCCCGCGCGCATGCAGGCGCGCGCCGCCGACGATTTGCGGAAAATCGTCACCGACCGGCTGGTGGCGGCGGGGCTGACCTACGAGGGCGCCCAGGCCTTCGCCACGCCGCGGCGGCTCGCGCTGTCGGTGCACGGCGTGCTCGCGCGTCCGCCCGATGTGAAGGATGAGCGCAAGGGCCCGAAGGTCGGCGCGCCGGAGCAGGCGATTGCCGGCTTCGTGAAGGCGGCGGGATTAAAGTCGATCGCCGACGCCAAGATCCAGCAGGACAAGAAGGGCGACTTCTACGTCGCGCTGATCGAGAAGCAGGGCAGGCCGGCGATCGAGGTGATCGGCGACATGCTGCCGGAAGTGGTGCGCAGCTTCCCGTGGCCGAAGTCGATGCGCTGGGGCGCAGGCTCGCTCAACTGGGTGCGGCCGCTGCATTCGATCGTCGCCACCTTCGGCCCGGAGACCGAGGAGCCCGACATCGTTCCGTTCAAGATCGACGGACTGGCGAGCGGCAACGAGACGCGCGGCCACCGCTTCATGGCGCCGCAAGCCGTTCAAGGTGCGCCGCTTCGACGACTACGTCGCCAACTTGCAAAAAGCCAAGGTGATGCTCGATCCGGCGCGGCGCGCGCAGACGATCCTCACCGACGCCAAGAATCTCGCGTTTGCGCAAGGCTACGAGCTGGTCGAGGACGAAGGCCTGCTGGCCGAAGTCGCCGGCCTGGTGGAATGGCCGGTCACGCTGATGGGCTCGTTCGACCAGGCGTTCCTGGCGATCCCCGGCGAGGTGATCCGCGCCACCATCCGCACCAACCAGAAATGCTTCGTGCTGCGCGATCCGCAGACGGCCAAGCTGGTCAACAAGTTCATCCTGGTGGCGAACGAGGAGGCAGCCGACGGCGGCAAGGCGATTGTCGCCGGCAATGAGCGCGTCATCCGCGCGCGGCTGTCCGACGCCAAGTTCTTCTACGACACCGATCTGAAGACGCGGCTGGAAGACCGGCTGCCGAAGTTCGAGCACATCGTGTTCCACGAGAAGCTCGGCACGCAAGCCGAACGCATCGCGCGCATCACGGCGCTGGCGGGCGAGCTCGCGGATGTCGTTGGCGCCGACCGCACCAAGGCCGAGCGCGCCGCGCAACTCTGCAAGGCGGATTTGTTGACGGAAGTCGTCGGCGAATTCCCCGAAGTGCAGGGCCTCATGGGCCGCTATTACGCCGAGGCGCAGGGCGAGGACGAAGCGGTCGCCCACGCCATCGAGGATCACTACAGCCCGAAGGGCCCGGACGATCTGGTGCCGGCCGATCCGGTCTCGATCGCCGTCGCGCTCGCCGACAAGATCGACATCCTGGTCGGCTTCTGGGCCATCGACGAGAAGCCGACCGGATCGAAGGACCCTTACGCGCTGCGCCGCGCGGCGTTGGGAGTGATCCGCATCGTCCTAGACAATGAGATTCGATTTTCATTGATTCAGCAGCTGATGCGAAGCATGCATCAACATATTGGAAAAGCTTATTACTCTACGCGTGGTCGCGAGCTGCGCGATATTGAAACCATCGCAAGGAAAATGCAGAGCGCAGAGTTGGAAGAGTTTGCGGAAAAGTTTTCCGGGCGGACGAAGGCGTTCGATCCTTTGACAGACGCCCATCCTGGGCTTGGCGAGGACTATGTTGATCCGAAAGTCATAGACCTGCTCGCATTCTTCGCCGACCGCCTCAAAGTCCAGCTGCGCGAGCAGGGTGCGCGCCACGATCTGGTGGACGCGGTGTTCGCGCTCGGCGGCCAGGACGACCTGCTGATGGTCGTGCGCCGCGTCGAGGCGCTCGGCAAATTCCTCGACACCGACGACGGCAAGAACCTGCTCGCCGGCGTCAAGCGCGCCTCCAACATCCTGCGCATCGAGGAGAAGAAGGACAAGAACGAATACACCGGCGCGCCCGACGCCAAGCGCTACGAACTGCCCGAAGAGAAAGCGCTGGCCGAGGCGATCAACATCGCCACGAAAGAAGCCTCCGCCGCCGTCGCCAAGGAGGACTTCGCCGCCGCCATGAGCGCCATGGCCAAGCTGCGTCCCAAGGTCGACGCCTTCTTCGACAAGGTCACCGTCAATGTCGACGACAAGGCGTTGCGCGAAAACCGCCTCAAGCTGCTCAACGAAATCCGCCAGGCCACCCGCGCCGTCGCCGACTTCTCCAAGATCGAGGGGTAAGGTCGCACCGCGCTCGGAACCGTGACAGCCGTCTCGAAGTTCTCACCACGCCAACCAACCAGGGGACAATCAATGGTCATCGGCATCGCCAATTTGCAGCCCATCGTCGCGCTCGTCGCCGGCATCCTCATTCTCATCATCCCGCGCCTGCTCAACATCATCGTCGCGGTCTATCTGATTTTCATCGGCGTCATCGGACTTTGGCCCGGCTTGCTGCACTAAAATGCGGGCTTGCGCTGGCGGGGCGGGCGGTGTTGTTAGGGGCGTCGGCTCACCCTAATTATTTGCAGTCATGGCTCGAAAAAAGTCGCGCGTCAGCGCCAAGGTCAAAAAGCAAGCGGTGCGAAAGGCTTCGATGAAGAAGCCGAAGGCGTCCGCGCGCCCCTCTGCCAAAGGCAAATGGGTCTACGCCTTCGGCGACGGCCGCGCCGAGGGCAAGGCCGGCATGCGCAATCTCCTGGGCGGCAAGGGCGCAGGCCTCGCCGAAATGGCCAATCTCGGCCTGCCGGTGCCGCCCGGCTTCACCATCACCACCGAGGTCTGCAACTACTACACCGCGCACGCCAAGCAGTACCCGAAAGACCTCAAGGCGCAGGTCGACAAGGCGCTCAACGTCATCGGCAAGATCGCCGGCAAGACCTTCGGCGACAAAGTGAACCCGCTGCTGGTGTCGGTGCGCTCCGGCGCGCGCGCCTCCATGCCGGGCATGATGGACACCGTGCTCAATCTCGGCCTCAACGACGAGACCGTCGAAGGCCTGGCGAAGAAATCCGGCGACAAGCGCTTCGCCTATGACAGCTACCGGCGCTTCATCACCATGTATTCCGACGTGGTGCTCGGCGTCGGCCACGAGCATTTCGAGGAGCTGCTCGACCACCACAAGGAGCGCCAGGGCTACAGCCTCGACACCGAACTCACCGCCGACGACTGGGCCGAGCTGGTGAAGCTCTACAAGAAGCGGGTCAAGGATCAACTCGGCAAGGATTTCCCGCAGGACCCGCACGAGCAATTATGGGGCGCGATCGGCGCCGTGTTCGGCTCCTGGATGAACCACCGCGCCATCACCTATCGCAAACTGCACAACCTTCCGGAGGAATGGGGCACCGCGGTCAATGTGCAGGCCATGGTGTTCGGCAACATGGGCGACACGTCGGCGACCGGCGTTGCCTTCACGCGCAATCCGTCGACCGGCGAGAAGAAGCTGTACGGCGAATTCCTCATCAATGCGCAGGGCGAGGACGTGGTCGCCGGCATCCGCACGCCGCAGGAGATCAGCGAGGAGGCGCGCATCGAGGCCCACTCCGACAAGCCGTCGATGGAGAAGACGCTGCCCAGGCCCTATGCCGAGCTCAAGCGCTTCTACAACACGCTCGAGCGCCATTACCGCGACATGCAGGACCTCGAATTCACGGTCGAGCAGGGCAAGCTGTGGATGCTGCAGACCCGCAACGGCAAGCGCACCGCCAAGGCCGCGCTGCGCATCGCGGTCGAGCTGGCGCATGAGGGCCTCATCACCAAGGAGGAAGCGGTGCTGCGCGTCGAGCCTTTGACGCTCGACCAGCTGCTGCATCCCACCATCGACCCGCGCGCCCACCGCAAGGTGATCGCCAACGGCCTGCCGGCATCGCCCGGCGCCGCCTCCGGCGAGATCGTCTTCACGCTCGGACGAGGCCGCGCAGCTCAAGAGCGACGGCCGCAAGGTCATCCTGGTGCGGGTCGAGACCTCGCCGGAAGACATCCACGGCATGCACGCCGCCGAAGGCATTCTCACCACCCGCGGCGGCATGACCTCGCACGCCGCCGTGGTCGCGCGCGGCATGGGCAAGCCCTGCGTCTCGGGCGCCGGTTCGATCCGCGTCGATTACAATGCGCAGACCATGACCGCCGGCAGCCAGGTGTTCAAAAAGGGCGACCAGATCACCGTCGACGGCTCCACCGGCCAGGTGCTGGCGGGCAGGGTCGACATGGTGCAGCCGGAGCTCTCCGGCGAGTTCGCGACGCTCATCGGCTGGGCCGACAAAGTGCGCAAGCTCGGCGTGCGCGCCAATGCCGATACGCCGGCCGACGCAAGGGCCGCCGTCCGCTTCGGCGCCGAGGGCATCGGGCTTTGCCGCACCGAGCACATGTTCTTCGACGAGGGCCGCATCACCGCGGTGCGCGAGATGATCCTCGCCGACGACGAGAAGTCGCGGCGCGCGGCGCTCGCCAAGCTCTTGCCGATGCAGCGCGGCGACTTCCTCGAACTGTTCGAGATCATGGGCGAGCGCCCGGTCACCATCCGCCTGCTCGATCCGCCGCTGCACGAGTTCCTGCCGCACGGCGAGGAGGAGATCGCCGAGGTGGCAAAAGCCATGGGCGCCGACCCTAAGAAGCTCGCCGACCGCGCCAATGAGCTCGCCGAGTTCAACCCGATGCTCGGCTTCCGCGGCTGCCGCATCGCCATCGCCTATCCCGAGATCGCCGAGATGCAGGCGCGCGCCATTTTCGAGGCCGCGGTCGAGGCCGAGAAACGCAGCGGCAAGCCGGTCAGGCCCGAGGTCATGGTGCCGCTGATCGCCACCAAGGCCGAGCTCGACCTGGTCAAGGCGCGCATCGACGCCATGGCCAAAGCGGTCGAGAAGGAAACCGGCGCCAAGCTCGCTTACGACGTCGGCACCATGATCGAGTTGCCGCGCGCGGCGTTGCTCGCCGGCGAGATCGCGGAAAGCGCCGAGTTCTTCTCCTTCGGCACCAATGACCTGACGCAAACCACCTTCGGCATTTCGCGCGACGATGCCGCCAGTTTCCTGTCGATCTACACCGCGCGCGGCATCCTCAAGGCCGACCCGTTCGTGTCGATCGACCAGCAGGGCGTCGGCGAGCTGGTGCGCATCGGGGTCGAGCGCGGGCGCAAGGTGCGGCCGAAGCTCAAGGTCGGCATTTGCGGCGAGCACGGCGGCGATCCGGCTTCGGTCGCCTTCTGCCACGAGGCCAAGCTCGATTATGTCTCGTGTTCGCCGTTCCGCGTGCCGATCGCGCGCCTTGCCGCCGCGCAAGCGGCGCTCGGCAAGACCGCCGCGAGCCAAGCTTGAACATAAGCGTGAGCATCAATCGGATATTTATCGTCTTCGCGGTCATTGTCGGCATTGCGGTCGGCGGCGTCATCGTGCTGGTGCCGCAAAGCCGCACCATTGGGCTGGCGCCCTATTTCTGGGTGCTGATCGCCTTCGCGCTGTTTGAGGGCATCGTCCATTGGCGCCGCGGCATTGCGGCGGGGCCGCCGATCACCATGCCGACGCGGCTTATCGGCTTTGCAATCGCGCTTGCGCTGATGGTGCTGATTCCCATGGCGGCGGGAATTGAAATGAAGATTTTCTGAGCCGGGCGGCCTAGACCGCCACTTTGGCGAGGAAGTCCTCGACCTCCAGCCGCAGATTGGCGACCGCGCTTTCCACCGTCTCGGACGCCTCGCGCACCACTTGCGCCGAGCCGCGCGTCTCGGTCGCGGCATCGGCGACCTCGCCCAGCACGCCGACGACGTGGCCGGTGCCGTGCGCCGCGCTCGCCACATTTTGCGAGATCTCGCCGGTCGCCGAGTTCTGCTGTTCGACCGCGGCCGCCACCGCCGCGGTGTACTGGTTGATCTCCTGCATGCGCGCGGTGATATGGCGGATCGCCTCGATCGCGCCGGTGGTCGATTCCTGCACGCCGAGAATGTGGTTGGCGATGTCTTCGGTCGCCTTGGCGGTCTGCACCGCCAGCGATTTGACCTCCTGCGCCACCACGGCAAAACCGCGGCCGGCTTCGCCCGCGCGCGCCGCCTCGATGGTGGCATTGAGTGCGAGCAAGTTGGTCTGGCCGGCGATGTTGCGGATCAACATCACCACATCGCCGATCTTCTGCGCGCCGGCCGCGAGGCCCGCGATCTCGTCGTCGGTCGCGCGCGCTTCATTGGTCGCAATGCCGACGATGTCGCCGGTGTGATTGAGCTGGCGGCTGATCTCGTCGATCGAGCGCGATAGTTCTTCGGCCGCGACCGCCGCGCTCTCCACATTGGCGGAGGTCTCGTTGAACGCCTGCACCGCGCTTTCCGCGCGCTTGCTGGTCTCGTCGGACGAGCCGAACAGCGCAGTGGCGGTCGTGCGCATGGCGACGGCGCATTCGCTCACGCTACCCAGCAGCTGCTCCGCCAGCGGGCGGAACGAGGCGATGGCGGCATCGACGACCCGCCGCCGCCTTTCCTGATCGTGAATGGCCGCGCGCTCTTCCTCGGCGCGGCGCTGTTCGGTGACGTCCTCGTGGGTGGAAAGCCAGCCGCCGCCCGGCAGTGAATGGTTTTTGGCGAGCACGATGCGGCCGTCGCTCGCCTGCACATACAGGCCGACACTCTTGCCGGCGCGCATGCTCTCGATGATATTTTTGCTGTAGGCTTCGACGTCGCCGGTGAACAGCCCGGTGTCCTTGCGGTGCTGGATCAATTCCCGGAGCGGAACGCCGAGCTTCACGATCTCGGGCGACAGCCCGTACATTTCGATATAGCGCGAGTTCACCACGACGATGCGCGTCTGCGCATCGAACATGCACAGACCTTGCGACATGTTGTCGATGGCGCCGACCAGCCGGCCGCTTTGGCTCTGGCGGCGGCGATAGAGCAGCAAAGCCCCCGCGAACGCGCTCGCGCATAACGCGGCGATCAGGCTGGTAGCGCCGATGGCGCTGGACGTGAGGCCGAATGCCGTCATGCGTGCTCGAAAATTAGGCTCCCGCGCATCATCCACCCGCGCGCTTGCGATATGGTTAATAATCCTTTCCAAATCGTTACCGCGCGCAGCCCGCGCGCGCCGCGCGCCACCAAGGTTAATCGGTCGATAAGAGAACCTGTCGCATTGTCACCGCCCGGGTGGCGTCAGTGCGTGGGAATTCGTGTCAGTGAGTGCGGGCGTTCGAGTATCGCGGCGGCGGACATGGGCGCGCATCGGCGCCCTCGCGTTCGCTATTGCGCTGCTGCCGAGCACGATCGGCCTCCAGGACCTCGGCGCGTTGCTCGCGAGCCAGCCCGGCGTCGCCGCCCGCGCGCGCGCCTATCTCATCGCCTCGCCCTTCGGCACGATCCACGCCGCCACCTTCTCGATGCCGCAGCCGCTCGGTACCACCATCCCGCACCCGCCGATCTATGCGCTGGCAAATTTCGATCCGACCGACATCACCGGCTCGATCGGCCGTCAGTTGCTCGGCGATCCGAACGGGCCGCTGCAGTTCCCGACCGTCAACCGCAAAGACAAGCGCGACTCGATGATCTCGCGGGCGCGCGAGCCGATGCCGCCGCTGCCGCCGGCACTCGTCGATCGCGCCGATGCCGCAGGCGGAATTCGAGACGCCGCCCAAGCAAGATAAAATCGAAAGCCGCTTCGACCCTTATGCCGAATACCAGTTCGGCGCCATTCGACGATCCGTTGCCGCCGCCCGAGCCGGCGAAATCCGCGACTGCCGCGCCTGCCTCCGATGCAACGCCGCCCAAAGAGAGCGCGCGGCTTTTCTTCGGCGCCAATCCGCTCGCCGGCGGCGAACAGCAGATCACGCCTTGGGCGACAGGCGAGGCGCCGGTCGTCAACAGTGATCCCGATCTCAAAATGGCGGCGCTCACGCCCGCCGAGCAAGCCGACGGCGGCAAAGGCGGCGAGAGCATCGCCAACAAGGGCGTGGTGACCGGCGAAGACCAGCGGCCGAAATCGCCGGCCGAGCGGCTGGCGCTGACGGGTGAGTCTCTCGACAAAGCCGTGAAGTGTCTCGCCGAGGCGGTCTACTTCGAATCACGCGGCGAGCCGGTGCGCGGTCAGATCGCCGTCGCGCAAGTCATCATGAACCGCGCGTTCTCGCCGTTCTACCCGAACGACGTTTGCGGCGTCGTGCACCAGAGCAACAGCCGCGGCTGCCAGTTCAGCTACAACTGCGACGGCATTCCCAACGTCGTCACCGAACCCGACGCCATGGCGCGCGCCATGCACATCGCCCGCGACATGATCAACGGCAAGCTCTGGATGCCGGAAGTCGCCAAGGCCACCCATTACCACGCCTATTATGTGCGCCCCGACTGGATCAACGAGATGCACACCATCTCCACGATGGGGGTGCATACCTTCTATCGCCCGCGCACATGGGGCGACGGCTCCGACGAGCCGGTTTGGGGCGATGTGAAGCTGACGCAGCAGGAAGTCGTGGACGACGAAAAACGCTGGCCGGTCAGCTACAGCAAGGAATGGCTGCGCTCGCCCGAGGGGCAAGCCTGGGCGCGGGAACACGGCAAATAACGCCGCCCGCGCATCGAACCATGCGCGTCGCAAATGGCTTGGATCACGAGAATTCGTTATGACCGGACCGTGCCTGGTCTATATATGCTCGCCAGCCGGCGCCGTTTGGCGCCTGAATTGGCCCGGGACCTGACATGACAGTGCAAACGGCGAGCGGCGGTTCTTCGGTCGCCTTCTGGCGCAACGCCCGTGGTGCTGGTGCTGTGCGGCTGCCTGATCGCGATGATCAGCTTCGGGCCGCGCTCGGCCATCGGCTTCTTTCTGACGCCGATGTCGCAGGCGCAACACTGGGGCCGCGACGTCTTCGCCTTCGCGCTGGCGCTTCAGAATCTGCTGTGGGGCATCGGCCAGCCGGTCGCCGGCGCCATTGCCGACCGCTACGGCGCGCCGCGGGTGCTCGCGCTCGGCGCCGTGCTCTATGGGCTCGGCCTCTATTTGATGACCTATTCGACCACGCCGCTGATGCTGACTTTGTCGGCCGGCGTCCTGATCGGCTTCGGCCTGTCGGGCTGCGCTTTCACCATCGTGGTCGGCGCGCTCGGCAAACTGGTGCCGCCGGAATGGCGCTCAACGGCATTTGGTTTTGGCACCGCGGCAGGCTCGTTCGGCCAGTTCCTGTTTTCGCCGCTCGCGGTCGCGCTGATGGGCTCGTTCGGCTGGCAAACCACGCTGCTGATATTCGCCGCGTTGATGGTTTTCATCCTGCCGCTGTCGCTGGTGCTGTCGACACCGCGCGGCGGCGCGCCGTCAGGAGCGGCGGCGCCTGCGCAGTCGTTGCGCCATGCGCTGGCGCGAGGCCTTCGCGCATCGCAGCTACGTGCTGCTGGTGCTCGGCTTCTTCACCTGCGGCTTCCAGCTCGGCTTCACCACGGTGCATCTGCCGTCCTATCTGCTCGACCGCGGCCTCTCCGCCGAAATCGGCGGCTGGACGCTCGCCGTCATCGGCCTGTTCAACATCATCGGCTCGGTGAGCTCGGGCTATCTCGGCAACTTGATGCCCAAGCGCTATATCCTGTCGACCATCTATTTCTCGCGCGCGCTGTCGATTGCCGTCTTCGTCCTGTTGCCGGCAAGCCCGGTGACGACGCTGATCTACGGCGCGGTGACGGGATTGCTCTGGCTGTCGACGGTGCCGCCGACCTCCGGGCTGGTGGTGGTGATGTTCGGCACGCGCTGGCTCGCCATGTTGTTCGGCTTCGCCTTCTTGAGCCATCAGATCGGCAGCTTCATCGGCGTCTGGCTCGGCGGCGTGCTGTTCGATGCGTTCGGCACCTACGACCCGGTGTGGTGGCTGGGGGTCGCGCTCGGCGTCGCCTCCGCGGTCATCAACCTGCCGATCGTCGAAGAGCCGGTCGAGCGCCCGGCGGCAGCGGCGGCTTAAGCCGTCATCGCGCGATAGGGCTGGCCGAAAGCGTCAGTTCGCTTTCGGTGGCGACCCGTTCATGTTTTTCGGCGATATTCTTGATGCGGTAGCACGGGTCGCCCGGGTCTCGCTCCGAGGCAGGGACGAGATCGCGAATTTCATAGGGCCCGGGCGCGGACGATCGAAGCACCCTCGGTTCGAGCTCGACGATTTGACCGACATTGAACCTGTGAGTCACTAGACCATCCTTTTGTCATTTGTGGGCGCCGATGCCGGCTATCATATATGGGGATGATCAAGTCGAATTGCGACAATTCTTACGCGTTTCGGCACAGCATCAGCTTCGTCCATGCCTTTATCGTGATCGCAATATCCTCGACTTATCGCGAATAAAGGCGCACAGATAAATGAATTCGGCGACCGACGCCGTTCGGCGTTCGCGCCAACTTAATGAAAATTCGCGCTGCCTTGCCTGCCGCTCGAAAGCGGGGCGAAAGGTTCACATGTTAACTTCGACGCTGTCGAAGGAATCGCCGTTCGTCGATATCAAGGACGGCATCACACTCGCACAGGCCGTCGTCGACACCGTCCGCGATCCGCTTGTCGTGCTCGACCACGATCTGCGCGTCGTCGCCGCCAGCCGCTCCTTTTACAAGACCTTCCGGCTCGCCCGTGAGGATGTCCGCGGCCACCTGCTTTACGAGATCGACGGCGGTCAATGGGACATCCCGGAGCTGCGCGAGCTTTTAGAAACGATCTCCAACGGCCAAGCAGCCGTCGAAGGCTATGAGGTCGACCGCGAGTTTCCCGCGATCGGCCGCCGCGTCATGCTGCTCAACGCCCGCAAGGTTTTCTATGAGCAGGGCGCCCACAGCACCGTGCTCCTGGCCTTCGAGGACGTGACCGACCGGCGCGCCGTCGAGCGACAGGTGCAGGAGCTGCTGCTGGAAAAGGATATGCTGTTGGAGGAGATTCAGCACCGCGTCGCCAACAGCCTGCAGATCATCGCCAGCATTCTCATCCTCAAGGCGCGCTCCGTCCAATCGGAGGAGACGCGGCTGCAATTGGAGGACGCGCATCAGCGGGTTTTGTCGATTGCCGCCGTTCAGCAGCATCTGCATGTCTCCGGTGGCGGCAAGCCGATCGAATCTGGCCAGTTACCTGAGCAAACTATGTGAAACACTGGCGCAATCGATGATCGGCGACAGCCGGCCGATTTCGCTCAAGGTCGAGTCCGATGCCGGCAGCGCGATCTCGCGCGACGCCGTGAGCATCGGGCTGATCGTCACCGAACTGGTGATGAATGCGCTGAAACATGCATTCCCCGGCGAGAAACCGGATGCGGCGATCGTCGTTTCCTACAAAGTCGCCGGACCCGATTGGAAGCTGACGGTTTCCGATAACGGGATCGGCAAGCCGGATGTGAGCGCCGGCAGCACCAAGCCTGGGCTTGGCACCAGTCTCGTCAAAGCGCTGACGCGGCAGCTCGACAGCCGTCGTCGATATCGCGAGCGGCCCGCGCGGCACGGCGGTATCCGTCACCCATGCGACGTTCAAGCCAAATCCATCTTAAGCGAGTGAATTGCGTATTGCGATTGCCGCTTGAGCCCACTCAACCAGTTCAAAGGAACCCATGAGCAAAGAACCGAAGATCAAAGAACCTAAAATCCAAGAGCCAAAGAACCACGAAGAGCCGAAGATCCAAGAGCCAAAGGAAGAGATAAAGCTGCAGGAAACCAAGCGACCGGCAAATCTGCGTGCCAATGCGATGCCGGTCGACGGCTTTGTCTTGTCGATCGATGGCAAGTTGAAAATGCGTTATGAAAGCGCGAAGGACGCCACCGCGGCGGGCGCGAAGCTCAAGCAAAGCTACCCGGTGATTCAGGTCGCGGTCTATGACGCGACCGCGCGAGTCTATACGCCGATCGAACTCGAGGCGCAGAAGGATGAGGCCGCCTCCGCTAGCTAGGCGCGCCTAGCGAAGGGCGATGACCCGCACCGTGCGCGCTTCGCCGGCTGGCTCTCTGACATCGAATTGGCATTTCGGCTCGAAGTTCGGCCAGGCGTGTACCGAGCATGCGGTTCCCTTGACCGGGACGCGCAGGCGGTCGGCCCTTGCGACCGTCTGCGGCTGCTTGGCGTCTTGGCTCTGCTTGGCCTCATGCTCGACGGCCGCCGGGGCGGCGGTTATGGCGAGAGCGACAGCGCCGGCGACAAGCGCGGCAGCGGCCATCCTGACGATCGGTTTGAACATTGTGTCCCTGTCCATCTTCTAGACGTACAAAACCGACAACGTGGGCGGTGGGCCGAACGTTCCGCTTCTACTAAGTAAAACTAGAATAATCGGTGCAGATATTGTCTTTTAGGAAAGTATTGTTGACGTAAATATTGCCGCACTAACTGTGGAACTTAAATCGATGTGGGCTGTTGATGAGGCGTATTCAAAGGAATACGTCATGAGTTATCAATTGCGTGTTCTGAAAACTACTGTTTTGCTTGCCGGCGCAGCTTTATGGATTGGCTCAGCCAACGCAGCGCCGCTGCCAACCCCCGCCACGTTCGCTACCACGACCGTCGCGCCTTTGGCTGACGAGACCGAGCCGTTCGAACTCGCGCCCAATCTGCGCCGCCAGCTGGTCGCCTATCCGGCCAATGTCGCGCCCGGCACCGTCATCATCGATACCGCGAACACCTATCTCTATTACGTGCTCGGCGACGGCAGGGCGATCCGCTACGGCATCGGCGTCGGCCGCCAGGGCTTCACCTGGTCCGGCGTGGAGCGCGTCACGCGCAAGGCCGAGTGGCCCGATTGGTACCCGCCGGCGGAGATGATCGCGCGCCAGCCCTATCTCGCCCGCTTCACCGCCGGCGGCGAAGGCAACCCGCTCGGCGCTCGCGCCATCTATCTCGGCAATACCGTGTACCGAATTCATGGCACCAACGCGCCGGCGACGATTGGCACCAACGTATCGAGCGGCTGTATCCGGCTGCTCAATGCGGACGTGGTCGATCTTTACAGCCGCGTCAACGTCGGCACCAAGATCATCGTGCTGCCCAATCACGGCGCCGTTGCAACCATCGCCGCGCCTGCGCGCGTGGCTTCGCCGCGGGCCTACACGATGCGCTCGTCCAATATTTACTGAGCCGAACTCACGTCGATAACTTAATCAAGGAGTTTCTTATGCGCTCAATGCTCAAGACTGGAATGCTGGTTGCGATGCTGGCGGCAATGCCGATCGCGGCCCAGGCCGGAACACTGGAAGGCGTCGCCATCGGTGCGGGCACCGGTGCCGTCGTTGCCGGACCCATCGGCGCGGTCGCCGGCGGGGTCATCGGCGGCGTGGTCGGCGGTCCGGACATCGTGGACCACCGTCGTCGCCATCGCCACTGCTGGACCGGTCACAATGGCTACCGTCATTGCGGCTGGCGCTGAACGTCCGGTTGACGCTCGCGCTGCCGCCACCCGGAGCGGCCGTTCGCTGCTCCGGCGTTTTCCATCGAGAAGAAGCAACGCGGCGTTGCCTAACGAAATAATTTTCAGTTCACGCAATCCAAAGGGATAAAGTCATGTCGCTCGGACTCTTGCTCGTCATCATCCTGGTCATCTTCCTGTTCGGTGGCTTCAGCGGCCGCTTCGGTGGCTACGGCTACGGTTACGGCCACGGCGGCGTCGGCATTATCGGCACCATCTTGATCATCGTGGTCATTCTCATGCTGCTCGGGCGCATCTAACGCGCGCAACGCGCATCGGCTTGATCCTCAATACGGCGAAAGTTCATGAACTCCTTCGTCTACGCCACAGACATGAACATCAAGCGTTTCCAGAATATGCTGGATACTTCGGTCAATGAGACCGAGCGGCGAACGATACAATGCCTCCTCCGCGAAGAAAAAGCTAAAGCCGAGCAGCAAGCCTCTAAACCGATGACGGAATAGGCCGCGCGCGTCGGCGGATCCGCAGAGTGGCTGCGCGCACGATTTGGCTTGGATCAACAATAATGTGTTCGCAAAAGAGCGCAGACGATTGATCTGCCTCAAAGCGAGCGCAGAACAATCGGGCAGATTAAATAGCTAATCGATACCGTCGGGAGATATTTCATGTCGTCAACGCATAATGTTGCATCACGGCTGTTCGCCGTGTCCGCGCTCACAACCTTCAGTCTCGCGACTATTGCCACTATTGCCGACGCGCAGCCTTACGGGCCCGGTGGGGGCGGCTCCGGCAACATGATGGGTGGAGGCGCCGGCGGAGGTTGGGGATGGGGGATGGGATATGGGATGGGCGGGGTCGGAGGGATCGGCGTAGTTGTGCTCGCCCTGGTCGTCCTGGGTATTGCCGTCATGGCGTTCCGTCGCCGAAGTTCGTGACGGTATTCCGATTCTGTTGAGGCGCTAAGCGTCAATACGACACGGCCCGCCGCTTGCGCGGCCGCGCCCGCCGCGCCATGAATGGCCTCCCTTAAAAGAGCGAGGCTTGAGCGTGGCGACATTCAAAGCAATCGTGATCGAGAAAACCGAGAGCGGCACCAAGGCCGCGCTCACCGATTTCGACGAAGCCAATTTGATGGACGGCGACGTCACCGTCCGTGTCGAATACTCCACGCTCAACTACAAAGACGGCCTCGCACTCACCGGCAAGGCGCCGGTGGTGCGCCGTTTTCCGATGATCGCCGGCATCGATTTCGCCGGCACCGTGGAAGCCTCCAGCCATCCCGCCTGGAAGCCCGGCGACAAGGTCATCCTCGACGGCTGGGGCTGCGGCGAGACCCATCTCGGCGGTTATGCCGGGAAGGCGCGCGTCAAGGGCGACTGGCTGGTGCCGCTGCCCGCCTCAATGAGCGCGCGCGAGGCCATGGCCATCGGCACCGCCGGCTATACCGCGATGCTGGCGGTGATGGCGCTCGAGCGCCACGGGCTTAAACCCGAGCAGGGCCCCATTGTCGTCACCGGCGCCGCGGGCGGCGTCGGCTCCGTTGCCATCGCCCTGCTGGCCAAGCGCGGCTTCACGGTCCATGCCGTCACCGGCCGCCCGGCCGAGGCGGACTACCTCAAGGGCCTGGGCGCCGCCGAGATCATCGAGCGCAAGGAGCTTGCCGGGCCGCCCAAGCCGCTCGCCAAGGAGCGCTGGGCGGGCGGGGTGGACGCGGTCGGCTCGGCCACCCTCGCCAACCTCCTGTCGATGACCCGCTATGGCGGGGCGGTGGCTGCCTGTGGCCTTGCCGGGGGTATGGACCTGCGGGCCTCCGTTGCCCCCTTTATTCTGCGCGGGGTGTGCCTTTACGGCATCGACTCGGTGATGTGCCCGCTTCCCCGGCGCAAAGAGGCGTGGAAAGCCCTGGAAACCGGTCTGGACCGCCAAAAACTGGCCGCAATGACGCGGGAAATCGGCCTATCGGAGGTCATAGGCGTCGCCCCCGATATCCTGGCGGGCCAGGTGCGCGGTCGGATCGTGGTCAAGATCGGGTAAACGCGTTTATGATTTATCGACGAACGGCACCCATAGTGGCCCGGATTGGCTAAAATGCCGGTTTGGTAGGCGTCAGTCGGAGTTGGGGTGATGTTGCGGGCGTGTTTTGTGCTGGTCGGCCTGTTGGCCTCCCTGCCGGCTTTGGCTGGCGAAATGACGGTGGCGGAAGCGCGCCACTTCATCGTCGGCAGGATGTTTCACTACACCTGCTTTGAAGGCACGCGCGGCCAGGGCCGCGTCTATCCCGACGGCTCGGTCGCCGGCTCCATTCAAGTGCGCGGCAGCGGGCAGATGCGTTACGCGGTGCTGCCGCCCGGCACCATCCGGGTGAACGGCGAAGCGGTCTGCGCCTCGGTGCGCGGCGTGCCGATCCATCCCTGCTTCAATCTCGAGCAGCTCGACAGCGACAGCTTCCGCGGCTCGATCTCGGGGCTTGGCTTTGCCTATTGCGATTTCACGCGCCGGCAGGAACGCGCGCAGATCCTGCGCCGGGCGTCCGAGCGTCACGCGACCCCGCTGAGCCTGCGCCCGTCGCTCGCCGCCAGCCGCGGCGAATAGCCCTCACTCCTTCGCCGGAAAAATCATGCACGTCGTCGAGGCGTGCGCGTAGAGCTTGCCGGCGCGATCCTTCAGTTCGCCGTGCGAGGTCGCCACCGTGCGGCCGCGATGCAGGATGCGGCCTTCCGCGCGCACCGGCCCGGTGTCCTTGCGCATCGGCCGCACGTAATTCAGTTTGAGTTCGAGCGTGGTCCAGGCGTCGCCCTTGGCCAGCGTCGAGAAGATGGCGCAGCCGAGCGCGCTATCGAGCAGCGTCGCGGCAAAGCCGCCATGCACGGTGCCGATCGGATTGTAGTGACGATATTCCGGCAGGCCCTCGAACACCGCGCGGCCTTCCTCGATCTCAACGAGATGAAAGCCGAGCAGCTCGCTGATCGGCGGCTGCGGCTGCGTGCCGTTGACGATGCCTTTGAGGAATTTGAGGCCGCCGAGAGACATGATCGTCTCGGGCGCCACCACGCCATAATTTTTGCCGCTCACTGCCGCCCTCGTTCGTTCACGGCAGGTAACTGAATTTGTCCGGCCGCGCGGGTCAAGGCCCCTGCGGCTTCTGGTGGGATAAGCCGCCGCGCTCAAGGCATTCGGCCGCCCTCGAGCTGAAATTTCCAACCGGCCGCCAGCGTCGTCTTTATCTACGGCCTTGCGTACCTTCGCGTAATCGAGCACGCCGCTGCCGCCAGGCGAGACATCGGCGCGTTTGCCGGATCGCCGCCAGCCGCTCACCATGGTCTTTTCGACGGTGAATGTCGGCGGCGGAATACCCCAGCTTCGCTCGGTGACGACTTCGCGGAAGCGCACGATGCGGTCCGCCTTGTTCGGTTTGCACGACATGCGATAGCTGACCTTGCGGCCGCCCAAGGGCCATTTCGTTCGGATCGAACTCGGCTTCTCCGATCAGCGAGTCGCCCTCGTTGCGTACCTGAAGTCCGCAGGCCGAGGCCTGGTTGGTGATTTCGGCGCACAGCGCCGTTTTGCTTGAGATGTCCTGCATGAAGGCAGTTCAACCGTCGCTCGGCCGGCGCTCATTGATACAAATCAACGTGCACGGCTTGCCGGCCACCTATCGATGATGCATGCGGAAACACCAGCTCATTCTGGCAATCTTGGCGCTCTTGGCTGCACTCGCCGTGGTGATTGTGATCAAGCAAAGGCCGGCGGCCGAGGAGGCCTGGCAAAAAGTCAGCGCTTTCGGTGTCGCGCTCGAAGTGCCCGCCGGCTGGAAGCGCATCGATATCCGCAAACCGCCAAACGATCATGACGAGGCCGAGTTCGCCCAGAATCCGCGCGACCTCGCGAAAGGCGCGTGGTTCAGCGTCTTTCCCAACAGCGATGACCTTATCGATCCGGATCGGAAAGAGCAGCCGATCATACTCGACGGCAAGCCGGCAGTCCTTACGGATTTCCTGACGCGGGCCGAGGATCCGCCGCCGCGCCGGCGGCAGATTATTATCTACCTGGCAAGCAAGCGCGGGCCGGCGTTTTTGTTCGATGGCGATGCTGATAAATGGTCCGTGCTTGGCCCCATCCTCGCGCGCATTCAGGCCAGCATCCGTTTGCCGAAATAGTCACCCGATATCGAGCCGGAACGGATGGCCTTCCATGGCGGCGTCGCCGGGGCCGATGGTCTCGACCGCGCGTACCATGCGGCCTTCGCGCTTGAGCAGACGGTCGGCGATCGAGACGATGCGCGCATTGGGCTGCGCGGTGCGCGACAGGCGCCGGATGTCCCAGGCGATCTGCATCTCGTCGCGCTCGGGATTGAGCGCGCAGGCCGCCACATAGGCGCCGGCGGTGGAGCGGCTGATGCCGGCAAAGCAGTGCACCACCATGGGGGCGGCGCGGTCCCACTTGCCGACGAAATCGATCAGGCGCGCAACATGCTCGTCGCCAGGACAGGTCATGCCCTCCATGGGCGCGGAAATATCGTCCACGCTGAGGACGAGATGGTTGTCGGCCGCGATATGCGCCGGCCGCTCGACCCGGTCGGTCAGCCGCAGCAGCGTGACGATGTGGCGCGCGCCGGTCTCATCGACCGTGGCGTGAAGGCGGGCAAGCGAGCAAACGTGGATCATGATGCGTCTATCGACGAATCCTGCGTCATATCTATGACGCGCGCATGAGTTTTTCCAGCCGCTCGCGGAAGCGCGCTTCGGCGGTGCCGGCCGGCCAGGGGGTGAGATAGTCGCGCTCGATGCTAGCTGAAAATTTCGGCGGCGGGCCGAAGAAGCGCCGCGCCTCTTCGTCGGCGAAACCGGCAAGCCGCGTCGCCTCGAGATAGGCAGCGGCGCGGTCGGCGGCCTTGATCAACGTCTGTCAGTCTGTCCGGCAATTTCGGCGGCAGGCCGAAGCGCAGGTGAATGGCGGCGAGCAGGCGCTTCTCCACCGCCTTGTAGCTGTCGCCGATCACCGCCTTGAACGGCGAGATCATGTCGCCGATCACGTATTCCGGCGCGTCGTGCAGCAGCACCGCGCGCCGCCCCACCGCATCGAGACGTGGTGTCTTGGTGCGCGCCAGCGCCTCGACCAGCAAGGCGTGCTGCGCCACCGAAAAGATATGCGCACCCTTGGTCTGCCCGTTCCAGCGCGCGACGCGCGCCAGCCCATGCGCGATGTCTTCGACCTCGACATCGAGCGGGGATGGGTCGAGCAGATCGAGCCTGCGTCCCGACAACATGCGCTGCCAAGCTCTCAAAGGAATTGCGCGCGGCGCGCCTTTCTTTGGAGCCTTGCTCATTTTCGTTTTGCGAGCTTGGCGACAACTGCGTGGCGGTGGCATGTCACCAGATGGTCGTTGACCATGCCGACCGCCTGCATGAAGGCGTAGACGATGGTCGGCCCGACGAATTTGAAGCCGCGGCCGCTAAGCTCCTTCGACATCTTGCGCGAAATCTCGGTTTCCGCGGGCACCAATTTTGTGGTGCGGAAGTGGTTCTGCTTCGCCTTGCCGTCGAGAAAGTCCCACAGCAAATTGGAAAAGCCGGGACCTTTCTCCATGATGTCGAGCCAGGCGCGCGCCGAGCCGACCGCGCCCTCGATCTTGGCGCGGTTGCGCACGATGCCGGCGTCCTTCATCAGGCTTTCGATCTTGCGCTTGGGATAACGCGCAATCTTTTCCGGCGCGAAATCGTCGAAGGCTTTGCGGAAATTCTCGCGCTTGCGCAGGATGGTGATCCACGACAGCCCGGCCTGGAAGCCGTCGAGCACGAGCTTCTCGTAGAGGGCGCGATCGTCGAATTCCGGCACGCCCCATTCCTCGTCGTGATAGGCGACGTAAAGCGGGTCCTGCTTCGGCCACGGGCAGCGCTTGAGACCGTCGCTGTGCACGATGCTCACGCTCATGACGTCGCCGGCCACGCGAATTTCGCCCAGTCCGGTTTCACCACGCGGATCGGAATATTGCCGCAGGTGATCGGCAGCCCGGCCGCCTGCGCGTCCGCCAGCCGGTCGAGCCGCAGCATTGCCAATCCATGTCCCCTCACGGCCGAGAACAGCGTGCCGATTTCCTTCTCGCCCGCCATCACCGGCAACCCGGATGTGGGCGCCAATTCGAAGGCGACCGGCACGATGCGAGTACGCGCGCTCGATCGATGCTCGACGCGCGAGACGACTTCCTGTCCGACATAGCAGCCCTTGTCGAAATCGACGCCGGCGAGCTGGTCCATGTCGGCCTCGTGCGGGAAGGTGTCGCCATACATAAAGTCCTGGCCGCCGCGCGGCACGCCGAGCGCGATGCGGTGCGCCTCGTAAGCCTCCGCGTCGGCTAGCGTGGCGCCGAGATCGGCCGCCGCCTCCGCCGCCAGATGTGGCGGCAGCATCACCCGCATGCCGAGCTTGGGCAGCCGCGGATCGGCATAGCAAAGCCCGTATTCGGTATCGGCAATAACGCGGCTTTGGCCGTCCCACACCGCCATCACGCCCAGCACCGCCGAAAGGTCTTCGGCCATGACCTTGGCGCGCAGCTTGTAGAAGTTGAGCTTCTCAACGAGCGCGGGGGCGAGCGCGCGCGGGCAGTCGAGGAAGAAGCCGCCGCCGTCCTCGGCCGGCGCCTCGGCCACGATGAAGTCGACGATGATCTTGCCCTGCGGCGTCAGCAGCGCGGCAAAGCGGGGGCTGGCCGGCGTAACCTTGCCGATATCGTTGGTGGCGAGCCCATTGAGGAAGGTCCTGGCGTCGTCGCCGGTCACTTTCACCACGCCGCGGTCGGGCAGAAGCGCTGCCTGCATCGAATTTTCCTGCCTTCTTGTGGCTAGCCTCTCGTTAGTCTCTTGCCAGAACTTGCGCCGAAACGTAAGCGCTGTGGCGCAAGGCTCAAGACTTGGCTCAAGCCTGCCTCAAGCCTGCTTAGAACCGCTGAAACATGGCCGAAACCTACGACCTGATCCTCAAAGGCGGCACCGTCGTCAACCAGGACGGCGAGGGTGCCCGCGATCTCGGGCTACGCGGCGGCCGTTTCGCGGCCATCGGCGACTTGTCGCGCGCGTCCGCCGGTGAAGTGATCGACTGCCGCGGCCTGCATCTGCTGCCGGGTGTGATCGACAGCCACGTGCATTTCCGCGAGCCCGGCCTGACGCATAAAGAGGACCTCGAATCGGGCTCGCGCGGCGCGGTGCTGGGCGGCGTCACCGCCGTGTTCGAGATGCCGAACACCGATCCCAACACCATCACCGCCGAAGCGGTCGCCGACAAGGTCAAGCGCGCCCATCACCGCATGCATTGCGACTTCGCCTTCTATGTCGGCGCCACCCGCGAGAACACCAAACACCTGGGTGAATTGGAAATGCTGCCGGGCGTCGCCGGCGTGAAGGTCTTCATGGGCTCTTCCACCGGCTCGCTGCTAATCGAGGACGACGCAGGCGTGCGCGCGGTGCTCAAAGCCATCCGCCGCCGCGCCGCCTTCCATTCCGAGGACGAATATCGCCTGCGCGAGCGCATGAACCTGCGCGTCGAGGGCGATCCGCGCTCGCATCCGGTCTGGCGCGATGCGCAAGCCGCCCTGATGTGCACGCAGCGCCTGATCAAGCTCGCGCACGAGACAGGAAAACGCGTCCACGTACTGCACGTCACCACCAAGGAGGAAGTCACCTTCCTCGCCGGCCACAAGGACGTTGCCACCGCCGAATGCACGCCCGCCCATCTCACGCTCGAAGCGCCGGGTTGCTACGAACGGCTCGGCACGCTCGCCCAGCTCAACCCGCCGATTTGCGATAAGGCGCACCAGCAGGGGCTTTGGCAGGGCATCGCGCAGGGCGTCATCGACTTGATCGGCTCCGACCATTCCCCGCATACGCGCGAGGAAAAGGCCCATCCCTACCCAAAGACGCCTTCCGGCATGACCGGCGTGCAGACGCTGGTTCCGCTCATGCTCGACCACGTCAATGCCGGGCGGCTTTCGCTCCTACGATTTGTCGATCTCACCAGCGCCGGCCCGGCGCGGCTGTTCGGCATGGCGACCAAGGGCCGCATCGCCGTCGGCTACGATGCCGACATAACAATTGTTGATATGAAGCGGCGCGAAACCATCACCGACAAATGGATCGCCTCGCGCGCCGGCTGGACGCCCTATAACGGCGTCAGCGTTACCGGCTGGCCCGTGGGAACTGTCGTGCGTGGGAATAAAGTGGTGTGGGACGGCGTTCTCACTACGCTGGCGAAAGGCGAGCGTATAAATTTCCTGGAAACGCTGTAGTCTCGCCCAGTGAGACGTTTCCGGCGACGAGTTCAACGTAGGCGCGAGTTTTCCCCAAAGATTTCCAACAACGCAAATCTGTTGAATTGCAAACTCCGGACGACACGCTATTGAACGGTAACGCGCCACCCCCGTCCGGCCGTGGTCAAGCCGCGACGCGAAAGCCTGGGCTCATGAGCAGCGGTGATTTGGTTTCGCTCCGCGTGCTGGTCGCTACCGCCGTGCCGTCGCAGCAGGAGCTGTGGCAGAAGGGCGCGGCGATGGCGTCGGTTCCGATCGATTTTGCCGCCGCCGACGCCGCCGCCTCCACCGCCATGCTCAGCAGGTCGGGCGTCGATATCTGCATCGTCGACCATGATCTGCCGGACCGCGAACGGGCGGCGGTGATCGCCGCCGCGCGCGCCGCCCAGCCGGTGCCGCTGGTTTTCCTGTCGATGCCGCGCGGCGGCCAGCGTTCCGGCACCGTCGACGGCGTGCTGGCGAAGCCCGGCAATGCCGCCGATGCGAAAAAGCTGGTCGAGCTCTCGGCGCGCGCGAAAATCCCGACCCGCGTGCTGATCGTGGACGATTCCAACACCATGCGCAGCATTGTGCGCAAGATCCTCGCCGCCAGCCGTTTCGCCTTCGATGTGCACGAGGCGGCCGAAGGCATCGGCGCGCTCGAACAGATCGGCTCGGGCAATTTCGGGCTGGTTTTCCTCGACTACAACATGCCCGGCTTCAACGGCATCGAGACGCTGTCGGAGATCAGGCGCATCGCGCCGCAAGTGTCGGTGGTGATGATGACCTCGACGGTGGACGCCACCATCGCCGAGCGCGCCCGGGTGGCGGGGGCGCTGGCGTTCCTGAAGAAGCCGTTCTATCCGGCCGACATCGACGCCGTGCTCGAGCGCCATTACGGCCTGCACGTGGTGGCCGGCTGACGCCGTCTTGAATTGCTGCGGAATTATTGCCGCGGCTGTTCGAGCGTGAACTCGCCGTTGCGGATGCGGGTGGAGAGCCCCTCGGCGAAGGTCGCGGCGGCGTCCTCGCCATAGGTGGTGACGAATTCGGCGATCGCCGCGAACAAGCAGGCTTGCGCCAGGCAGTCGCCGTCGATGCCGTCGAGCCGCGCTTCCGCCCAGGCTTCCTGCAGATAGCCGAGCGCCACGCGCTTCTGCTCGTGGTCGGATGCCGGATCGCGCGCGACGGTTGGACGCCCGCTCGTGTTGATTGTCACGTTTTTCGTCCCCTTGGCGTACTCACGCGCGACGCCGTCCTCAGTCCCGCGCGGACGTTATCACGCGGGTTTCGGCGGGCGAGTTGGACCTGGGAGAAAGGTTAATAACGGCGGCCTTAATTGGCGTAACGCGCGGTAATTTCGCGGGAAATCTTGGCGCCCTCTTCGAGATAGCGGCGGATGGCGAGGTCGGCGGACGGCGTGCAGGAGCGGTAAGTCTGCTCGAATCCGCGATAACCACGATTGAAGCTGGCGACGATCTTGCGCCGGCGGTCGCCGTTCGGGTTCTCGGCCTCGATCAAGGCCTGCATCTGGTCGCGCCATTTCTGCCCTTCATTGGCGCCGCAGACCGCGCGCAGATAATGCAGCGCGCCGAGAATCTCGGCCAGCCGCTGCAGGTCGTTGTCGAACGGCGCCGGCGTGTCGTCGGCGCGCGCCGGCACCGCCAGGCAGAGCAGGATCGATGCAATAATGGCGAGTTTCTTCACGCGTCTGGTCCTTGAGGGGCATGATATGCCCCCGCATCTGGGCAACTGCAAGGCGGCGTTAGGCTTCGAGCCGCGCGAAGGCGTTGGCGACGATTTCGGCCAATCCGTCGGTGGTTTTCAGGCCGCTCAGCGCGGCGGGCTCAAGCCAGCGCGCGTCATCGAGCTCCTCGTTGAGCACCGGCTCGCCCGAGAGCCAGCGCGCCGCAAAACATAAGATGACGAAATGGCGCTCGACGCGCTTTTGCGCGTCGCGCACGATCACGTCGCGGGTGCCCGCGAGCGCCACCGGCTCGATGACGAGCTGCGTCTCCTCGCGCACCTCGCGGATCACCGCCTCGTGCAGCGTCTCGCCCAGCTCGACCGCGCCGCCCGGCAGCGTGTAGAGATTGAGCGCCGGCTTCCTCGCCCGCCGCACCACCAGCACCTTGCCGTCGCGGATGATGGCCGCGCTGACCGCCAGATAAGGACGTTCCGGATAGGCGCGGACGTCGCTCATGCGGACATCTGTTTCATCAAGCCATCGACTGCCGCTTGAGGCGTTATGGATTCGGCGTCTTCAGCCTCGCCATTGATCACGGCGCCGGCGCGCGCGATCAGCGGCTTGAGGCACGCCGCCGCGCCCCCGGCGATATTGCCGGCTGCCTCCGGTGCCGTCACGATGGCCAGCGCCGCGCGCGTTGCCTCGAGCACGACGGTCATGGTCGCGGTGAGCGCGTCGAGGCCGTCGCGCACGCCCGGCGCCGCCGTGTCATAGGCCGCGATCGCCAGCTCGCGGCCCTTGAAACGCGAGGCTTCGAAATGTTCGCGATAGCTCATCGGCCGCCAGGCGAGAAAATCCTCGATGCAGTCCGGGCAGGCGGCGAGCATTTCGAGCAGCATGATGGCTTCGTTGAAATGGTTGAGATAGTCGGTGGCAAGCCCGGTGCGCCCGTTGATATTGGCATCGCACAGGCGCGCGCCGCCAGCGGCCGGCTCAGCCGGCGCTTGCGCCGGCGCGACGCAATCCTGATATTTCATGCGAACCCCATCGCCCGGCCGCAGTGTCGTCGGGCGCGGTTAAAGTGCAATTAAGCGGATAAGAGGCTAGGACTTTCAACGATGTGCGGCCGCTACGTGATCACCTCGGCGCCGGAAGCGATCAGGGCGCTGTTCCGCTATCAGGAGCAGCCCAACTTCCCACCGCGCTTCAACGTGGCGCCCAGCCAGCCCATTCCGATCGTTCGTCTGACCGAAGGCAAGCGGCAATTCGCGCTGGTGCGCTGGGGCCTGCTGCCGTCCTGGGTGAAGGACCCGAAGACCTTCGCGCTGCTGATCAATGCGCGCGGCGAATCGGTGATCGAGAAGCCGGCCTTCCGCGCCGCCATGAAGCGCCGCCGCTGTCTGATCCCGGCCGACGGCTTCTACGAGTGGCAGGCGGGCGGCAGCCGCAAGCAGCCTTATTTCGTGCGGCTGAAGTCGGGCGCGCCGATGGCTTTCGCCGGACTGTGGGAATGCTGGACCGGACCGAATGGCGAAGAGCTGGAGACGGCGGCGATCGTTACCACCGGCGCCAACCGCGCGCTCGGACACATCCATGATCGCATGCCGGTGATCCTCGCCCCGGACGCCTTCGATCTCTGGCTCAATTGCGCCGAGGTCGACGCGCAGACGGCCGCCGCGCTGATCACGCCGGCGCCCGACGATCTGTTCGAGGCCTATCCGGTTTCAACCGACGTCAATCGCGTTGCAAACGATAACGCGAAATTGCTGGAGCCGATTGTTGAGGGTGCGCCGGAGCTGCCGCCGCACAGGCCGCCCGCGCGCGTCAAGCGCGAGAAGGTGAAGAAGGATAGCGGACAGGGCGCGTTGTTTTAGGTGCCACGGCTGCAGGGATAGACGTCTTAGTGACGCGTATGCCTTTGACCCGGCGGCCCTTGGCATAAGCTGCCGCCTGTTGCAGGCTTTCGATCAGGTCTTTTGCAAATTTGCGCATCGTCATTTCGTGCTTTGCAGACTCAGAACTACAGCACCTTGCCCGGATTGAGGATGCCGTTGGGATCGAGCGTGCGCTTCAAGGCGCGCATCAGCTCGAGCGCCACCGGGTCCTTGTACTCCGGCAGGATGTCGCGCTTCATCACGCCGACGCCGTGCTCGGCCGAGATCGAGCCGCCGAGCTTCTTCACCACCGCGAACACCACGGCGTTGACCTCGTCCCAGCGCGCCAGGAATTTGGCTTTGTCGGCGCCTTCCGGCTGCGTCACGTTGTAGTGGATATTGCCGTCGCCGACATGGCCGAAGGGCAGGGGGCGGACGCCGGGGATGAGTTTCGTCACCGCGGCGTTTGCCTCCTCGATGAAGGCCGGAATGGCTGCGACCGGCACCGAGATGTCGTGCTTCACCGAGGCGCCGATGTGGCGCTGCACCTCGCCGAACAATTCGCGGATGCGCCAGAAGCTCTTGGCCTGCTGCACGCTGTCGGCGATGGTGGCGTCGAGCACCAGGCCCTTGGCGTGGCCATCCGCGAGGATTTCCTCCAGCACGTCGCGCAAGCCCAAGCGCGCCTGCGACGACAATTCGATCAGCACGAACCAGGGATGCGCTCCCTCGAGCGGCATGCGGCTGGCCGAATCGTGCTTGACCACGGCTTCGACGCCCGAGCGCGCCATCATCTCGAAGCTCGTGACGCCGCCGGCGGTGCGCTCCTCCGCCAGCCCCAGCAACTCGACCGCCGCCTGCGGCGACGGCACCGCGGCCCACCCGGTCTCGATCGAGCGCGGCCGCGGCACCAGCCGCAGCACCGCCGCCGTGATGATGCCGAGCGTGCCTTCCGCGCCGATGAAGATGTTCTTCAGGTCGTAGCCGGTGTTGTTCTTCTTGAGCTTGTTGAGGTCGTGCAGCACGCGCCCGTCGGCCAGCACGACTTCGAGGCCAAGCGCATGCGAGCGCGCGATGCCGTGCGCAATCGCCGCCGTGCCGCCGGCATTGGTCGAGAGATTGCCGCCGATGGTGCAGCTGCCTTCCGATGGCAAGAGCTGCGGGTAGAGCCGGTCGGCCTCGGCCGCCGCCTCGCGCGCGCGGGCCAGCGTGACACCGGCCTCCACCGTCATGGTGTTCGACACCGCATCGACCTCGCGGATCTTGTCGAGCCGCGCCAGCGACAGCAGCACCTCGCCGTGCTGCGGGATCTGCCCGCCTACCAGCCCGGTATTGCCGCCTTGCGGCACGATGGCCGTGCGCGTCTCGTTGGCGAGCTTGAGGATGGCGGACACTTCCTCCACCGAGCCCGGCCGCAGCACCACCGGCGTGTGGCCGTGATAGAGGTCGCGCATCTCGACTAGATAGGGCTCCTGTGCCGCCTTGTCGGTGAGCGCGTATTTCGCGCCGACAATGGCGGCAAAGCGGTTCAGCAGTTCGGGGTCGAGGCGGGGCTGGTCGAGCATGTCGTTACTCTAGTGCAAATTCCGGCGATCGTCATTGCGGGCGGCGCATTGGCTCAATGCGCCTTCAGGAAGGCCATATAGTCCTTTTCGGCGCGATCGAGCGCCGCCTTGTCGGCCCCGGTCATCACCACGTCGAGCACGAACTCGTTGCCGTCCTTGTCCGAGTCGATACCGAACGCGCCGAGTTCGTAGGCCTGCTGCTTCTTGCTCGGATTTTCAAAGGCGAAGCGCAGGAAGCCGGGCTTGCCGTTCGCGCGCGCGACGGCGGGGAGTTCGGACACCTTGGCGTCTTTCACGCTGGCGCGCCAGCGTCCGTTGCTGACCTCAGCAAAGTTCTCGAGCGACTGCTGTTTGTCACGATGATAAAAGACTTGCACGTAAATCAGCGCCGGGGCGTTCGCATAATTCTTGCCCTTCGGAACCATGATCTGAACTTTGTTCTTCTTGGTCGCTTCCTGGTCGATGACCCAGCCGTCCGGCGGCGTCAGCACAAGTTGATAGGACGGGCATAGCTTTCCGTCGCAAGTGTTCATGAATTTCTGCACGTCCGCTTGCGCGGAGCCGGCGGCCGCAACGAGCATGGCGGCAAGTGTCACTCCGAGCAAACGAAAATGCCTCATGGTTTCTTCCTTCAGCGCGGCGCCGCGGCGCGCGCGAGGCGGTCGTTGATCGCTTCGCCCAGGCCCTCGTGCGGCACCTTCATGACCGCGATGGCGGCGGCGCCGGACGCATCCAGCGCGCGCAAATGCGAAAACAGATTGGCCGCCGCCTCGATCAGGTCGCCGCGCGGCGACAGATTGAGCGCGCTTGGCGGCGCGTCCGGCCCAAAGGCGAGCAGCGCTTCGCCCGCGCGCGCCGCGTCCGCGTCGAGCCGCAGTCGCGCCTTCGGCGCGTAGTGCGAACTCAACATGCCCGGCGCGAGCGGGGCCTCGTCGGAGGTCGCGGCCATCACAAGCGCATGCCCGAGCACGCGCTCGATATCTTCGCGCGCCACGCCGCCCGGCCGCAGCAAAGTCGGCTCGCCCAGACAGGCCACGATGGTCGACTCGACGCCGACCGCGCACGGCCCGCCGTCGATCACCATGTCGATGCGCCCGCGCAGATCGGCCAGCACATGCGCCGCGCTGGTCGGCGACACGTGGCCGGAGCGGTTGGCCGAGGGCGCCACCACCGGCCCGCCGAAGGCCGCCAGCAGCGCCTGCGCCAGCGGGTGCGCCGGCACGCGCACCGCCACGCTGTCGAGCCCGGCGAGCGCCAGGTCCGCCACCGGGCAATCCTCCCGCTTCGGCAGCACGAGCGTCAGCGGCCCCGGCCAGAACGCCGCCGCCAGCTTCTCGGCGTCGGCATCGAAGCGCGCCAGCTTGCGCGCGGCGTCCGCGCTCGCCACGTGCGCGATCAGCGGGTTGAACGCCGGCCGCCCCTTGGCGGCGTAGAGCCGCGCCACCGCCTCGCCATTGCCGGCGTCGGCGCCGAGCCCGTAGACGGTCTCGGTCGGAAAGGCGACCAGCCCGCCGCTCTGCAGGCAGCGCGCGGCAGCCGCAATCGCGTCGCGGTCGGCTCGCAAGACCCGCGTTCCCGGCTCGACGCTCATAGTCCTCTCATACGTCCTGCGCGGAATGCGCTGCTTGCGTTTAAGGGTGCTGGGTTATAAGACCGGCTTCAGTCGGAGTGTAGCGCAGTCTGGTAGCGCACCTCGTTCGGGACGAGGGGGTCGCAGGTTCAAATCCTGCCACTCCGACCATTAAATCCGATATTTCGGCGCGATTTCCAAGGCCGGACTTGCCCGGGCGCCGGCATGTTCCGGAACCGGCCGGCGCCGCCCTTGTGCGGGCGCGGCCGCGTACCCCGCGTAACGTCGGCGCCAATGCGATGCCGGCGCCAAAAGCCGGTCGGGGAGGAGATGTCAGCCATGAAATTTTCCACGCGTTGGCTTGGCGCCGGGCTCGCGCTCGCTCGCCGCGCCGGCGCTGCTGCCGACATGAAGATGATGACCGGCCCGCAGGGCGGCTCGTGGATTCCGCTCGGCGGCCAGCTCAAGGACCTGTGGGAGAAGGCGATCCCGGGCCCAACGATGCAGGTCCATGCCCGGCGCCGGCATCGCCAACGTGCGCGGCGTCGAGGAAGGCAAGGCCGAGATCGGCTTCGCGAATTCGATCTCGGCGGTCGATGCGCTGGCCGGCAAGGCGCCGTTCAACAAGCCGCACCAGAACGTCTGCAACGTCGCGACGCTCTATCCGCAATACACCCAGTTCGTGGTGCTCGCCGACGCCGGCATCAACAACGTTCGAGGACCTCAAGGGCAAGAGCATCACGACCCAGCAGCGCGGCAACACCGGCGAGCTGATCACGCAAGCCAGCTCCTGGAGGCGAACGGCCTCTCCTACAACGACGTGAAGGTGAGCTTCGTCGGCTATACCGACTCGGTGAACCAGATGAAGGACGGCCATGCCGTCGCCTTCGGCCTCACCACGCAAATCCCGGCCGGCGCGATCATGGATCTCGCCGCGGCGCGCGACATCAAGCTGCTCGACCAGTCGGCGTGCATCGACAAGATGAGCAAGCTACAACCCGGGCTACAAGCTCATCACCATCCCGAAGGGCACCTATCCCAAGCAGGACAAGGACGTGCAGGTGATCGGCTTCTTCACGCACATCGTCGCCTCGTGCAAGCTGCCGGCGGACGATGGTCTACACCATGACCAAGACGATCGCGAACAACACCAAGACGCTCGCGACCGTCGCCAAGGACATCGCCTCGCTGACGCCGAAGGGCATGGGCGAGGACATCGAGGTGCCGTTCCATCCGGGCGCCGCGAAGTTCTACAAGGAAGCCGGCATCACGGTGAAGCGCACTGATCGACCGCGGCGGCGGCGACTGACACGCCGCCGCCGTCTTTGCTCGCGGCCAAGGGACGGGGCGGGCATGCGACGCAGCCTGAAAATCGACATCGAGCTATGGCGGCCTGGTGCGCCTCGCGATCACCGTCATCGCGGTCGCGATGGCGCTCTACCACATGTGGGCGATCGCCTTCGGCTCGCCCGAGGCGTTCTGCTACCGCGGCACCCATCTGCTGTTCGCGATGATGCTGCTGTTCCTGATGCATCGCCGGTCGGGCGAAGATCGACCGACACGCCGGCGCCGCTCGATTACGTGCTGCTGGTGTCGGCGTGACGCCGATCCTCTATCTGTTCGTCAACTACGACTACTTCGTCAACCGCATCTTCTACGTCGACGATCTGACGCCCGACCGACATGGTCATGGGCACTGATCATGACGGTGATGGTGCTGGAAGGCAACGCGCCGCGTCATCGGCTGGGCGCTGCCGATCACGGCGATCGTCTTCCTGCGCCTACGGCCTGTTCATCGCGCAAGCTCGAGCCGATGCGGATGCTCGACCAGCTCTACATGACGACCGAGGGCATCTTCGGCATCCCGCTGGCGGTGTCGGCGTCCTACGTGCTGATCTTCGTGCTGTTCGGCTCGTTCATGGAGCGCACCGGCACCGGGCAGCTGTTCATGGATTTCGCCATGCGCCATGACCGGGCACGCCGCGGGCGGCCCCGGCAAGGTGTCGTGTTCTCCTCGAGCCTGTTCGGCACGATTTCCGGCAGCGCCGTCGCCAACGTCATGGTCGACGGACCGATCACCATCCCGCTGATGAAGCGCTCGGGCTTCCCGCCGCATTTCGCCGCCGGCGTCGAAGCGGTGGCCTCGACCGGCGGGCAGATCATGCCGCCGATCATGGGCGCCGCCGCCTTCGTGATGGCCGAGTTCATCGGTGTCAGCTACGGCCAGGTGGTGATCTGGGCGCTGATCCCGGCGGTGCTCTACTACGTCGCCTGCTTCGCGGCGGTGCATTTCGAGGCCAAGCGGCGCGGCCTGGTCGGCGTGCCGCGCTCGGAACTGCCGAAGCTGGGGCAGGTGCTGCGCGAGCGCGGCCATCTGTTCCTGTCCGGTGCTGGCCATCCTGGTCGTCATGTACAGCGGCTACAGCGCGCCGCTCGCGGCGCTCGCCGGCACGCTGGCCTGCTTCCCGGTGGCGCTGCTGCGCAAATCGACCCGCGCGCTACGTGACGTTTCGGAACATCGTCGAGGCCTGGTCGACGGCGCCACGCAACGCGCTGCCGGTTGCGCTCGCCTGCGCCTGCGCCGGCGTCGTGATCGCGGTGGTGACGCTGTCGGGTCTCGGCATCGTGTTCACGCAGTTCGTCATGGGCCTGTCGCAGAACTACGCTGCTGCTCGGCGCTGGTGCTGACCATGATCGCCGGCATCGTGCTCGGCATGGGCATGCCGACGACGCCGGCCTACATCATCATGACCGCGCTGCTGGTGCCGGCGATCGATCAAGCTCGGCGTGCATGGTGCCGGCCGCGCACATGTTCGCCTTCTATTTCGCCATCCTGTCGGCGATCACGCCGCCGGTGGCGCTGGCGGTGTTCGCCGCCGCCGGGATCGCCAAGGCAGATCTCTGGGCGACCGGCTGGGCCTCGGTGAGGATCGGCGCCACCGGCTTCATCGTGCCGTTCATGTTCGTGTACGAGCCGGAACTGCTGATGATCGGCGATTGGCCCAATATCCTCTGGGCGAGCGGTGACGGCGACCGTCGGCGTGCTGGTGTTCGCGGCCGGCCTGCACGGCTATTTCATCACGCATTCCGCGCATTGGCAGAGCGTCCTGCTGGCGGTCGCCGGCCTCCTGCTGATCGACCCGCACGTCGTCACCGACGTGATCGGTATCGCGCTGACCGTCGGCATCGTGTCGTGACGCAGCTGGCGACGAAGCGGGCGGCGGCGCTCAAGCCAGAGATCGCCGCGGAATGACCGGCCGTAAACGTCCGCAAGATCTGCGCAGCCATCGCTGGCTCGGGCCCGACGACATGCGCTCGTTCGGCCACCGCTCGCGGCTGCGCCAGATCGGCTATGACGCCGAGGATTGGACCGGCAAGCCGGTCATCGGCATCATCAACACCTGGAGCGAGATCAATCCCTGCCACGCGCATTTGCGCGAGCGCGCCGAGAACGTGAAGCGCGGCGTGCTGCAGGCCGGCGGCTTCCCGATCGAGCTGCCGGCGATCTCGCTCGCCGAAACCTTCGTCAAGCCGACCACCATGCTCTATCGCAACATGCTGGCGATGGAGACCGAGGAGCTGCTGCGCAGCCATCCGATCGACGGCGCCGTGCTGATGGGCGGCTGCGACAAGACCACGCCCGGCCTGATCATGGGCGCCATCAGCATGGGCATCCCGGCGATCTACGTGCCGGCCGGCCCCATGCTGCGCGGCAATTGGAAGGGCGAATATCTCGGCTCCGGCTCGGACGTGTGGAAATACTGGACCGAGAAGCGCGCCGGCAACATCACCGACGAGGAATGGAACGAGATCGAAGGCGGCATCGCCCGCTCGTTCGGCACCTGCATGGTGATGGGCACGGCGGCGACCATGATGGCGATCGCCGAAGCGCTCGGCCTGTCGCTGCCGGGCGCCTCGTCGATCCCGGCCGCCGACAGCAATCATCCGCGCATGTGCACGCAACGCCGGCCGCCGCATCGTCGACATGGTGTGGGAAGACCTGACGCCCGCGAAGATCCTGACGCCCGCCGCCTTCGACAACGCCATCAAGGTGCACATGGCGATGGGCGGCTCGACCAACGCCATCATCCATGTGGTGGCGATGGCGCGCCGCGCCGGGCTGCCGATGGACATGGAGACCTTCGACAGAGCTGTCGCGCCAGGTGCCGGTGCTCGCCAATGTGCGGCCCGTCGGGCAAATACCTGATGGAGGATTTCTTCTACGCCGGCGGCCTGCGCGCGCTGATGCAGAATTTGCGCGAGAAGCTCGATCTCACCTGCCTCACCGTCACCGGCAAGAGCGTCGCCGAGAACATCGAGGGCGCCAAGGTGCATCTGCCCGACGTGATCCACTCGCTCAACGATCCGGTCTACGCCGAGGGCGCCACCGCCGTGCTCAAGGGCAACCTCGCGCCCAACGGCTGCGTCATCAAGCCGGCCGCCGCCGACAAGCGCTTCCTCAAGCACCGCGGCAAGGCCATCGCCTTCGAGGACTACAACCACATGATGCGCGAGATCGAGCGCGACGATCTCGACGTCACGCCCGACCATATTCTCGTGCTGAAGAACGCCGGCCCGAAGGGCGGCCCCGGCATGCCGGAATGGGGCATGCTGCCGATCCCGAAACGGCTGCTGGGGCAGGGCGTGCGCGACATGATCCGCATTTCCGACGGCCGCATGAGCGGCACCAGCTACGGCGCCTGCATTCTGCACGTCGCGCCGGAGAGCTTCGTCGGCGGGCCGCTGGCGCTGGTGAAGACCGGCGACGAGATCGAGATCGACGTCGACAAGCGCTCGATCCATCTGCACGTCAGCGACGAGGAACTCGCGCGCCGCCGCGCCGCCTGGAAGGCGCCCGCGCCGAAATATCCGCGCGGCTACGGCGCGCTGTTCTCCGAGCACATCGGCCAGGCCGACGAAGGCTGCGATTTCGATTTCCTGCGCGCCGGCGGGGCGATCCCGGAGCCGGAGATTCATTGACTTTTTTCAGAGCGCGAGGCTTGTTCGGCGATATGCGCTACAGGCTGCTGATCGCACTCGGAAAATCCGTGCGGTCACGCGTCGATTGACCGGAATGCGGCGATCGACAGACAGCGGCGCGCGGCAACTCGAGTGAGACAAGGTGAACGCGATCTCGAACTGATCAAAACGGCTCTATCTTGGCGCAATCTGCTATACGAGCCGAGGGACCAAGACTCAACGACACTCTCGGCCATCCGGTCGGCGACCTGCTGCTGCAGGCGGCGGCCGAACGCATGCGCAGTTGCATGCGCGAGGAGGACATCGTTGCCCGCCTGGGCGGCGACGAGTTCGCCATTGTGCAGGCCCCGTCCGGGCCGCCGCCCAACATCACGACGCTGTCGTCGCGCTTGATCGAGACCGTCGGCGCTCCCTACGAGCTCGATGGCCATCAGGTGGTCGTGGGCGTGAGCATCGGTATCGCGATCGCGCCGGCCGATGGCGTCAAGCCGGACGTCCTGATGAAGAACGCCGATCTCGCGCTCTACCGCGCCAAGGCCGACGGCGGGGGCGCCTACCGCTTCTTCGAAACGGAAATGGACACCCGCATGCAGGCGCGCCGCGCGCTCGAGCTGGATCTGCGCAAGGCTGTAGTGAACGGTGAATTCGAAGTCTATTACCAGCCGATCGTCGATATTAAGACCGGCCAAATCAAGAGCTGCGAGGCGCTGCTGCGCTGGCATCATCCCGAACGCGGGATGATTGCACCGATGGAGTTCATCCCGGTCGCGGAGGAAACGGGGCTGATCGTGCCGATCGGCGAGTGGGTGCTGCGGCAGGCCTGCGCCGAGGCCGCGCGCTGGCCAAAGCCCATCGTCCTCGCGGTCAACCTCTCGCCCGCCCAGTTCAAGAGCCGCGCCTTGGTGCAGACCGTCATCCACGCGCTGGCCAATTCGCGCCTGCCGGCAGATCGGCTGGAGCTGGAAATTACCGAGCTGGTCCTGCTGCAGGAAACCGATGGCGCTTTCGCGATCCTTCATCAACTGCGCGATCTCGGCATCAAGATCGCGATGGACGATTTCGGCACCGGCTATTCCTCGCTCGGCTATCTGCGCAGTTTCCCGTTCGACAAGATCAAGATCGACCAGTCCTTCATCCGCGATCTGCCGGCCAAGGAAGGCAGCGTTGCCATCGTGCGCGCGGTGGTCGGATTGAGCAGCAGTCTGGGCATCACCTCGACCGCTGAGGGCGTGGAAACGAAGGAGCAGCTCGCGAGCCTGACATCGGAGGGCTGCAACGAATTTCAAGGCTTTCTCTACAGCAAGCCCCGGCCGGCCGGCGAAATCCAGCAACTTCTCAGCGCGCAGGTGCAGCCGGCCGAGGCGGTCGCCTGATTTTCTACTGCGGACTGTTGGCCCAGAAATTCATCGCCGCCGAGCTCGCCGCGCCGCCGACCACGCAAGGAATGCCGAACTCGACCTGGCCCATGACGGCGGCGGCGATGCAGCCGCCGGCGATCGCGCTCTGCCCGATGAAGCTCCACCACGACACCGTGCGCTTATAGGCCGGGCCCTTGCTGCGCACCTCCTCGATCGCCGCCAGCGCCTCTTTGCGGATGCGCGCGGTGTCGACCGTCTCGGCGGCATCGATCACGTCGTCGAGCTGGGCGACGATCGCCTTCGGCTGGCCGCGCGCCTTGCGCGAACTCTTGAGCGTGGCGAGCAGATCGGCGTCGTGCATGGCGTTGGCGGCCAGGCTGTATTTCGCCATGGAGCCGACGGTCAGCCGGTCGGCGTCGTCGTGGTCGGCCGCCAGCGGCAGCATGTCGACGATGTGCATCACCGGCCCGTAGCCGCCGGTGGCGAAATAATAGCCCCACAGCACGTCGAGCGATTCCGCGCTCGGCTCCAGCATCAATTTCGGCGGCGGGCCGCCGAACACCTGGTCGAGGTGCAGGCGCTTGCTCACCCGCTCGAACGTGCTGGGCGTCGGCGGCACCTCGAACTGCGCCAGCGTCGCCATCTTGCCGTTGATGTAGCGGTCGCTCAGCACGTCGTAGCGCGGCATGCGGCAGGCAAAGCGCCGCAGCAGAACTTGCCAGTTCGGCAGCCCGGAATAGGCGATGCCGCGCATGACCACCCAGCGGTCGCGTTCCTGCATCGCCAGCGAGCGCGCGGCGATTTCCTCGGCGTCGCGCGGATTGCTGGTCAGCACGCCGGCCAGGAAGCCGACATAGATGCCGGCGCGCTCCGGGTTCTCGAAGGCGCCGAAGCGGCTGGCGGCCTGCATGATGGCCGGCACGTCGCCAGGCCGCGGATGCTCGCGATAGCGGCTGATCCAGTGCAGCACGGCGTCGGCGGAAACGAGATCGGTCGACCGCAACGGCGCGGCCAAGTGCGCAGACTTGGGCGCGGACTTGGCCGGCGCCAGCACGCATAATGCGATCAGTGCGGCGATCAGGCAGCGCATGTCCCACGTCCTCCCCCAAGACGGCACAAGCGGTTGAGTCGATCAACGGCTCGCGGTTTTTTCGTGGGCGCTGTTGGGCGGAGTTGTGGCGTCAAACCTGTATCAAATTGGGAAAGCCATTGACGAGAAGCGGCCGCAATGGGCATCTGCTCGCAGCCATGAGCGAGGACATTCCCTTCGACAAGTCGCTTGCGCTTGCCCCCGACACGGCCGACGAGGTCGTGCCGGGCGTGCGCCGCGTGATGGCCAACAATCCCGGCCCGTTCACCTTCAAGGGCACCATCAGCTACATCATCGGCAAAGGGAACGTCGCCATCGTCGATCCCGGCCCCGACGATCCGGCGCATATCGGCGCGCTGCTCGACGCCGTGCGCAACGAGACGGTGACGGCGATCTTCGTCACCCACACCCACCGCGATCATTCGCCGGCGGTGCCGGCGATCAAGGCCGCGACCGGCGCCACCGTCTACGCCGAAGGCCCGCACCGCGCCGCGCGGCCGCTGCACATCGGCGAGCACAATCCGCTCGACGCCAGCGCCGACCGCGATTTTAAGCCCGACGTCGCGCTCAAGGACGGCGCCGTGGTCGAAGGCGACGGCTGGCGCATCGAAGCGATCACCACGCCCGGCCACACCGCCAACCACATGTGCTACGCGCTCAAGGACACGAACATCCTCTTCGCCGGCGATCACGTGATGGCCTGGGCGACCTCGATCGTGGCGCCGCCCGACGGCGCCATGAGCGATTACATGGCTTCGCTCAACAAGCTCGCCAAGCGCAGCGAGACGATCTACCTGCCCGGCCACGGGCCGGCGATCAAAGACGCCCCGCGCTTCGTCAACTACTACATTCTGCATCGCAAGGCGCGCGAGGCCTCGATCCTGCACCGGCTCGGCAAGGGCGAGACCGACATCCCGACCATCGTGCGCGCGATCTATATCGGCATCGATCCGCGGCTCACCGGCGCCGCCGGGCTCTCGGTGCTGGCGCATCTGGAAGACCTGGTCGCGCGCGGCGTGGTGGAGACCGACGGCCAGCCGGCCATCGACGGCGTTTATCGCTTGGCGCGCTGACTACCGCTTCCGCTTCGGTGCCGGCTGCTTCTTGCGCGCCGGCTCTTTCTCGTTCTTCGGCTCCGGTGCCGCCGGCTTCGACAGCGCGTCGTCCATGGCGTCGTCGATGTCGCTGAGCAGGGAGGCCACCCGGCGCGCATTGGCGCCGAAGTCGTGCGTGCCGTAGCGCGAGGCCGAGCGCACGTCGATGCGCGTGCCGCTGCCGGCCTGCGTGATGCGCACCACCACGTCGTCGCGGAAGCCCATGATCAGCGTGCGCGCCACCGCCTCGATGTCGCCCGGCCGCCCGGGCGCGGGGGCTTGCGTGTCGAGGATGTTCCACTTGCGCTTGGTGACGACCGCGAGCGCGACCTTGTAGGCGGTCGCCGCCGGCGCGTCATATTGCAGCGGCTCGATGTCGGGATAGGCCGCGCGCTGCAGCGCCGCCACGCGCGCGCCGGGATAGTCGCTGGTGCCGCGCGGGCGCAGGCGCGCCAGCACGCCGAAGCGCGGCGGGTTGGCGGCATCGGTGGTGATGTCGTTGATCGCCGGCAGCTTGTAGGCGCGATAGCCGAGGTAGCCGGGATAGGCGAGCAGCAGAATGCCGAGCAGCATGCCGCCGACCGCGCGCCCGAGCCCGCGCGTGCCCTGCCGCCAGATCACCACGAAGGCGGCGAAGGCGAGCAGGATGGCGAGCCCGGCGAACATCAGCGCGGCCGCGAAGGTGGCGAGCGCCGGCGCGATCTCCAGAAAGCCGGTGCGCACGATGATGATCGACAACAGCGCCACGGCAAATGCGAACAGGCCGAGCCGCCCCGACCAGGCCGCCACCTGCGAGACCGGCGCCTGGTAGGTCGGACCTCTCGAAAAGCCTCGCATTTGCGCGCAAACTCGCTGCCGGACCGCCTGTTGCGGCTATGGATAGTCGGAAGTGGGAGTGAAGCAATCGCGTGGCGGTGCGGCCAATCGGGGCCGCAAGCCGCAAAAATCGCGCGGCCGGCCGCTTCGTCTTCTGAAGCCGGCGCCTTCTATCCGCCGCCGGCCGCGACGGTCTTTTCCACCTTGTGCCCGCAGGCCGAGCATTCGTAGGTCCAGATTTCGGTTTTGCCGCGGGTGAAACCGTCCGGCGACATGCGGATCAGCGGCGCGCGGCCGCCGCATTTCGCGCAGACGATAGGCGCGGCTCGCGAAAGCTGCGGCGGCGCGCGGAATGTCGGCATCTCGCCCCCCTTGCGGCGAAAGTCGCACGGTAACTTAGTGTGGGGGTGGCGAAGATCGCTGTCCATATCATTTGCTAACTTGGGCACCGCAAAAAACGCGGGGCACGGTTGCAGCGGAACGTCACGTGCCGTGCCTGGAAATGCTCCGGAACGAAGTCCACGGGCCGCCGTTAGTGCTATGTTGCATACCGCACACAACCTGTCGGGCACAGCGTGGAGCTGGTGTGAAACGTAAGCCTAAACCTTTAGCCAAACGAACGGCGCAGCTCGACGGCGCGCTCGCTCTTTTCGGCGGTCGTAACGAGGTCGCGGGCTACGATAAGAGTGTCTTCGTGCGCCGGGCGGGCGAGCTGATCGCGCGCGCGGCGATCAACGGCAAGCGGCCGCAAAAGCCCCAAAAGCCCGGAGACAAACGCGCCGACCGCCCTTGACGCGCCCTCACTCCGCCGCCTCGGCAATATTTCTTTACGCTGTACCGGCGCCATAATTCAAGGAGCACGCATCAGATCGCCGTCGTTCAGGGCGGCCCTCTCGTCATCAATCATGAAATCACGCACGATCGGCACTGCGTCACGCGTGATCGAAAGCAGCAATTGAAACACCATGTGCGAACCGTGAAGGAATTCGAGTTCGACGGCGGCGAGATAGAATTCCCACATCCGACAGAATCTCTCATCGTAGATGGTCGCCACTTGCGCACGGTTTTTCGCAAAGCGCTCACGCCAGTGTTTTATCGTGTGGCGATAATGCAGCCGAAGCACTTCCATATCGTCGCACCACAAACCGCAGCGCTCGGTGGCGGCGAACGTCTCCGACAGCGCCGGCACGTAGCCGCCGGGAAAGATGTATTTTCGGATGAACGGGCCTGTCGTGCCGGGCTGTGACATTCGGCCGATGCAGTGGATGAATGCAAAGCCATCGGGCATCAGTAGTTCGCGAATCTTGCGAAAATACTCGTCGAAATGTCCAATGCCGACGTGCTCCATCATGCCGACCGAGACCACGCGGTCGAACTTCCCGGTGAGCTGTCGATAGTCCAACTCGCGAAATTCGACGCGATCGGAAACGCCGGCGGCTTCAGCATGCGCGCGCGCCACCTTGATCTGCTCGGGCGAAACGTTGACCGCGGTGACATGGGCGCCCGTTTCGCGCGCCAGATGAATGGCAAAGCCGCCCCAGCCGGAGCCGATCTCGGCGACGGTCATGCCGGGCTTTAGTCGCAGTTTGCTGGCGGCGTGAACCAGCTTGTTTCGCTGCGCCTGTTCGAGCGTCTCATTCTCGGGATCGCGAAAATAAGCGCAGGAATATTGCATCTGGCTGTCGAGGAACAAGCGATAGAATTCGGTCGAGAGGTCGTAATGATGACGGGCATGCGCGGCGGCGAGGCCGATAGGATTGGCTTGATGCCATCGGCGGAGCCCGCGCCATATCCGCCGCATGAGTTTTTGCGAGCCGTATGTATAAAGCGCCGTGCGGTTGACCGAGAACAGCAGGAGAAAGTCATGAATCGCGGCGCCGTCGTCCAGTGTGAGCGTGCCGTCCATATAGGCTTCGGCGGCATACAGCTCCGGATTAATGAACAGCTTGGTGTAAAGCTTGCGATCGTGCAGCCGGATGGCGACGTTGGGGCCGGCAAGGCGAGCACCGAAAACATGCAATCTTCCGTCGGCGTCGGTCACCCGCAAGGTGCCTTGCCGGATGAAGCGCCGAAGCAGGTTGGACAACAGACGCACGTGGCAGTCCTCCGCGATCGCCCCCAAACACTTATAGCAATGAAATCGGACGGAGGGGCGACGCCGAGCAACTCAGCGCTAAATTGAAGCGGACTCCACGCGATCCGCGATAAGGCCGTGCCGGTCGCGACAGGCCGCTTGACGATGGCAGATAGGCCTCACTCCGCCGCTTGCACCGTGGGCAGCCGATAGTCCTTGAACTGCTGGCGCAGCGTCATCTTCTGGATCTTGCCGGTCGCCGTGTGCGGGATTTCGTCGACGAAGGCAACGTCGTCCGGCATCCACCATTTGGCGATCTTGCCCTGCATGAAGCCGAGGATGTCTTCCTTGGTCGCCGTCTCGCCCTTCTTGAGCACGATCACCAGCAGCGGCCGCTCGTCCCATTTCGGATGCGTGACGCCGATGGCGGCGGCTTCCGCCACCTTCGGATGGCCGACCGCGAGATTCTCCAGGTCGATGGTGGAAATCCACTCGCCGCCCGACTTGATCACGTCCTTGGCGCGGTCGGTGATCTGGATGTAGCCGTATTTGTCGATGGTCGCGACGTCGCCGGTGTCGAACCAGCCGTCCTTCTCGAACACCTCGCCGCCTTCGCCCTTGTAATAGGCGCGCGCGACCGCAGGTCCCGCGCACTTTCAGCCGGCCGAAGGTCGTGCCGTCCCACGGCAGCTCCTTGCCGTTGTCGTCGGTGATCTTCATCTCGACGCCGAACGGCGGATGCCCCGCCTTCTGCTGCACGTCGAGCCGCGCCTCGCCGGTCAGCTCGGCATATTCCGGCTTCATGGTGCAGAGCGAGCCGAGCGGGCTCATCTCGGTCATGCCCCAGGCATGCACCACCTCGACGCCGTAGACGTCCTGGAAGGTCTTGGTCATGGCGCGCGGGCAGGCCGAGCCGCCGATCACCACGCGCTTCAAATGCGGCAGCTTGCCGCCGGTCTTCTCCAGGTCCTGCAGCAGCATCAGCCACACCGTCGGCACCGCGGCGGTGAAGCTGACTTTGTAGGTGGTGAGCAGCTCGTAGATCGAGGCGCCGTCCATCTTGGCGCCCGGCAGCACCAGCGTGGCGCCGACCATGGGCGTCGAGAAGGCGAGCGACCAGCCGTTGGCGTGGAACATCGGCACCACCGGCAGGCAGACGTCGCTCGACTTGAGATTCTTGGAATCCGGCAGCGCCGCCATCAGCGCGTGCAGCACGTTGGAGCGGTGCGAGTAGACGACGCCCTTCGGGTTGCCCGTCGTGCCCGACGTGTAGCACATGCCGGCGGCGGTGTTCTCGTCGAACTGGCGCCATTCGAAGTCGCCGTCCTCGCCCGCGATCCAGTCCTCGTAGGCGACCGCGTTCTTCAGCGTGGTCTTCGGCATGTGCGCGGCGTCGGTGAGGATGACGTAGCGCTCGATCAGCGGCAGCTTGTCGGCGATTTTTTCCAGCAGCGGCACGAACGTGAGGTCGGCGATCATCATGCGGTCGCCGGCATGATTGACGATCCACACGATCTGGTCGGGGAACAGCCGCGGATTGACGGTGTGATAGACCGCGCCGATGCCGAGGATGCCGTACCAGGTCTCCAGGTGACGCCAGGTGTTCCAGGCCAGCGTCGCCACCCGGTCGCCGAGCTTGATGCCGTCCTTTTCCAGCCGCTGCGACACTTTCTTGGCGCGCTGGCGGATCTGGGCGTAATTGGTCTCGACGATCGGCCCCTCGACCGAGCGCGTAATGACCTTGCGCTCGCCGTGATATTTGGCGGCATGGTCGATGATGCGATGGAGCAGCAGCGGCCAGTCCTGCATCAAGCCGAGCATGGCATTCCCCTCCTGTTTAGCGGCGCATGGTCTTGTCCGAAAACCGGTACCCACTTTTCGGGACCATGCGCGACGTTTATTGGACCGGCGCCCCTCGCCGGCCGGGTATAAGGTTAGCGCCCGCGCCGGGCGGCGCAAGCGAAGCGTTCCCGACGCGTATAAATGCCGCAATTGCGGCCCGAGACTGCCATTCATGCGGCACTTGATCGCGATTATCGCCCTGACCGGCCTTGGTTGCAGTCTTGGCTGCGGCCTCGCCGCCGCCGAGCACGTCCCGCTGCCGCGCCCGCGCCCGCCGATCTGGATCGAGCCGCACACCTTCGCCGAGGCCATCGCCGGCCTCGACTTCGACGCGGCCGCGGTCACCGATCAGCCGACCGCGTGCGACGCAAGGCTTAACGGCTTGGCCGAAGCCGAGCCGATGCCGCGGCTGATCGGGCCGGCGACGTGCGGCGGCGGCGACATGGTCCAGCTCAAGGCCGTGCTGCTGGCCGACAAGAGCCGCATCGCGGTCAACCCGCCGGCGCATGCTCAACTGCGGCATGGCGGAGTCGCTCTCCACCTGGCTGCGCGACGAGGCCGCGCCGCGCGCCGCCAAGCTCGGCAGTCCGCTCGCGTCGATCGAGAACTACGATTCCTACGAATGCCGGCCGCGCAATCGCATCATCGGCGCCAAGCTCAGCGAGCACGCCCATGGCGACGCCCTCGACGTGCGCGCCTTGCATCTGGCCGACGGCCGCCGCCTGGAATTAACCGACGTCGCCGTCGACAAGCCGCTGCGCGAGGGCTTGCGCGAGACCGCCTGCCACCGCTTCACCACCGTGCTCGGGCCCGGCGATCCATTTCACGAGGGCCACATCCATCTCGACGTGATCGAGCGCCAGTCGCGGTTACCGCATCTGCCAATGGGAGGTGCGGGAACCGAAGCCGCCCGTGCCGCTGCCGCGCCCGCGCCCGTCCGAGGCCGAGATCGTTAAGCATTCGACTAAACTTTGAAGCCCCGGCCATTTTCCCTTCACAGTTCCGGGGCTAGTGATTTTCGATATGACGCTCCCAAAAGCCACCGACAGCCTGCCGCGCGCGAGCGGCCTTTCCCGGCGCGGCCTGCTCAAGGCTGGCCTCGGGCTGACCGCCTTTGGCGGGATCCTGATGCCGAGCACGGCGGCCTATGCGGCGGCCGAAGCCGCCAACGATCTCATCGTCACCAATTACCGGCTGTCGCCGCCCGGCTGGCGCAAAGGCCAGCGCTTAACCATCACCGTGATCGCCGACATCCACGCCGGCGGCCCCAATATGGGGATCGCGCGCGTGCGCGAGGTGGTCGATGCCGCGCAGGCGCTCAAGTCCGATCTGATCGTGGTGCTGGGCGATTATTTCGCCACCCACCGTTTCGTCACCGAGCGCGTGCCGGCGGCCGCCTGGGCGGCCGAGCTTGCCCGTTTGCGCGCCCCGCTCGGCGTCCACGCCATCCTCGGCAATCACGACTGGTGGTACGGCCTCGATGCCGTGCGCGGTGCCTTCGCCAATATCGCCGTGCCGCTGATGGAAAACGACGTGGTTCACATCGGCAAGGAAGGCGAACGCTTCTGGCTCGCCGGCCTCGGCGACCAGCTTGCGCATTGGATCGGCGACAGCCATTTCGAGGGCGTCGACGATCTGCCCGGCACGCTGGCGCGCGTCACCAGCGACGATCCGGTCATCCTGCTGGCGCACGAGCCCGACATTTTCACGCAGGTGCCGGCCCGCGTCGCGCTGACCATCGCCGGCCACACCCATGGCGGCCAGATCCGCCTGCCGCTGATCGCGCCGGTCTGGGCGCCCTCGGAATATGGCGCGCGCTTCGCCTATGGCCACATCGTGGAGGGCGGCCGCCACCTGATCGTCTCCGGGGGCCTCGGCTGTTCCAAGGTGCCGCTGCGGCTCGGCGTGCCGCCGGAAATCGTGCGCATCGAGCTCGGCTAAAAACAAAAACGGCGCCCGCGAGGGCGCCGTTTTCGATTTCGATGCTGTTTGGCTCAGTGCACGCCGGTGCGGCCGGGGGTGCTCGAGGCGAGCCGCGGATTGAACGGCGAGTCGCCTTGTCCCGGCGCCAGCACGACAACAACAGTGCCGGTCTTCACGCGCTTGTAGAGGTCGATGACGTCCTCGTTGGTCATGCGGATGCAGCCCGAGGAAATCGCCTGCCCGATATATTCCGGCTGATTGGTGCCGTGGATGCGGTAGAGCGTGTCTTTGTTGCCGTCGAACAGATACATCGCGCGCGCGCCCATCGGGTTCTGCGGGCCGGGGCTGACGTAAGCCGGCACGTCCATGCGCACGCGCTCGCCGGGCGTTGGCGTCCACGACGGCCATTCGGTCATGCGGCCGACCTTGGCGACGCCCGACCAGGCCATGGCTTCCTCGCCGACGGTGACGCCGTAGCGGATCGCCTGCTGGCCCGGCAGCACGTAATAGAGATAGCGCGCGTCGGAATCGATCACGATCGTGCCGGGCGCTTCCTGGCGGTGATAGGTCACGATGTGGCGCTGATAGGGATCCGGAATCGTCACCTTCTCGTAAGGCGCCGCCGCCAGCAATTTCTTGTCGCGCGGTGTGAAATTCGCTTCCGACGCCGGCTCAATCGTGGCCTGCATGCAGCCACCGAGCACAAGACCCGCGCCGAACAGCACGACGAACAACCCCTTGAGGGCCATTTTTGCCTCTTCTTACCGTTTCTCCGCCGTCTTTTGGACGGCGGCCGCCCGTACCAGTCCCTGTGTGGCTCTTACCCGAAAAAACCGTGTCATGGCCACGATTTCCGGCCTCTTCACAGGCCCTTCCTGTGGACCTGTGGCAAGAATGCCGCACTGCGGGAGCCCGGCCGGGCAGGAGACCGGGAACCCGTGATTTCGCAAGCTTGCCGGAAGACCGTTAAGGCGGGGTTTACCTTAACCGTCGGTATATTGCGGGAGAATAGGCGGGCTCCCGAGTCTCGCCCGAATGCCACGATAGGACACGATTGCCTGCGCATTTCCGCCCCACTCGGCGATCAGACGTAGGCGTAGGGGAAACGCTGAGAAGCAAGGAAGAGTGACGTTATGGAATCAATCAAAGCAACGGAGCAAAGCCAAGACTCCAAGCGCAGCTACGGCAAGCTCGACGACCGCTACGGCAAGATCGGAATTTCGGCAGTGGCCGCCGCCATCCGCCATCAAGGCGAGTTGCGCAACACAAACGACGAAGGCGTCAACGACGCCCACTGACGGCACGCTCCGTCTCATCATCGCTGCCGCGTAAGAACCCCCGCGCCCTCCGGCGCCAGAATACGCGAGGGAACGCAGGACGATTTATTGTCTTGCGCAGTTCGCCGTGATCGGGTCATGAGAAGGCCGATCCGACGCGGGGCTTGGGGTTCATGCTTTCGGTCTACATTCCGCAAGGCACATCGCTGCAGCGCGTGCCGTCCGGTGCCGGCGAGCCGCCGCCGGAGGCCGCGGTGTGGATCGATCTGGTCTCGCCCACCGTGCAAGAGGACAAGCAGGTCGAGCAGCTGCTCGGCATCGCGGTGCCGACGCGCGAGGAGATGCAGGAGATCGAGGTCTCCAGCCGGCTCTATGTCGAGAACGGCGCGCGCTACATGACCGCGACGCTGATGTGCCACTCCGACACCATGACGCCGAAGACCACGCCGGTCACCTTCATCCTGTCCGGCCACCGCCTGCTCACCGTGCGCTATGACGATCCGCGTCCCTTCGCCATCGTCGAGCACAAGCTGGCGCGCTCGTGCTCGCCGAAGGTGACCGGCGAGACCGTGATGATGGATCTGATCGACGCGGTCATCGACCGCTCCGCCGACATTCTCGAGCGCGTCGGCGCCGAGGTCGACCAGATCTCGCACTCGATCTTCGAACCCGAGGAGGGCGTGAAGGAGCCGGCCTACAAGGACGTGCTCAAGGCGCTCGGCCGCAAGGGCGATCTGACCTCCAAGGTGCGCGAGAGCCTGGTCTCGATCGGCCGCCTGCTGCTGTTTCTGACCAACGAGGCCGAGACCATGAAATGGGCGAAGGACACGCGCGCCCATCTGCAATCGATGCGGCGCGACACCTCCTCGCTGTCGGACCACGCCACTTACTTGGCCAACAAGGTCACCTTCCTGCTCGAAGCCATGCTGGGCGTGGTCAATCTCGAGCAGAACGCCATCATCAAGATATTCTCGATCGCGGCGGTGATCTTCATGCCGCCGACTTTGGTGGCCTCGATCTACGGCATGAACTTCCACCACAACATGATCGAGCTCGACTGGGAGTACGGCTACCCGTTCGCGCTGATCGTGATCGTGCTCGCCGCGATCCTGCCGATCGTGTTCTTCAAGTGGAAGAAGTGGTTGTAGAGCAGCAACTCGCTGCTATCCCCTAGAAAAATCACGGCTTCTGGCAATTTCAAAAAACTTATCCCCGCCGCTCCGGGCGCACTTATCATGCGTGCAGTCTGTCTCGTTACCGAGGGGTGTCTGTACAGCATCTTCAGACACGAGACAGGGAGCGGTGGCCGGCGAATGACTGCGCGCTGGAGATGTGACGCGAAGGCCCGGCGGTTGAAGCCGCAGACGTCCCGGCGCGCCAGCCGCGCGCCACTGGGCCCCGTGATGGCGGATGCCGGCAGACCGGTCACAGGCTTTGCCGGTCCCGACCTGGGCCTAAAGCGGTGGATAGGCGGCCTACAATCCGGAAGGAGAGGATGGTTGCCTGAAAGGTAAGTCCACCGGGGGCGCTGCGGAGCAAACCTCAAACACCGCGCGCGGGACGCCTTGGGTTTGGCGGACTTGCGGTTTACGGACTTCGACAAGCCTCGATATCGCGAGGTGTCGAGGCCCGTGGGTCCTTCGGGACCCTTGGCGTTCCGCGCGCCCTCGGTTTCTTTTCGAGAGCGCCGGCAGGAGACAGACGACGGCGTCCCCGCGCCGCAAAGAATAGGGGCGATGGAGCGTTGGCTAACACCCTCAGCGTCATGCGCGGGCTTGACCCGCGCATCCATGATGAGCGTCAGCGCGAAAAATCTTACGACTGCTCTTTGCGGAAACGCCTCATGGATTGCATCGCAACTCGGGCTTGCCCGAGTTGCACATTAATTACGGCCACAAGTCGGGTAAACCCGACTTGTGGTGTCAAGCCCGGCAATGACAGCCGGTGAGGTCGCCTCACACTAAACGTGCTGCCCGCCGTTGATGTGGATCTCGGCGCCGTTCACATACGACGACATATCCGTGCACAGCACGTAGATGATCTTGGCCACCTCGTCGGGCGTGCCGAGCCGTTGCAGCGGGATCTGCTCGACGATCTTCTCGGTGCCGGGCGACAAAATCGCGGTGTCGATCTCGCCCGGCGCGATCGAATTGACGCGGATGCCGAGCCGGCCGAAATCGCTCGCCATCTCGCGCGTGAGCGAAGCGAGCGCCGCCTTCGAGGTCGCATAGGCCGCGCCGGCGAACGGATGCACGCGCGAGCCGGCAATCGAGGTGACGTTGACCACCGAGCCCTTCACCGCCTGCAATTCCTTCACCAGTCCGCGCGCCAGCATGATCGGCGCGAAGAAGTTGACCTGGAAGACGTGGTGCCAGACTTCGATCGAGGTATCGAGCGAGCCGAGCCGCTTGCCGCCGTCGGCCTTGGGCGAGATCGCCGCGTTGTTGACCAGCGCGTGCAGCTCGTGGCCCTCGATGCGCCGCTTGATCTCCTCGATCGCCGCGGTGGTGTTGGCCTCGTCGGCGAGATCGACCTGGATGTGGTCCTCGGGGCCGGCTTCCCACGGGCAGTTCTCCGGGAACGGATGGCGCGAGCAGGTGATCACGCGCCAGCCGGCGGCCGAGAAGCGTTTCACGGTGGCGTGGCCGATGCCGCGGCTCGCCCCGGTCAGGAGCAGCGTGCGGCGCGGCTGGTTGGTCTGTTGCGAAGTCGGCATTTATGGATACAGCCTTGTTTTGGTCCAGGCGCCGCTTGCGTCCGCGCGGCGGAATTCGACGCGGTCGTGCAGGCGGAACGGGCGGTCCTGCCAGAATTCCATCTGCGTCGGCACGATGCGGTAGCCCGACCAATGCGGCGGCCGCGGCACCTCGCCGAGCCCGTATTTGGCGGCATAGAGCGCGACCGCCTTCTCGAAAGCCAGCCGGCTTTCCAGCGGCGCGGACTGCTTGCTCGCCCAGGCACCGATCTGCGCCTGCTTCGGGCGGGTGGCGAAATAGGTATCGGCTTCCTGCGCCGTCACCTTCTCGACCGCGCCGCGCACGCGCACCTGCCGGTTGGAGCTCTTCCAATGGAACACCAGCGCCGCCACCGGCTGGCCGTCGAGCTCGCGGCCCTTGGCGCTTTCGATGTTCGTATAGAAGACGAAACCCCGCGCATCGACGCCCTTGAGCAGCACCATGCGGGCGTTCGGCAGCCCGTCGGCATCGACGGTCGCCAGCGTCATGGCGGTCGGATCGCGCGGTTCCGTGCCGGTGGCGTCCTTCAGCCAGGCCGCGAACAGCCGAAAAGGATCGTCGGCGGCGGTGAAATCACCACTCGTTAACCAGCTTGGGTGTTCTATTGGCGCGGTATCGGACATCTTCGGAGTACGTCTCGTGGCCGGTGCGGTTGTGCCCAGTTGCCACCTTTATAATGGAAGCGGGCGGTTGCGCCTATGGCGCGGCTTTGCCGCCGTCCTTGCTATGTCGCTCGCGGCGGGCGGCTGCAGCCTGTCCGGCCAGTTCGATTCCTACTTCGGCGGCAGCGACAAGGCTGAGACCACCGGCTCGATCACGCCGCCGCCCGGCGCCAAGTCCGCGGACGAAATGCCGCCCGACGGCGATCTCGCCTATGCCCGCGCCGCCGCCAGCGAGGTGCTCAAGCGCGACGAGAAGAACGCCAGCGCTGCCCTTGGGAAAATCCGAGGAGCGGCGCGCGCGGCACCGTCACGCCGATCGCCTCGGCCTTTAGCGGCGAGGGCGGCCAAACCTGCCGGAATTTCCTGGCGAGCTACGTCAACGGCAGCGTCGAGGCCTGGCTGCAGGGCGAAGCCTGCAAGCACGCCAAGGGCGCCTGGGAAGTGCGCAGCCTCAAGCCGTGGAAGCGCTCCTGAGCGTCTAAGCACTCCGATTTGCATCCGGGCGCGTGGAACCCCACATTGAGGGCTCGAATCGCCGGTCATTTCGCCGGCCGGGTTTCCACGGAGATCGAAAAGCGATGCGCGACCCCTACGAGATCCTGGGGGTATCGAAGGGTGCGGGCGAGGGCGAGATCAAGAGCGCCTACCGCAAGCTCGCCAAGAAGCTGCACCCCGACGCCAACAAGCACGATCCGAAGGCCGCCTCGCGCTTTGCCGAGATCAACGCTGCCTATGAGATCGTCGGCGACGAGGGCAAACGTAAAGCCTTCGACCGCGGCGAGATCGACGCCGAGGGCAAGCCGCGCTTCGAAGGCTTCGGTGCGCAGGGTCCCGGCGGCGGCTTCCGGCAGGGTCCCGGCGGCCCAGGCGGCGCGCAATTCGAAAGTTTCAGCTTCGGCCCCGACGGCTTCCAGCGCCGGGGTGCTGGCGGCTTCCGCGGCGGTGGCGGTGGCGGCGGCGGCTTCGAGGACATCCTGCGCAATATGTTCAGCGGCGCCGGCCGCGGCGGCGCGCAATTCGAGCCGGAGGAATTCGCCGCACCCCCCGCCACCGGGCAGGACCTGCACGCCTCGCTCACCATCAATCTCGCCGACGCCGCCAAGGGCACCAAGGCGCGCGTGCATCTGCCGACCGGCAAGGACGTCGAGGTCAAGATTCCGGCCGGCCTGCTCAGCGGCCAAACGATCAGGCTCAAGGGTCAAGGCTGGCCGAGCGCCACCGGCAAGGCCGGCGACGCGCTCATCACCGTCAACGTCGCGCCGCATCCGCTGTTCACGCCGGAAGGCTCAGACCTGCGGCTCGATCTGCCGATCACGCTTTACGAGGCGGCGCTCGGCGGCAAGGTGCGGGTGCCGACGCTCGACGGCGCCGTCGAACTGGCGATCCCCCCCGGCACCAGCTCCGGCCGCACCTTCCGCCTCAAGGGCAAGGGCCTCAAGACCAAGAGCGGCACCGGCGACCTGCTCGCCACCGTGCGCATCGTGCTGCCCGAACGCGCCGACGACGAGTTCAAGGAACTGATGAAGACGTGGCGCGACAAGAAGCCTTACGATCCGCGCAGCGATATGGAGTGACGCGCGCTTAAGACTTGCGCGCGCCGCTCTTGTCCACCTGCTCGTAGACCGTCTTGGTGACCTTCTCGAGCTTCTCGCGGTCGGCAGGCCCGCTCACCACGTAAGCGACCTTGCCGTCGACCCAGTAGAAGGCCGCCGAGCTTTCATCGGTCTTGTAGCGCAGCGCGCTCTCCGGCGCCGTCGCCTTGGCGCAGTAGATCGTGAAGCGCTCGCCCGAGGCATTCTCATACATGTAGAACGCGGCCGCTTCGCCGGTCGGTCCCGGCAGCAGCCGGCCGCCCACCAGCTTGAGCCCGATCGACTCCAGATCGGGCACCTGCAGCGCCGTGCCGAACCGCTTCGACAGCCATTGCGTCATGTGCGCCCGGTCGCTGCCCGGCACTTCGACCGGGTGACGGACCTCGACCACGTAAAGCTTGTAGGCGTCGAGCGCGTCGGCCGTGATGGTGCTGAAGCTGCTCGGCGTCGCGGACGCGCCGCGCGCAAACCAGCCGACGCCGCCGCCGATGACGAACGCGGCAACTGCGGCAGCCGCGGCAAACGCAGCAAGTGAACGCCGTCCGGCGCCGCTTTGCCGCATGATCTGCTCGAGCTTGAGCCGCGCCGGCACCGGCTCCTGCGCCACCGCGCCAAAGCGCGCGCGGATCGATTCCGCCTGCGCCCGCCAGGCGGCAACGGTCGCTGCCTCGCCGGGATGCGCAGCCAGCCAATTGGCCACGGCCTCTTTGCGGTCGGCGGGCAATTCGCCGTCCACATAGGCGTGCAACTCGTCCTCGGTTACGGGTGCATTGAAATCAGTCATGGCCTTTATCCTTCGTCCTTTATTTCACGCGGCGCAGCGCCGGGCGCCCGCCGTCGAGATAGGTTTTGATCTGGACGCGCGCACGCGCCAAACGCGACATCACGGTCCCGATCGGCACGCCTTGCACGTCGGCGACCTCGCGGTAGCTCAAACCCTCCAGCACCACCAAGAGCAAGGCGGTGCGTTGCTCCTCCACCAGCATGGCGAGCGCGCGCTCGATGTCGCGGCCGCCCGCTTCCGGTCCGGCAAGGTCCGGCGCGTCGTTATCCTCGATCGACGAGATCACCGGCCGGCGTGCCAGCGAGCGCAGCCGGTTGCGGTTGAGGTTGGTCAGGATCGTGTAGAGCCAGCTCCTGATCTCGTCGCCTTGAAACAAGTGCTCGGAGCGCAGCGCCCGCACCAGCGTGTCCTGCACCAGGTCGTCGGCGGTGTCGGCGTCGCGCGTCAGCGCCCGCGCATAACGGCGCAGCGCCGGAATTGCCGCCTCGACCTTTTGCCCGAACGTGGCCAAGCCTCGTCTCCGTGTTTCACTAAAAAAACCCCGCCAACACGATCATATTCCCCAAACTGAATGGAATTAACAGTTCTAAGCGCTCGATCGGGGCGCTTGCTTGCTGGCCTAGTGACCCTATGCCATAGGGAGGCGGCCGGCGCTCAACCGGCCAGCGGAGAGGTTAATGCCCGACAGTGCAGGTCTGATGCGCGGCAAACGCGGCCTGATCATGGGCGTGGCCAATAACCGCTCGATCGCCTGGGGCATCGCCAAGGCCTGCCACGAGCATGGCGCCGAGCTTGCCTTCACCTATCAGGGCGACGCGCTCAAGAAGCGGGTCGAGCCGTTGGCGAAGGAGGTGGGCGGCCTGGTGGTCGGCCATTGCGACGTCACCGAGCCGGCGACCATCGACGCGGTGTTCTCCAAGGTGCAATCGGCCTGGGGCTCGCTCGACTTCCTGCTGCACGCGATTGCCTTCTCCGACAAGGATCAGCTCGACGGCCGCTATGTCGACACCACCGCCGACAATTTCACCAAGACGATGCTGATCAGCTGCTACTCGTTCACCGCGGTCGCCCAGCGCGCGGAAAAGCTGATGACCAACGGCGGCTCGATGCTGACGCTCACCTATTACGGCGCCGAGAAGTGGATGCCGCATTACAACGTCATGGGGCTGGCCAAGGCCGCGCTCGAATGTTCGGTGCGCTACATGGCGGCCGATTTGGGCGTGAAGAACATCCGCGTCAACGCCGTCTCGTCGGGGCCGATCAAGACGCTGGCCGCGTCCGGCATCGGCGATTTCCGCTACATCCTGCGCTGGAACGAATACAACACGCCGCTGCGGCGCAATGTGTCGCTGGAAGACGTCGGCAAGACCGGCGTCTATTTCCTCTCCGACATGTCGAGCGGGGTGACCGGCGAGGTGCACCACGTCGACGCCGGTTACCACATCATCGGCATGAAGCATCCCGACGCGCCGGACATCGCGGTCGGCAAGGACGAGTAGCGCATGATCCCGAAAGTGGGAACCGGTTTTCGGATAAGATCATGCGCCAAGGAAAATGATCGGCGCCATGGCGCCGCCCATCCTCTATTACATCCGCCACGGCGAGACCGACTGGAACGTCGAAGGCCGTCTGCAAGGCCACCAGGACATTCCGCTCAACGCGCGCGGGCGCGCGCAGGCCGCCCATTGCGGCGGGGTGCTGCGCGATCTCTTCGCGCGCGACGGCCGCGATCCCGCGACGCTCGATTACGTCTCAAGCCCGCTCGGCCGCGCGCGTCAGACCATGGAATTGGCGCGGCCGGCGCTTGGACTTGCGCCCGACGGCTACGCCATCGAGCCGCGGCTGACCGAAATCTCCTTCGGCCAATGGGAGGGCTTCACCATCGCGCAGCTCCGCAATCGCGATCCGCAGCGCATCGCCCAGCGCGAGCATGACAAGTGGCATTTCGTGGCTCCGGGCGGCGGCGAAAGCTACAAGGCGGTGGCGGAGCGCATGCGCGCCTGGTACGAGGCCTTAAGCCGGGACACCGTGGTCACCGCGCATGGCGGCACCGCGCGCGGGCTGATGGCCTCGCTCGGCATCGCCAAGCCGGCCGCCGCGCCGCTCATCGATATCGCGCAGGGCGTGGTCTATGTGTTCGAGGGCGAGAAGCTGACGCGCTATGCCTGAAATCCGGTTTTTGAGGGCGCCGTTAGGGACTTTCCGGCGCTTTATTTGACCGCCGCAGACGCGCGCGGTACGAAACCGCCATGTCGTTCAACACTTTCGGTCATCTCTTCCGCTTCACCAGCTTCGGCGAAAGCCATGGGCCGGCGATCGGTTGCGTGGTCGACGGCTGCCCGCCGCGCATTCCGCTCGAGGTGGCCGATATCCAGACGTATCTCGACAAACGCCGCCCCGGCCAGTCGCGCTTCACCACCCAGCGCCAGGAGCCCGATGCAGTAAAGATCATGTCCGGCGTGTTCACCGACGAGGCGACGGCAAGCAGGTGACCACCGGCACGCCGATCATGCTGATGATCGAGAACGTCGATCAGCGCTCGAAGGATTACTCCGAGATCAAGGACAAGTACCGCCCCGGCCACGCCGGCTACACCTACGACGTCAAATACGGCATCCACGATTATCGCGGCGGCGGGCGCGCCTCGGCGCGCGAGACCGCGGCGCGGGTGGCCGCCGGCGCCGTCGCGCGCAAGATCGTGCCGGGGCTCTCCGTGCGCGGCGCGCTGGTGCAGATGGGTCCGCACAAGATCGACCGCGCGCGCTGGGACTGGAACGAGGTCGATAAAAATCCGTTCTTCTGCCCGGACGCCAAGCAGGCCAAGTTCTTCGAGGAATACCTCGACGGCGTGCGCACGTCCGGCTCGTCCTGCGGCGCGGTGATCGAGGTCGTGGCGGAAGGCGTGCCGCCGGGTCTCGGCGCGCCGGTCTACGCCAAGCTCGACGGCGATCTCGCCTCGGCGCTGATGGGCATCAACGCGGTCAAGGGCGTCGAGATCGGCGACGGCTTTGCCACCGCGGCGATGAGCGGCATCGACAACGCCGACGAGATGCGCAGGATGGGAAATGACGGCAAGCCGGTATTCCTGTCCAATCACGCCGGCGGCATTCTCGGCGGCATCTCGACCGGGCAGGCGATCGTCGCCCGCTTCGCGGTCAAGCCGACGTCGTCGATCCTGACCCCGCGCAAGACGGTCGACCGCTACGGCCACGACACCGATGTCGCCACCAAGGGCCGCCACGACCCTTGCGTCGGCATCCGCGCGGTGCCGATTGGCGAGGCCATGGTGGCATGCGTGCTGGCCGATCATTATCTGATGCATCGCGGCCAAATGGGGGTGAACGCCGGCGAGGGGACGCCGTGGCCGTTCAAGGCCAAATAATGCCCGATAGCCATCAACGCGTCGAAGCCGCCATCAAGGCCTTCGCCAAAGGCGAGATCGTCGCCGTCACCGACGACGACGACCGCGAGAACGAGGGCGACCTGTTCGTCGCAGCCTCGCTCTGCACGTCCGAAAAGATGGCGTTCATGATCCGCAACACGTCGGGCATCGTCTGCGCGCCGCTCGGCGCCGACCATGCGCGCAAATTGCGGCTCGATCCGATGGTGGCGGAGAACGACGCGCCGCTCGGCACCGCTTTCACCGTTTCGGTCGACGTCAAGCACGGTCTCACCACCGGCATCTCCGCCGAGGAGCGCTGCAACACCGTGCGCGCGCTCGCCAACGACAACAGCGGCGCGTCGGACTTCGTGCGCCCCGGCCATGTGTTTCCGCTGGTGGCGCGCGAGGGCGGCGTGCTGATGCGCTCGGGCCATACCGAGGCTTGCGTCGATCTCTGCCGGCTGGCCGGGCTGCCGCCGGTCGGCGTGCTGGCCGAGCTGATGAACGACAGCGGCACGGTGATGCGCGGCCCGGAGGTCGCGGCCTTCGCGCAGAAGCACAATCTGGCGCAAGTCTCGATCGCCGAACTCATTGCCTACCGGCAGAACCGCGACAAGCTGGTCGAGCGCGTCGGCGAATTTCAGGTGGCGTCGGAAATCGGCACGCTCAACGGTTACGCTTACGTGACGCCGTTCGACCGCGTGCATCACATGGCCTTCGTCTATGGCGACATCGGCGACGGCAAGGACGTGCCGGCGCGGCTGCATCGCGCCGACGTCATCAATGACGTGTTCGGCGGCGCCAAGCCGATCCATGCCGCGCTCAAGCGCTTCAAGGCGGCCGGCCGCGGCGTCATCGTGTTCCTGCGCGACGGCACCGCCGGCGTGCCGGTGGCGGAAATCCCGCACGAGGGCGACACCGACACGGACGCCGCGCGCTCGCGGCAGTGGCGCGAGATCGGACTGGGCGCGCAGATCCTCAAGGACCTCGGCATTTCCTCGATCCGGCTGCTCGCCTCCAGCAAGCGCACCTATGTCGGCCTCGGCGGTTTCGGCATCGAAATCGCCGACACGGAAACGCTCGAGAGCTGACCGGCCTTTTTTTTGCCCCGCCGGCGTGCCAGCATCCGGTTATGGGGCGATATAAAAATCGCGTATCCATCGCCGGTGTGTTCGTCGCGGCCGCTTTTGCGCTCGCCGCCTACGCCGCGCCCAATCCGCGCTTTGCCGACAAGAGCCCGAGCGCGATCCCGGTCGACGTCGAACTGGTGCTGGCGGTCGACGTTTCCTATTCGATGGACCCGGAGGAGCAGGCGCTGCAGCGCGAGGGCTATGCACTGGCGCTGACCTCGAAAGAATTCATGCAGGCGCTGCGGCAGGGCGCCAACGCCAAGATCGCCATCACCTATATCGAATGGGCCGGCCAGTACGACCAGAAGGTGATCATGCCGTGGCGGCTGATCGAAGGCCCGGAATCGGCAGACAGCGTCGCCGCCGAGATCGCCGCCGCGCCTTACCGGCGCGCTTCGCGCACCTCGATTTCCGGCGGCTTGGGCTTTGCCAAAACGTTGTTCGACAACAGCGGCTATCGCGGCCTGCGCCGCGTCATCGACGTGTCGGGCGACGGCGCCAACAATTCCGGTCATCCGATCGTGCAGATTCGCGACGACGTGCTGGCGGCCGGCATCACCATCAACGGCCTGCCGATCATGCTCAAGCGGCCCAATCCCGGCACCATGGATATCGAAAATCTCGACGTCTACTACGAGGACTGCGTCATCGGCGGCCCGGGCGCCTTCGTCATCCCGATCCGCGAGCGCGCGAAATTCATCGAAGCGACGCGCACGAAGTTGGTTCTCGAAATCGCCGGGCGTCAGCCGAGCCCGCGCGTCATCCCGGCCTCTTCCGACAAGCCGCGCATTTCATGCACCATCGGCGAAAAGATGTGGCAGGACCGCTGGGGCGGCTTCGATTTCCATTAAGTATTTTTGCGTTTGCGCATGATCTTGTCCGAAAACCGGTACCCACTTTTCGGGATCATGCGCTAGCGCATGAACTTCGCCACGATCTCCACGTGGTACGAATAGCGGAATTGATCGACCGGCGTGACGGTCGCAAGTCTATAGCCGCCGCCGACCAAAATTTTTGCGTCGCGCGCGAAGGTCGTCGCGTCGCATGACACCGCAACGACAACCGGCACTGCGCTCTTGGCGAGTTCGCGTGCCTGCGCCTCGGCGCCCTGGCGCGGCGGATCGAACACCACGGCGTCGAAGCCCTTGAGCTCGCTGGCCACATAAGGGCGGCGGAACAGGTCGCGGGTGACGGCCTCGACCGGCTTGAAGCCCGCTGGTGTTCGCCGCCGCGCGCTTGAGCGCCTCGACCGCGCCGGCATCATTATCGGCCGCGGTGACGCGCGCGGTCTCCGCGAGCCGCAGCGCGAAGGGGCCGACGCCGCAGAACAGATCGGCGACGGTCTTGGCCTTGCCGGCATGGCCGAGCACCAGCCGCGCCAGCTTGCCTCGCCCTCGGCGGTTGCCTGCAGGAACGCGCCCGCCGGCAGCGGCACGTTGGCGCGGCCGACCTTCAGCATCGGCTGTGCCGTCTGCGCCACCAATTCGCCGTGGCGGGTGAGACGGGCGAGCTTGTGCTGGCTGGCGACGCGGGCGAGTGCGGTGATGTGCGCGGCCGTCAGCGCGCCCGAGCCGCGCACGTCGATGTCGAGGCCGCTGTCGCTCGCGGTCGCCTGGATGTCGAGCGGCTTGTTCGCAGGCTTGAGCACTTCGGCAATGGCCCAGGCCGCTTTGATCGCGCCGTCGAGGCGCGGGCGCCAGCACCGGACAGTCGTCGATGGCGATGATGTGGTGCGCGCGCGGCGCCGTGAAGCCGACCTCCAGCACGTCGTGCTCGCCGCGCCGCGCATGCAGCACCGCGCGCCGGCGGCCCTGGCCGTGCGCATCGATCAGCGGCTCGACCGGCGCGACCAGGCCGGCCTGGGCGAGCGCTTCCACGACCAGCTCGCGCTTCCATAAATGGTATTCGGCGAGCGACCAGTGCTGCAGCGCGCAGCCGCCGCAATGGCCGAAATGCTTGCAGATCGGCTGCACACGCTCGTGGCTCGGTCTGTCGATATGGATGAGGTGCCGGCGGTCGGGGTGGCCGGCAACCGGCTCGACCGTCACCGTTTCGCCCGGCAGCACATAGGGCACATAGGCGGGCCCCGCCGGCGTATCGGCGACGCCGTCGCCGCGATGGGCGAGGCGGGCGATGGTGAGCGTCTCAGTCACGCGCGGCCCCAAGCAGGAATTCGGCATTGCCGTCGCCGCCTGCGATGGGCGAGGGGATCAGGCCGAGCACGCGCCAGCCGAGCGAGGATACGAAGGCTCGAAATCTCGTCACACACCGCGCGCTGCACGGCCTCGTCGCGCACGATGCCTTTCTTGACGGCGCCGGGCCCGGCTTCGAATTGCGGCTTGATCAGCGCCACCAATTGGGTGCGATGCGCGACCAGCTTGAGCGCCGCCGGCAGCACCAATTTCAGCGAAATGAAGCTGACATCGACGGTGACCAGATTAGGCGTCTCGCGGAACGTGGCCGGGGAGCATTTGCGGATGTCGGTCTCTTCCAGCGACACCACCTCCGGCCGCGCGCGCAAGCTGTCGTGCAACTGGCCGCGGCCGACATCGACCGCGTAGACGCGGCGCGCGCCGCGCTCGAGCAGCACCTGCGTGAAGCCGCCGGTGGACGCGCCGACATCGAGGCAGACCCGCCCGCGCGGGTCGAAGCCGAAATGGTCGAGCGCCGCCGCAAGCTTCACCCCGCCGCGCGAGACGTAAGGATGCGCCGCCGTCGCCTGCAACTGCGCGTCGACCGGGATCTCCTCCGACGCCTTGCGCACCGCCGCGTCGTTGGCGGTGACAAGGCCGGCTTCGATCGCGGCCTGCGCCTTGGCGCGGCTTTCGAACAGGCCGCGCTCGACCAGCAGACGGTCGGCGCGTTGGCGAGGGGCGGCGGTCATTGTCCGATCGGTGAGCCGTTACGCGGAACCATGGTCCATTCGAAGTTGTTATCGCGGCGATCCGCAGTCAACACGGATCATTCGTTGAATCGATTAGGGAGCGAGGCATGGCACGGAAATACTCCAAAGGCGCCCAGAAATATGTGAAGCGCGCGATGCGTAAGCGCAAGAAGGGCACGCTCAAAAGCGGCCGCAGCGGCAAGACGGTCAAGAGCAAGAAGCAGGCGGTCGCGATCGGCCTGTCGGAAGCGCGCAAGAAAGGCGCCAAGGTCCCGCGGAAGAAGCGGCTCTAGTCGCCGGCGAGGCGCTCAGGCCCGCTTGACGGTTGCCGCGGCGGCGTCCTTGCCGAGCGCTTCGAACACCTTGGTGACGATGCCCTGCGCGTCGAGGCCGGCCGTCGCATACATCGCCGCCGGCGCATCCTGGTCGAGGAAAACGTCCGGCAGCACCATGCTGCGCACCTTCATGCCGCGGTCGAGCAGGCCCTGCTCGGCCAGCGTCTGCAGCACAAAGGAGCCGAAGCCGCCGATTGAGCCTTCCTCGATGGTGATGAGCACCTCGTGCTCGCGCGCAAGCCGCAGCAGCAGGTCGGTGTCGAGCGGCTTGGCGAAGCGCGCGTCGGCGACCGTCGTGGACAGGCCGAGCGCGGCGAGTTCGTCCGCCGCCTTGAGACATTCGCCCAGGCGCGTCCCATAGGACAGCAGCGCGACCTTGTGGCCCTCGCGCAGCACGCGCCCTTTGCCGATCTCGAGCGGCACGCCTTCCGTCGGCATCGGCACGCCCAAGCCTTCGCCGCGCGGATAGCGCAATGCCGAAGGCCGGTCGTCGATGGCCACTTGCGTCGCCACCATGTGCACCAGCTCGGCTTCGTCGGCCGCCGCCATCAGCACGAAGCCGGGCAGGCAGCCGAGATAGGCAACGTCGAAGGCGCCGGCATGGGTCGGTCCGTCGGCGCCGACCAGCCCTGCGCGGTCGAGCGCGAAGCGCACCGGCAGCCGCTGGATGGCGATGTCGTGCACCACTTGATCGTAAGCGCGCTGCAGGAAGGTCGAATAGATCGTCGCGAAGGGCTTGAAGCCTTCCGCCGCAAGGCCGCCGCAGAAGGTCACGCATGCTGCTCGGCGATGCCGACGTCGAAGAAGCGCTTGCGGGAATGCCTTCTGGAACAGGTCGATCCCGGTGCCCGACGGCATCGCGGCGGTGATGGCGACGATCTTGTCGTCCTTTTGCGCTTCGGCTTGATCAGGCTCTCGCCGAAGACCTTGGTGTATTGCGGCGCGCCGCCTTGGATTTCATCTGCGCGCCGGTGGCGACGTCGAACTTGACGACGCCGTGATATTTGTCGGCGGAGATTTCCGCCGGCGCGTAGCCTTTGCCCTTCTGCGTCACCACGTGAACGAGCACCGGGCCAGCTTTCGAGCATCGCGCACATTGCGCAGCACCGGCAGCAGATGGTCGAGGTTGTGGCCGTCGATCGGGCCGACATAATAGAAGCCGAGCTCTTCGAACAACGTGCCGCCGGTCAAGAAGCCGCGTGCGAATTCTTCCGCGCGCTCGGCCTTCTGCTCGAAGAATTTCGGAAGATGCTGGGCGAGCTGCTTGCCGATGTCGCGCAGCGTGCGATAGGTCTTGCCGGAGATCAGCCGCGCCAGATAGGCCGACATGGCGCCGACCGGCGGGGCGATCGACATATCGTTGTCGTTCAGGATGACGATCAGCCGCGAGTTGCATCGCGCCGGCATTGTTCATGGCCTCATAGGCCATGCCGGCCGACATCGCGCCATCGCCGATCACGGCGACGACATTGTTCTTCTGGCCGGCGAGATCGCGCGCCACCGCCATGCCGAGGCCGGCGGAGATCGAGGTGGAGGAATGGGCGGCGCCGAACGGGTCGTATTCGCTTTCGGCGCGCTTGGTGAAACCGGACAGCCCGCCGCCCTGGCGGATGGTGCGGATGCGGTCGCGGCGGCCGGTGAGGATCTTGTGCGGATAGGCCTGGTGGCCGACGTCCCAGATCAACTTGTCGCGCGGGGTGTCGAAGACGTGGTGCAGCGCGACGGTCAGCTCGACCACGCCGAGGCCGGCGCCGAGATGGCCGCCGGTCTTGGCGACCGCGTCGATGGTCTCATGGCGCAGCTCGTCGGCTAGCTGCTTGAGCTGCTCGGGCGAAAAGTTCTTCAAATCGCTCGGAAAATGGACACGATCGAGCAGCGGGGTTTTGGATACTTCGGACAATACGTACTCCGGAATCGTTTTTGGCTGCCCCAGCGTGATTTGAGGCTTACACCAGTTCCGTCACCCTAGGCAATTCGGGGGTTCCCAGGTGGTTCCGCTTTGGCCGCAAAGGCGCCGATTACCTCCGCAGGGTGTGTCGCCCGGGTGACGAGATCGAAGGGGCCGCAACAGATCAGATAGTAGTCATAGGCTGCCCCAAGACGTTCATTTGCGAGCAAAAACTGGAAATGGGCGCGGAAAAAGCGCCAGCGGCGGCGAGTAAAATCGCCCGGTATCCACAGGTCGCGGAAGCTGATGGCGACCACCAGCGGATTGCGCCGCTCCTCCGGGTCCAGCGAAATGCCATGCCCGGCGATCGGGTCGAACGGCCAGAAATTCATGACATCGTGGCGCGACTGGTAATCGACCCAGGCGATGTCAGGCGCAATCGCCAGCCGCCGCAACCGGTCGCGAAACCACTGCGCCTGCGGGTGGAAGCCGATGATCGGCAGATTGGCCCCGATGGTCAGCAGCGCCAGTTTCGGCCCATGCCGCCCGAGGGCGGGATCGCGGGCGAGCGCGCGGTCGAGCACATCGACGGCGAGGAAGGAGCCGGAGCTGTGACCGACGATCACAACTTCGTCGGCATCGCTTTGGGCGACCGCATCGACCACATAGCCGGCGAACGTGTCCATGCGCTTTTCCCAGTCCGGCCGCTGACGGGTGGCGAACTGGTAGGTCGAGGCGCCGTCGTCGCAGAGATAGAGCAAATAAGTCTGCTTCTCGGTCAGCCACAGCAGCGAGGCGAAGCTGCCGATGCCGGTGATCATGCTGACAAACCTTGCGACCAGCGCCGGCGCGCCGAGCATGAGCAGGAGTTTCATCGTCAGCGCGCCGACGAATACGCCCAAGAAAATCCACAGCGTCATCAGCACGAACGGGTAGAGCGTGAACAGGCCGAAGCGCCAATGCGCCTTCACGAGGCGCGGCACCACGCCGCTGAGCAGCGACGCCGTATAGCTGCGGTACATGTTGGCGATCTTCCACCAGGCCGGGCGCGCGAAATCCTGGCGGATGATGTCTTCCCAGCGCAGAAACATGTAACGCGTGGCGACCTGCCAATCCTCGCCCTTGGTGGTGGCGTCCCAGGTGGTGATGAAGCGCTCGGGATCGTTTTTGGGGGCGCCGACCTTGCCGCTCAGCCCATAGAGCTCGCAGGTGCGGCGGTATTCGCGGCGGAACATCCGGTAATATTCGGCGAGCCCGCGCGGGTCGTAGCCCTGCACATAGATGACGAGCCTGCGTTTGACGGTCACGCTCAATCCACGTCGAGCGGCTCGCTGCCGGTCGGCTTGCCGTCGGCATTGAGCGTGATCTTCTCCACCCGCGCTTCCGCCTGGCGCAGCAGTTCCTCGCAGCGCCGCTTGAGCGCCTCGCCGCGCTCATAGATCGCAACCAATTCCTCGAGCGGCACCTTGCCTTCCTCCAGCCGCTTGACGATCAATTCAAGCTCGTCGATCGCCCGCTCGAAGGGCATTTTCTTCACGTCGGCATTGTTGCTGTCGGCCATGGTGTGTACTTTGTCGGATCCCGGCGAAATCACTGAGTTGGTATTCTATGCCGTCAGCGGCAAGCGAGGATAGCCAAGGATAACCAAGATTATCCACTGCGGCGTTGCGCCCGCTGCCAGCGCGATTCCATCATCCACAGCATGAGCGCGCGGGGCAGCAGTCTTGGAAGCAAGGTCATGATGCGGTTGGGCTTGCCCGGCACCACCACGCGGTGGCCGCCCATGAAACCCTGATAGCCCTCGCGCGCCACGCGCTCGGCCGAGCGGTTCATGTAAGCGGGGAAATAGTCGTGCGGCAGGCCGGCCTCGTCGAAAAACGCGGTCTCGACCGGCCCCGGGCAGAGCGCGCAGACGCGCACGCCGTCGGGCGCGAGTTCGGCATGCAGCGCCTCGGTGAAGGAGAGCACATAGGCCTTGGTGGCGTGATAGACCGCCATGCCGGGGCCGGGCAGGAAGCCGGCGACCGAGGCGACATTGAGAATGCCGCCGCGCTGGCGCTTGATACTGTCGAGCCAGCGCAGCGACAGCTCGGTGAGCGCGCGCATGTTGAGATCGATCATGGCGAGCTGGCGGCCGCGGTCGAGGTCTGCCGCCTCGCCCATGAGGCCGAAGCCGGCATTGTTGACCACGTAAGGCCGGCTCCAGCCCGCGCGCGGCGAGCGCGTCGGCGAGACCGGCAATGCCGGCGGGCGTCGAAAGATCGGCGGCGATCACCACCGGCCGGGTATGGCCCGCCGCCGCGATCTCGTCGGCCAGCGCGTTGAGCTCGGCGTTCGCGCCGCGCGGTCAGCACCAGCGCATGGCCGCCTTTGGCGAATTCGCGCGCCAAGGCCGCGCCGATGCCGGCGGATGCGCCTGTGATGAGGCAAATGGGTGACATCGGACGATGAATGCTTGAGAATGAGCGACAATGCAATGACGGGGGCGACGGGGGCTCATTTGGCCGATCTGAAGAATAAAGTCGTGCTGGTGACCGGCGCGTCCGGAGCGATCGGCGCGGCCGTCGTCGCCGCCATCAAGAGCTGCGGGCGGCAAGGCGATCGCCAGCGATCTCAAAGGCCGGCCCGGCATCGATGTGGCACTCGACGTCACGGCCGAAGCCGACTGGCAGAAAGCGATCGCCGGCATCGACAAACTCGACGGGCTGGTGAACGCCGCCGGCATCGCGGTGGTCGCCAATGTCGAGAAGACCGACTTCGCCACCTGGAAGCGCGTGCTCTCGATCAATCTCGACGGCACCTTCCTCGGCTGCAAATACGCGTTTCCTCTGTTGCGCAAGCAGGGCGGCTCGATCGTCAATCTGTCGTCGGTGCTCGGCCTGATCGGCGGACCGAACCTGACCGCCTATACGGCCTCGAAGGGCGGCGTGTCGCTGCTGACCAAATCGGTGGCGCTGCACGGCGCGCGCTACAAGCCGCCGGTGCGCTGCAACGCCGTGTGCCCGGCCTTCGTCGAAGGCCCGATGGTGGACGAGATCGCATCCGGCACGAAAGATCCCGGCACGGTGAAGAACAAGCTCGCGCTCGACATTCCGCTCGGCCGCCTGGGCGAGCCGAAGGAGGTCGCCGCGCTCTGCGTCTATCTGTTGTCGGACGAGGCGAGCTTCATCACCGGCGCCGACGTGCCGATCGACGGCGGGCTGACCGCGTGGAGCGGGCAGCAAGTGGAACCGGTTTTGCGTGGCCGCGCGACCCGAAATCGCGCATCAGCGCCGTGACGTGCGCGGCGACCGAGCGCGACAGGCCCTGCAGGTCGTAGCCGCCTTCCAGCATGGAGACGATGCGGCCATTGGCGCTGGCGTCGGCGATCTCCATGAGTTTTTTCGTCACCCAGGCAAAATCCGCTTCCACCAGATTGAGATTGGCGAGCGGATCGCGCGTGTGCGCGTCGAAGCCGGCCGAGATCACGATGAGATCGGGCTTGAACTCGCGCAGCCGCGGGAAGATCACGCCCTCCATCGCCTGCTTGAATTGCTCGCCGCCGTCGCCGGCGCGCAAGGGCGCGTTGACGACGGTGTTGAATTCGCCGCGCTCGGTGATCGAGCCGGTGCCGGGATAAAGCGGCATTTCGTGCGTCGAGCAATACATCACGCTCTTGTCCGACCAGAAAATGTCCTGCGAGCCGTTGCCGTGATGCACGTCGAAATCGACGATCGCGACACGCTCGGCGCCGTGCTTTTTCTGCGCATATCTGGCGGCAATCGCCGCGCTGTTGAACAGGCAGAAGCCCATCGGGCGGGCCACCTCGGCGTGGTGGCCGGGCGGGCGCACCGCGACGAAAGCATTTGCCGCCTTGCCGGTCATCACCTCGTCGACCGCGCGCACGCCGCCGCCGACCGCGCGCAGCGCCGCCTCGAAGCTGCCCGGCGACATCGAGGTGTCGGCGTCGAGTTGCACCATGCCTTCGTGCGGGCGAGGCGTTGCGGATCGCTTCGATGTAATCCATCGGATGGCAGAGCGCGACGATCTCGCCCGGCGCCATCGGCGCCTGCTCGCGCGCCAGCATCTGGAACTTCTCGTCCTCGAGCGCCCGTTCGATGGCGCGCAGGCGGTCCGGCCGCTCGGGGTGGCCGAGCGGCGTCTGATGTTCGAGGCAGGCGGGATGGGACAGGAAGAGGGTCGTGGACATTGCGGATACTTAGACGCTGATGGCCGCGCGCGAAAGGGGTTAAAGCGGCTTTCAGGCTGACGCCCTTCGGCGGCGGCATGGTGTCGGGCACGAAGAAATCCACCTGCAGCGGCTGGCTCGGATCGACGCGATAGCGGTCGAAATCGGTGACGCCTTCGGCGGCCAGAAACGTGTCGTCGATCAGGAAATTGCCGGTGAAGCTCTTCGGCTTCTGGAAGATGCGACAGGCGGCGTCGGCGATGATCGCAGGGTCACGCGAGCGCGCCATCATGGCCTCGCCGCCGAGCAGGTTCTTGACCGCGGCGGTGGCAATCGTGGTGCGCGGCCACAGCGCGTTGACCGCGACCTTGCCGCGCAATTCGCCGGCAAGGCCGAGCACCACCAGGCTCATGCCGAACTTGGCCATCGAGTAGGCGGTGTGCGGGGCGAACCATTTCTCCGCCATGTCGAGCGGCGGCGACAGCATCAGAATGTGCGGATTGGCGGATTTCTCCAGGTAGGGCAGGGCGTATTTCGACACCATGAAGGTGCCGCGCGTGTTGATCTGATGCATCAGGTCGAAGCGGCGCATGTCGGTCTGCGCCACGGGCGTGAGCTGGATGGCGCTGGCATTGTTGACGACGATGTCGATGCCGCCGAAGCGCGCCGCCGTTTCGTCGAGCGCGGCCTTCACCGCCGCTTCGTCGCGCACGTCGACCGCGAGCGGCAGCGCGCGGCCGCCGGCCTTTTCGATCTCGGCGGCGGCGGTGTGGATGGTGCCTTCGAGCTTGGGATGCGGCTCGACCGTCTTGGCGGCGATGGCGACATTGGCGCCGTCGGCGGCGGCCTTGAGCGCGATCGCCAGCCCGATGCCGCGCGAGCCGCCGGTGATGAACAGTGTTTTGCCTTTGAGCGACATTAGTCCGCCAGCGCGGCGTAGCCTGCGTGATGCTGTCGGCGCCCTCGGTGACGCTGCGCTCGAGGCCGGAGGCCTGCGACCGCGATGTTCTCGGCGAAGAAGCGTGCCAGCGCCGTGCGCGCCGCGCCGTCGCCGCCAGCGCAAGGCAGCGAGCGCCTGCTCGGCCAAGCAGACAACCGCCGGCGGCATTGCCGAACATGCGCAGATAAGGCGTGGCGCCGGCAAGCGCGGCGTCTGAGCCTTTCTGCGCCAGCAGCCATTGCGTCGCGCGCTCCAGGCAGTCGATCGCCTCGCGCAGGCGCGCGGCGGTCTCGCCGAAGGCGGGCGCGTTGCTCGCCGCCACCTGCTTCACCGTTGCGCGCAACTCGTCGAGATAAAGCGCAACCGTCTTGCCGCCTTCGAGCGGCACCTTGCGCGCGACCAGATCGAGCGCCTGGATGCCGTTGGTGCCTTCGTAGATGGCGGCGATGCGCGCGTCGCGGAAATGCTGGGCGGCACCGGTTTCCTCGATGAAGCCCATGCCGCCATGCACCTGCACGCCGAGCGAAGCGACCTCGATGCCGATATCGGTGGAGAAGGCCTTGGCGACCGGCGTGAGCAGCGAGGCGCGCTCGTGCGCGGCCTTGCGCGCCGCTTCGCTCTTTTCACGAAGCGAGCGGTCGATGGCGACGCCGGTGGCGTAGCAGATGGCGCGCGCGGCGCCGGTCAGGCCGCGCATGGTGAGCAACATGCGTTTGACGTCGGGATAATGGACGATGGTGCCGCCGGCGCCCTGCTTGCGCTCGCGCGCATAGCTCATGGCTTGCTGCAAGGCGCGCTCGGCAATGCCGACGCCCTGCAGCCCGACGGCGAGGCGGGCGCGGTTCATCATGGTGAACATCGCCGCCATGCCCTTGTGCTCCTCGCCGATGAGGTAGCCGATCGCGCCGCCGGCGTCGCCATAGACCATGGTGCAGGTGGGCGAGGCATGGATGCCGAGCTTGTGCTCGACCGAATGCGCGCGCACGTCGTTGCGTTTTCCGTCAGGCATGAACTTCGGAATGAGAAACAGCGAAATGCCTTTGGTGCCGGACGGCGCATCGGGCAGGCGCGCCAGCACGAAGTGGATGATGTTGTCGGTCAGCTCGTGCTCGCCGTAGGTGATGAAGATCTTGGAGCCGGTGATGCGATAGCTGCCGTCGGCGGCACGTGTCGCTTTTGTCCGCAGCGCGCCGACATCGGAGCCGGCTTGCGGCTCGGTGAGCTGCATGGTGCCCATCCACTCGCCGCTCACCAGCTTTTCCAGATAAAGCTGCTTGAGGGTCTCGCTGCCGTAGGCATGCAGCGCGTCGATCGCCGCCATGGTCAGCACCGGGCCGATGCCGAAGGCCATCGAGGCCGAATTCCACATCTCGACGCAGGCGGCGTTGACCGCGTGCGGCAGCTCCTGGCCGCCGTAATCGGCGGGCGCCGCGAGCCCATTCCAGCCGGCGGCGGCCCAGGCGGTGTAGGCCTCCTTCCAGCCCGGTGGCATGTCCACCTTGCCGTTCGAAAACGGCGTGCCGAACTTGTCGCCCACGCTGTTGAGCGGCGCGATCACGTCGCTGGCGAATTTGCCGGCCTCTTCCAGCACGGCATCGACGGTCGCTTCGTCGAGCTCGCCGTAAAGCCCGTCCTTGAGCGCGGCCGCGAAGCCGGAGGCGTGCTTGAGCGCAAAAGCGATGTCGGCAACCGGGGCGCGGTAGCTCATTGGCAGTCCTTGGGCATGTCCTTGGTATGCGCTCGGCGCCAATCTAACCCCCGGCGGGGGCCGGTCAAACGCAGGGGCTGTCGCGGGCGGGGAAAAGCGGCGTTGATCGGGTTGGCATGCGCCGCTATGGTCCCGCGCAACCGCGGCCGGCATCGAGCGGCTAGGGTTTCTCCTGTGCAGGTTTTGGGGCGTAGCCAAGTGGTAAGGCAGCGGATTTTGATTCCGCCATCCCCTGGTTCGAATCCAGGCGCCCCAGCCAGCCGCGTTTAGGCCGATTTCGAGGCCTGTTAGTCACACCTGACCGACATTGCACCGTCGACCACCAGCTCGGCGCCGGTGACGAAGCGCGCTTCGTCGGAAGCGAAGAACAGCGCGGCATTGGCGGTGTCGCGGCCGTCACCGGCAAAGCCGATCGGGATGCGGTCGAGCCGCTGCGCCAGCAGGCCCGCGATGTCGCCGCCGGCGCGCTCGCGCGCCAGCCGCGCCTCCACCATCGGCGTGTGCAGTTGCCCCGGCACGACGGTGTTCACGCGCACGCCCTTGGCGCATATTGCACGGCGACCGCGCGCGAAAGCTGGATGACGCCGGCCTTGGTGGCGGCATAGCCGACCTGGAACGCGCCGGTGAAACGGATGCCGGAGGTGGATGCGATATTGACGATCGAGCCGGATTTTTGCCGCTCCATCACCGGCAGCACGTGCTTGCAGACGAGGAACACGCTGGTGAGATTCATATCGAGCTGCGCGTGCCAGACCTCCTCGCTCATCTCCGCCGGTCCGCCGGGCGCCGAACCGCCGACATTGTTCACGAGCACGTCGATGCGGCCGAAGCGATCGATGCAGGCCTTGACCATGGCGGCGACCGAGGCGCTGTCGGTGACGTCGCATTGATGCACGACGATGTCGCCGCCGACGGCTTTGACTTTGTCGACGGTTTCGGCGGTGCGTTCGGGATTGCGGTCGACCGCGAAGATTTTCGCGCCTTCCTCGGCGAAGCGCACGCAGGTGGCGCGGCCGTTGCCCCAGCCGGGCCCGACCGAGCCCGCGCCGGTGATGATGGCGATCCTGTCCTGCAGACGCTTGGTCATGTGCGCGTTACTTCGTCGTCTGCACGCCGGCGTCCTTGATGACCTTCGCCCATTTCTTGGTTTCGCTGTCGATATAGGCGCGGAATTCGTCCGGCGTGCCGCCGACCAGGGTCGCGCCCTGGCTCGCCAGCTTATCGATGACCGCGGGGTCTTTCATGGCCGCGACCGCGGCCTTGTTGAGCGCGGCGACGACTTGCGGCGGCGTTTTTGCGGGCGCGATCATGCCGTACCAGTTTTCCGTGATCAGACCCGGCATGCCGACTTCGGCGGTGGTCGGCACGTCCGGCGCGCCTGCGACGCGCTTGGGCGCGCCGACGGCGATCGGCGTGATCTTGCCGGCTTTGATTTGCGGCAGCAGCACCGGCAGATCGAGGAACACCATCTGCACGTGCTGGCCGAGCAGATCGTTGATGACCGGCGCCGCACCGCGATACGGCACGTGCACGATGTCGATCTTGGCGGTCATCTTGAACAATTCGCCGGCCAGATGCGGCATGCTGCCGGGCCCGGTCGAGGCAAAGTTGAGCTTGCCGGGTTGCGCCTTGGCGAGCGCCAAGAGCTCTTTCATGTCCTTGGCGGGGACGCTGGTCGCCACCACCAGCATTTCCGGCACCTTGGCGACAAGCGTAATCGGCTGCAGATCCTTGAGAGAGTCGTAAGGTACCTTCTCCATGCTGGTGCTGATCGCCAGCGCGCCGGCGCTGACAATGCCGATGGTGTAGCCGTCGGGCGCGGCCTTGGCGACGAAATCGGTGCCGGTGACGCCGCCTTGGCCGGACTTGTTTTCGATGACGATCGTCTGCTTGAGGATGTCCTGCATCTTCTGCGCGACGACGCGCGCGATGATGTCGTTCGGGCCCGCCGGGCGGGAAGGGCACGATCAGATGGATCGTGCGGTCGGGGAAATCCTGCGCCAGGGCGAAAGCCGGGCACAATACGGCGAATGCGAACAGCAGCGCTCTTGCGAGTTTCACAGGCGTCCTCCCCGGATGATTTTTAAGCCGCGCCGTTTTTCGAACGCGGTCTCTTTTTATGCCCGCAAGGCTAGACCACGGCGAAAGGCGATGCAAAGTTAAATCCCATGACGGCGGGCGCGCTCAATATTCTGGTGCTGGAAGGCGACGGCATCGGGCCGGAGATCACGGCCGCGACGCTGGCCGTGCTGGCTGCTGCCGAGCGCGCCTTCGGGTTGAAGTTCAAGTTCGAGAACGGGACGATCGGCTGGGCGGCGCACAAGCGCGAGGGCACGACGTTCCCGGCGGCGGTGCTGGAGAAGGCGAAGGCCGCCGACGGCGTGCTGCTCGGGCCGGTGTCGCATAACGAGTATCCGCCGGTGGCGGAAGGCGGGCTCAACCCGTCCGGCGAATTGCGCAAGCGGCTCGACCTTTACGCCAATATCCGGCCGGCGCGCTCGCGTCCGGGCTTTCCGCCGCGCTGCGGCACAGCCGTCGATCTGGTGATCGTGCGCGAGAACACCGAGGGCTTCTACGCCGACCGCAATATGCACCAAGGGTCCGGCGAATTCATGCCGACGCCCGATCTCGCGCTCGCCGTGCGCAAGATCACGCGGCAAGGCTCGACGCGCATCGCGGAGACGGCATTCAGGCTGGCGATGCAGCGGCGCAAAAAGGTGACGGCGGTGCACAAGGCGAACGTGCTGCGCGTGTCGGACGGGCTTTATCTCGAATGCGTGCGCGCGGTGGCGAAGAACTATCCGCAAGTGGCCTACGAGGAGCGCATCATCGACGCCATGGCGGCGCTGCTGGTGCGCGACGCCAGCCCGTTCGACGTCGTCGTCACCACCAATATGTACGGCGACATTCTCTCCGACGAAGCGAGCGAGATCGCCGGCAGCCTGGGGCTGGCGGCGTCGCTGAACGCGGGCGCGGAGCACGCGGTGGCGCAGGCGCAGCACGGCTCGGCGCCCGACATCGCCGGCAAGAATGTGGCCAATCCGTCCTCGCTGATCGGCTCGGCGGCGATGCTGCTCGCCTGGCTCGGCGAGCGGCGCAAGGATGAGAAGCTGGTGCGGGCGGCGGCGGCCATCGAAGCCGCGCTCGACCGCGTCATTGCCGATCCGAAGACGCGCACGCCGGATATGGGCGGCAACGACTGCGGGCACGCGACGGTCAAGTTTCGGCGGCGAAGCGAGTCGGCGCAAGGCCGGCTCGCTCAGATGCGAAGTCGTAAAGCTTCGCCGGATTGCTCACCAGCACGCGCGCGATCAGCGCGTCGTCTTCGAGCCAGCGCGGCAGCAGATCGAGCAGGCCGCGCGTGTCGATGTCCTGGAACGGCGATTCCTGATCGAGCGGCTTCTGGATCGTGTGCGGCGGCGTGTGCGGCCAGTCCGAGCCCCAGACGATGCGTTCGGGGTTGGCCTTGCAAAGCGCGCGGGCGAGCGGGTCGATGCGCGCATCGTTCGGATCGTCGCTGATGCGGTAGGCGCCGGAGATCTTCACCCAGGTCTTGCCGCTCTCCAGCAGGCCCTGCAGCGCGCGCAAGGCGCCGTTCGCCGTGCCCGGCGCGATCAGGCCGAAATGATCGATGACGCTGTCGACCGGCAACGCGCGCAACAGCGGCGCCAGCGGCGCGATGACGTCGGCGCTCGACGAACAGCTGCACGTGCCAGCCGTGCCGCTCGCACAGCTTCGCCGCGGCGGTCAGCTTCGTCTTGATCTCCTCGACCGGCGCGCCGCCGGCGGTCGCGATGTTGAGGCGCAGGCCGCGGATGCCCTGCTTGTGCAAGGCGTCGAGCTCGGCGCGCGGGCACCTGCGCCGGCAGCACGGCGACGCCGCGCGCGTTGCCGAGCTGCGCGATGCCGTCGAGCGTGCAGGCGTTGTCGGTGCCGTAGAAGCTCGGCTGCACGATCACCACGCGCGTCATGCCGAGGCGCTTGAGCATGGCGGCGAGCTCGCCGGCGGTCGCGTCGGACGGCGTGTAGCGGCGGTTCGCGGGCAGCGGAAAGCGCGGCTTGGGGCCGATCACGTGCACATGGCAGTCGCAGGAATTGGGCGGCGGAAACATCTAGCGGCCGGTGAAATTCGGCAGGCGCCGTTCGGCCGTGGCTTTGACGCCTTCCTTGAAGTCGTCGGTCTTGCGCAGGCTGGTCTGCTCGGCCAACTCGTGCTCGGTGGCCTTGAGCACGCGATCGGCGAGATCGCCGCGCATGGAGTTGCGCGTGGCGATCAGCCCGAGCGGCGAATTCTCGGCGATTTCGGCGGCGAGCTTGAGCGCGGCCGCGCGCACCTCTGCCTGCGGCACCAGCACGTCGGCTAAGCCCCACGGCGTAGGCTTCGTCGCCCGGCACGCGGCGCGAGGTGTAGAACATCAGCGCGGCTTTGGTCTTGCCGATGACCTCCGGCAGCGTGACGGTCAGCCCGAAGCCGGGATGGAAACCGAGCCGCGTGAAGTTGGCGCAGAAGCGCGCCTCCGGGCAGGTGACGCGGAAGTCGGCGACCATCGCGAGGCCGAGCCCGCCGCCGACCGCCGCGCCGTGGATGGCGGCGATAATCGGCTTCTTGGTGCGGAACAGGCGGTTGCCTTCGATATAGAGCGATTGCACGCCGGGCATCGGCTCGCCCGGGCGGCGGCCTTCTTTGTCGAGCGTCGCGCCGTCGCCGAAATTGGCGCCGGCGCAGAACGCCTTGCCCTGCGCCGCCAGCACGATGGCGCGGATGTCGATGTCCTGGTCGAAGGCCTCGAAGGCGCTGGCGATGTCCTTGATCAGCGGAATGTCGAAGAAATTATTGGGCGGCCGCCGGATCTCGACCACAGCGACGTGGCCGGTTTTCTCGATGCCGATATCGCTCATCGTCGTGTCCTTCTATTCGGCCGCGGTGCGGCGCTCGGTCGGCTGCGCGCGCTTGACGATCAAGGCGTCGACGACGGAAACGCCGTCGCCCTTGTTGTGCACGATCACCGGGTTGAGGTCGATTTCGGCGATGTCGTCGGCGTGGTCCGACGCAAACTGCGACAGCTTCACCATCAGGTCGGCAAGCGCGTCGATGTCGGCCGCAGGCTGGCCGCGATAGGGGCCGAGCACGGCCGCGCCCTTGAGGCGGCCGAGCAGCGCAAGCGCAGCGTCGCGGTCGAGCGGCACGGGCGCGAGCGCGACATCGCCCATCGCTTCGACCAGCACGCCGCCCAAGCCCACCATCAGCAGCGGGCCCCAGCGTTCGTCGCGGTTGATGCCGAGGATGACTTCGCGGCCGGGACGCGCCATCGGCTGCACCAGCACGCCTTCGATGCGCGCCTTGGGCGCGTAGCGTTTCGCATTCGCCAGCACGGTGTCATAGGCCGCGCGCCGCGCCGTCGGCGGCGACGGCGAGCGCGACCGCGCCGGCTTCGGTCTTGTGCGGGATGTCGGCGGACTGCACCTTGAGCGCGACCGGGCGGCCGAGCGCCTTGGCAGCCTTTTCAGCCTCTTTGGCCGAATGCACCAATGTGCCGCCGCCGTCGCCGATGCCGTAGAGCGCGAGCAACGGGCGCGCCTGCCATTCGCTCAAGACATGTTCGCTCGCATCGAGCACGCCGCGCACCTGATCGCGCTCGGGATGCGCAGCCGTCGCGCGTGCCGGCTGCTTCAGCACCCGCTCGCGCAGAGCGCGGTAGTCCGCCATCGCGGCCATGGTGCGCGCGCAGCCGAGCGCGCCGGTGAACAGCGGATAGCCGGCCTCGTTGAGGATCTCGACGCTGCGGTCCGACGGCAGCGTGTAGGTCCACATGAACACGGGTTTCGCCGAATCCTTCTTGAGGTCTTTCAATTTCTGCAGATCGCCTTCCAGGAAGGCCGAGCGGCGCGCCGTCACCACGACGACGACGCCGTCGATCAGCGGGGATTCGCGCCACCAGCCGCGCGAAGGTCGCGTAGCCCATCTTGTGCACGCCCTGCGCGGTGGAATCGACCGGGTTCTGCGAGGTGCCGTACGAGGGGATGTGCACGTCGATGGCCTTGCGCGTGTCGGCATCGAGCACCGGCATGTCGAGGCCGGCTGCGGCGCAGGCATCCGCCATCCACACGCCGGCGCCGCCCGACGAGGTGCAGATGCCGACGCGTTTTCCCGCCGGCAGTCTGTCGCCGCAGGCGAGGAAACCGGCGGCGAGGTCGAGCATCTCGTCGAGCTCGCGCGCCTCGATCAGCCCGTAGCGCTCGAACATGGCGCGGTAGGCGGCCTGCGAACCGGCGAGCGCGGCGGTGTGCGAGGCGACCGCGCGCGAGCCCGCTTCCGACTGGCCGATCTTGCCGACGATGATCGGCTTGCCCAAGCGCAGCGCCTTCTCGGCGACGCGCTTGAATTTCTCCGGCGACTTCACGTCCTCCAGCAGCAGCAGAAAGACGTCGGTGCCGCCTTCGTCGAGCATGTAGTCGACGAAGTCGAACACTTCGAGCGCGGCCTCGTTGCCGGTGGTGACGATGTGGCGGAACGACAGATTGCGCGGGCGCGCGCGGTCGAAGAAGGCAAAGCCCAAGCCGCCGCTCTGCGAGATCACCGACACCTGGCCGCTGCCGAGCGCGCGCGTGGGCTTGATCGGGCCGGCATTCTTGTCCATCGCCGGCGAGAAGGTCGGGCACAGGCCGGCCGCGATATTGGCAAAGCCCTCGGTGTTCGGCCCGCTCACCGCCATGTCGTAGCGGCGCGCGATGGCCGCGATGTCGCTCTGCATGGCCGCGCCTTCGCCGCCTTCCTCGGCAAAGCCGGAGGATAGAATGACGGCGGCCTTGATGCCGGCCTTGCCGCAGCGTTCGAGCTCGGCCGGGATGTATTGCGCCGGGATAATGAGGATGGCGAGATCGGCCGGCTCCGGCAGCGCGTCGACGGACGGGTAGGCTTTCAGCCCCTGCACTTCGGTCGCGCTGCGGCTGACCGGATAGATTTTGCCTTCGAACGGGTGGCTCAAAATGATTTCGAGGATGCGCCCGCGCAGGCCGTGAATGTCGGAGGAGGCGCCGACCACGGCGACCGATTTCGGCCACAGCATTTTTGCGATGTCGGGCATTATCGCAGCCCCAGTCCGCGCGCGATGATGCCGCGCAGGATTTCGGTGGTGCCGCCCTGGATGGTGAGCTTGGGCGCGACGGTGGTGGCAAAGGCAAGCTGCTCTTCCAGCGTCGCGCGATTGCCGATCTCGGGCGCGAGAAACGCCGTAAGCTCGCGCACGCGGTGCGGCAGTTTCTGCTCCCAGATGGTGCCGAGGTCCTTGACGATCGAGCCTTCCACCACCGGCTCCTTGCCGGCCTGCAGCATGCCGGCGACCGACACCGACATGCGGCGCAAAGTGTGCAGTTGCGCGGTGAGGCGGCCGAGGCCTTCGGCGCTGCGGATATCGGGCTCGGGGCCGAGCGCGCGGATCAGTTCGAGCATGACGTAGAAGGTTTCGAGAAAGCGCTCCGGCCCGCTGCGCTCGTAGGCGAGCTCGCTGGTCGCCTGCTTCCAGGCGCCGTCGATCTCGCCCAGCACGTGATCGTCGGGCATGAACGCGTCGTCGAACACCACTTCGTTGAAGTCGTGCTGGCCGGTCATCTGGTAGATCGGATTGACGGTGATGCCGGGCGTCTTCATGTCGATCAGGAACTGCGTGAGGCCGTGGCGGCGGTTTTCCTTGGTCGGCGGCGAGGTGCGGAACAGGCCGAGCATGTAGTCGGCGACGTGCGCGTTGCTGGTCCAGATCTTGCTGCCGTTGAAGCGCCAGCCGCCCTCGACCTTGGTCGCCTTGGCCTTGGCGGCGAACAGATCGGAGCCGGAATTCGGCTCGCTCATGCCGATGACGAAGCACAATTCGCCGCGGCAGATGCGCGGCAGAATGTCGGCCTTGATGTGCTCGGGCGCGTATTTAAGCAGGATCGGCCCGCTCTGGCGGTCGGCGACGAAATGCAGCCGCACCGGCGCGTTGGCGACGCGGAATTCTTCCGTCACCACGTAGCGTTCGAGGAACGTGCGCTCTTGCCCGCCGTATTTCTTCGGCCAGGTCATGCCGATCCAGCCTTTGGCGCCGACGCGCTTGGAGAAGGCGCGGTCGTGCGAGTCGCCGTGGCCGGGGCGGTGCGGATCGAAGGTGCCCTTGGCGATCTCGTCGGCGAGGAAGGCGCGCACATCCTTGCGCAGCGTCTCGCATTCGGCCGGCAGGCGGATCTGGTCGAATTGCAAATTCGCGCTCATCGCGAGGCCACCAGCGGCCAGAATTCGTCGGCGCCGCGCTTGGCGACGTGCTTGCCGAGTTCGGCCGCCCACCAGCTTTCGTTGCCGAAGTCGTCGCGCCAGGCCAGCATGCGCAGCGTGAAGCGATGCAAGATGTGTTCGTTGGTGAAGCCGATGGCGCCGAACACCTGATGCGCGATGGCCGCGCCTTCGGTGGCGGCTTCGGCGCAGCGGATTTTGGCCGAGGCGGCTTCGAGGAACAACGCGTCGTCGTCGCCTTGCGCGATGCGTATCGGCGGCCGAGCCGGAGACCGCGAGCGCGGCGGCCACTTCGCCGGCGAGCCGCGCCAGATTCTGCTGCACCGCCTGGAATTTTCCGATCGGCCGCTCGAAGGCGACGCGCTCATTGGCGTAGGCGACGCTGAGCGAGAGGATCGCTTCGAGCGCGCCGGCGGTCTGCACGCTGCGCACGGCCGCGCCCATCAGCATCAGCGATGTGCGGTCGAGGCCTTTCGGCGCCGGCGCGCTGCGCAGCGGCTTGACGCGCTCGAAGGTCACGACGTTCGACGCATCGCCGGCCGGCGTGCGGCCATCGTCAATCCGGCAATCTTTGGTCGCGACCAGCGCGACGGTGTCGTCGGCCAACACGGCGATGTGCTGCGTATCCGTTGCGAACGGAATGCCGAGCGCGCGGCCGCTGAGCGTGCCATCTTTGCCGAGTGTGATGCGGTCGAGCGGCCGGGCAGGGGCGACGGTCATGGCGCCTGCCGGCGCTTGCAGTCCCGCGCGCGCCAGCAGCCAGCCGGCAATCAGGGTCTCCGCCAGCGGCACCGCCAGCGGCGAAGCGCCCGGCAGCGCCGAGAACCGAAAAACCGTCGGCGAGGCTTGCGCCCGAGCCGCCCAAATTGTCCGGAACCCAGGCGAGCGGCAGCCCGGCCTCGGTCAAAGCGCGCCACAGCGGCGCCTTCCAAGTGCCGTCCTTTGTGCCGTCCTTTGCGCCGTCCTTCGCCCGGTTGATGGTCTGGGGATCGGCGAGGTCGGCAAAAATCCGCGCCGCCACCTCGGCGACGATATGGTCGCTCTCGCCTGTCACGCTACCCGGTTCCAAGCCGTCACATTCGGTGCGGCCATGGTGGGGCCAAGCGGCGGCATTGGCAAGCTGACGGCAAAGCGCAGGCTTTGCTGCGTTGCAGATAGGCCCTTCTGTCCGGTTGATCGGGCAAAACACACCGGCTAGCGTGATCGCCAAACAACGATAAGCGCCGGCGGCCAAGATGGCCGACCGCGCGACACTCTGGGAGGATTTTCATGACTGCGAAGCTCACCGCACTCGCTGCGGCCGCTCTGGCCGTTGCATGCTTCACCAGCGCGCAGGCCGCCGAGCCCAAGCACGGCGGCATCCTGCACATCTATCACCGCGAGACGCCGCCCTCGCTCTCGATCCACGAAGAGGCGACCTTCTCGGTCAACGCGCCGGCCATGGGTCTGTACAGCAACCTGGTGCTTTACGATCAGCACATTCCGCAGAACAGCATGGACACGATCAGGCCGGAGCTGGCGACCAGCTGGGCCTGGGACAAGGCCGGCACGGCGCTGACCTTCAAGCTGCGCAACGACGTGAAGTGGCATGACGGCGTGCCGTTCACCGCCAAGGACGTGAAGTGCACCTTCGATCTCTTGCAGGGCAAAGGTCAGGACAAGTTCCGCAAGAATCCGCGCAAGGATCTGTTCAGCAATATCTCCGAGGTCACCACCAATGGCGACTTCGAGGTGACGCTGCATCTCAAGCGGCCGCAGCCCTCGCTGCTGGCGATGATCGCGTCCGGCTACACGCCGATGTATTCGTGCCACGTGCCGGCGGCGCAGATGCGCACGCATCCGATCGGCACCGGCCCGTTCAAATTCGTCGAGTTCAAGCAGAATGAATCGATCAAGCTGACGAAAAACGAGAACTACTGGAAGAAGGGCCTGCCGTATCTCGACGGCATCGAATACACCATCATCTCGAACCGGGCGACGGCGGTGCTCGCCTTCGTCGCCGGCAAGGTCGACATGACCTTCCCGACCGAAATGACGGCGGCGCTGATCGCCGACATCAAGAAGCAGGACCCGACCGCGATCTGCGAGATCAAGCCGATCAACGTGTCCACCAATCTCATCATCAATCGCGAGAACCCGCCGTTCAATAATCTCGAGCTGCGCAAAGCGATGGCGATGGCGCTCGACCGCAAGGCCTTCATCGACATCATCTTCCAGGGCCAGGCCGACGCCGGCGGCACGATGCTGCCGGGGCCGGAAGGCGTGTGGGGCATGCCGCCCGACATGCTCAAGTCCATCCCGGGTTATGGCGACGTCAACAAAGATCGCGAGCAGGCCCGCGCCATCATGACCAAGCTCGGCTACAGCGCGAGCAATCCGCTCAAGATCAAGGTGTCGACGCGCAACCTCGCCACCTATCGCGATCCGGCCGTGGTGCTGATCGACCAGCTCAAGACCATTTGGATCGACGCCGAGCTCGATCCGGTGGAATCGAGCCAGTGGTTCGCCAAGGTCGCGCGCAACGACTACTCCGTCGGCCTCAACCTGACCGGCAACGGCATCGACGATCCGGACCAGGCCTTCTACGAAAACTATGCCTGCGGCTCCGAGCGCAACTACACGCATTACTGCAACAAGGATCTGGAAGCGCTGTTCGACAAGCAATCGGTCGAGACCGATGTCCAGAAGCGCAAGCAGATGGTGTGGGACATCGACAAGAAGCTGCAGGAGGACGTGGCGCGTCCGATCCTGATGCATGCGCGCTCGGGCATGTGCTGGAAGCCCTTCGTCAAGAACATCACCGTCATGAGCAACAGCGCCTATAACGGCTACCGTTACGACGACGTCTGGCTCGACAAGTAATCGTCCGCTGACTTAAACGCGCGCCCGGCTGTGGGGAGCAGGGCGCGCGTTCCCCTTTAACGATGGGAGGCGAGACTGGGGACCTATCTGATCAGGCGCTTCTTGCTGATGCTCCTGACGCTGTTCGGCATTTCCGTGCTGGTGTTCGTGATGCTGCGGCTGGTGCCGGGCAATATCGCGGACATCGTGTTCAATGCCGCCGGCATGATCGACGTTGCCGAGAAGGCGAAACTGGAAAAAGAGCTCGGCCTCGATCGGCCGATCGCCGTGCAATACGTGGAATGGGTCAACGGGCTGGCGCACGGCGATCTCGGCTATTCCTACGTCTCGGAAAAGCCGGCAATCCAGGAAATCCTGCCGCGCATCCCGATCACGGCCAAGCTCGCCGGCCTTGCGCTGTCGTTTGCCATCATCTTCGGCGTGCCGCTCGGCGTCATCAGCGCGGTCAAGCAGAATAGCCCGATCGACTATGTGCTGCGCGTCGTGAGCTTGAGCGGACTGTCGGTGCCGGCCTTCTGGCTCGGCCTGTTGATCTTGATGGGGTTCGTGGCGTATTTCGGCACCATCCCGATCTATACCAATCCGCCGGTCGGCTTCTGGAACTCGCTGGAGTTGTTTGCCATCCCTGCGGCGGCGGTCGGCTTCCGCTCGTCGGCGCTGGTGATGCGGCTGACGCGCTCCTCGATGCTGGAAGTGCTGCGGCAGGATTACATCCGCACCGCGCGCGCCAAGGGCGCCTCCAACCAGACCGTCAACTACCATCACGCGCTGCGCAACGCGATGCTGCCGGTGGTCACCGTGATCGGCATCGAGGCCGCCTTCCTGATGGGCGGGCTGATCGTGACCGAGACGGTGTTCAATATTCCCGGCGTCGCGCGCTTCCTGGTCGAAGCGATCCGCTGGCGCGACTACCCGATCGTGCAGAATCTGGTGATGTTCATCGCGATCGTGGCGGTGTCGATCAATTTCCTGATCGATCTGCTCTACGCGGTGCTCGATCCGCGCATCCGCTACGCGAGCTAGGCCGAATGTCGATCATCGATCTCCCAGTGACGACGGAAAAAGCCGAACGCCCCGACAGCGTCTGGTCGCAAATCCGCTATCATTTGCTCGCGCATCCGCTCGGGCTCGCCGGCGCGGCGATCATGGTGGTGTTCGTGTTCTGCGCGGTCTTTGCCGACTTCATCACGGCCTACAGTCCGACCGCAACCGATTCGGCGACGCGATTGTTGCACCCCGGGACCGGGCACGCCCTCGGCACCGATCAGATGGGCCGCGATATCTTCAGCCGCATCATCTACGGCGCGCGCATCTCGCTCGCGGTGGGCCTGGGTTCGACGCTGCTCGGCTCCGTCTTTGGCGTCAGCCTCGGTCTTGCCTCCGGCTATCTCGGCGGCTGGGTCGATCTGGTGATCCAGCGCATCGTCGATGTGCTGCAAGCCGTGCCGCTGCTGGTGCTGGCGCTGGTGATGGCGGCGGCGCTCGGCCCTGCGCTCGACAACACCATCGTCGCCATCGCCATTCCGCTCATTCCCTATACCGCGCGCGTCATCCGCTCCAACACGCTGGCGCTGCGCGAGCAGCCCTTCGTGGAGGCGGCGCGCGCCGTCGGCATGAGCGAATTCCGCATCGCCGTGCGCCACGTGCTGCCGAACACGGTCGCGCCGCTGATCGTGATCGCCACCGCGCAGCTCGGCGCCGCCATCCTCACCGAGGCCTCGCTGTCGTTCCTCGGGCTCGGCGTGCCGGAGCCGCATCCGTCCTGGGGCCGCATGCTGTCGGAATCGGCCGCCGAATATGTCCGCACCGCGCCCTGGCTGGTGATCTTCCCGGGTGTCGCCATCAGCCTGGCCGTGTTCGGCACCAATCTGTTCGGGGACGCGCTGCGCGACATCCTCGATCCGCGGCTGCGCGACTGATCATGTCGATGGTCGCTGAGAGGCGCGAGGAGGGGGCAGCGGCGGCGGAGCCGCTGCTCGCGGTCACTGATCTGCGCACCTATTTCGATCTGCGCCACGGCACCGTCAAAGCCGTCGACGGCGTCAGCTTCACGCTGGCGCCACGCGAGACGCTGGCGATCGTCGGCGAATCCGGCTGCGGCAAGAGCATCACCGCGTTGTCGCTGATGCGGCTGGTGCCCGATCCGCCCGGCCGCATTGCCAGCGGCTCGGTCAAGCTCGCCGGCCGTCGACTTGCTCGCGCTCGACGACGAGGCGATGCGCGCGGTGCGCGGCAAAGACATCGCGATGATCTTCCAGGAGCCGATGACCTCGCTCAATCCGGTGCTCACCATCGGCAGCCAGATCGCCGAAGCGGTGCTGCTGCACGAGAAGGTCAACCGGCGGCAAGCCTGGGACAAGGCGGTCGAGATGCTGCGGCTGACGCGCATCCCGGAGCCGGAGCAGCGCGCGCAGGAATATCCGCATCAGCTGTCCGGCGGCATGCGCCAGCGCGCCATGATCGCCATGGCGCTCGCCTGCAATCCGAAAGTGCTGATCGCCGACGAGCCGACCACCGCGCTCGACGTCACCATCCAGGCGCAGATCCTCGACATCATCCTCGACCTGCAAAACAAGCTCGGCACCGCGGTGATCCTGATCACCCACGACCTCGGCGTGGTGGCCGAGACCGCGCAGCGCGTCATCGTGATGTATGCCGGACGCAAGGTTGAGGAGGCCTCGGTCGAGGAGCTGTTTGCGCGGCCGCAGCATCCTTATACGCACGGCTTGATGGGCTCGATCCCGCGGCTGCCGTCGCTGCGCGGCGAAGTCTCGAATGCCGTGGAGCGGTTGCAGGAAATTCCCGGCACCGTTCCGGCGCTCACCAATCTGCCGCCCGGCTGCGTGTTCGCGCCGCGCTGCGCGCATGCCGAGGATCGCTGCCGCGCGCAATATCCCGCCTATGAGGAAAAGCGGCCGGGCCATTGGGCCGCCTGCTGGCGCTCGCACGAGCTCTATGGGGACGGCAATGCCTGAGCAAGCCGCCGTGCTCGAGGTGCGCGACCTCAAGAAGCATTTCCCCATTCGCAAGGGCCTGCTGCAACGCGCCGGCGGCACCGTGTTCGCGGTCGACGGCGTGAGCTTCACGATTGCCGCAGGCCAGACGCTGGGTCTGGTCGGCGAATCCGGCTGCGGCAAATCGACGGTCGGGCGCACGGTGTTGCGGCTGATCGATCCGACGGCGGGCAGCATTCGTATCGGCGGCAACGACATCACGAATTTAAGCAAAGCGGAATTGCGGCCCTACCGCCGGCAAATGCAGATCATCTTCCAGGATCCGTTCTCCTCGCTCGATCCGCGCATGTCGGCCGGCGATATCGTGGCCGAGCCGTTGCGCGTGCACGGCGTCGCCCACGGCGCGGCGGTCAAGGAGAAGGTCGCGGCGCTGTTCGAGCGCGTGGGCCTGCGCCGCGCGCTGATGAACAATTACCCGCACCAGTTCTCCGGCGGCCAGCGCCAGCGCATCGGCATTGCGCGCGCGCTCGCGCTGCAGCCGAAATTGATCGTCGGCGACGAGCCGGTGTCCGCGCTCGACGTGTCGATCCAGGCGCAGGTGCTCAATCTGATGATGGATTTGCAGCGCGAGCTCGGGCTCGCCTACCTGTTCATCTCGCACAATCTCGCGGTGGTCGAGCACATCAGCCACCACATCGCCGTCATGTATCTCGGCCGCATCGTCGAATACACCGACAAGCACACGCTGTTCACGCGCGCGCTGCATCCTTATACCGAGCAGCTGTTGCTGGCGGTGCCGGTGCCGGATCCGCGCGTCAAGCGCCCAAAGCGCGTGCTGCAAGGCGACGTGCCGAGCCCGATCAATCCGCCGCCCGGCTGCCACTTCCACACCCGCTGTCCCTATGCCGTCGAGCGCTGCCGGGTCGAGGTGCCAGTATTGCGCGAGGTAAAGCCGGGGCAGATGGTGGCCTGCCACCTGCGTTAGCTGTCTCGCCGCACCTTTTATTTTGTTGGATTTGGCCTAGATTCCATGTCGTGACCGACACCAAGCCTCTTTTTGAATCCCTTCGCAATTCGGCCGACCCGCAGGTTGTCGCCGCAATCGAGGACCTGATCGCGGACGGCAGCGACCGCGAATTGTGCCGCGTCAACGTGGCGTCGTTTGCGGCCAAGCGCGGGCTCGACGAGGAAAAGGCGATCGGCGGCTTTCTGCATGCCGCGCGGCTCGGGCTGTTCGAATTGACCTGGAACGTGCTGTGCCCCGGTTGCGGCGGCGTGCTGGACGTCACCAGCACGCTCAAATCCGTGCACAAGGAGGCATATGACTGCGCGCTCTGCGCCTCCGGCTATGAGCCGACGCTCGACGAAATGGTCGAGGTCGCTTTCACGGTCAATCCGCGCGTGCGCCGCATCCCGGCGCACGATCCGCATTCGCTTCCGGTTTGGGAATATTATCGGCAAATATTTTGGAGCTCCGGCATCGATCTTCCGGAAGACGGGTTCGAGGCGCTCATGGAAGACGTCACGATCGATTCGATCGAACTGCCGGCGGGACAAAAGGCGCAGATGTCGCTGCAAATGCCGGAGCAGTTCCTGATCGTGTTCGAGCCGGTCACGCATGCCGCCCATTTCATCGACGTGAAAGGCGAGCCCACCAAGGAGCGGCAGAATCTCTCGCTGATCTTCGACAAGGTGCAGGCAAAGACCATCACCACCGAGATGCGGCCGGGACCGCTGCGGCTCGCGCTCGAAAATCGCACCGACGCGCGTACGCTGCCCTCGGTTTGGATCGCCGGCGATACGCTGCACGAGATGATGGGCAGGCGAAAGCCGTTCCTGACCGCCAAGCGGCTTTTGACCAATCAGATCTTCCGCGACATCTATCGCACCGACACGCTCGACGTCGATCAGGGCCTTAAGCTGACGAGCCTGACGTTTCTGTTCACCGACCTGAAGGGATCGACCGAGCTTTACGACCGCGTCGGCGATCTCGTCGCCTACGACCTGGTGCGCGCGCATTTCCGCGCGCTCAACGAGATCGTCGCCGCCGAAGCGGGCGCGGTGGTCAAGACCATCGGCGACGCGGTGATGGCGACGTTCGCGACGCCGGACCGCGCGCTCGCCGCCGCGCTGCGCATGCATGAATCGGTGCGCAGCATCAAGAACGACCTGCTGATCAAAATCGGCATTCACGAAGGTCCGTGTCTCGCGGTCACGCTCAACGACCGGCTCGATTATTTCGGTCAGACCGTCAATATCGCGGCGCGGGTGCAGGGCCTTGCCGACTCGCAAGCGATCCTGGTGACCAGGCCGGTGATGGAGAATCCGCAGGTCGCCAAGATGCTGGAGGTATCGAAGCTTACGCCGGCCGCGCGCGACGCGACTTTGCGCGGCGTCGCCGACAAGGTGACGATCTATCAAATTCCCTATCAATGACCCGTTCCCGGCTCACGCCGGCGCCGATGTTGACGCGCCTTTTTGATGAGCCGTACAATCATTTCTAGCGACTCAAAGGTGCCGGCAATGCCTGTCCTGCTCTGGATCATATTCATCGGCTTTGTCGCCGGGACCATTGCGCGCTTGCTGATGCCCGGGCCGAACACGCCACATGGGTTTGTTCTCACCATCGTGCTCGGCGTCGCCGGGGCATTCCTCGCCACCTTTATCGGCCATGAGATGGGACTGTACATGCCCCATCAAGGCGCCGGATTTATCGGCGCGACCGTGGGCGCGATCGTTATCCTGTTCATCTGGCACGTGCTCGTCGTGCACTTGAAGATCATTCGCGACCACGGTCTCTGAGCGCGCGCTAGGCGGGTTTTCCGGGGTTCGCCGCGGTCGCCGCCTGCAGCTTGAGTTTGTAATCTTCGATGGTCGCTTCCATGCGCGCCATGTTCTGCAGCAGGCGGTCGCTCGACAGGCGCAGGAAGAAATAGCCGAAGTCCGGATTATCGAAATAGACCTCGAGCAGGCGGTCGTAGGTGATGGTCATCACCGCGCCGTCTTCGATGCATTCGACCGTCTGCGTGCGCTTGTTGTTGGGCGTGACGAAGCCGAGCTCGCCCATCAGCCGTCCCGGCAGCAGCTCGACGCCGATTTCCTTCACCAGGAATTTTCCGGTGGTGATGAGGAACATCTCATCGGCTTTTTGGCCCTTGATAAACAGCACGTCGCCTTTCTTGTAGTTGCGGGTATCCATGAACGGCTTGAGCCAGTCGATCGACAGATCGCCTTGCGCCGCGATGCGCGCCTTCTTGACCAGCTTGACGATCTGGAAAAGCCGGAAGCTGTTGATCGGCAGCAACAGCAGATACATCAAGAAGGTCGGGATCGCGGTCGCCAAGAGGCCATAGGCCATGAAGAACACCGCGCTCAGGATGCCGAACACGCGCAAGCGCACCATCGTCGGCATCAGAAACGTGCCGGCATAGAAAGCCGCGCCGAGCAGCGCGCAGAAGTTCGCGATATTGATATTGGCCAGCGCGACCTCGAGCAGCCGCTGGAAAATGACGTCGAAGGTAATATTGGTGGGATCCAGGTGAAGCTGGATCAGAAGCTTTTCGATCGTGAGGTTCTGCGCTGCGCGCTCCACGATGCGGTCCAGCACATCGACGATATCGAAAATTGCGCTATTCATTACCCCCTCCGGGCAATCGGCGCGGCTCCGCGCGCTTTGCGGTTATGGTATCATGGATTGCGTGAAAGCGATTAGTTGGCCTGCTCAAACCAGCGCAGGAAGCGGCCGCCGGCCAGCCCGCGCGTGAGCGCCAGGTTATATTCCTGGAAAACTTCTTTCGTATGCCAGCCGCCGGTCGGGCCAAGTCTTGATCGCCTTTTCGAGCCGCAGCAGATCGATGATCCGGCAGACCAGCGGCGACTCCGCAAGCTCGGCGAGCTGGCGCGCGAGCTCGCCGCGCTGACCCTCGAGCTTCTCGTACCAGTCCGCCGCCTGCAGGCCGCTCAGGCGATTGGTCAGCACGGCGTCGGGCAACAGCCCCCACATGGCGCGGCGGATGAGCGAGCGGTCGATGCCTTCGGCGAGATATTGCTCGGGCGGAACGCCGAAGCAGTAGCAGAGCACATCCATGTCGGCGGTCGGGTCGCGCACCTCGACGCCGGTGACGGCCTTCTCGGCCGCGTGCCAGTCGCCGGCATAATCGATCTGCGCCAAGCCGCGCAGGCGTTCGTCCGGCCGCATGCGATAGAGAAAATCATGTCCGGCTTTTTTGGCGCGGGCGTCGACGCCGATCGCGGCGGCGAAATCGGGGCGGATGGCGGCGTGGTCATGCCATGGCGCGACGCGGTTGGGGTGGCGGCGGCGTTCGGCCCAATCGCCGAGATGCCGCGGCGCCAGCGGCTCGATCAAGAGCTTGCGCATCGCCACCCAGCGCGAATAAGGCGTGCGGCGATAAAAATGGTGCCACTGGCGCGCCGCCGTGAGCAGCCGCCCGCGCTTGAGGTGGCCGGCCGCCTGCGACCAGCCGTTCCAGCTGATGGTGCTGTTGCCGTAAAGCCCGCCGAGCAAGACGCGGCGGCCTTGCGCGCGCGCCAATCGCAGCACGCCCAGGACCCAGCCGAGATTGGTCGGATTGCGCACCGGGCCGTCCAGCGCAATGAAAAAACGGTCCAGCTCGCCGAAGTCATTATATTCGTCGTTGCGGACATAGTTCACGTCGATCGTGGGCGCCGCTTTTTGAATCGCGTCGACATAAGGCGTTTCGTCGGCGTAGGCGCCGTTCGGCACGATGCCGTCGAAACCGCGGCGCGGCACGCCGGTGAAGGCGGCGAGCCGTTCGTTCTTTTCGGCGAGCGCGCGCGCGGCCAGCACCGAGACCGACGATGAATCGAGCCCGCCGCTGAGCAGGCTGCCGATCGGATGGGCGCTGCGCATCTGCCGGCGCACCGCGCGGTCGAGAGCGTCGCGCAAGCCCTCCGCGTAGGCGTCATCGGACGGCAGCCGGACCGGTTTGATATCGGCCGGCGACCAGTAGCGGCGCTGGCTGATCGAACCATCGGGCTTGACGTGCAGGACGTGCGCCGGCGCAACGCGAAACACGTTGCGGTAGATGGTGGTCTCGTGGTCGGCGTGATTGAGCACGAGGAAATCGGCGAATTTCTCTTCGCTCAACTCGCGCGGCACGTCGGCGAGCGCGAACAGGCCGTTCGGCATGGTGGCGAAGGCGAAAAATTGATCGCTCCGGTGCCACATCACCACGTTGAGGCCGAGCTGGTCGCGCGCCAGCGTCAACGTGCGGCTGCGCGGCTGCCAGATGGCGGCGGCGAAGGGCCCGTGCAGCATCGGCCAGATGTCGTCGCCGAGCTTTTCCCAAGCGGCCAGCAGCACGCGCGCGTCCGGCCATTGCGCCGCGTCATGGCGCGCAATGCCGATGCGGGCGAGGATGTCGTCGCGATTGTCGAGCCGGAGATCCGCCGTGATCAGCGCGCCGCTGGCGCCGCGCAGCGGCTGGCGGTCGAAACGGTCCTCCGGCGTCATGCGCATCAGCACATGGACAAGGCCGATGCTGCCGCTGGCCATGATCTCGGAGCGGTCGGGGCCGTATTGGCGCAGCGCATTGGCGGCGCGTTCGAGTTCGTGCCGGGTCACCGGGCGGCCGTCGAAGCGCAATAGTCCGGCGATTCCGCTCATGGGACTCTCATCGCGGTACTTGGCCGAACTTGGCCGAACGCGGCCAGGCGCGTGAAGCGCTCGGCCCCGGCGCCGCCGACGATCTTGTCCTTGCCGATCTCGACCCAGGCATGGGTCGCGAGCTCGCCGCCGTCACGGGCAACGCCGAGGCAAAGCCGGCTGGCGATGCCGCGCCGGCGCAGCATGGCGTGCGCGGCCAGCGCGCGCGGCAAACTTGGCGCATTCATCCAGGGTCTGCCGCCGAGGTCCTCGATCGCCCACGAAACCCAGTCCGCTTCATCGGCCGCGAAACGGCGGACGCGGCGGGGCGAGCGGTCGGCCCAGGCGAACAGGCGGGCGGGTGGCACAAAGCGCACCGCGAGCCGCGCCAATACGAGCATGACGGCGGCTTCACGCAGATAGACGCGCCGCATCGCCGCAACTTTCATCGCAGGCCACCCGGGTTTACTCGCACGACGCTATCGGATGCGGTCGCGCCGCGTCTAATCAAAACGGGCGGAGAGGGGAAACGCCATCTCGAAGGCAAAGCCGAGCTTGCTGGCGGGTGCCGCGGGCGGCTGCGGCTGCGCCGATTGCGCCGCGCCGGGCGACTTGGCCTCGGCGCGCATGGCCACGACGGTGAGCGTCGGGGATTTCCAGGCGCGGCGTGCCGCAGGACCGGCATCGCGTGATCCATTTGGTCGCATCGTCCGCCTCCGGAAGTGGAAAAGCCTTCTATAAAATCGGTTCAATCATGGCACGGTCGCCGCCGAGCCACAACGCAACCGCGCCAAGGTCCGCCGGCCGCGCCGGCGCCGCCGCCGCCCACCGCAAAAATTGCGGCGCGCGGCCCGGCGCTTGGCAGGGCCACCCCCTCATGTTAGGCTTTTAGCGTCTTATAGTGCTCACGCGGATTGCGCCGGCCGACAACTTCGCGCCAGCGCGATCGCGCGGTAGAGCCCATCCGGGTGACGGGAAAGGATCCGCTATGGCAACGAAATCGACGGCGTCTGCGAGCTCTGAAAGCCGGGAGTGGAGATGACTCCCGAGGAACGCCGAGAATTTGCCGGCAAGCTCGTCGATCGCTTCGCGGTTTGGTCCGGCGTCGCCGGCTTTATCCCGATGCCGATTGTCGATGTCCTTGCGATCGGCGGTCTTCAGATCCAGATGCTGCGCCGTCTGTCACAGATCTACGGCGTGCCGTTCTCGGACAATAGCGGCAAAGCCATGATCGCGAGCCTGGCCGGGACGATGATTCCGACCAGCAGCGGCATCGGCGCCGCCAGCACGATGAAGTTCGTGCCGGTGCTTGGAACGATTACCGCCGGATTTGTGCTGCCGGCGCTTTCGGCGGGCGCGACCTATGCGATCGGCAAGGCCTTCATCCAACATTTTGAAACGGGCGGCACGCTGCTCGATTTCAATGCGCCGGATTATCGCGAGTTCGTCAGGAAACAGAAAGAAATGTGGGACTCGCGCTCGACCTCCGGCGGCGGCTCAGGGGCGGCGGCGGCCAGCTCTTGATCGTCAAGGGCCGAGGCGAACCGGTCGGGGAGCGGTTCCGCTCCCCGAAAGCACGACAGCAATAGACCGACGAGACGAGCCGCATGCTCGAATCCATCGTCTACCTCACATTCTGCGCTCTCACGGGGCTTTGCGGCATTGATCGCCGCATGGGTTTCTTCGGGACATTCCTGCTCGCCATTGTGACCACACCGTTGGTGGTCCTGCCCATCCTGTTGCTGACCGGCCCGTCGCGCCGCATGGAATGGCATCGCCGAACCTAGAACTGTTGTTCTCTCGGGCGTGGCCAGCGTATCCTCGCTCAAGCCAGCGGCGACGCCGTATGGGTCTGTAGTCGGGGCGGCGTAACACCAATGTCCTTCATCCAGCTCGTTACCAAGGACATGCACACCTCCCTGCGCAAGGTGGTGTTCATGTCCGCGCTGGGTGGCGTGAGCAACGCCGCCATCCTCGCCGCCATCAACACCGGCGCGGCAAACGCCGATCAAGGCCAGAAAGCCAGCCTTTGGGCGCTGACGATCTTCGTGCTGGCGCTTGTTCTTTTCATCAAGACGCAAGTCTACGTCACCACCACGATCACCGCCGAGATCGAAGCCATCATTCACCGGATTCGCGTGCGCCTGTTGGATCACGTGCGGCGCTCCGAGCTGCTTTCGGTCGAAAAGATCGGGCGCGCGCGCATCTTTTCCGCCATCACCAGCGACGCCGCGGTGCTGACGCAGGCGAGCAATATGCTCAGCTTTTCGATCCAGGCGCCGGTGCTCATTTTCTTCGTGGCGATTTACGTCGCCTATCTGTCGTTCGCGGCATTCGCGCTGAGCGTGATCATCGTCACCTTTACGGGGACCTTATTCCATTTCCGCAGCCGCCGCCTGACCGAGGAGCGGACCAAGGCTGCGGAGCAGGAGCGCCGGCTGTTCGATCGCGTCGGCGACTTTCTGGACGGCTTCAAGGAGGTCAGGCTCAACGCCGACCGCAGCAAAGCGCTTTACGACGACGCCTTCGACGTCTCGCGCGCCGCCGCCAATATCAAGATCCATGCCCAGGCCGAGACCTTCAAGCAGATCGTGTCGGCGCAGAGCTATATGTACATCCTGCTCGGCGCCGTCGTGTTCGTGGCGCCGCAGTTCAGCGCGGCGCTGGGCGCCGGCGCCTCCATCACCAAGGTAACGACCGCTCTCTTGTATGTGGTCGGGGCGGTGTTCGGTCTGGTGCAGGCAATCCCGATCTTGATGAACGCCAATGCCGCGGCGGATCGGATGGAGCAGTTGGACGCCGCGCTGCAGGGACTGGTTTCGACCGAGGAAGCAGCCGAAGTCACGATACCGAAGCGTTTCGACCACATCGAAATGCGCGACATCAGGTTCCGCTACACCGACAAATTTTCCGCGACCACGTTCTCTATCGGGCCGATCGATTTCGATCTGCGCGCGGGCGAGCTGGTGTTCATCACCGGCGGCAACGGCTCGGGAAAATCGACGTTCCTGCGGGTGCTCTCGGGGCTCTATCCGCCCGACTCCGGCGAAGTCACGCTCGACGGCATGCGCATCAACGACCATACGCGCGACGCCTATCGCGGGCTGATCTCGGGAATCTTCTTCGATTACCACCTGTTCAAGCGCCTGTACGGCATCCCCGACGCGGACGCGGGCGAAATCAACCGCCTGCTCACCCAGTTCCGCTTGGAGGACAAGACCGGCGTTTCGAACGGCGAGTTTCGCACGCTCGATCTGTCGGGCGGCCAGCGCCGGCGGCTGGCGCTGATCGTCAGCCTGCTCGAGAAGCGCCCGATCCTGCTGCTGGACGAATGGACCGCCGAGCAAGACCCCGAATTCCGGCGCAAATTCTACGACGAACTGCTGCCCGAACTGATGCGCGCCGGCACCACCGTCGTGGTGATTACCCACGATGACCGCTATCTCGACGAGCTACACTTGCCCGCGCGCCGTATTAAGATGGACGAAGGCCGTATTGTAGACCAGCGTTCGATAAGTTGAGGCGGGCGGCAACGCCCTGTAGGGAAGGTTAGATGGCCACGTATTCAGAGTTCCTCGACGAAGTGCCGCCGCCGCCAAAGCGCGGATATTGGCGCTTTATCGGCCGTCACCTGCCGAGCTTTTCCGTCGCCTTGCTGGTGTCGATGCTCGCCGCCACCATCCTTTTTCCTTACGTGGTGATCACCGTTCCGAGCGGCCAGGTCGGCGTGCTGTGGAAGCGGTTCAACGGCTACGATCTCTACTGCTGGTGCTTCGTCGGCCGCGGCACGATCCTCGATCCGCGCGAGCTGAGAGACGAAGGCCTGCACATCATCTGGCCCTGGGACAAGCTGTATCTCTATAACCTGCGGCTGCAGTCCACGTCGCAGACATACAACGCGATTTCAAAGGACGGCGTGAACGTCGCCGTTCAGGTCAGCATCCGCTACCAGCTGGTCCATAATTCGATCGGCGTGCTGCATAAATTTATCGGCCCGCAGTATTTAGAGTCGGTCGTGGGTCCTGAAATCGGCAGCCAGACGCGGCAAGTCATTGCCGAGTACACCGCGCAGCAGGTCTACACCTCGCGCGAGGCCATCCAGGACAAGATCCGCAACAGTTCGCAAGACAGCCTGGGCGGCCATCTCAATACCTTGGTGCAACCGTCGGCGATGGAGCAGCCGGACCCGAGGCACTACAACGACTTCCTGCAGAACTCGATCCAGATTCTCGACACGCCGGTGCTGAGCATCGAATTGCCGCCGGCGATCGTTGCCGCCATCAATCGGCAAACCGAACAGTTCTACCAAATCCAGGAATTCAAATACCGCGTGGAGCGCGAAGTCGAAGAGGCCAAACGCAAGCAGGTCGAGGCGAACGGCATCGCGGCGTTCCAGAAGACGGTCAGCCAGGGGATTTCGGATTCGTATTTGCGCTGGCGCGGCATCGAGGCAACGCTCGCGCTCGCGCAGTCCCCGAACTCGAAAATCGTCGTCATCGGCGGCGGCAAAGACGGCCTGCCGATTATTCTCGGCAACGTCGACAATCCGGCCGCACCCGGTCCGCGTGCGCCGGCGACCGGCGGCAGCGCGCCGGCGGGAACGCCCGCGGCGCCCGGCACCGGAAAGACATCGGAGGCGCCTCCGTATACTCCGCCGGACGTCAATTCGGCGGCTGGCACGGCGACGACGCAGAAGCCGCCAGCCTCATATATTCCGCTCGATCTCTCCGATATCGAAGGCATCCTGTCCCGCATGCGGGAAAGCCTGAGCCCGACCAAATCGGCGACCAGTAACGGCAGCGGAGCCCAACCGAAACAGTAACGGACGAGGCCGGCCCAGCGCCATGGCAAGTCTTATGGCAAGTCTTCGGCAAGGAATCCCAACGTGACCGACACGACGCAATCAAACCGCCGGCCCCAACCAAAGTCCGCACTGGTCGGCTGGTTCACGACGCGCCGGCGCGGTCTGCTGACCATCGTCCTGGTCCTGGCCGCCATCGTTGGGGCCTATGTCATCGGCCTGCAAATGGCGTTCCGCGACTTGGCAAACGCAAAGCAGTTGATCCTGCAGCTGCAGACGGAAAGCCAGAAGTTCACGGACCAAACCACCCTGCAAAAAGCCAAGGTGCTCAGCCTGCAAGCCACGGCGGCAAGGCTGGCGGCGACGTTGAACGAACTCATGCCATCCAAGGACACCTATCAAATCGCCGCCAATCAGTCGCTGATTGTCGCGAACGGGCGTTTGACCGTCGGATTGGTCGGCTCGCCCACCAATCAAGGCATCACCATCAACATCAACGGCAAGCAACAGATGGTCGCCAGTGGCGACGTCATCGAGGTCGCCGTTGACGCATCGACGACGTGTCACGTGCGGGTGCAGGCCTTCGATATGTTCAAGGCGCTCGTCACCGCGACCTGTCCGTAGCCGGCTATTCCCAGATCAGCACATTGGGCAGCGCGCGATCGACCTGCCGCAGCGCCGTGTAGCCGACGCCGGCGAGGCCGCGAAACAAACCCACGTTGAACTGCCGTTTTCCGCTGTTCCAGCGGTAATCGCCGCTCGCCGCCGCGCTCTGCAGAACCGCCATCAATTGCCGAGCCGCGAGCGCGCCAAGATCGCCGCGCCCGAGCGCGTCGCCCGCCTCGCACAGGAACTCGACGCTGCCGAGCGTGCCGCAGCAGAGCGTATCGACGACGCCCGGCCAGCCGCGCGTCACGCCCTCCACCGCATTGCCGATGTCGGCAGCCAGCATCGTGGCGTCCATGGCTCCGCGTTGGCGGGTGGCGAGGCGCGCTAAGCCGATGCCGGGCGCGCCGTGACACCACTGGCACGGCCAAGCCGGCGCGCTGCCGCGCAGGTCCGGCCAATTCTTGCGCCCGGCGTCGTAACTGGAATCTTCGAACGCGATGCATTCCGCGGCGGCCTGCGCGAAGGCGTCGCGCCCGCTCGCCGCGGCCAGGGAGGCAAGCGCATAGGCAAAACCGGCCGCGCCGTGCGACATGCCGTTAAGCGGGTGCGGGCCGAGCCCTTGTCCGACCCAGCTTCGGCGCCCGTCCGGCCCGAGCCGGCTTTGCGCCAGCAGGTGGTCGCCGCATGTCACCGCGCGCTTGAGCACGTCGGCGGATTGGCTGTCGCGATAAAGCCGCAGCAGGCCGAGAATGGCGCCGGCGCTGCCGCTGATGACGTCGAGCTGTTTATCGGCGGCAATCAAGTCGTCGGTGAACAATCCGGCCGCGGCGTGTGCGTCCGCCAGCAGGCCGTCGTCCTGCAGGATTTTCGCCATCGCGGTGAGCGCATAGACGATCGAGCCCAAGCCCGTGGCGCCGCCAATGCCGAGCGAGCGCGCCATGCGGGCCGCGGTCCGGCTTTTCAAGGTCTTGCGCAGGCGCGCGACGGCGGCGAGCGCCAGCTCACCGGAACGTTGTGTCCCGGTGACCGCCGCATGCGCGGCGAAAAAGAGCGCGATGCCCGCGTTGCCGTTGTAGAGATCGGGACCAAGACATACGAGCTGGTAGTGCCCGGCGTCCCCCAGCCAATCGAGGCCGATCCAGGCTGCGCTCAGGCCGCGCCGAATGGCATGGCGAGCAACCTCTTCGGCAATTCGATCGGCTTCCGCGATGAAAAATTCCTTGCCCGGGGTGGCAGTGTCCGACGGGCGAGGGCAGTTTCGGCGCGATGCTCGGCGCTGCTGCTGCAACGCCCATGTTTTCCCTGATGACTTCGATCTGCCAGGCAATCTCCTGTTCATCGAGGCCGGCGACGCGCGCGCGCGCGCGCTGCAAGCCCGAATCCGACTTGGTCGGCAGCGAGAAGCCTTCCGCATCGTGGATTGCGTTGCCGTCGCTCGGCGACACGAAGTGCGGCACGTTGAGCGCGAGCAGCGCCGATCGTTCGGCGCGCTGCGCCGGCCAAAGCGGATCGCCCGTGTTGTCCCAATCCGCCAGCCGCGCGATGAAGTCGGCTTGCGCCGACCACGTCACGCCATCGTCCATGCTGCGATAGTTCCGCAGGCGCATGAGGAGCATGGAGTAGAATCGCGTGGGCCGGATGACCCGGCGCACGGCTGCGCCGGCAAAGCCGTCGAACAGCGCGCCCTTCTGGCGCAGCAGGAATTTCGCGTGTCCTCGAAGCCCGCGATGAAGCCGCCGATGTGATCGTTGAACTTGGCGTAGCGGCCATCGACATGCGGCAGGTTCGGATTGGCGTCGGCCGTCACCGTCGTTTTCGCCGGCCGCATCGCGTCGGAATTGATGTTGTCCCAGGTGATTTTTATTTTGGAATTCCAGTCCGCGGTCATTCCGCCGATCGCGAACACCTTGTTGTCGGGGCCCCGTCCATAGGCCGGCAGCAGCCCGACCATCATCACCGAATTGGCGAGGATGTCGGCAGCGGCGTCGAACGCCTGGTCCTCGGGCGCGGCGACGTCATGCTCCACGGCGGGCGCCTGCAGGATCGTCTCCAGATCGATCGGCAGCGGATGATCGCCGGCGGCGATCATGTTCTCCTGGTGCATGTCGCTTGCCGCGAAGCAGTGAAAGAGCGCAAGCCAGGCGCCGGCGCGCCGGAAAAAGCGCTCGCAGCCCGCCTGGTCGGTGCCCACGTGATCGATGAATTCGGTCCAGCCGTAGCCGTCGCGCGCGATCGCGCGCACCGCCTTGAGCGCGATCGGCGCGCCCGCGCCGTTGAGCCGCTCGATCAAGCCGCACCAGGCAATGTCGACCCGCAGATCCTTCGGCTTGTAGACGACGCGCGCGCCGTCCTCGAAGCGCACGATCCGCACCGAGCGGCCGTTATTGTGCGGATCGGAAAGGTCGCCTTCGATCTTGGCGACGCGGGCTTCGCCGCCGGCATGAAGGATATCGCGACGGATCGCCGCCAGATCGGCGTCGAGCCGCAGCACGAATTCCCGCGTGGTCTCGATCCACTGGCGCACGATCGTCGCCATCAGCCGCAGCAGCACCGGCCTGTCTTCGAAGAGGCGCAGGACCCCGCCGGCTTTCATGTCGGCGACGAATTGATCGTAGCCCGTCCCGCCGGCTTTGCGCGCGGCGGCAAAGCGCTCGTAAATGGCCGGTGCGGAAAGCTCGGACAGTTGCTTGAGAAGGCTATGGCGCAAACCGTCGCGCGCGGACGCGGTCAGATGTCCGGCCGCGCGCGGGTCGATCGTCGGCCAAAGCAGCGCCTCGGCCGCGTCGGCCACCGGCAGCAGGAGCTGTTCGAACGCGCAAGGCTCGCCCTCGCCATGCGGTTTGGCGGGCTTTTGCAGCGCCTGCGCGATCCAGATCGCGTCGCTGATCCATGCCGGCGGCGCTGCTGATGCCTTGCGGCGCGCGCCGGCAAATCTGGCCAGCACCTGGTCGATGGCCCATCCGTCCCGCTCCAGGCGGCGGACAAACAGTGACCGGTCGCCGCCGGCCGAGGACCGGCACCAGGCCTCAAGCCGCCGCGCCGCCAGATCGGCATCGCCTGGTTTGCCTGGCACAGCGTCGAAGTCGTCGGACAGAAGTTCGTCTATGGTTGCGGCGCCAAGGATCAAGCGCTCGTAATATGCATCCATCCGACGTTTCTCCGCCCCGGGCGCTCAATTTTTGCGCGGGGCCGCGGTCATTTTATTTCGTGGGCAACCAATGTCATCACCTGACGCGTCACAGAGGCGTCGTGCATGCAATGTATCAATAGGGGACAGGATTCACCCGCATCAAAGACGATTTGCGGCGGAAAATGAAGGAGATAAGCCTGCACAGGCGATAGGCAGACTTATTGACTTTACCCTGTACGCATCGGATGATGCCTTATGGCGCTGGGAGGGGGGCGTTATTCCGGATTCTTCTCCTGAAGCCTGCTGACTGCTAGCGCCGTTGGCCAACGAAAGGGATCAATGCCATGAAGACCATGATCGAACAGATTGAGGAAGAGATCCTCGCCTACGACGTTTCCGACGAAGCGCTGGAAGTCGCGGCGGGCGGCAAGGAAAAGGCTGGCAGCTTCACGCTCGGTGCTTGCACCGGCCTGTCGGTTTGCCCGGGCTGATGATTTCTAGGCTGGTCGGGTAACCCCCGACCCGCTGAAGCTAAAGCGAGGCGCCGGAGGAACACCGGCGTCTCGTTTATTTTTATTGGACGTGCTTGTTCCATGCGCCCGCAGCGGTCGCTGCCGTGTGTCGCCGAATTATTCATAATACCACCGTCGATTTTCGCGAGGCTGCGCGAGCAAGCCGCGGCCGACGTGCCGCACGTGCGGCGGATTTTCACGGTCCGCACTGGTGTAAAAAGGAAATAATCGGGCTAGGCTTGAGCTCGAGTGGGGCGGTCGCGCGCGCCAGCGCGTGACCCTCAGTCGAGACGAGGGGACGCCAAATTTGCCGCGGTGCGCGCCGGTCCACCGCCGTCAAAAAAATAAATCTGCGCCGGCGCTATCATCGCTCCTTTCCGGGTTGCGAGTGTCATTGGGGCCTCAGATGAATCGCCGTTCGCTGCTCACGTCCGCCGCCGTCCTGCTGGCCGCGCGCAAGTTCGCGCTGCCGGCCTGGATCAGCCCCGCCCAGGCGGAGGCGGCCTGGCGGCACGGCGTGTCGAAATTCGGCGAGCTGAAATATCCCGCCGGCTTCAAGCAATTCGACTACGTCAATGCGAAGGCCCCGAAGGGCGGCACCGCATCGCAGATCGCGCTCGGCGGCTTCGATAATCTCAATATGGTGGTCGCCGGCGTCAAAGGCGCGCTCGCGCAAGGCGTCGACCTGCTGCACGACACGCTGTTTGTGTCGTCGCTCGATGAAGTCGCGAGCGTGTACGGGCTGCTTGCTGAATCCGTCAGCTATCCGGACGATTTCTCCTCCGCCACCTATAAATTGCGCGCCGAGGCGAAATGGAACGACGGCAAGCCGGTGACGCCCGAGGACGTGATCTTCTCGTTCGAGGCGTTCAAGAAAACCAGCCCGCAGGCCGGCGCCAGCTATCGCCGCGTCCTCAAGGCCGAAAAAGCCGGCGAGCGCGAGGTCAAATTCACGTTCGAGGGGACCGGCAACCGCGAACTGCCGCAAGTCGTCGGGCAGTTGACCGTCCTGCCGAAGCACTGGTGGGAGGGCACCGACAAGGACGGCAAGAAACGCAGCATCGGCGAAACCACGCTCGAGCCCCCGCTCGGCAGCGGTCCCTACCGCATCAAGGAGTTGTCGCCCGGCCACAACATCGTCTACGAACGCGTCAAGGACTATTGGGGCGGGAAGCTCAACGTCAATGCCGGGCGCGATAATTTCGACGAGTTGCGCTTCGAATATTTCCGCGACGCGACCGTCGCCATCGAGGCCTTCAAGGCCAACACGGTCGACTGGCGCACCGAGAACAGCGCCAAGAACTGGGCCACCGCCTACGATTTCCCGGCGGCCAAGGATGGCCGCGTCATCCTCGAGGAATTCCCGATCGCCAATATCGGGATCATGCAGGCCTTCGCCTTCAACATCCGGCGCGACAAGTTCAAGGACCCGCGGGTGCGGCTCGCCTTCAATTATGCCTTCGATTTTACCGAGCTGAACAAGCAGCTGTTCTTCGGGCAATACAAACGCATCGCCAGCTATTTCGAAGGCACCGAACTGGCGGCCACCGGGGTGCCGCATGGGCCGCGAGCTCGCCTTGCTGGAAACGGTGCGCGACCAGGTCCCCGCCGACCTGTTCAAGAAGCCCTATACCAATCCGGCAAGCGGCGATGCGCGCAGCAATCAGCGCGAGGCGCTCAAGCTTTTCCGCGAGGCCGGTTACGAGATCCAGAACCAGCAGCTCGTCAACGCCAAGACCAGCGAGCCCTTCACCATCGAACTGCTCGCCAATGCGCCGCTGTTCGAGCGCATCTTCCTCTATTACAAGCCCGCGCTCGAAAAGCTCGGCATCACGGTGTCGGTGCGCACGGTCGATGAAGCGCAGTATGAAAACCGCCTGCGCGGCTGGGACTTCGACATCATCGTTTATGCCTGGGGTGAATCGCTGCTGCCCGGCAACGAGCTGCGCGGCTTCTTCGGCTCGCAGGCGGCCGGCGAGCCCGGCGCCGAAAACGTGATCGGCATCAAGAACCCGGCGGTCGACGCCATGATCGAGAAGGTCGTCTTGGCCAAGAGCGAAGAGGAGCTCGTCGCCTCAGCCCGCGCGCTCGACCGCGTCCTGTTGTGGAACCACTACGTCGTGCCGCAATGGGCCTACGGCAAAATCCGCACCGCGCGCTGGAACCGTTTCGGCCGGCCACAAAAGTTGCCGAAATACGGCTTGGCGGCGTTCCCGACGCTGTGGTGGTGGGATGAGGAGAAGGCCGCCAAGACGGGCGCCCGGCAGTAATCGCTTCGCGTCAGACGCTTTGCGCGGCGCCGGAGCGGCCTTTGCCGGTCTCGGCCTTGAGGAATTCGCGGTAGTCCGGCGGATTGAAGTCGAGCAGCGTCCCGCCGGTCGCAAAGTGCTGGATGAAGGCCATGCCGATTGCGTAAGTGGCGCCGATCGACAGCGTCGGCATCGTCAGCAGGCTGACCGCAGTGCCAATGCCAGGAATGCCCTTGATCAGGCTGGTCGCGCCGACCCCGCTGCTGGCCGGGATCATCGAGCCGGCAATGCCGGCGATGAGCGCTTTGCCGCTGTTCTCGGAAAAGGGCACGCCGTAGATTTTTGAAATGCGGCGCAGCATCTCGATCTGCACGCCGCCGACGGCCGCCAGGTCGACGAGCGGGATCGGAATAAGCCCGGCGGCGCCCGACCACAACGACAGGCGCTTGACGACCGCGGTTGCGCGGGCGCGGCGGTCCTTGGCCTCGGCCGTCTCGGGCGCAGCAGCTTGCTTTGCCATGGCCGGCGCGGGCTTGCGCGGCGGTGGCACTGGCCTCGCTGCCGCCGGTCGGCGCCGCCGGCTTGACGGGCGGCGCCTCCTGCGTTGGTTCCTGCGGTGACTTCGGGCCGGATGGCCTTGGGAAGATTTTTCTTGTTCATGCCTTACGCAGCTTGCCTCATACCGATGAGGCCGTCCACCTCGTCGGCGATGGCGGCGATCTCGCGTGCGGCGGCGCCCGATTTCTCGATCAGGCTCGGTGTGGCGCCCCAAAGGGCAGCTTCCGCATAGGCGACGCGGTTGGTCATCTCGTTCTGCAGCACGGGGAAGCCGTTCTCGATCAGTTCGGCGCGGATGTGCTTGGCGATCACCGAATCCCGCGTCGTCTGCGTCAGGACGCAGCGGAAGAAGCGCCGCTGACCCTCGTCGCCCTCCAGAAGGGAATTGAGGGTATCGATCATGCGGTCGATGTCGAGCGGCGAGGCCTTGACCGGAACCAGAAGAAAATCGGCCGCCGCCATGCAGGCGAGCGTCGCCAGCGAGCGAAAGCCCGGTGTGTCGATGATGACCGGACCGGTCGAGGCAACGTCGCGCGCCGTCTTCCAGGCGTTCTCCGAGGCGTCCTCCACCACGGTGACGCCGCCGAGCGCCTTTTCGCGCGCGGCGAGCCGGGCGATCGAGCGCTGCGGGTCGGCGTCGATGATGGTCGAGGGCCGGCCGCACAAATGCCAATGCACTGCGAGGCAGCTGGCCAAAGTGCTCTTGCCGCTGCCGCCTTTCATGGTCGCAACCGTGATGATCTGACGCATCATCCACCTGCCTTTCCGTTTTAGTCGGTGGGAGCGAATCGCTTGCGCGCCAATCTAACGGATTTGCGGGCCGGATTCCTTAGAAGATAAGGTCGGATTTTCGCCGATTTAGGCCGGAAATGGGGCGGCTATTTGCGGCCGGTGAATTTCGGCGCGCGCTTTTCCATGAAGGCGCGCACGCCCTCGGCGTAATCGGGCGTGGAGCCCGCCTCGCGCTGCAGGTCGCGTTCGAGGTCGAGCTGCTGGTCGAACGTGTTGGTCTCGGCGGCGTTGCAGCGCGCGCTTGATCAGCGACAGCCCATGCGTGGGCGCGCTGGCGAAATGTTCGCACAGCTTTTGCGCTTCCGTCATCAGGGCGGCGTCGTCCACCGCCTTCCAGATCAGGCCCCACTCTTCGGCCTTGTCGGCCGGCAACGGCTCGGCCAGCAGCGCGAGCCCGCGCGCCCGCGCGGCGCCCACCAGCCGCGGCAACAGCCAGGTGCCGCCCGAATCCGGCAGCAGGCCGACCTTGGCGAAGATCTGCACGAAGTTTGCCGAGCGCGCCGCCAGCACGATGTCGCAATTGAGCGCGATATTGCAGCCGGCGCCGGCGGCGACGCCATTGACCGCCGCGACCACCGGAAACGGCAAAGCGCGCAGCTTGCGCACCAGCGGATTGTAAAAGGCGCCAAGCGAGCCGCCGAGATCGGGGCTGAAGTCGGCCTTCGCCAGCCGGTCGGAGAGGTCCTGCCCGGTGCAGAAGGCGCGGCCGGCGCCGGTCAGCAGCAGCGCGCGGCACGCGCTGTCGGCTTGCGCTTCGTCGAGCGCGCTCTTGAGCGCGTGGTGCATCGCTTCGTTGAAGGCGTTGAGCCGCTGCGGCCGATTGAGCGTGACGATCCGGTAACCGGCGCGCTTGTCGACGAGAATGGGCGTCTCGTCCATGATCTCAACCCGACGCGCGATCGCGCGATTTTTCCTCGGGCGCCGGCGCGCTCTGCGGCGCGTTCCCGCCCGCGGCCGGCTTGCTGCGCTTTGCCGCTTCGGCCGCCACCGCGCGCGCAAGTTCCGGGTGATGCGCCGTCAGGCTGTGGAAGTCGGCGACTTCGAGCGCCAGCAAGGTCGTCGGCTGCGTCGTCACCACATTGGCGGTGCGCGCGGCACCCGTCAGCAAGGCCATCTCGCCGAAAAACGCGCCGGCGGCAAGCCGCACCGGGTTCGGCTCGATCTTCACTTCGACCTCGCCGGTTGCGATGAAATACATGCAGTCGCCGGGACGCCCGCGCCGCACCACGATGGTTTTCTCGGCCAGATCGAGACGCCGCAGCAGGCGCGTGAGCTCGATGACGGCGGGTGGATCGAGATTTTTGAGAAACGGCACCTGCGTCACCAGATCCCAATTGCGGATGAAGTCGCGCCGGCGGTGCTCGGCCGCAAAGCCGGTGGCGAGAATGCCGGTCCACAGACCGAACACGCCGAGCCCGGAAATCATCACCAGGCCCGCGATCATCCGTCCCAGCAGCGTCGCCGGCACGGCGTCGCCATAGCCGGTGCTGCTCAGCGTGGTGACCGCCCACCACAGCGACAGCGGCAGGCTGCCGAACTGTTGCGGCTGCGCCGGTCCCTCCAGCACGTGCAGCGCCACGCTTGAGAGCACGAGAATGGTCAAGAAAATAACGATGACGCTCGCCAGCGCGCGCGCTTCAAGCGCGATCACGCGGCCGAGCATGGCGAGCCCGGGCACCAAGGTCGCGAGCTTGAGGACCCACAGCGATGCAAACAGCCAGGCGGTATTGGCCGGCACGCCGGAGAGCAGCGCGAGCGGGATCGGCACGACGGCGATAATGTCGATGATGCCGGCGGAGGACAGAATGTATTTGCGCTCGGCGCCCGCCTGCTGCCGCAGCTTGATGACCAGCTCGCAGACATAGAGGCCGAGACAGCACCAGAGCACGACGAAGCACACCAAAGCGCGCGCTCTCGCCGACATTGGGCATGGTGATGGCGAGCATCGCCGATAGCCCGGCCGCCAGCACCACACAGCTCCAGGAGCGTGAGCGTTCTGCTCCTCAGCAGACCGAACGGCACAATTCGCATGCGAAAAATCCAAGCGAAATCTAAGCTGGTTCTGCTCCGATGAGGACCAGCGTCTCCCCCGCGCTTGTGCGACAGCCTATTACATCGCTGCCTGCGCAGCCACCGGAAGCGGATAATGGTTAGTGGGCTAAAGCGCGACGGTGAAGCCGGGCACGTTCCAGGACTTGGCTGTCGACTCGGCTGTCGACTCGGCTGACGTGTCGCCGGTGGCCTCGGCGGGCGGCGGGCTTGGCGCGACGGCGATGGCCGGCGCTGGGTCCGCGCTGTCGAGCACGGCGAGCGGCGTATAATCGGCGATCTCGTCGTCAGCCACCAGCCGCATGGTGCGGTTGTCGAGGATGCGCCAGCGTCCGTCGACGCGCGCGGCGGCGACCATGTGGTTCTCGTGCGCCGGGCGGTTGTAGACCACGACCAGCCGCAGGTCGCCGCTCGCCATGCCGGCTTCACGCAAGGCCACGTATTTGGCGATGGCGTAATCCTCGCAGTCGCCGGCACCGGAGCCGAACGTCATCAGCGGCGACGCCCAAATGTCGGGGACGCCATACTGGTCCTGATCGCTGACCGGCCGGATGGCCAGATTGACCGCGCGGTTGACCTCGCCGACGCGGGCGAGGCCGCTCGCGGCTGTGGGCTGTTTCGACAATGGCGCCGAACTTGGCGGCCGCGGCGGGGCAGACCGCCGGATTCGTGCGGCAAAGCGCCAGGATTTGCCGCTCGATGCGGATCAGCGGTTGAAGAAGACGCCAGCGCGCGGAAAAGCTGCCGCTATCGGCGGCCGCCAGGCCGAAAGGCCCGCTTTTGGGCGGCAGGGCGGGCTGGACGTCCGGCGAACCGGCCGGCTCGAGCGCCGCAAAACCCATCGGTGGGGGTAGTGGGGGCTAAAACAGCCGGTGCCAGCTGAACTTGGGAGGGTGCCCGCGCCAAGGTTGCCCCCGGCACAAATCACCATCGCGACAACAACAGCCGCCATGCGCGCCCCCGCGCGCAAACTCGATCGGGCCAACATTCCGACGCTCCCCGCTCCCGGGGCGCGCCGGCGTTAAGCAGCCGGTCTAACCCCCTCCGAGCGGGTACACAGGTACGTCGGAAGGCTTTTCGGGCCGGTTAAATAAGCCGAAAATGCTAACGTTTTCAAAGCCTAAGGTGAAACAGGACGCTGCGAATTACCTAAAATTTGAATTGAAATGCCTCGCCGCCGGTATTTGGCTCTGTCCAGAGGTTACAAGATACCTTTTTAGGGCCGGTCCGAACCGCGGAACCGATCCTCATTAATGGAACTAAATTTACCATAAAAATCAGGGATACAGCGCAAAAAAAGCCGGTTTCCGAGTGAACTGGCTCACACTCCCGCATAGCGGGATGCTATTAGTTTACGCACAGGTCAGGGACTGCCGTCGGAGGCAGCCGAACTGAGCAGTTGAAGAAAAGAATTCTTTAAGCACTACCCGGCTGCCACAGTTCGCGTCAAAATTCGGGGGAAATATAGGTGTTGCGAAATCCGTCGGATCCGCACTTTGGCGGACTCGACTCGCATGTCGGGCTGGAGGCTACGGCCCACAGCGCAACCGACATCATCACGATACCGGACTCCGACCTGCTGTATGCCGGCGACTTCAAACGCGCCGGTAACGACCTGATTCTGTCCGACGACAAACAGAAATTCGTCGTCCACGACTACTTCAAGTTCGACAAACACCCGACCTTGGCGTCGCCGCGCGGCGGCACCGTCACGCCCGACGTCGTGCTGGCCCTCGCCGGATCCTTGGCGCCGGGCCAGTACGCGCAGGCGACGCCGCCGCAGGCGCAGGCCGAGGCGATCGGGCGCGTGGTCACGGTATCCGGCAACGTCGTCGCCATCCGCAATGGCGTGAGCGTTACGCTCAATACCGGAGACGCCGTCCTCAAAGGCGACGTGCTGCAGACCGGCGGCAATAGCGCGGTCGCCGTGACTTTCAACGACGGCGCGACGTTCAACCTGGGCGCCGATGCGCGCATCGCGCTGAGCGAATTCGTCTACGACCCGAACGGGACGGACAACAGTTCGGTCGTCAACCTCATCCGCGGGCAACTCAGCTTCATATCGGGCCAGATCGCGCATACCGGCGACATGAAGGTCGTGACGCCGGTCGCGACCATGGGCATCCGCGGCACGGTCGGCATCGCTTCTTTCGGCGATACCCTGACGCTGACCGTCGCCAACGAGGGCGATGGCCGCACCCACTCCATCGAAATTCGCGACAACTCAGGAAATGTGATCGGCCACGCCACCAGCATCGGCGGAACGTGGGCCGTCAGCGCGACCGCTGCACTGCAGGCTGTCGCGCAGGAACAGCCTCGGCAAATCGACGTCGCGGTCGAACTGCGGATCGTTCAGCAGTTGCTGAACTACCAGCAGATCGGCCTGCAGATCGTTACGCAGGCGCAGCAGCAGCAGGACAACACAAAGTCGAACGATCACCACGGCACGTCGATTCAGTTTCAGAACAATGATCAAAAAACTCAAACGGACGGCACCGTTAAGATCGTCATCACCACCGACACGACAAAGGATACCGGCACCACAAAAGATGTGGTGACGAAGGATGTCGTTATCGACACCTTTCAAGCAGCAGACCATAACGATCAACACCGCGACGAACCCCGCGCCGCTCTTTGAAATCGGGTGGTACTTACGTTCGGCTCGGTGCGCCCACGACCGGAAGCGTGACGGGAGCCAATTTTGCAGGCGCGCCCGATATTAGCGCCGACGGTCGCTTCATTGCCTTCCAGACGTTTCAGTCGATGCCCGGCCAGGGCAATAACGACAACGGGCAGGACGGCGACGTCTATCTTTACGACCGGGTGACCGCGAACGTTGAAGACGTTGACCGACGCCGCCCACATGTCGGCGCTCAATTCGCGCGAGCTCGTGCCGCACGGGATGGCCTATGGCGGCGTGTCGGTCAGTCTCGACGGCAACACCGTCGTGTTCCAAGGCAACTCCGGCCACAACCAATCGAACGTCTATATCTATAACCGCCTGACTGACACTGTCAGCCTGTTGATGCCCGGGTCGGGCAACGCGCATATCGACGGCAGCGGTCACTTCATCACGATGGAAGGGCATCCGGCGACGTCGCAATCGACCGGGGTCGACGTGCTGCTCGCCAGTTCGCTGACGCAGAACCCGAATATCACGGCGAGCCTGCTGTCTCCCCAGCACATAGAATTCAAGACCGGATTGATCAACGGCGCCGCCAACGTCACCGTGTCGTTGGCAGTTCAGAACGGCAGCTTGGCGCTCGATCCGAGCATCGACACGTTGCATCTGACGGTCACGCCGAATGGCAATTCACTTCAGATCTCTGGCGCGCTCGACGCGGTCAACAACGCGCTGCAGACCGGCATTGTTTACACCGGTTCTGGCCCCAGCCCCGATACGCTGACGATCTCGGTTGATGGCGGCACGTTCCAGTCGCAGGGAATTCAGTACCCTTCGCAAACACTGACCTTTGACGCGCAAGGCCACACAATCTCCTCGGCCGCCATCCTCGCAGATATTTCCGGCACCACCAATCAAGGCGACAACAGCGTCTGGAGTCCGGAAATTAATGCGGACGGCCGCTACATCACGTTCGAATCCGCGGCGCAGGAAATTGTCATTAACGGCCACGTCGTCTCGGATGTCACCGTCAACGGCACCATCGTCCATCACTACCAGGGCAACGGCCAGTCGCAGGTTTACGTTTACGATCAGGCGAGTGGCACGGTCGAAGTCGTATCGGTCACGCCGGGCAATCATACTCTCAGCGCACTCGGCACCGCCGGTAGCGGCACACTTGGCGACAACAGCGACTGGCCGGCTTCGTTCAGCGCCGACGGACGCTATGTCACCTTCCAAAGTGACGCAGCCCTGGTCGGGGCCGACACGAATGGCACGAGCGATGTCTATGTTTACGACCGGGTGACGCATGCCACCGAGCGCGTGTCGGTTGGCGTCACACACACCAACACTCTGACCGCGCCGCAGAACGATTTCCTGGTTACCGGTGTTGCGGGCATCCAAAATCAGTCGGGAATCGCTGCGACTGCGGACGGCGGCTTCACTATCACCTGGACGGATAATATCGGCACTCATGCCGTCTCTTACGATCACTTTGGCAACAAGGTCGGTGACGTTAACCCCAGCACTGCTGGCGGTCAGAGCACGAGCGCACAACTCGCCAACGGTAACGTGGTCGTCGTGCGGGCCGGCCAGGATGCAAATCAGGGCGGAATTTTCGGACAAATTTATTCGGCGGGTGGAACGACTATCCGCAGTGAATTCGCGATCAACCAAACAACCACTGGCGACCAGTCGGCACCGAGCATCACCGCGCTCGAGAATGGGGGCTTCCTCGTCGCCTGGCAGTCGAAGTCGGGAAGCGACTACGATATCGTCGCGCGCGCCTTCGATACGACTGGCGCTCCGGTTACCAACGACACCCCGCTGAATACGACAACGGCAGGCGATCAGACCGCGCCGCAACTCGCCACACTGGCCAACGGCAGCGTGGTGGCGATGTGGCAAGACTCAATGACCGGAATCCACGCGCGTATATTCTCGGATATCGTCAAGACGCAATCGACTGCCGACAGCTATCGGCCGGAAATCAGCCCGGATGGCCGTTACGTCGTCTTCGGCACAGATGCGAGTTTGGTCTCCAGCGATACAAACACCGGCAACCACACCGCCGACACCTACGTTTACGACCGCGTCACGCAAACCATCCAGCTCGTATCGCATGACGAACTCGGCCGATTAGGCGCGGGCAATGAAACGCTCGGCAATGCGGTCAGCAGCGGTGGCGTCATTGACGTTTTCGGCGGCGTCGGATTGGCGTTCCGCGACGGGCCGGCGCTCCAGTATGTGAACGGCAAGATCCTGCTCGCGAGCGGTCCGTTCGCGGATCTTGTTGCGGGCGACGGCGCGCTGACCATGACCCTGCACGTGGCGCACGGCTCATTGGCGTCGGCCGGCAGCGTGGTTGGCCTGACTTATGTGACGGAAAACGGCGTTCTGCTCGATGGTCACAACGGCACCCTGAAGGTCACCGGTCGCGCGGCCGCGATCAGCTTGGCAACGCAGGCGGGCGTCCTCTATACGCCAGCCGGCGGTGCCTCCGGCGCCGACGCGATGACCATCCAATTGGTCGACGCCAATGGCGGGTCGTTTAGCACCAGCGAAGCATTTAACTGGTCGTCGCAGGGCAGCGGGTCGGTCACGGAAGTTTCGCCGCTGTCATTCGCCGGCGGAAGCGCGGCGGTTGTGCAGAATGGCATTCAGTTTTCTGGGCTGTCGCTCACCACGATTAACCCGCCCGATCACAACTTGACTGTGGCGATCAGCGTCGGTCACGGCACGCTGACTCCGTCGGCGGCTGCAATCGCATTGGTGCAATCCGGGAATTTGACGATTCTTAATGGCGAAGACGGCAATGGCGGTACGATCGAAATCACCGGCTCGCTCGCCGATATCAACGCTGCACTGACAAGTGGTCTCACTTACACGAATCAGTTTGGCGGGCCCGAACTTTAGTGATACGGTGCATATCGTCGCCAGCGACGGCTATGTGCAGAGCACCGACGACATCGCTTTCAACTCCAGCGGGATCGTGAGCTCGACAACGGACTGGGGCCCGCTGGTCGTTTCCGACGTCTACATCGTCGACCAGTCGACCGGCGGCAACGGCGCGCTGCTTGACGATTCAGATCCACAAGGCGCGCTGTCCGTCTCTCCGCAAGATTTGGCGTTTGCATCGCAACCTGGGCAAACGACAGATCTGGATCGATCAGAGCCATCCCAATTACGACGCGGTCCCGGTGCTGCAGAAATGGGGCTTTGTCTTCGCGGTCCCCGATCAGCAAAGCGTGCTGAAGTCGGCTAATTTCACCGTCGCCTCAACCGGTGACGCGAACGGCGCGAAGTCGTTCACCGTCGCACTTTATCAATGGCAGAATGGCGCCCCGACAGGTCCGGCCATCTTCAGCACGACGCGGTCGCTGCTGTCGAACAACGTGCCAATCACGGCGCTGACAGATTTTTCGTTTGCATCTCTGAACATCCCAGTTAGCCCCGACAAGCAATACGTCTGGGAGATCATCGGCGACGGCAACGTGACGGTCAGAACCGCAACCGGCGATGCCAACGATGCGCTGTATCATCAGGACGGCAACGGCGCGTGGACGTCATCGGGCACGGCCCTGCTGACAACGCTCGACTTCGCGCCCGCGCTGACCACTTCCGGCGAACTGCCGTTTACCGACGTCAATGACACGCACACCGTATCGGTGACGCCCGCGCAGAGCACCTGGGGTAACCTGGTCGCCTGGGTTTCGACGGACACGACAGACCACAATACGGCCGGTGAAATCACCTGGTCGTATGAAGTCGACCCGCACCTCGCCGCCCAACTCACCATCGGCCAAACCCACACCGATACCTTCACGGTGACCGTGACCGATAGCGCGGGCGGCAACGCCACGCGCGATGTGAGCGTCACGGTCATCGGCACCAACGAGCGGCCGCAGCTCGTGTTCGGCTCCGTTTCGGAAAACAGCTTCGTCCATACCACGTTGGGAGTCAGCGGCGACTTTAGCGAGAACGCCAGCGTCACCGCAGATTCTGCCACCGCCGACGCGCACAAGGTCAACGGCACCTTCACCTTCACCGACTTCAATGCGGCGATCGTCGATACCCAAGACACCCATACTGTATCGACCGCGCTCGCAGGCAGCGAATGGCGGGATGTTAACGGCAATATTCTCAGCTTCGAGGATCCTCACAACGCGGCCCTTCTCTCTTCCGTCGCGCTGTTTGCTTCCAATTCGACCTTCGCGGCGGCACTGACGCAGGATTCAACGAATGGCGGCAACGGCGTCGTCAGTTGGAACTTCAATCTGCCTGACAATTCCGTGGATTTTCTGGCGGCGGGCGAGACGCTGACGCTGAGCTACAACGTCACGGTCACCGACTCCCACCTTGCGTCGAGCACGGAAACGGTGACGGTGACAATCACCGGGACCAACGATCAGCCGGTGATCACGTCGTCGGCGCAGACCGGCGCGGTGACGGAAGATGCCGACAACGCGGCGAACGAGAACAACGAGACGCACCACCAGTCCGGCACGATCACGTTCACGGACGTCGACCTGTCGGACATCGAGACGAGCTCGATCACCAACACGGTGGTCACGCCAACGCTGGCCAACGGCTACACGCTGACGCAAGGCGAGCATGACGCGCTGGTGAACGCCTTTACGATCAATGCGGCGACGCATTCGTCATCGAGCGGGGCCGGCACGATCGGCTGGAACTACGACATTGCCGACAGCGCGCTGGACTTCCTGGGCGCCAACGACCGGTGGTGCTGACCTATACGGTGCAGACCAACGACGGCAACGGCGGCACGGCGAGCCAGGACGGTGCAGATCACGGTGCACGGCACCGAGGACGTGCCGGTGATCACGTCGTCGGCGCAGACCGGCGCGGTGACGGAAGATGCCGACAACGCGGCGAACGAGAACAACGAGACGCACCACCAGTCCGGCACGATCACGTTCACGGACGTCGACCTGTCGGACATCGAGACGAGCTCGATCACCAACACGGTGGTCACGCCAACGCTGGCCAACGGCTACACGCTGACGCAAGGCGAGCATGACGCGCTGGTGAACGCCTTTACGATCGATGCGGCGACGCATTCGTCATCGAGCGGGGCCGGCACGATCGGCTGGAACTACGACATTGCCGACAGCGCGCTGGACTTCCTGGGCGCCAACGACCAGGTGGTGCTGACCTATACGGTGCAGACCAACGACGGCAACGGCGGCACGGCGACCAGGACGGTGCCGATCACGGTGCACGGCACCGAGGACGTGCCGGTGATCACGTCGTCGGCGCAGACCGGCGCGGTGACGGAAGATACCGGACAACGCGGCGAACGAGAACAACGAGACGCACCACCAGTCCGGCACGATCACGTTCACGGACGTCGACCTGTCGGACATCGAGACGAGCTCGATCACCAACACGGTGGTCACGCCAACGCTGGCCAACGGCTACACGCTGACGCAAGGCGAGCATGACGCGCTGGTGAACGCCTTTACGATCAATGCGGCGACGCATTCGTCATCGAGCGGGGCCGGCACGATCGGCTGGAACTACGACATTGCCGACAGCGCGCTGGACTTCCTGGGCGCCAACGACCGGTGGTGCTGACCTATACGGTGCAGACCGACGACGGCAACGGCGGCACGGCGACCAGGACGTGCCATCACGGTGCACGGCACCGAGGACATGCCGGTGATCACGTCGTCGGACGCAGCCGACGCGGTGACCGAGGATGCCGACAACGCGGCGAGCGGAACAACGAGAGCGGCCCGGAGGGCCCGTCCGGCACGATCACGTTCACGACGTCGACCTGTCGGACATCGAGACGAGCTCGATCACCAACACGGTGGTCACGCCAACCTGGCCAACGGCTACACGCTGACGCAAGGCGAGCATGACGCGCTGGTGAACGCCTTTACGATCGATGCGGCGACGCATTCGTCATCGACCGGGGCCGGCACGATCGGCTGGAACTACGACATTGCCGACAGCGCGCTGGACTTCCTGGGCGCCAACGACCGGTGATGCTGACCTATACGGTGCAGACCGACGACGGCAACGGCGGCACGGCGCACCAGGACGTGCACCATCACGGTGCACGGCACCGAGGACATGCCGGTGATCACGTCTCGGACGCAGGCCGACGACGATGACCGAGGATACCGCAACGGCGGCAGCGGAACGGCGAGAGCGGCCCGGACGGGGCGTCCGGCACGATCACGTTCACGGACGTCGACCTGTCGGACATCGAGACGAGCTCGATCACCAACAAGCGGTGGTCCGCCAACCTGGCCAACGGCTACACGCTGACGCAGGGCGAGCATGACGCGCTGGTGAACGCCTTTACGATCGATGCGGCGACGCATTCGTCATCGACCGGGGCCGGCACGATCGGCTGGAACTACGACATTGCCGACAGCGCGCTGGACTTCCTGGGCGCCAACGACGTGTGATGCTGACCTATACGGTGCAGACCGACGACGGCAACGGCGGCACGGCGCACCAGGACGTGACCATCACGGTGCACGGCACCGACGACATGCCGGTGATCACGTCTCGGACGCAGGCGACGACGATGACGGAGGATACCGGGACGGTCGGCAGCGGCGGGGACAGCGGCCCGCAGCCGGCGTCCGGCACGATCACGTTCACGGACGTCGACCTGTCGGACATCGAGACGAGCTCGATCACGAACAAGCGGTGGTCGCGCCAACCTGGCCAACGGCTACACGCTGACGCAAGGCGAGCATGACGCGCTGGTGAACGCCTTTACGATCAATGCGGCGACGCATTCGTCATCGAGCGGGGCCGGCACGATCGGCTGGACTACAACATTGCCGACAGCGCGCTGGACTTCCTGGGCGCCAACGACGGTGATGCTGACCTATACGGTGCAGACCAACGACGGCAACGGCGGCACGGCGACCAGGACGGTGCCGATCACGGTGCACGGCACCGACGACATGCCGGTGATCACGTCTCGGCGCAGACCGACGCGGTGACGGAGGATACCGGGACGGTCGGCGGCGGCGGGAACAGCGGCCCGCACGCGGCGTCGGGCACGATCACGTTCGCCGACGTCGACCTGTCGGACATCGAGACGAGCTCGATCACCAACAAGCAGTGTCGGCGAGCCTGGCCAACAGCTACGCGCTGACGCAGGGCCAGCACGACGCGCTGATCAACGCCTTTACGATCGATGCGGCGACGCATTCGTCATCGACCGGGGCCGGCACGATCGGCTGGCACTACGACATCGACGACAGCGCGCTGGACTTCCTGGGCGCCAACGACTGGTGATGCTGACCTATACGGTGCAGACCGACGACGGCAACGGCGGCACGGCGCATCAGGACGTGACCATCACGGTGCACGGCACCGACGACAAGCCGGTGATCACGTCTGGGACGCAGGCCGGCACGATGACCGAGGATACCGGGACGGCGGCAGCGGCGGGGAGAGCGGCCCGGAGGGGGCGTCCGGAACGATCACGTTCGCCGACGTCGACCTGTCGGACATCGAGACGAGCTCGATCACGAACAAGCAGCTGTCGGCGAGCCTGGCCAACAGCTATGCGCTGACGCAGGGCCAGCACGACGCGCTGATCAACGCCTTTACGATCGATGCGGCGACGCATTCGTCATCGACCGGGGCCGGCACCATCGGCTGGCACTACAACATCGACGACAGCGCGCTGGACTTCCTGGGCGCCAACGACGTTGTGACGCTGACCTACACGGTGCAGACCGACGACGGCAACGGCGGCACGGCGCATCAGGACGTGACCATCACGGTGCAGGGCACCGACGACAAGCCGGTGATCACGTCTGGGACGCAGGCTACGACGATCACCGAGGACACCGGGACGGTCGGCAGCGGCGGGGAGAGCGGCCCGGAGGGGGCGTCGGGAACGATCACGTTCGCCGACGTCGACCTGTCGGACATCGAGACGAGCTCGATCACGAACAAGCAGCTGTCGGCGAGCCTGGCCAACAGCTATGCGCTGACGCAGGGCCAGCACGACGCGCTGATCAACGCCTTTACGATCGATGCGGCGACGCATTCGTCATCGACCGGGGCCGGCACCATCGGCTGGCACTACAACATCGACGACAGCGCGCTGGACTTCCTGGGCGCCAACGACGTTGTGACGCTGACCTACACGGTGCAGACCGACGACGGCAACGGCGGCACGGCGCATCAGGACGTGACCATCACGGTGCAGGGCACCGACGACAAGCCGGTGATCACGTCTGGGACGCAGGCTACGACGATCACCGAGGACACCGGGACGGTCGGCAGCGGCGGGGAGAGCGGCCCGGAGGGGGCGTCGGGAACGATCACGTTCGCCGACGTCGACCTGTCGGACATCGAGACGAGCTCGATCACGAACAAGCAGCTGTCGGCGAGCCTGGCCAACAGCTATGCGCTGACGCAGGGCCAGCACGACGCGCTGATCAACGCCTTTACGATCGATGCGGCGACGCATTCGTCATCGACCGGGGCCGGCACCATCGGCTGGCACTACAACATCGACGACAGCGCGCTGGACTTCCTGGGCGCCAACGACGTTGTGACGCTGACCTACACGGTGCAGACCGACGACGGCAACGGCGGCACGGCGCATCAGGACGTGACCATCACGGTGCAGGGCACCGACGACAAGCC
>CAVTHL010000012.1:0-16010 GCA_963734465.1 uncultured Alphaproteobacteria bacterium
TCGTGCCGGTCGGGCCGCAGCTCGACTTCTCCGCGCCGCACGACCGGGCGCGGCTCGGTTGATCAGCCGACGAGATCCTGCTTCTTCTGCAGATATTCGTCGCGGTTGATCTCGCCGCGCGCGTAGCGCTGTTCGAGCACGTCGAGGCCGGCCGAGCGCGCAGTGCCGTGACGGCGCATCCCGGGCATGCAAACCGAACGCATCATCCAGGCGCACAGCGCGATGACGGCGACGATGATGACGATCCATATGATCATGTGAATTGGTCCATATCCGTAGCCGTATCCCGAGCCGCTCATCATTCCCCAGCCGGGTCCATATCCATAGCCCATGGTCACTGCTCCGGTTGCACAAAGCCATTGTGGCGGTTGAACTGGAGACGCTGCACGAGCGCATCCTTATCTTTTGTGATGATTTCGGCCACGATCGTGTCGGCGTCCTTTTCCTTCACATCGCCGGCCTTCAGATTCGGATTGCGGATCATCTGGCCGAGGTATTGTTTGACCTGGTCGACGGTCAGATTGAGGTCGGTCTGATTGGCTTGGCCGGGGCCGTAGCCAAACATCATGCCAGGTCCGTAGCCTTGTCCGTAGCCTTGCCCGTAGCCGCGCATCATCCAGCCGTGGCCGTAACCAGGGCCATTACCTTGACCGCCGCCCCAGCCCATCATGCCGGGACCGTAACCTTGGCCGCCGCCCCAGCCGGGGCCGTCGCCTTGACCCATCATATAGCCGGGACCGTAGCCGTAAGGCTGCGCCAGCGTACGCACGGTCACCGCCACCAAAACGACGGCAACGATCACTCCCGCTGAAATCATCAGAACCTTGCGCATGGCCGAACTCCTCAAATTGGACTTTTGCTTTTTGTTGTTTAGCCCGCCAACCAGCCGGAAGCCGTATTGATCGAGGTCAATCGCTCAAAGCCCTTGAGGCTTTGCGCCGGCGAGCGACGTGCCTGGATACCTCCGTTCGGCGCGGCATCGTGGCGCATATGACTACGATCATATGGTGGCTGCGGCTTTCATTTCAGCATGCGGACATGGGCGATTACGTCAGCAAAGGAAAACTTCCATGAAATGCGTGCCAAACTGGCCGGAGCGGCGGCACTCGCCGTGGTGCTCGGCGTCGGTTTTTACGCGGTCACGGCACATTCGCAGGATCGCCACCACGGCCACGGTCCTTTCGCCAGCGAAGGCATGGGCATGGGCACGGGCATGGGGCCGGGCAACATGATGGGCATGATGGGAATGGCGCATGACGCGGCCACCATGTCGCAACTGCAAGTCATCCACACTTTGCTCACCAACCACGATCGCATCACGCGCGCAGTGACGAACCTGCCGAACGGCATCCGCACCGTGACCAATCTGAAGATCCGGCGCTGGCCGCGCAGATCAAAACTCACGTTGCCGAGATGGGCAACCGCGTCAGCGCCGGCGACGATCCGGGCTTGCCGATTGAGAGCGACGCGCTGCACACGATCTTCCGCGGCAAAGACAAGATCAAGACCAGCTACGAGACGATCGACAAGGGCGTCGTGGTGGTGCAAACGTCCGACGACGCGGCGACCGTCGCCGCATTGCAGACGCACGCGGCGGAAGTGAGCGATCTCGTGCGCGGCGGCATGGAGGCGCTGCACACGGCCATGATGAAAAATCACGGCGGCATGATGGGCGGCCCGATGATGATGCGCCGGATGATGCACCGCGACGCGATTTGAAATAGCGGCCCGCGGCCGGGCACACCGGCCGCGGGCCTGCTTCGAAGCACGCGCGCGAACCTGAATCTACCGGATCCGATAGCTCGCGTGACAGGCCGTGCAAGCCGTGGTCACTTCGTGAAGCGCGCGATTAACATCGCGCATTGAATCGACCGTTGGCGATACCGCAGCGTCTTGCAGGGTGATCGCCAAACGGCTCGCCGCCCGGTGCATGCTGGTTCCAAGCTCCTGCATCGGCTTCGGCATGAACGGCGCCATATGCGCCGCGTCGTGCAGGCCAAGCGAATTCATTCCAAGTCTCTGCTCCGACACTTTCGCGGCCGCGTCGAATTTGCCGTCGGCAAGGTCGCCGACGATTTCATTCAGGGTGACGAGATGGTCGCGCATGTTGCCGAGCATATGCTCCTGCATGGGCAGCGGCAGCCGGACGAGTTCGCGCGAATCCTGAACCTGATCGGCGCCGGCCCCCGACTGCTGCATATGTTGCATGTGCATGCTGTTCTGGGCGGGCGCCGGCCGCAGCCCGATCAGAAGTCCGACGAACAATAATAAAGCAAAGGCACGGGTCATTGCGGTCTCAAACAAATGGGGCTTTCATCTACAACGACAGCGCAGCCGCGAGTATAGTATGCTTGATAAATCGAGGCTTTTGCTTAGTTAGTCGGCCGGTACGTCAGGCGCTCGCCTTCGATACCCTTCATGGCAAGCGCCGTCCGTTCCCCATCGGTAATTCCGAGGCCGGAGCGGTTGTTATGGCGGAACGAAAATTCGTTGAGATAGCGCTGCAGGTGCTGCTGGCCACAGAAGCGGTAAGTGCCACTTCATGCCGCGCTTGAAGGTGCCGAAAAAGTTTTCAACGGTGTTTGTCGTGCACGCCATCCTTGTTCACGTACTCGTGACGGTGTGAAAGACCGTCTGGTGACTTCTTGTAGCCGGCCGATATGTAGAAGCGAGCGGTCGTCGGTGATCAGGGTGATGTCGCGGCGCACGTTGGCGATCAGAATTTCGTGAACGATCTTGCTGGTGGCCTTGCTGACCGCAAACGCGCGGGCCTCGCCAGTCTTGCGGGTTGACCAGCGCGACCACGCCAGACTTGTGCGAGTGGCCCTTGCGATAGTGCTTCGCGCGCTTGGATGAATTGCCGTAATAGGTTTCGTCGGCCTGCACTGGATGGCCTTCGCCGCCCATAGGTCAGAGGTTTCGTCAAGTCGTGTCCATCGCTTCGCGCAAGCGGTGCATCATGAACCAAGCGGTCTTGTAGGTGACGCTCAATCGTGCGGTGAATTTCGCGGGCGCTCACGCCGTTCTTGGCGCAATTGAACATATGCGCGGCCATCCACCACTTAGTCAGAGGGAGCTTGCTGCGCTCGAATACGGTGCCGACAGTGACGGTGAACTGGCTGGAGCACGTGCCGCAATAATACAGGCCGGGACGGTGGGGCTGTTTCTTGCCTTCCACCTTGGCGATCTTGTCCACGCCCGCCGCAGTGAGGGCAAACAGACCCCGTTAGGCCAGCGCGAGGCTTCTAGGGCTTCGCGGGCCTTAGTTTCGTCCTGAAACATGGGGTCTTGGAATACGGCGGTCATGGGCATCTCCTATGACCGTGATTATGGAAACTTCAGGTTACTTTTGTCAAGTATATAAATGCGATCCCAATCATATAGCCGCTTCATCCGCGGCGCAGCGTGATCTTGCCCCTGCTCCGCCTGATTTCGCCGGCCTTTTCGAGCGCGGCCAGCGTGCGGTAAAGCGCCTCGTGCGTGAGGCCGAGCTCGGCGGCGAGATCCTTGACAGTGCCGCGCAATGCGACGGTGCGGCCGTCGGCGCCGACGTTGAGCACGAGAAAATGCCGCAGCCGCTCGCGCGCGGAGCGAATGTCGCGCTGCGCCAGGCGCGTACGCAGGCTCATGACCTGGCGCGCCAGCGTGGCGGAGAAGGCCTGCGCCGCCTTGCGGTCCCTGGCGAAGGCTGCAAGCACCGCGGCCTTGGGGTAGCGGCGCACCACGGCGTCGCTGCCGGCGACGGCATCGCAGTGGTAGACTGGGGAAAACAGCGAAGCCTCCGCGATGGTTTCGCCGGGGCCGGCGACGTAAAGTACGGTCTCGCGGCCGGAGCGGTCGACGCGGGTCAGACGCACGCGGCCGGCGATGACCTCGTAAAGCCCGCCGGTCTTGTCGCCGAGATGAAACAGCGGCTCGCCCGCCTTGAGCTTGCGGTCGGTCGCGGCTAGGCGCACGGCGGCGGGCAGCCAATCTTTCACCGGCATCGAGTCACCACAATTCGCTGACCGCGGCGCTGTCGAAAACTTCGGCGATGCGGGCGCGGGTAGCGCGGCCAGTATCCTCCGGCAAAGCGGCGAGCGCGAAGAATCCATGCGCCACGATTTCGCGATTGGGCTGCGGCGGCGCATCCTGGCGGAAGTCGCGCACGATGTAGAGCGCGACATGATCGCGCCGCGACGTGCGCTTGTTGAAGAACACGCCGTGCAGCCGCGGTACAGCCGACAACAGGATGTTGCCCTCCTCGGCCAGTTCGCGCGCCAGCGCTTCCAGCATGGTCTCGCCGGTTTCCACGCCGCCGCCCGGCAAATGCCAGCCGTCCACATAGGAATGCTTGACCAGGAAGACGCGGCCCTGGCCGTCGACCACCAGCGCGCGCACGCCGAGCGTCGCCGGCCGCGAGAAGCGCCAATAGAAATGGATCGCCGGCCGGATGACCGGCTCGAGCGCCCGGCGCAGGCGATGCAATCGTTTTGAGTGGGCCGGATCCATGCCGCGGGTTGTCTCCGACATACGAGGCGTAAGCAACGGCTTATCCGCGGACCGCAATTAAAGCGCGCGGCACCCTTTCCAGTTTGGAATCGCTTCTAATATAGAACTTATTGCCTGGCCGCGATCGAAAGGACGTTGCGTTGAAAAACTTTTCCGACCTGTCCGAACAGGAAATCCTGGCGCTCGCCATCACCAACGAGGAAGAAGACAGCCGCATCTACCGCGGCTTTGCGGAAGGCCTGCGCGAGCAGTTCCCCTCCTCCGCCAAGGTGTTCGACGAGATGGCCGAGGAGGAGGTGCATCACCGCACCATGCTCTACGACCTCTACCGGCAGAAGTTCGGCGAGTACCTGCCGCTGATCCGCCGCCAGGACGTCAAAGGCTTTTTGCATCCCAAGCAGCCGCTGTGGCTGACGCGGCCGCTTGGACTGGAGGACGTGCGCAAGTTCGCCGAGAACATGGAATTCGAGGCCGAGCGTTATTACCGCAAGGCGGCGGAAGGCGCGCGCGACGCCTCGGTGCGGCAATTGCTGATCGAACTCGCCGAGGCGGAAGCCGGCCACGAGAGCCTGGCGCACAAGCTCACCGAGGCGATCCTCACCAGCGGCGCGCGCGAGAAAGAAGACGAGACCGCGCGGCGCATGTTCGTGCTGCAATACGTGCAGCCGGGCCTGGCCGGCCTGATGGACGGCTCGGTGTCGACGCTGGCGCCGCTGTTTGCCGCGGCCTTTGCCACGCACAACACCTGGGCGACGTTCCTGGTCGGGCATGGCGGCCTCGGTCGGCGCCGGCATTTCCATGGCGTTCGCCGAGGCGCTGTCGGACGACGGCTCGCTCACCGGCCGCGGCTCGCCCGTGATCCGCGGGCTGGTGACCGGCGGCATGACCGCGATCGGCGGGCTCGGCCATACGCTGCCTTATCTCATTCCGCATTTCGAGCTCGCCACGGCGGTGTCGATCGCGGTGGTGGCGGTCGAACTGGCGGCGATCTCCTGGATCCGCACGCACTATATGGACACGCCGTTCCTGCAGGCGGCGTTCCAGGTGGTGGTCGGCGGCGTGCTGGTGTTCATCGCCGGGATTTTGATCGGGAGCTGCGTGATATTCTGGCGGCATGGCCTCCGACTCGCCCACCTCTCCGATCCGCACCTGGCGCCGCTGCCGGATCCGCATTGGAGCGAGCTCATCAACAAGCGTGTCACCGGCTATTTCAATTGGCGGCGCACGCGCCGCTTCGTACATGACGCCAGCGTGCTCGCCGCGATCGTCGCCGACCTGAAGGCGCACAGACCCGACCACATCGCGGTCACCGGCGACCTGGCCAATATCGCGCTGGCGCAGGAGTTCGTGCGCGGGCGCGCATGGCTGCAGGCTTTGGGCTCGCCGCAACAGGTGAGCTTCGTGCCCGGCAATCACGACGCCTATGTGCGCGCCGGCATGGGCTACGCCATCCGCCAATGGGGCGACTATATGTGCGGCGATCACGAGGCCGCCGACTTCCCCTATCTGCGGCGGCGCGGGCCGCTGGCGTTGATCGGATTATCCACCGCCGTGCCGACCGCGCCGTTTATGGCAACCGGCCGGCTCGGCGCCGACGCAGCTCGCGCGGCTTGCCGAGATGCTCGACGCGCTCACGGCCGAGCGCCCGTTCCGCGTGGTGCTGATCCATCACCCGCCGGTGAGCGCGGCGAAACCGCATAAGCGCCTGCTCGATGCCGACGCGCTCCAGCGCGTGCTCGCCGAACACGGCGCCGAGCTGCTGCTGCACGGCCACGACCATATGCGCATGCTCAATTGGCTTCCCGGACCGGACGGCACGCGCGTGCCGGCGGTCGGCGTGCCGTCGGCGTCGGCCGCGCCCGGCACGAGCTACAACGACGCGGCCTACAATCTCTACGCCATCGAAGGCGCGCCGGGCGGCTGGCGCTGCGAGATGACCTCGCGCGGCATCAACGACGCCGGCGCGGTCGTCGAGCAGCAAAGGCTGAAGCTGATTTAAGGATGCGGCTTATAGAGCAGCGCCAACGCGATGAGCGCGGCTGCGCCGAGCACAATCCCGAACAAGAAAGTTTTCAGCGCGCGCACGCGGCCGCGATACTGCTCGTGCTCGACCATCTTCTGCGCGGTGGCCTGTCCCGAGGCCGCGTCATCGGCGAGCGCACGCTCGCGCTCGATCAGCCGGCGTGCCACGTAGCGCGTCACCGCGGTAACGATGTCCGCCATCTCGTGGGATTCCGCCAGCACCGCGCGGCCGTAGCGCGTGTCCTGCACGAAACGGTATTGCCGCTTGTCGCGGCCCATCTCGATATGCGCGATCACGTCGATCCACAGCCGCGGCGTATCGCCCCGGCTGATGCCGCGGTCGAACAGTTCGACCTCGGCGGGAATGTCCTTGAACAGCGGATCGAGCGCCTCGTTGAGCAATTCGAGCCGCGCCGTTTCGGCGTCGCGCAGATCGACAACCACGCCGGAACGTTCGGCCGCCTCGATGCGCGCCTCGCGCACGGCGTCCTTGAGCGCATTGGGCGGCTCCGGCGTTTCCGGCTGGGCTTTCTTGCGTCCGAACATGTAACCGGAATCTAGCAATCCGCCGTGCCGGCGAAAAGCGAAAAATCAAGGTTTTTCAGTGATATCGATGGTTAAAATTGTCTCAATCCGGGCTAAACGCAGCGCCCGCCATCGACTTCCATGATGTTGCCGGTGAGGAACTTGGCTTCGTCGGAGGCAAGGAAGAGCGCGGCATCCGCGATGTCCTGCGCGGTGGCGAGCCGCCCGAGCGGCACGGTGGCGATGAATTTCTCGCGCATGCCGGGCGCCGGGCCGAGGAAGGTCGGCAGCAGCGGCGTGTCGGTCGCCACCGGCGCGATGGCGCAGACGCGGATCTTGTCGGGCGCGAGCTCGACGGCGAGCGTCTTGGTCAGATTGTGCACCGCGCCCTTGGTGGCGTTATAGGCCGAGAGCCCGGGCCGCGGCCGCAAGCCGGCGGTCGAGCCGATATTGATGATGACGCCGCCTTTGCCCTTCATCAGCGGCACCACGGCCTGCGTGAACATGAACAGGCCTTTCACGTTGACGGCAAAGACGCGGTCGAATTCTTTCTCGTCGATGTCGAGCACCGGCTTGTTGAGATGGGCGACGCCGGCATTGTTGACCAGCACGTTGAGCCCGCCGAAGGCGGAGGCGGTCTCGAGCACCGCGGCGTCGATGTCGGAGCGCTTGGTGACGTCGCATTTGATGGCAATGGCCGTGTTGCCGATCTGACGCGCGACCTTGGCGGCGGCGGCGCCGTCAACATCAACAACAGCAACATGTGCGCCCTCGCGCGCGTAGGTCTCGGCGATGGCCGCACCCATGCCGGAGCCGCCGCCGGTCACGATCGCCACGGTTTTCTGCAGACGCATGAACTCTCCTATTTCACCGGCACGACGCCGTAAGGCTTTGCCCAGCCTAATCCATCCTCTGTGCGGCCGCGCGGGACGTATTCGGCGCCGACCCAGTGGGAATAGCCGAGCCGGTCTATTTCAGCGAACACGAAGGGATAGTTGATCTCGCCGTCCGCGTCCGGCTCGTGCCGCACCGGCACCTGCGAGCATTGCAGGTGCGCGATCAGCGGCTGGTATTTTTTGAAGCGCTCGATGATGTCGCCGCCGACGATCTGTACATGATAGAAATCGTACTGGATGAACACGTTGTCGCTGCCAACCTTGCCGATGATGTCGGCGGCGTGCTCGACTTGGGTGAGGAAATAGTTCGGCAGGTCGCGCGGATTGATCGGCTCGATGTAGAGCTTGATGTTGCGGGCGGCGGCCTGGCCGGCGGCGCGCTTGAGATTTTCGACGAACACCTTTTCCGCCTCGCGCCGCTCGTCGGCCGCGACCTTGCCGGCCAGGCAATGGATCGCTAGGCCGCCGACGGCCGCCACGTAATCGAGCGCCTGCGCGAAGGCGGCTTTCCAGTCGTCTTGGCGGCCCGGTATGGCGCCGAGGCCGAACTCGGTCTCGCCGCCCTGCGGTGTGTTGATGCCGAGCACCTGGAGGTTGTTGCGCTCGACGGCGCGCTTGAAATCGCCGGCCGGCACGCCATCGGGAAAGCGTCCTTCGATTGCCTTGAAGCCCGCCGCCGCCGCCGCGTCGATGCGCTGCAGCAGCGGCCGGTCCTTGAACAGATAGCCGAGATGGGCGGAAAAGCGGGGCAAGCGGCCCTCCCTTGCGCGCGGTCGCGCGGACGTATTGATTAGCGCAGGTCCCACCGCGAACGCCAAGCCCCCAGCAAGCCCAAACGCGAAGTCCCATGTCCGCCAACACCGCCTTCCATATCGCCGTGCTGCCGGGCGACGGCATCGGGCCCGAGGTGATGGCGCCCACGCTCGACATCCTGCGGCGCATCGAAGAGACGACGCCAAGTCTCAAGTTCCGTTTCACCGAAGGCGCCGCCGGCGCCGGGCACTACAAGGACACCGGCAAGTCGATGCCGGAGTCGACCGTCAAGCTCTGTGAAGACCGCCGACGCCATCCTGCTCGGCGCCTGCGGCCTGCCGAGCGTGCGCTATCCCGACAACACCGAGATCATGCCGCAGGTCGAGCTGCGCTTCATCTTCGATCTTTACGCCGGCGTGCGGCCGGCCCGGCTCATTCCCGGCGTGCCGAGCCCGATCGTCGGCGCCGCACAAGCACGGCATCGACTTCGTGCTGATCCGCGAGTCGACCGAAGGCCTGTTCGCCTCCATGGGCAAGGGCGTGACCACGCATGACGAGGCGCGCGAGACGCTGGTCGTGACGCGCAAGACCACCGAGCGGCTGTTCGACTTCTCGCTCAAGCTCGCGGCGCGCCGCAAAAAGCGCGGCCGGCCCGGCCGCTTGACGCTGGTCGACAAGGCCAATGTGTTCAAGGCCTTCAACTGGCAACGCGACATCTTCAACGAGTGCAAGGCGAAAGTTCCCGGCGTGACGACCGACATGCTCTATGTCGATGCCTGCGCAGCCATGATGGTGAAGAAGCCGTGGGATTTCGACGTCATGGTGATGGAGAACATGTTCGGCGACATCCTGTCCGATCTCGCCGCCGGCCTGATCGGCGGCCTCGGCATCGCGCCCTCGGCCGACATCGGCGACAAGCACGCGGTGTTCCAGCCCTGCCACGGCACCGCGCCCGACATCATGGGCCAGGGCAAGGCCAATCCGACCGCGATGATCCTCTCCGCCGCGATGCTGCTCGATTGGCTCGCCGACAGGCACGACCACCCGCCGGCGGCGGAAGCCGCGCAGCGCATCGAGCGCGCGGTCGACAAGGCCTATGCGGGCGGCATCAAGCCGATGGAATACGGCGGCAAGGACGGCACGGCGGCGATTGCTGGCGCGGTGATGAAGGCGCTCGGTTAAAGGCCTACGAAATCCTTGATCGCCGCCAAGAATTGCTGCGGCTGCTCGAGCGGCGGGCAATGGCCGCAGCCGGGCAATTCGACATATTTCGCGCCCGCCACCTTCTCGACGATCTGCTTGTTGAGCGCGGGCGGCGTCGCCTGGTCGAGCTCGCCGCATACCACCAGCGTCGGCACGCGCAGGTGATGCAGCAGCGGGGTGAGGTCCGTTTCCTGCAAAATTTTGCAAGCGCCCTGGAAGGCTTTGGGATTGATCCCCAGCAGCACCTGCTTGCGCTGTTCGATCGCCTCCGGATGCGCCTGCAGATAGGCGGGCGAATGCACGCGCTTGGCGGCGATCTCGGCGACCGCGCCGAAGCCCGCCTCCGCAACCTTCTGCGCCATCACCGCGAAGGCCTCGCGCCCCTGCGGCGGAAAGCAGGCGGCGGCATCGCTCAGCACCAGCTTCGATATGCGTTCCGGATGCGCGAGCCCGAAGGCGAGCGCGACCGTGCCGCCGAAGCCGTTGCCCATCAGCACGCTGTCATTGCCGATGCTGAATTCCTCGAAGCCGTCCTCGATCGCCGCGACGTAGCCATCCATCAGCGCCAAGGGCAGCGGCTGCGAGCCGTGGAAGCCGGGCAGGTTGATGAGCGTGACGCGGAATTTCGCGGTCAGCGCCGGCAGCACCGGATCGAAAGCGGTGCGGTCGGCCAGCAGCGAATGCAGGATCACCAGATCGCGGCCCTGCCCCGCCCGCACCGCGGTGAGCGCGCCATGGCCGGCGCTCAACTGTTCGAATTGCATTCTAGACCTCACCTCGTTTTGAGCCGCGTCACGAAACTATCGCGGGCTTATTTGAAATAACTCAAGCCTCGCCTTGTTTTACATCCTGTGCAAAGATTGCCGCCGGAAAGAAGCGGCGGGCAGCAGCCCACCGGTAACGCCGAGAGTGGCATTACCGTTCGACCGCGCAGACCAACTGCCGGTGAAAATCATAAAAACAGGGAGGAACGCGATATGTCCATCATAACCATGCGGGCACTGCGACCGTTGGCGGCGCTGGCGGCCTTGGCGCTGAGCGCCGGCATCGCCTCGGCGCAGACCTACGGCTTCGCCACCATGCAGCCGGGCACGCTGAACCACACCGGCGCCTCGGCGGTCGCCAAGGTGCTGAAGGAAAAGGCCGGCTTGAACGTCGTGGTGCAGCCGACCGCCGGCGAATCGGTGCTCATCCCGCTGGTCGCGCGCGGCGAGGCCGAGTTCGGCATCGCCAATATTTTCGAGGTGGAAGCGGCCAAGACCGGCAATCCCGAATCTGCGCCTGATCGGCTCGCTGCATGCGCTGCGCGGCGCCTTCTGGGTGCGCAAGGACACCGCCGATGAAGACGATCGCCGACCTCAAGGGCAAGAAGGTCGGCATGGGCTATTCCGCCATGCGCACGCATCGATCCGATGATCAAGGCGATCCTGGCGACCGGCGGCCTGACCGAGAAGGACGTCGTGCCGGTGCTGATCCCCAACGTCATCCGCGGCGCCGACGATTTCACCTCGGGCGCCGCCGACATGTTCTTCTTCGCCTTCGGCGCGCCGAAGGTGCGCGAGGTGGACGCCACCGTCGGCGGCATCCGCGCACTGGAAATCCCGGAAAGCGGCATGGCCGCCGCCAAGAAAATCCTGCCCGAGGGCTATCTGTCGCCGGCGGTGCCCAATCCGTTTTTCGTCGGCGTCGATCATCCGATGGGCGTCTACACCTGGGACAATATGATCTTCACCAACGCCAAAGTGAGCGACGACGTCGTCTACAAGCTCATCGACACGCTGGAGAAGAACAAGGCCGACCTGGTCTCCATCCAGCCGGCGCTGCGCGAGTTCTCGGCGCCGCATTCTACAAGGACTACGACATTCCCTATCACCCCGGCGCCTTGAAGTACTTCAAGGAGCACAACATCCAGGCGAAGGCCGTTAAGTGAGCGAAGAGCGCATTATTCCGGATGCGGCGGAGTTTGCCTCCGTCGCATCCCGGGCCACCGTTATGTGGACCAACGTCCTGCAGTCGCTGCTGGTGGCGTGCGTCGTGCTGTGGGTGCTCGACATCCCGCGGCAGGTGTTCAACGTCTCGTTCTATACCGAACAGTTGCTGACCATCTGCCTCGGGCTGACGCTGGCGCTCGCCTACATCGCCGACACCTCGCGGCCGCGTCACTGGTTCGACTGGGCGGCGATGGCGCTGTCGCTCGTGCTCTGCGGCTATATCGCTGTCCGCTACGCCAATCTCACCGACGAGGCCGCGCTCATTCCGCTGGGCGGCCTGATCGTCAGCGGCGCTGCTGATCGCACTGATCATGGAAGCGAGCCGCCGCACCAACGGCTGGGGCTTCGTCTCGATGATCGCCGGCATGGCGGTCTACGTCTATATCAGCCCGCATCTGTCCGGCGATTTCCAGACCCGCTACGTGTCGCCAGAGCGGATGACCGTCTATCTCGGCCTCGACATCAACGGCGCCATCGGCTCGATCCTGCAGGTCGCGGTCATGGTGGTGATCCCCTTCACCATCCTCGGCCAGGTGCTGGCGAAGACCGGCGGCGCCGATTTCTTCGCCGATATCTCGATGTCGGCCATGGGCCGCTTCCGCGGCGGCGCCGCCAAGATCGCGGTGGTCGGCTCGGCGCTGTTCGGCATGATCTCGGGCAGCGCGGTGTCAAACGTGCTGGCGGTCGGCATCGTCACCATTCCGACCATGGTCAAGTCGGGCTTCACGCCCTATCGCGCCGCCGCGATCGAGGCGGTCGGCTCGACCGGCGGGCAGTTGATGCCGCCGGTGATGGGCGCCGCCGCCTTCATCATGGCCGAATTCCTGCAGGTGCCTTACGGCGCGGTCTGCATCGCCGCCGCCATTCCGGCGATCCTTTATTATGCCTGCCTGTTCTTCCACGTCGATCTGGAAGCGGCCAAGCACAAGATCGGCGCCGCCAAGATCGCCGACGCGCCGTCCGTTTTGGAAGTTCTCAAGTCCGGCTGGCACTTCGTGGTGCCGATCGTGTTCCTGGTGTTCGCGCTGATGTACCCCGACATCACGCGGCTGACGCCTGAAAAGGCCGCCATCTACGCGACCGTGCTGCTGATGGTGCTGGCGATGATCTTCGGCTATCGCGGCAAGCGTCTGAGCGTTCGTCGACATGCTCAAGGCCATCATGGAGACCGGCCGCGTCTCGCTCGACATCATCCTGATCGGCGCCGCCGCCGGCGTCATGGTCGGCATCATGAGCATTTCCGGGCTTGCCTTCAGCATGACCATCCAGTTGCTGACGCTCGCCGGCGGCAATGTGTTCCTGCTGCTGCTGCTGATCGCGGTCTTGGCCTTCGTGCTCGGCATCGGGCTGCCGACGGTGAGCGTCTACATCTTGACGGCGACGCTGCTGGCGCCGGCGCTGGTCAAGCTCGGCGTCACGCCGATGGCCGCGCATATGTTCGTCATGTATAACGGCATCCTCTCGATGATCACGCCGCCGGTCGCCTTTGCCGCCTATGCCGCGGCCAATATCGCGCGCACCGACGGCTGGACCACCGGCTGGATGGCCTGCGTGGTGGGCTGGAGCACGTTCCTGCTGCCGTTCTTGTTCGTGCTGACGCCCAGCCTGCTGATGGACGGCAGCTGGACCGAGATCGTCCTGAATTTCAGCCGCGTCACGTTCGGCATCTGGCTCGGCACCATGGCGGCGGTCGGCTTCGCGTTTGTGCCGCTCAAATGGACTGGGCCGCACGATCTATGCCGTGATTTCACTGGCGGTGGTGCTGCCGCCGGAGACGTTCCCGGGCGCGATCTACATTAACGCCGCCGGCATCACCGCCGCAGTCGTCATGCTGGGCATCGACTGGACTGCGCCAGCGCGCGCTGCGCAAGAGCGGCGCGGCCGAAGCACCGGCAACGCCTTATTGACGGCTAGTTCGCCTCGCGCCAGATGCCGAGCGCTTCCTGCGCCGGCCTGTCCGAGATCGAGAACAGCACGGCGTCGTCGCCGCCGATCTGTGCTGATACTTCTTCCACGGCGGCACCACGAACACGTCGTTGACGCCCCATTCGAACGGCTTGCCGTCGATGACGGTCGTGCCCTTGCCTTCCGCCACCGCGAACACGGTGCCGTCGGTCGACTGGTAGGGCGCGCCCTTGAAGCCCTTCGGCAGCAGCGCGAGATGGGCGCCCATGGTCGGCAGCACCGGCCCGCCATTGATCGGGTTGGCGTAGCGCACGCGCGCGCCGTGGCGCTTGTCGACGTCGCCGGTGTCCTTCAGCCGCTGCAGGATCGGCCGCATCTTGGCGTAAGGGTAGTTGATCACCGGCGAACGGTTCATGTGCGCCGGCGCGCCATCCGGCAAGCACGCCCGAGGCGTAGCGCTCGAACGAGTCGCCGTCTTCGTGATTGGTCTTCTGCATCTTCTCGTCGGGATGGGTGGCGAACGAGGTCTCGAAGTGATTGACGGTCGGCAGGTCGAGCACGTCGAGCCACATCACCGGCTGCTTGCCGGGATTGCCGTGGTCGTGCGGCGCCCAGTTGGCGGTGATGATGAAGTCGCCGTGCCGCATCATGCGACTTCTCGCCTTCGACCGCGGTGTAGGCGCCGTCGCCTTCCAGCACGAAACGGATGGCGGAGGCGACGTGCTGGTGCACGTCGGCGATCTCGCCCGGCAGGATCAGCTGGATGCCGGCGAACAGCGAATTGGTGACGCGCGACTTGCCGGTCTCGCCGGGGTTTTCCAGCACCAGCACGCGGCGCTCGGCTTCCTCGGCGGTGATGACGTCGCCGGCTTCCAGCATCAGCTTCTTGACGTCGGAAAACTTCCACAGCGCCGGCACGCAGCTGCGACTTGGGCTCCGGCGTCACCAGCGACTTCAACACCTCCCACAGCGGCGCCATGTGGAACTTGGCGGCCTTGTCGTAATAGGCGCGGCGGGCGGCCTGGATGTTGTGCTTGCTGTCGCCGGGATGGGCTGCGACCGACATTGAGATCTCCTCCGCGTCAGCGATTAGTTGAATTCGTAACCATTATAGCCGGTTTATCCCGCCAGGGGAAATGCCCGTTTGGGCCGTTATTCCGCGGCCTGCCGCGAGGGCGGGCGGACGCTGGCGATGCCGTCGGCTTCGGTGGCCTGGATGGTGGTGCGCACCATCAGCCTTGGCTCGAGCGCCGGCCATGGCCGACCGCGGTGCATGGTCGAGCGGTTGTCCCACATCACCACGTCACCGGCCTGCCATTGATGCAGGTAGCTGAACTGCGGCGCGGTGGCGGCGTCCATCAGTTCGGCGATCAGTTTTTGCGCCGCGCCTTGCTCCATGCCCTCGATCGCATAAGCGTGCGAGGCGAGATAAAGCGCGCTGCGGCCATTGACCGGGTTCTTCCACACCATGCGCCAGCAGGCCGGCGGCAGCGCCGCGCGCTCCTCGGGGCTGGCGAGACCGGGCGCGATCTTGCTGCGCGAATGCGCGTAATCGTGCCAGACGAAGAAATTCTCCAGCCGCTTTTGCGTCGCCACATCGAGCCGCTCGTAGGCAAGCCGGGTCGAAACATATTCGGTTTCACCGCCGCGCGCCGGAATGATGCGCGCCGACAGCACCGAGGATAGCGCCGGGATCTGCTTGAAGGTGGAGTCGGTGTGCCAGAGCTGGTTGGCTTTGTTGCGCATTGCGAGCCGCGAGTCGGGGGCCACCACCTTTCCATCCGGGCCGATGGTGGTGAGGATGATGAGGTGCGTGCCGGTGCCGATGGCGCCGACTTTGGTGATCTCGAGGGGACCAAAACGTTTCGAGAAATCGATCTGCAAGTCGTCAGTCACCTGCTGACCGCGAAAGACCACGACCGAATGGTCCTCGAAGGCGGCGCGCACCGCCTGGTAGGCGGCGTCATCGTTGACGACGTCGGACAGCGTGACGCCGCGCAACTCGGCGGCAAAGCCCGGGCCAACCTGGCACGATTTCCATGGCGTCCTCCGCTGTTCGGCCCGGCGCTATGCGCGCGCATGCTCCTCGGCAATTTTCCACGACGTAAGGCTTCTCGAGCTTGAGCTCGGGATCGAATCCGGAGCGCCCGGTGTAGTTGATGTGCCGGCCATATGTGTGCAGCGACATCGAAATGTCTTTTCCGACATTCCACACGCTGTGAAT
>CAVTHL010000013.1:0-115605 GCA_963734465.1 uncultured Alphaproteobacteria bacterium
GCAGGATGGCGTCGTGGCCGACGCGATGCCCGGTCAGCGGCTGGCGCAGCCGCAGGCGGCCGTCCAGCACGGCGTCTTCGCTGATGTCCAGGAGTTCGCGCTCAGCGGCCATCGGGGGGCAGCTCATTGCCGAGCCCGGCATCGGTGAGCAGGCGGCGGGCGGCGGCGAGGTAATCCTCCGCCACCAGAATGCGGCGCGGCAGGACGCCGAGCGAGCCTTCCAGCACGCTCATGTTCTGGTCGAGCACCATGTGCGGAATTTTGGCGCCGTCGAGCAGCGCGCCGATGGCCGACACCAGAACCATGTCGTTGGTGCGCACGAGCTCTTTCACGTTCGCCCGCGCCTGCGCTCTTCGCCCGGCGCGCGGTGCGAAAGATAGGCGAACAGTTTCGCCTCGCGCCGGCCGCGCGTCACGGTGTCGAGGATCAGGCCGACGGCGGTCGACAGGAACGCGAGCAGCATCAAGGCCGGTCGACAGCACGGCGGTCGGCAGCCGCGGCACCAGTCCGGTCTCGAAGTAGGTGATGAAGATCGGCACGGCGAAGCCAAGCGATGCGATGCCGAGCGCAACGCCGAGCGCGCCGAACAGGGACAGCGGCCGCTCGGCGCGATAGAGCCTGATGATGGTGCCGAGGATGCGGAAACCGTCGCGCCAGGTGTTGAGCTTGGAGGCGGAGCCTTCCAGCCGCGCGTAATAGGGCGTGTCGATCTCGGCGACCGCCAGCCCCAGTTCGAGCGCGTGAATGGTGAGCTCGGTCTCGATCTCGAAGCCGGACGACAGCAGCGGAAACGACTTCACGAAGCGGCGCGAGAACACGCGATAGCCGGACAGCATGTCATTGAAGCTCGGCCCGAACACCGAGGCGACGAAGCCGGTGAGCAGCCGGTTGCCGGCAACGTGACCGGCGCGGTAGGCCGACTGCTCGCGATGCACGCGGTTGGCGACCACCATGTCGAGGCGGTCCTCGAGCAGCCGCGCGATCATCGCCTTGACGCTCGGCGCGTCATAGGTGGCGTCGCCGTCCACCAGCACGTAGATGTCGGCCTCCACGTCGGTGAACATGCGCCGGACGACAGAGCCCTTGCCCTGGTGCTTCTCCTCGAACACCTCGGCGCCGGCGGCGCGGGCGACCGCTGCGGTCCTATCGGTCGAATTGTTGTCGTAGACGAAGATCGCCGCCTGCGGCAGCGCGGCGCGGAAGTCGCGCACAACCTTGCGCGATTGCCGTTTCCTCATTGTAGCAGGGCACCAGCACCGCGACCTTGCTGCGGTCGAAGTGGGCCGTCGCGCGGGCAGCCGGTTTGGAAGTCTTTTTCACCAAGCGGGGCTATTCCGTCAATTTGCGGTGATGCGGCAATCTAATGCACTTGCCGCCTTAACGCAGCGTTTCTATGCTGCCCCGCCATTTCGATCCCGGAGCAGCATTTTGGCCGTCGTCCTTCCTTTCGAAAGTCCGCATCCAGCATCGCTCGACCGTCTCGCCGAACTGGTGGCACCGGACATGGAGCGAGTCAACGCGGCCATCCTGACGCGCACCGGCTCCGACGTCGCCATGATTCCGGAGGTCGCCAACCACCTGATTTCATCGGGCGGCAAGCGGCTGCGGCCCATGCTCACCTTGGCGATGGCCAAGCTGTCGGGCTACAGCGGCGACGGCCACATCAAGCTCGCCGCCGCGGTCGAGTTCATGCACACCGCGACGCTGCTGCACGACGACGTGGTCGATGAAAGCGACATGCGCCGCGGCAAGCTCGCCGCCCGCATGCTGTGGGGCAATGAGGCAAGCGTGCTGGTCGGCGACTTCCTGCTCGGCCAGGCCTTCAAGATGATGGTCGAGGTCGGCAATCTGCACGCGCTCGATATTCTGTCCTCGGCCGCGGCCGTGATCGCCGAAGGCGAAGTGATGCAGATCGGCGCCGCCAAGAACACCGCCACCAACGAGGACGAATACCTGGCGGTGATCCGCGCCAAGACCGCGGAATTGTTCGCCGCCGCCTGCGAAGTGGGCCCGGCGCTGGCGGCGCGCGAAAAAGCCGAACAGGCGGCCTGCCGCTCGTTCGGCATGAATCTCGGCGTCGCCTTCCAGCTGATCGACGACGCGCTCGATTACGGCGGCAAATCGGCCAAGCTCGGCAAGAACGTCGGCGACGATTTCCGCGAAGGCAAGATCACGCTGCCGGTGGTGCTGTCATTCCGCCGCGGCACCGCGAGCGAGCGCGAGTTCTGGAACCGCACGCTCGGCCAGGGCGAGGTGCGCGACGACGATCTCGACACCGCGATTGCGCTGATGGCCAAGCACCACGCCATCGAAGACACCGTCGGGCGCGCCCGCCATTACGGCGCTATCGCCAATGACGCGCTGGCGCTGGTGCCGCCGTCGGCGGTCAAGACGGCCTTGGAAGAAGCGGTCGCCTTCTGCATCGGCCGGGCGCACTAGAGCGGCGCATAGCCGGTCGCCGGATCGCGCCTGAGCTGGAAACGAATATTCGGATCGGGATCCTGGCCGATAAACCTGTTGTATTGATAGGCCGGCGGCGCGCAGCCATTCGGTTGCGGCGCCGGCTGGCCCGGCAGGAGAGAACCCCAGGAGAATTGATAGGGCTGGTCGACGCATTGGGCCCGCCGCGGCGGGTGATGTTTCGCGCGCGCCGCGGCGGACTCCGCCGCAGCGACGGACAAAGCCGCGAGTGCAATTGCAATCCAGACAAACTTCATTGTCGTCTCCTGCGCCGCATCACACTTCCGGGTAAAGACGGCAATTTCAAGAGGCTCAGCCCAACTCAGCCGCCTTCACCCACCAGTCCTTGCGCTCGGCCGCGAGCCGGCGCGCCGCCGCCTGCGCCTCGCCCGCAGAGCGGAACAACGCAAAGCAGGTCGGCCCCGAGCCGGACATGCGCACAAGCTGCATGCCCGGCAGCGCGCGCAGCGTGATCAGCACTTCGGAGACGATCGGGGCGCAGGCGATCGCCGCCTGCGTGAGGTCGTTGCCGTTCTCATTGAGAAATCCGATCATGCCGTCGAACGTGATCGGGACGTTGGCAAGATATTTTTTGTTGCTGGGCGTGCCGACATACTTGGCGAACACGTCGCGGGTCGCAAGCGGCACGCCGGGATTGACCAGCAGCGCCGGCAGTGGCGGCAGAACGTACGGTTCCGAAAGCAAGTCGCCGACACCGCGCATGATGCGCGCCTTCAACTCCAGGCAAACCGGCACGTCGGCGCCGACCTCAAGCGCCGCGCTCGCCAGCCGCGGATCGCCAGGCGCCATGCCATTGACGCGCCCGAGCAGGCGCAAGGCCGCTGCCGCATCGGCCGAGCCGCCACCGACCCCGGCCGCCACGGGGATTTGCTTCTCGAGGATGAAATGTCCCGCCTGCAAGCGGCCCTTGCGGTGGCGCAACGCGGTCACGGCCTTGAGGATGAGATTGTCGGCAAGCGGCCCGCAGGCCTTGGCAAACGGACCATAGATTTCGAGCGATGCGCCCTCGCCCGGCTCGAGATCGAGCTTGTCGGCCAAATCGGCAAAAGCGACCAAGCTCTCAAGCTCGTGGTAGCCGTCCGCGCGGCGGCCGAGCACGCGCAGCGTCAGATTGATTTTGGCGGGCGCCTTTTCGACCAGCGGTTCGCTCACGCGCTCTAAGCCGCCGTTGCCGCCCTTCTTCTCCGGCTTGTCGACCGCCTTGGCCTGCGAGGAGGTCTCCTCAGGCAAGCCGTTCTTCAGCTTCTCTTCGATCTTCGGCAGGTCTTCCGGATCGGGCTTCAAGTCGCGCGCATGGGCCCACTGGAAGCGGGCCTCCAGCACGCGCCCGACGCGCCAATAGGCGTCGCCGAGATGGTCGTTGATGGTCGGGTCTTCCGGCTTGAGCTCGATCGCGCGCTCGAGCTGCTTGACCGCTTCCTCGTAATTGCCGAGCCGGAAATAGACCCAGCCGAGCGAGTCGACGATGTAGCCGTCGTCCGGGCGCTGCTGCACGGCGCGCTTGATCATCTCCATGCCTTCGTCGAGCTTGACGCCCTGGTCGATCCAGGAATAGCCGAGATAATTCAGCACGTGCGGCTGCTCGGGAAAGAGCTTGAGCGCCTCCTGCAGATCGGCCTCCGACTTCGGCCACTGGTGCGAGCGTTCGTAGCAAATGCCGCGGAAATAATAGATCACCCAGTTGTTCTTTTCCGGATGCTCGAGGGTGGCGATGCCCTTGCCGTAGGTGTCGGCGCATTCGGCGAACTTCTTGTGGCCGCGCTGCACGTTGCCGAGCGCCATGATGGCCTCGATATCCTTCGGCCGCTCCTTGATCAGCGCGTCGAGCTGCTTTTCCGCCTCGTCGACGCGGTCGAGCGTATCGAGATTGGCGGCCATCTGGATGGCGGCATTGCGATGCAGCGGCGAATTCGCCGGCACGCGCTTGTAGACCTCGATCGCCAGCTCCGGCTTCTTGAGCAACTCGTAGAGATCGGCAAGCGACAACAGCGCCAGCGGATGATTGGGCACGAGATAAAGCGAAAGCTGCAAGTAAACGAGGCCGAGATCCTCGCCGCCACGGCGGCCGAGCGAGGCGCCGAGCCCGTAGAGCGCTTCGGCGGCGCCGGTCTGCGCCGAATTGACGAGTTGCGGCAGTTTCTCGCCGGCCTTCAGCTTCTCCATCGACTCCGTGATCAGCGGATGGTTCGGCAGCACCTTGTCGAAGGCCGCGAAAACGTCTTGCGCGTCCTTGGCCGTGCGGTTGCGCGACAGCCAGCTGCCATAGGCTTCGACCACCCGCAGCGCGGTGGAGTCGAGCTTGTAGGCTGCTTCGAACCGCTTGCCGGCTTCGGCCTTGTTGCCGGCGAGGTCGTAGATCATGCCGGCATGCAGATCCTTGAAGATCGCCGTACCAATCCGGCCCGGTGAGCTTGTCGATGGTGGCGACGGCGCCCTTGGCATCTCCTGCGCCGTATTGGCTCCAGGCCATCAGCAGGGTCGCGGCGAGGTCGGTGATCGGGCCGCGCACCGACTGCGTCAGTTCCTGGCGGGCGGCCGGGTATTTTTTCTGCTTGAGCGCGTGCACGCCGAGCACCAGGCGGGCGACGCGGTCGCTCTTGTCGTTACGCGCGATGCGTTCGGCGAAGGCGACGGATTGCTCGACGTCGCCGCCAACCAGCAGCGAGAGGAAGGCGCGGTCGCGCAATTCGACATTGCTCGGATCGAGTTTGAGAGCGGCGCGGTAATAGGCGGCGGCGGATTCGGCGTCGCGCATCTGCCCGGCATGGCGGGCCGCCAGATAGCTGCCCGAGGCGGTCAGCCCGGCGAGTTCGGCCTGTGGCGGAGTCTGGGCGGCAAGCTTGAGCGGGGCCGCAGCCAGAATAACGGCCAGCGCGCTGCCCGCGAGATACCGGGCGAAGCTCGAAAATGTCACAGGCGATGCTCCAATGGGACGGCCGACCGCTGGTCGCAGGTTTTGCCGCCGGGGTTGAGCCAGAATGGCCTTTTTGCGCTGCCCCCGCAAGAACGGCGCTCAGAACTCTGTCATGCAAGCTTGAATGCCCCGATATGGGCAGCATCGTGGCCGCAAGCGGCCGTCGAGCATCACATATTGGGATAATTCGGGCCGCCGCCGCCTTCGGGCGGAACCCAGGTGATGTTCTGATTCGGGTCTTTGATGTCGCAGGTTTTGCAGTGGACGCAATTCTGCGCGTTGATGACGAACTTGGCGCGCGCCCGCCTCCTCTACCCATTCGTAGACGCCGGCCGGACAATAGCGCGCCGAGGGACCCGCGAAGACGTCGTGCTCGGACGCCTTCTGCAGCGCCATGTCCTTCACCTTGAGATGCGGCGGCTGGTCTTCCTCGTGATTGGTGTTGGACAGAAAGACCGACGAGAGGCGGTCGAAGGTGAGCGTGCCGTCGGGCCTGGGATAGGCGATCGGCGTGCATTCGGCAGCCGGCTTGAGCGTGGCGTAGTCGGGCTTGCCGTGCTTGACGGTGCCGAACAGCGAGAAGCCGAGCGTATTGGTCCACATGTCGAGGCCGCCGAGCGCGATGCCGAGCGTGGTGCCGAATTTCGACCATAGCGGCTTGGCGTTGCGCACGCGCCAGAGGTCCTTGCCGATGGGCGACGAGCGCCAGGCCGCGTCATAGTCGGCAAGAACGTCGTGACTGCGTCCCGATGACAGCGCCGCGCCGACCGCTTCCGCCGCCATCATGCCGGACAGCATGGCGTTATGGCTGCCCTTGATGCGCGGCACGTTCATGAAGCCGGCATCGCAGCCGATCAGCGCGCCGCCGGGAAACGTAAGCTTGGGCACCGATTGGTAGCCGCCTTCGGTCAATGCGCGCGCGCCATAGGCCAAGCGCTTGCCGCCGGCGAAGGTGTCGCGCACCAGCGGGTGCGTCTTGAAACGCTGGAATTCCTCGAACGGCGACAAATAAGGGTTCGTGTAGTTGAGATGCAGCACGAAGCCGACCGACACCAGATTGTCGTCGAGGTGATAGAGGAACGAGCCGCCGCCGGTCGAATTGTCGAGCGGCCAGCCGAACGAGTGCTGCACCAGGCCCTTGCGGTGCTTTTCCGGCGCGACCTGCCAGAGCTCCTTGAGGCCGAGGCCGAATTTCTGCGGATCGCGGCCGTCGGCGAGCGCGAACTTCGCGATCAGCTGCTTGCCGAGATTGCCGCGCGCGCCTTCCGCAAACAGCGTGTATTTGGCGCGCAGCTCCATGCCGCGGGTGAAACTGTCCTTCGCTTCGCCCGACTTGCCGATCCCCATGTCGCCGGTGGCGACGCCGGCCACCGCGCCGTTGGCATCGTAGAGAACTTCGGCGGCGGCAAAGCCCGGATAGATTTCGACGCCGAGCGCTTCGGCTTTGGTGGCGAGCCAGCGGCAGACATTGCCGAGCGAGACGATGAAATTGCCGTGATTGCTCATCAGCGGCGGCATCAGGATATTCGGCAGCCGCAAGCGCCGCGAAGCCGATCAGCCAATAGAAGCGGTCGTCGGTGACCGCGGTCTTGATCGGCGTGTCCTCGGAGCGCCAATCGGGCAGCAACGTGTCGAGGCCGACGGGATCGATCACCGCGCCGGAGAGAATATGCGCGCCGACCTCGGACCCCTTCTCCACCACCACCACGGCGATGTCCGGATTGATCTGCTTGAGCCGGATGGCGGCGGCGAGGCCGGCGGCGCCGGCGCCGACAACAACAACATCGAATTCCATCGACTCGCGGGCGGCTACCTCGGCCATGAGAATCTCCTCGCCCTAGTTTTGCACAGCTCGGGCCACCACGTTAGCCGCCATGCTAGGATGCAATGATGATGGCCTGACAAACCGCTGAGCGAGTTGCTCGATTTCTACCGCGAAGCCGGCGTCGACGCGCTTTTGGGCGAGGAACCGGTGGACCGTTTCGCGGCCCCGGATGCACCGCCACCCGCCCGCGCGCCACAAGCGGTCATGCTGCCACCCGACCTCGAGACCAAGGGCCGCGCCGCTCAGCCTTTGGCGCCGCCCTCGCCCGACGCCGCCGCCATGGCGGCGCGCGAGGCGGCCAAAAGCGCCAAAAGTCTCGACGAGCTGCGCGCCATTCTTGAAGGCTTCGACGGCTGCGCGCTGAAGGCGACCGCCACGCGGCTCGTCTTCGCCGACGGCAATCCACAAGCGAAACTGATGTTCGTCGGCGAAGCGCCCGGCCGCGACGAGGACATCGAGGGACTGCCGTTTGTCGGCCGCTCCGGCAAGTTGCTCGACCTGATGCTGGCCGCCATCGGCCTCGATCGCAGCGAAAGTCTACATCGCCAACATCGTGCCCTGGCGGCCGCCCGGTAACCGCACACCGACGCCGCAGGAGCAGCAGATTTGCCTACCCTTCATCCTGCGCCAGATCGAGCTCGTCGATCCCGATATCCTGGTCTGCCTCGGCGGCCCGTCGGCGCAGGCGCTGCTTGGCATCAAGGACGGCATCACCAAGACGCGCGGCCGCTGGTTCAATTTCCAAACCGGCAAGCGGCAAATCCGCGCATTGGCGACATTCCACCCGGCTTTCCTGCTGCGCAGCCCGTTGCAGAAGCGCTTTGCCTGGCGCGATTTCCTCGCCATAAAAAAGGCGCTCGCCGGCTGAATAGTCCAGCAATTGCCGAATCCGGCGGGGATTGATATCAGTTGAAAATGCCGTTCAACGTACGAGCAGCTGCCACCATTGCCGGCGCAATCCTATTGCTGTCGGCGGGTGTTTGCTTGGCCGGCGACGATACGCCGAGGCCTCCCGGCTCCGTTCCGGTCAAGAGGCCCGCGCATCAGGTCGCCAGCCCAAAGACGAGCGAGCTTCCGCCCTCCGCGCTCGGCATCGACACCAAGTCGAGAGGCTATGAGCCGGGCGATGAAAAGCCCGATCTCAAGGTGCCGGACCAAATCAAGCTCGGCAACAACACGCTGCACTTCGACGCCACCAAGAAAGATCCCGTGCCGCCGGTTGGCCTGGAGGCGAACGGGGAGAGCGTCCTCAACAAGGCGCCGGCTGAACCCGCGTTGAAGCCGAGCTATTTAGGCCTGCGCCTGACGACGCCGATGAACCTGTTCGGGCGCTGAGCGCGCGCCCTAGCCGGTCACCGCGAATTTGATCGCGAACAGCACCGCCAAGACCATCACCGCGGGCGAAGCCTCTTTCCACCTGCCGGCCAGGATTTTCGCCGCCGCATAGGTGATGAAACCGAGCCCGATGCCGGTGGCAATCGAATAGGTCAGCGGCATGGCGATGGCGGCCACCACGGCCGGCGCGTATTCGGTGATGTCATCCCATTCGATCTCGGCGAGGCCGCGCGCCATCACGCAGGCGACATAAAGCAGCGCGGCCGAGGTGGCATAAGCCGGGATCATGCCGGCGAGCGGCGCGAACAACAGCGCCGCCAGGAAGAACAGCGACACGAAGGCGGCGGTCAGGCCGGTGCGGCCGCCGGCGGAGACGCCCGCCGCGCTTTCGATGTAGCTGGTGGTGGTCGAGGTGCCGATCACCGCGCCGAACATGGCGGCGAACGAGTCGGAAATCAGCGCTTCCTTCATGCGCGCGAGCTTGCCGTTTTTCATCAGCCCGGTGCGATGGGTGACGCCGATCAGCGTGCCGGCATTGTCGAACACGTCGATGAACAGAATGGAGAACACCACGATCAGGAAGGTGCCCTCCCAGATGCGCGAAAAGTCGAGCTGCAACAAAGTCGGCGCGATCGAGGGCGGCAGCGACACGACGCCGTTGAACTGCGCGAGGCCGAACGGCAGGCCGATGGCGGTGACCGCCAGAATGCCGATCAGCGTGCCGCCGATGATGCGGCGGTAATTGAGCGCGACGATCAGCACGAAGCCGAGCAGCATCAGATAGGCAACCGGATTTTTCAGATCGCCGAGCGTGACCAGCGTCGCCGGATGCGCGACCACCACCTTCGACTCTTCCAGCGCGATGATGCCGAGGAACAGGCCGACGCCGGCCGAGACCGCCAGTTTCAAATTGTGCGGGATCGAATCGATCACGTACTGCCGGATGCGGAACACCGAAATCAAAAAGAACAGCACGCCCGAGCAGAACACCGCGGCCAGCGCCTGCTGCCAGGTATATTTGTAGGTCAGCACCACCGTGAAGGCGAAGAAGGCGTTGATGCCCATGCCGGGGGCGAGCGCGATCGGGTAATTGGCGTAGAGCGCCATCACCATGGTGCTCACCGCGGCGGCGACGCAGGTGGCAACGAACACCGCGCCGGTGTCCATGCCGGTCTTGCCGAGGATCGCCGGGTTGACGAACACGATGTAGACCATGGTCAGGAAGGTGGTCAGGCCGGCGATGAATTCGGTGCGGATGTCGGTGCCCTGCGCCTTCAGCCCGAAATAGCGATAGAGCCACGGCACGATCGGCGCCTGATATTCCGCCGCAGCCGCATTGGCGCTTGTTTGTTTGGCTCGCTTGGCCATTCGCATCCCCCATGTCCTGTGCCGGACGGTCAGCCTAACGCGGCCGACCCCGGCGCGGCAGGCGCGCTGTGGATGATGTGGATACCGCTCTGACACCTCCCCTTCCGCCGCGAAATGGCGCAGCATGGAACTCGGTTCATTCGATTGGACTTGATGGCGTATAAAGCCCGCCGGGGCCGGCCGGCCGGAGGTCACCGATGCATTTTGACCCAGTCCTGCTTGCCCGTTTGCAGTTCGCCTTCACCGTCACGTTTCACATCATCTTCCCGACCTTCACCATCGGGCTGTCGGCCTATATCGCCACGCTCGGCGTGATGTGGGTGCGCACGGGCGAGGAGCGCTACCAGCAGCTGATGCGCTTCTGGACCAAGATCTTCGCGGTGTCGTTCGCGATGGGCGTGGTGTCGGGCATCGTGCTGTCCTACGAATTCGGCACCAATTGGAGCCGCTTCTCGCTTGTCGTCGGCAACGTGATCGGTCCGTTGATCGGCTACGAAGTGCTGATGGCTTTCTTTCTGGAAGCGACCTTCCTCGGCGTGCTGCTGTTCGGCTTCAACCGCGTGCCGCCGTGGCTTTACGTGCTGTCCGGCGCGATTGTCGCCGTCGGCACCGCCATGTCGGCATTCTGGATCCTGTCGGCCAATAGCTGGATGCAGACGCCTGCCGGCTACGAGATGAAGGACGGCATCGCCTATCCGACCGACTGGCTGGCGGTGATCTTCAATCCGAGCTTCCCCTATCGCTTCGCGCATATGCTCAACGCCGCCTATCTCACCACCGGTTTTGTGGTGCTGGCGGTGGGCGCGCGCTACCTGCTGGCCGGACGGCACATCGAGGAAGGCCGCACCATGCTGCGCATGGCGATCGGGCTGACGGCCGTGTTCGCGCCGTTGCAGCTGATCATCGGCGACCAGCACGGGCTCAACACGCTCAAATATCAGCCGGTGAAGGTCGCGGCCATGGAGGCGCATTGGGACGGCAGCAAGCCCGGCGACTTTGCACATCTTCGCCTGGCCCGACGAGAAAGCAGGCGTCAACCGCTTCGAGATTTCGATCCCGCGCGGCTCGTCCTTGGTCCTCACGCACGATCCGAACGGCCTGTTTCCCGGCTTGAGCAGCGTGCCGCCGAACGAGCGGCCGCCGGTGAAGGTCGTGTTCTTCGCCTTCCGCATCATGCTGGGCTTGGGCTCCTTCATGATCGCCGCCGCGCTCTACGGCGCCTTCCTGTGGTGGCGCGGCACGCTGTTTGACGACACGCTGGTATCTGCGCATCGTGGCGCAGACCTGGTGGGTCGGCTTCGTCGCGGTGATGGCCGGCTGGATCACGACCGAGACCGGACGCCAGCCCTGGATCGTGGAGAAGATCTTGCGCACGGCCGACGCCACGTCGCCGGTGATCGGCGAAAGCATCGCGGTGACGCTGGTGCTGTTCGTGCTCGCCTACGGCGTCGTGTTCTCGTTCGGCATCTATTACATCAACCGCCTGATCAATCGCGGGCCCGAAAAGGTGGCGGAGGAGACCGGAGGATTTACCGGCAGCCCGATTTCCGCCGCGCATGACGCCGGCCGCGCGGCCACGCAGGGGAGCTAGCCATGGAATGGTATCTTCCCATGATCTGGGCCGGCCTGATCGGCACCGCCGTCGCCATGTACGTGGTCCTCGACGGCTTCGATCTCGGCGTCGGCATCCTGTTTCCCTTCGCCGCCGATGAGCGCCAGCGCGACCAGATGATGCGTTCGGTGGCGCCGTTCTGGGACGGCAACGAGACCTGGCTGATCCTCGGCGGCGCCGGACTGTTCGTGGCCTTCCCGCGCGCCTATGCGGTGATCATGCCGGCGCTTTATTTGCCTGTGATCGTGATGCTGCTGGCGCTGGTGTTCCGCGGCGTGGCCTTCGAATTCCGCACGGTGTCGCGCAGCAAGACCTGGCTCAACGTCGCCTTCGCGACCGGCTCGACGCTCGCCGCCTTCGCGCAGGGCGTCATTCTTGGCGGGCTGGTCCAGGGCGTGAAGATCGAGAACGGCGCCTATGCCGGCGGCGCGCTCGATTGGGCGACGCCCTTCGCGTTCCTCTGCGGCCTGGCTTTGATCGCGGGCTACGGCCTGCTCGGCGCCACTTGGCTCACGATGAAGACCGAAGGTCCGGTGGCCGAGCGTGGCCGCCGGCAAGCAAAGATCATGCTGCTGGCGGTGCTGGTGTTCATGGGCGCGGTCAGCCTGTGGACGCCGCTGATCGAGCCGCGCATCGCCGCGCGCTGGTTCTCGCTGCCGAACTTCTATTTCCTGTGGCCGGTGCCGGCGGTGACCGCGCTCGTTGCTTTCGCCTGCTGGCGCTGGATCGAGAAGGGCTACGACGTGCCGCCGTTCCTTGCGGCGATCGCGCTATTTCTCTTGGGCTATCTCGGCCTGGTGATTTCCAACTTCCCCTATCTGGTGCCGCCCTCGCTCACGGTGTGGGACACCGCCGCCGCGCCGGCGAGCCAGATCTTCATGCTGCTCGGCACGCTGGTGCTGTTGCCGATGATCCTCGGCTATGTCGCGTTCGTGTACTGGCTGTTCCGCGGCAAGGTGCGCGAAGGCGAGAGCTATCACTGAGCCGCGGGGCGGGCGCCGGCATCGGCCCTTCCGGCCGCACCACCGCCCAGCCGATGCGGATGAGCGGCAGGAAGCCTTGCACCGCGCGCGCGAAGGAGCGCGGCACTTCCGTCACCAGATCGGGAAATTGCGCGCGCAGCGTCGCCGGCGGCTGCGTGGTGTTCTCCGGCGTCGGCCAAACCAAGAGACCGCCCTGCTCGCGCATCGTGGTGACGTTCGCCCACGGGCTGCGCTCCGGCGCCCAGTCGAAATAGACGTGCGGGCGGCTGGGCGAAGCAAGCGCGACCAGCGGCGCGATGCGGGCATCGCCGGTGACGTATTTCAGCGGCTCGCCGGTGCGGCGCTGGTAACTGTCGGCGAAGAAGCGGCCTTCGGCATTGGCGGGCTGCGCGATGGCGAGGTCTTTGCCGGCGATCCAGGGCATCAGCATGAGCCCGACGACGACGATCGCCGGCGGCGCGACCAGCAGGCCAAGCCAGGCCGACGAGACCAGCCGCTCGCGGTAGAGCAGCACCTGGTCGCCGGCCAGCATGACGATGGCGAGGCCTGACAGCACCACCAGCGGCGCGACGCGGTCGAACGGCCCGGTGCGGCCGCTGACGACGACGAAAATGACGGCAATCGCCGCCGGCGCCAGTGCGAACACATAGACGAACAGCCGCGCCAGATGCTCGACCGGATTGCGGTCGATCTCGGGCGCGCGCTCGCGCGGCCTGCGCGGCCAGCCGGTGCCGAGCGCGACCAGGAGCATGAGCCCGGCATGCGTGAACAGCAGCGCCAGGCACAGCATGAGCCACGGCGGCAAGCGGCCGGCGCCCAGGCCGTCGTTGAAGCCCGCGATGACGAGGTCGCGCCCGCTCCAAGCCCAAGCGAAATGCGGGAATGCGACGATGATGAGCGGCAGCAGCGCAATCCACGGCTCGGGATGCACGAGCGCTTCGCGCCCGCGCCGCGTCGCCAGCGTGAAGCCGGCCATCAGCACGATGAGGATCAAGCCCGCATAGCTCGCCAGCAGCAACAGGCCGAGATCGAGCGCCAGCAGGAACCAGGTGCCGCGGCGGCCCTCGCCCATCGCGCGCCAATAATGCAGCAGCGCCAGCGACCAGAGCGGCGCCGCCATCACCGCCGGGCCGAAATCGGGCGTCGGCACCGTGAAGGCGGTGATGCCGACCATCAGCAGCACCGCCAGCACCGCATGGCGGGTGCCGACGATCGAGCGGCCGAGCGCGAACACGCCCCAATAGGTGACGACGATGCAGGCCTGCGAGCCAGCGCGTAGAGCCCGAACGAGCCGGCGATGCGGAAGGCGGCCTCGCCCAGCCAGAAGGCGAGCGGCGGTCCGAGATAGCTGCCGAGCACGAATTCATGGCCGATGGCGAGCAGCATCGGCACCTCGCCGGGCGGGGCGCTGTAGAACAGCGCCGGGATCACGGTCCACAGGAAGGCCTGCGTCAGCGCGGCGGTCCAGAACACCACCCCGGGGCGCCCGCGCAGGAATTCGATGATCAGGGAGACGTAATGCATTGGCCCGGGGCGGGTGAACTCACACAGGAACCGGGCAGCAATAGAGAAGGCGGGCTAAAGAGGCAACAACTCGGCGATGACCTCGTCGGACACGCCGCCGCCCAGCGCCGCCAGCTTGGCCGCCACCGGGGCAAAGGACCTGCGGTGGTGGATGGTGGGGCCGAGGCGGGCCAGCGCCTCGAAATGCTCGGGCACGCTGTAGCCCATGTGGCGCTCGAAGCCGTAGCCGGGGTGCGCCAGGCCGAGCCGGGTCATCAGCCGGTCGCGCGTGACCTTGGCGACGATGGAGGCCGCCGCGATCGAGGCGACCAGCGCGTCGCCCGAGACCACCGCCTGGCATTCGCAGCCGCAGTCGATCCTGATGTTGCCGTCGACGAACACCAGCCGCGGGGTCGACGGCAGCGCCTTGACCGCGCGCGCCAGCGCCCAGAGCGAGGCGCGCAGGATATTGTCGCGGTCGATGCGCGCGGTCGAGCCGAAGGCGACCGCGACCTGCGCGGTGGCGCAGATTTTCTCGTAAAGCTTCTCGCGCTCCGCTGCATCGAGCTTTTTGGAATCGTTGAGCCCGCGCGGGATGCGCTCGGGATCGAGCACCACGGCGGCCGCCACCACCGGACCGGCGAGCGGTCCCCTGCCCGCCTCGTCGCAGCCGGCGATCGGCCAGATGCCTTTGGCGAGCGCGCGGCGCTCGCGCCGGAAACTTGGGCGCAAGATCGGCTCATTGAGCGGCAGACGCGGCGCGGCCGCGCGCTTGACCGCCGGCTTTGCCAGCGCCTTAGCCGGCCTTTTGCCCTTGGCCGCGGGCTTTTGCTTTTTCTTGGGTTTGACCGCCATGGCCACGATGAGTGCGCGGCCAGCGCCGCAAGTCAATGCGGCAGAGGAACAGGCCTGGGAACAAGTGTGGATGACGGCGACTAGAACAAATTCAGCTGTTCGGTCTCGGGCTTCGGCTTGCGGAAGTGCTCGGTGGTGAGCTGCGTGCGCTTGACGTTCATGCCGAGCTTCTCGCAGGCCACCTCGAAGCGGCGGCCGATCATCCAGGCATAGGGGCCGGTGCCCTTCATGCGCGTGCCCCAGGCCGAGTCGTAATCCTTGCCGCCGCGCATGTCGCGGATCAGCTTGAATACGTGCTTTTCGCGCTCGGGGTAGTTCTCCTTCAGCCACTCGCGGAACAGGTCGCGCAGCTCGAGCGGCAGCCGCAGCAGCACATAGCCCGCTTCGCGCACGCCGGCGGCATGCGCGGCATCGAGAATGCGCTCCATCTCCATGTCGGTGAGCGCCGGGATCACCGGCGCCACCATCACGCTGGTCGGCACGCCGGCCTGGCTACAGCCGCCGCAAGGCTTCGAGCCGGCGCATCGGCGTCGCAGCGCGCGGCTCCATCTTGCGCGCGAGCTCGGCGTCGAGCGTGGTCACCGACAGCGCGACCTTGGCGAGCTTGCGCTCGGCCATGCGCGCGAGAATGTCGAGGTCGCGCAGCACCAGCGCCGACTTGGTGACGATGCCGACCGGGTGGCCGGCGCGGTCGAGCACTTCGAGGATGCGGCGCATCACTTTGTAGCGGCGCTCGATCGGCTGATAGGGATCGGTGTTGGTGCCGATGGCGATCACCTTCGGCTCATAGCCGGGCGCCGACAATTCCTTTTCCAGGAGGTCGGCCGCTTCCGGCTTCACGAACAGCTTGGATTCGAAATCGAGTCCGGGCGACAGGCCGAGATAGGCGTGCGTCGGGCGCGCGAAGCAGTAGATGCAGCCGTGCTCGCAGCCGCGATAGGGATTGATCGAGCGGTCGAAGCCGATGTCGGGTGAATCGTTGCGGGTGATGATCTTGCGCGTGGCGTCGACCGTCACCTGCGTCTTGAACGGCGGCAATTCGTCGAGCGAGCGCCAGCCGTCGTCGAAGGCGATGCGCGCCAGCGGCTCGTAGCGGCCGGAGGCGTTGCTCTGCGCGCCGCGCCCGCGCCGCCGCTCGTGGTCGACGACCACGCCGAGCAGTTCGCCGACGTCCTCGTAAGGACCAACGGAGCCGCCCGCCGGCGCGGAGGGCAGCTCCCTCGCCGGCGGGTGCTTTGGGGCTGTGTTCGAACGAGCCATGGCGTCACCCTAATCGTGCAATGTGAACGAAACAAGAACATTCTGAAAGGCCTGTGATTTCAGCATGATCTCGTGGCGTCACAGTCAAATCCCACATGATATGGTGGCAACCTGTTCACACCGCCACGGTTCCCATGTTGAGCGCGATCATCGCCACGCACGAATCGGAGCGCATGTTGGTGCCGACGTTGTCGGCGTTGGTGCCGGCGGTGGCGGCGGGGCTGCTTGGTGACGTCGTGGTGGCGGATGCCGGCTCACGCGACGCCACGGCCGAGGTGGCCGAGATCGCCGGCTGCCGCTTCATCAGCTCGGGCGAGCCGCTCGGTGTGCGGTTGAAAGCGGCGGCGCAGCAGACGCGGGCGCCTTGGCTGCTGTTCCTGCGCGCCGGCATGGTGCCGGAGCCGGGCTGGATGGCGGCGACCGAGCGCTTCATGCAGGCGGCGGACATGGCGGACAAGCCGCGCGCCGCGGTGTTCCGCCCGCCCGGCGTCGCCGACCTGATGCGGCCGGGCTTGCGCGAGCTTCTCGCGCTGCTGCGCGTGACGCTCGGCGGTGCGCCCCGGCCCGAGCAGGGCCTGCTGATCGCGCGGCGGTTCTACGAGGCAATCGGTGCACACGATGCAATTGAAGACGCCGAAGCGGCGCTGCTGCGCAAGCTCGGGCGGCGCCGCATCGTCATGCTGGCGGCCGGGGCAAATACTTGACTTAGTCAACTAATTGTCCGAGGCTTGCCGTCATGAGTGCGACAAGCCAGCGCGTCGCGGCCGTGCGCCGCTTCAACCGCTTCTACACGCGGCAGATCGGCGTGCTGCGCAAGAATTATCTCGACAGCCCCTACTCGCTCGGCGAGATGCGCGTGCTCTACGAGCTCGCGCAAACTGACAAACTTGGTGGCGCGCGCACCGCGAGCGACATCGGCCGCGCGCTCGATCTCGACGCCGGCTATCTCTCGCGCGTGCTGCGCAATTTCGAGAAGCGCGGCCTGATCACCCGCAAGACCTCCACCGAGGACGCGCGCCAAAGCCACCTCGCGCTCGACCGCGCGCGGCGCCAGACTGTTTGCGCCGTTCGAGAAGCGCTCGCAGGAGCAGGCCGGCGGCATGCTGCGCAAGCTGTCGGGCGACGAACAGGCGCGCCTGGTGGCGGCCATGACGACGATCGAGGGCCTGCTCGACGGCGCTGCCGAGCCCAAGCGCGAATACATTTTGCGCGCGCCGCGCTCAGGCGATCTCGGCTGGATCGTCACCCGCCACGCCCAGCTCTACGCGCAGGAATACGGCTGGACCGAACCGTTCGAAGGCCTGTGCGCGCAGATCGTCGCCGACTTCGACAACAATTTCGACCCGAAGCGCGAACGCTGCTGGATCGCCGAGATGAACGGCGAGAATGTCGGCTGCGTCCTGCTGGTCAAGGACAGACCCGGCGTCGCGCGGCTGCGCCTGCTGCTGGTCGATCCCAAGGCGCGCGGCCTGGGGCTCGGGCAGCGGCTGGTGGACGAATGCGTGCAGCTTCGCGCGCAAGGCCGGCTACAAGAAGATCACGCTGTGGACCCACAGCATCCTCGCCGCCGCCCGCCACACTTACGAGAAGGCCGGCTTCACGCTCACCTCCAGCGAGAAGAAACGCAGCTGGGGCAAGGACGTGGTGGCGGAATATTGGGATCTGGACTTGTAGCGCGATCAGCCTTTCGGCTCGGTCAGCCCGACCACATTGTGCACGGCCATCGGCCGGCGGATGCCCTTGAGCTCGAATTCGCCCGCCGGTTCGCACGCCACTTCCTTCTCGATCGCCAGCAGCACGCGCGGGCTGATCAGGATCTGCCCCGGCAGCGCCTCGTCGCACAGCCGCGAGGCGAGGTTCGACACCGTGCCGATCGCGGCATAGTCGAAGCGGCCCTCGAAGCCGATGGGCCGAGCGTGGCGTAGCCGTGCGCGATGCCGATGCCGAAGCCGAGATCGTGGCCGAGCCGGCGCCATTTATCGATCGAGCGCCGACAAGCGCCGCGCGCATCTCGCACCGCCATCTTCACCGCCGACATCGCCGGATCGGGCACGGCACCGGCTCGTTGAAAATCACCATCACGCCGTCGCCGGCGAAGCGCTCGAGCGTGCCCCGTGCTTGTGGATGATGGCGCCGAGGCCGTCGTGATATTCGCGCAGCAGCGCCATCACGTCTTCCGGCTCGGCGCTTTCGGAGAAGCCGGTGAAGCCGCGCAGGTCGCAGAACACGACGGTGATCTCGCGCGCGGTGGCTTTCGAGCGGCTCTCCTGCCCGACGACACGATCAGGTCGGCGACCTGCGGCGGCAGGAAGCGGCGCAGCCGGCTCATGCGCTCGATCTCGCCGATCTGGTCGGTGACGCGCTGCTCGAGGCCGCGGTTGAGATCGTGCACCTGGTCGTGCAGCGCCTTCAGCCGCAGCACCGATTTCACCCGCGCCACCAGCGCCATCTGGTCGATCGGCTTGGTGAGATATTCGTCGGCGCCGGCTTCCAGCCCGGCGACGATGTCCTTGCTGTCGGCCTTGGCGGTGGTGCAGGATGATCGGCATGAACGGCAGCGTGGCGTCGTTCTTCAGGCGCTTGCAGACCTCGATGCCGTCGATCTTCGGCATCATGATGTCGAGCAGGATCAGATCGGGCAGATGCTCCTTGGCGGCGGCGAGCGCTTCCTCGCCGTCGCAGGCCTGCTTGAGATCGTAGCCGTACAACGACAGCCGCGTCGTGCAGGATGTCGCGGTTGGTCTCGTTGTCGTCGACGATCAGGATGCGCGGCGGCGAATGCATGGCGGTCAGGGCTGTCGGCAGGAATTCGCTGATCTTGGCGAGCAGCGCGCGCGGGCTGTAGGGCTTGGTCGACATAGGCGTCGCAGCCGGCGGCGCGCGCCTTGCTCTCGTCGCCGGACAGCGCATAGGACGTGACGACGATGATCGGAATGCCTTTGGTGTCCGGATTGGCTTTGATCCGGCGCGTCGCCTCGTAGCCGTCCAGGATCGGCAGCTGGATGTCCATCAGGATCAGATCCGGCCGCTGCTTGGCGACCTCCGCGAGCGCCTCCTCGCCGTCCTCCGCCTCGCGCATCTCGTAGCCGCTGGCGCCCAGCAGGTCGCGCAGGATCTGCCGGTTGTCCTCTTGGTCCTCGACCACCAGAATAGTCTTGCTCATGCTTGCCTCTTCGCCTGCTCGGCGCGCGTCGGAACCGTGAATGAGAATGTCGAGCCCTTGCCCACCTGCGACTCGAGCCAGATGCGTCCGCCGTGCATCTCGATGATTTTTTTCGAGATCGCCAGGCCCAAGCCCGGTGCCGCCCTTCTTCTTGGTGGTGGAACTGTCGGCCTGCTGGAATTCCTGGAACAGCTTCTTCTGGTCGTCCTCCGAGATGCCCGGGCCGGTATCGCGCACCGCAGACCGAAAACGCGCCATTAGTCTGCGACGCCTTGATGACGACCTCGCCTTCGTCGGTGAACTTGATGGCGTTGCCGACGAGGTTGAGCAGCACCTGCGTCAGCCGCCGCTCGTCGCCGCGGCCGGCCGGCCAGGTCGGGCGCGATTTCGACCTTGAAGCCAAGCTTCTTCTCGGCGGCGAGCGGCTCGACCGCGCCATAGACGTTGTGCACGACGTCTTTCATCGAATAATCGGTCGAGCGAGAGCGTCAGCTGCCCGGCCTCGATCTTGGACAGGTCGAGCACGTCGTTGATCAGCCCGAGCAGGTGCTTGCCGTTGCGTCGATGACGCGCTCGAGCACGTCGCCTGCATCTTTTCCGGCGTGTCGCCGTAGACGCCGTCGGCGATCAGCTCGGTGTAGCCGAGGATGGCGTTGAGCGGCGTGCGCAGCTCGTGGCTCATGTTGGCGAGGAACTGCGACTTGTGCTGGCTGGCCTCCTCGAGCTGGCGGCTCTTGTCCTGGATTTCGTCGAACAGGCGCACGTTCTCGATCGCGATCACCGCCTGGTCGGCGAAGGTGGTCGACCAGCTCGATCTGCTTGTCGGTGAACGGCCGGACCTCGTCGCGCGTCAGCGTCGAAGACGCCGATCGGCGTCGCCTTCGCGCAGCAGCGGCACGCCGAGCATGGTGCGATTGCCGAACGCCTGCTGTGGCCTCATCGCCATGTGTATTCGGGATCGGCCAGCACATCGGGGATATGGATCGCCTTGCCTTCCAGCAGCGACCCGCCCGGTCATGCTGCCGCGCCCCGGCCGCACCGGATGCTCCTCGGCGTAGTCCGTATCGCTTCGGCGTAAATCCGTAGTTCGCGCGCACGACGATAGAACGTCGCCCTCACGCTGCGTAGATGGCGCCCTTGTCGGCGTCGCACAGCCGCGCCGCCGATTCGATCAGCGTATCGAGCACGGTCTGCAGATCGAAGGTCGAGCGGCTGATGACCTTGAGCACGTCGGCGGTGGCGGTCTGCTGCTGCAGGAATTCCGAGAGGTCGTCGGTGCGCTCCTGCACCTCGTCGAACAGCCGCACGTTCTCGATGGCGATGACGGCCTGGTCGGCGAAGGTGGTCACCAGCTCGATCTGCTTGTCGGTGAAAGGCTCGACGCGGCTGCGCGCCAGCGCGATGACGCCGATCGGCTCGCCCTCGCGCATCAGCGGCACGCCGATCATCGAGCGCACGTCGCCGATCTTGGCGTGCGTCCTTTGCCGCGTAGTCGCGGATCGGCAAGCGCATCGTCGATGCGGACAACCTGCTTGTCCATCGCACGCGCCGGCCGACGGCGGTGCCGGGGCCGGGCAGCGATCAGCGTCGCCTTTTCGATCTCGATGTATTTCGGGTCGAGGCTGTAGCCCGCCGCGAACCTGTAAAGACCGTCCGTCGAGACGGAAGATGACCGCCTTGTCGGCGCCGCAGAGGCGCGCCGCGGTGTCGACGACGCTTTGCAGGATCGGCTGCAAGATCGAACTGCGAGCGGCTGATGACCTTGAGCACGTCGGCGGTCGCGGTCTGCTGCTGCAGCGACTCGGTGAGATCGTCGGTGCGCTCGCGCAGCTCGTTGAGCAGGCGCGCGTTCTCGATGGCGATGACGGCCTGGTCGGCGAAGGTCGTCGACCAGCTCGATCTGCTTGTCGGTGAACGGCCGCACCTCCTGGCGGTAGATCACGATGACGCCGACCAGCTCGTCGTCCTTGCAGCATCGGCACGGCGAGCATGGTGCGCGCGCCGCCGAGCTTGATCGCGACGGCGGATCCGGCTTAATTCCGGGTCGCGCAGCACGTCGGCGATATGGACGACCTGCTTCGTTCGCAGCAGTCGCGCCGAGCCGCGTGATCTCGCGCGGCCGAACGATCCGCGCTTGTTCTGAGCCGTCCATCGAACGCTTCGGCGGACGCCGTATGCTGCGCGGCACGCACGTAATGCGTCGCCGTCGAGCAGCGAACATGGTGCCGAAATCGGCCCGCAGATGCGCGTGGCGATTCGCCAGCATCGCCTCGAACACCGGCTGCAAGATCGCCCGGCGAGCGGCTGATGACCTTGAGCACTTCCGCGGTCGCCGTCTGCTGCTCCAGCGACTCGGTCAGATCGTCGGTGCGCTGGCGCAATTCGTTGAACAGGCGCGTGTTCTCGATGGCGATGACGGCCTGCGCGGCGAAGGTGCGCAGCAGCTCGATCTGCTTGTCGGAGAGCGCGCCCGGCTGGCGCCGCACGACGCTGAGCGCGCCGATCGTCGCCTCGCCGCGCATCATCGGCATGACCGTTATCGCGCGGTAGCCGCTGGCCAGGAAGTTCTGGCCGCCGGCGATGCAATTGCACCGGCGTGTCGCGCGCGTCGGCAATGTCCATCTCCCGCCGGTCGAGGATGGCGGTGCCGGTGATGTATTCGCGCGACAGCGGCATCGGATAGCGCGACTGCAGCGCTTCGGCTTGTCGGCGGCGTCGGCGACCGGCGATGGCGCCGAGGTTGACGGTGTCGCCTTCGGGCAGCGAGATGACGATGGCCGCGTCCGGGAACAGCCGCAGCCCGCTGCGCACGATGGCATCGAACGCCGGCTGCGAGTCGGTCGGCGAATTGCTGATGACTTCGAGAATTTCCGAGGTCGCGGTCTGCTGCTCCAGCGACTCGGTGAGATCGTCGGTGCGCTGGCGCAACTCGTTGAGCAGCCGCGTGTTCTCGATGGCGATGACGGCCTGCGCGGCGAAGTTCTGCACCAGCTCGATCTGCTTGTCGGTGAAGGGCTTAACCTCCTTGCGGTAGATGGCGATCACGCCGACCAGTTCGTTATCCTTGAACATCGGCACCGAAAGCACGGTGCGGATGCCGCCGACCTCAACGCCGGTGACCGCAAGCTGATCGCCGCTGCGATAGGCTTCGTCGGTCCGCAAGTCGGCGATCTGGACCGGCTGGCCCGTAGCCGCGACGCGCGCCAATCGGCACGTCCGGTCCCGGCCGGAACAGATGTTCCGCTGCGCCATTGATCGAGATAGGCTTGCGGCAGATCGCCATGCAGCGCGGCGGTGCGGAACGCGTCGCCCTCGCACAGCCAGAGCGCGCCGAAGCTCGCATCGCAGAGCTGCGTTGCGTTGGCGAGGATGCGCGCCGAACACCGGCGCGAGCTCGCCGGTCGAGCTGGCGATGACCTTGAGCACTTCGGACGGTCGCGGTCTGCTGCTCCAGCGACTCGCGCAGCTCGCTGAGCAGCCGCGCATTCTCGATGGCGATCACCGCCTGCGCGGCGAAGTTCTGCGACCAGCTCGATCTGCTTGTCGGCTGAACGGACCGACCTCCGGACGGTAGATGGCAATGAGCCACCGATCGGTTCTCCCTGCATCGGCAGCGAAAGGTGACGCCCAGCACGGTGCGAAAGCCGACCGCGTCGATGCGCGCTTCCGAACAATTGTAAGCCGCTTCGATCAGCACGTCCGGGATGTGAACAACCGCACGTTCAAGTGCTGCCCGGCCGATCGTGGAATGGCGGTCGGACCTTCCACTGGATGCGACTGGACGTGCTGGCAAATAGTCAGTGTCGAACGCCGTAAGACGCGACGATCTGAAAGCTGTCGCCCTGCATAGCGCAGTATGCGCGCCTAATTTAGCGCCGCACAATCGCGCGTTGCATTCCACTAGCATCGCCTCGAACACCGGCTGCGAGGTCGCCCGGCGAGCGGCAGATGACTTTCAGCACCTCGGAGGTCGCGGTCTGCCGCTCAGCGATCGGAAGATCGTCGGTTCCGCGCAGCTCGCTGAGCAGCCGCGTGTTCTCGATGGCGATCACGGCCTGCGCGGCGAAGTTCGTCAGCAGCTCGATCTGCTTTTCGGAGAACGCGCCGAACTTCCTGCCGGTAGACGGCGATGGCGCCGATCAGCTCGCCTTCCTTGAGCATCGGGATAAGGACGTGCGTGCGCGCGCCGGCGGCCTCGACGAGCGCGACGAAACGGGGATCGCGATCCATGTATCCCGCCTCGGACTTGAGATCGAGAATGTCGACGAGGTGTTTGGTTTCGGCCAAGCGCGCCAAAGGGTTTCGTGGATTTTCATCGAGGGCGAGACTTGGATTCTTGGCCCATCGCTCGAGCGTAAGCAGCGGGCGCGTTCTTGCTGGCGACGAGACGAAACGCGTTCTCGCTCTCGCTGTAGAGAAACAGATTGGCAAATTTGGCCTCGCAGATGCGCGCCGCGTTCTCCAGCATCGTTTTGAAGACCGGCTCCAGCTCGCCCGGCGAGGAGCTGATGACGCTCGAGCACTTCCGAGGTCGCGGTCTGCCGCTCCAGGGTCTCGCGCAGTTCGCTGAGCAGCCGCGCGTTCTCGATGGCGATGACGGCCTGCGCGGCGAAGTTCTGTCACCAGCTCGATCTGCTTGTCGGTGAACGGCCGGACCTCCTGGCGGTAGATGACGAAGACGCCGACGACCTCGTCGTCCTTGAGCATCGGCACGGCCAGGAAGGTCCGCGCGCCGGCGGCGTCGACCATCGCGACGATCGCCGGGTCGCCGCTCGATGTAGGCCGGCTCCGTCGCGCAAGTCGGCGACGTGCTGCACCTGCTTCGTGTCTGACGGCGCGCGCGAACGGCACGCTCGGCGCCGGCCGGAACACCGGCTCGACTGCCGCGCGTCTCGGCATAGCGCGGGCAGCCCGCCGTGCAGCGCAACGGCGCGAAGCCATCGCCTTCGCACAGCAGCAGCGTGCCGAACTTGGCTTCGCAGATTCGCGTGGCATTCGTCGAGCATCGCGTTGAACACCGGCTCGAGCTCGCCCGGTGAACGAGCTGATGACCTTGAGCACCTCCGAGGTCGCGGTCTGCTGCTCGAGCGTCTCGCGCAGCTCGTTGAGCAGCCGCGCGTTCTCGATGGCGATGACGGCCTGCGCGGCGAAGTTCGACACCAGCTCGATCTGCTTGTCGCTGAACGGCCGAACTTCCTGGCGGTAGATGACGATCGCGCCGATCAGCGCGCCGTCCTTGAGCATCGGCACGCACAGCAAAGTTCTGCGCGCCGCCGAGCCTGGCTGACGGCGCCGAGCTCTTCTCGGCGGTCACGTCGGCGATGTGCAGCACGTCTTGCTTATCGCGGATGAGCCGCTCAAGCGGGCCGCCGGGCACAGGCCGGTGGCGCCCCATCTTCGTCCCACGCGACGAGCGCCTCCGGCACGTTGCGCTGCGCAACGAGTTGAACATCGCCGTCCTCGTGCAAGAGCACTTGGCCGAACTTGGCTCGCAGATCTCGGTCGCGTTCTTCAGCATGGCGTCGAAGACCGGCGCCAAGCTCGCCCGGCCGCAATGCGCACCGCGTTTTCCAACATGGCATCGAACACCGGCTAAAGCGCCGGGGAGGAACTGATATCTTGAGCACCTCCGAGGTCGCGGTCTGCTGCTCCAGCGACTCGGTCAGCTCCTCGGTGCGCTGCTGTTCGGCCGCAAACAGCCGCGCGTTCTCGATGGCGATCACCGCCTGGTCGGCGAAACTGCTCAGCAGGGCGATCTGGTCGTCACTGAAGGCTCCCGCTTCGGGCCGCGTGACGCCGATGGTGCCGATCGCGACACCGTCGCGCAGCATGGGAACGACCAGAATGCTGCGATAACCTCTGGCGCGCGCCAGTTCTTTCACGCTCGCCGAAACGTCCGGCTCGTTTTCGATATCGAAACGGAACGCTGGCGCTCCGCTGCGCGCCACACGGCTGTGAATTCCCTGCGACGACAGCGCTGAGGGAAAGGAGCTGCGCACCGCTTCGATGCCGGCTTCGTTACCCGCGGTCAGGGCCGCCAAATGAATCTCATCGCCGACGACGCGCGTGACGGTCGCCGACTGGCCGCGCGAACAGACGCATCGCGCTTTGGGCAATGGCGTCGAACACCGGCTGCACGTCGGTCGGCGAACTGGCGATGACCTTGAGCACCTCGCGACGTCGCGGTCTGCCGGTCGAGGGCTTCGCGCTGCTCGCTCATCAGCCGCGCGTTCTCGATGGCGATGACGGCCTGCGTCGGCGAAGGTCTTGACGCAGATCGATCTGCTTTTCGGTGAACGGCCGTGACTTCTTGGCGGAAAATGATAATTGACGCCGATCAGCTCGCCGTCCCGCAGCATCGGCACGATGACGATCGATCGCGCGCCGCCGAACCTTGCGCTGCCGGCCGTGCGTACTCAGGTCGTTGCCGCCGAACGTCGGGCACATGGGTCGTGCTGCCTCGATTCGCAACACGCGATCGAGGAGCGTACCCGCTTCGGTCGAAATGCGCCGCGCGTTTATGAAATTCTGCGAATTCCGACGGCGAGCCGACGGTCGCGCCGCCGGGTGGAATGCCTCGTCGTCATAGAGTTGCAAATGGCCGATATCTGGCTTCGCAGAAGCCGCACGCCGTTCACCAGAATCGCGTCGAACACCGGCTCCAGATCGCCCGATGAGCGAGCTGATGACCTTGAGCATCTCGGCGGTCGCGGCTTCGCGTTCGCGCGCTTCCTCAAGCTCGCGCGTGCGCTCAGCGAGCGCCGCCTTGAGCGAGGCAGCCGAGTCGTCGGCCGGCAGCGGTTTTTCTTGCAGCGACATGCCTCCCCCGAGGGCCGCTTTTATTATCCGCAACCCTACCTTGCCGGGGCGCTAGGCGGTAGCGCCTTTCGCCTTCGGCCGCCGCAAATGCTCGTCCAGCCGCGGCAATAACTCCACGAAATTGCAGGGCCGGTAGCGATAATCGAGCTGATGCACCAGGATCTCGTCCCAGGCGTCCTTGCAGGCGCCGGGCGAGCCGGGCAGACAAAAGACATATGTGGCGTTGGCGACGCCGGCGGTGGCGCGCGTCTGGATGGCGGACGTTCCGATCTTGCGCTCGCTCACCAGCAGAAACATGGTCGCAAAGCCGTCCATCTTTTTCTCGAACAGCGGCTCGACCGCTTCCGGCGTCACGTCGCGGCCGGTGAAGCCGGTGCCGCCGGTGGTGATGACGACGTCGATGAACTTGTCGGCGATCCAGGCTTTGACGCGCTGGCGGATCGCCTTGACGTCGTCCTTCACGATCGAGCGCTCGGCCAGAATGTGACCGGCGGCGCGGATGCGTTCGATCAGCGTGGCGCCCGATTTGTCGTCCGCCGTCTCGCGCGTGTCGGACACGGTGAGCACCGCGATCTTGAGCGGCACGAATTGTCTGGTCTCGTCGATGCCGGGCATGGTCTCGCGTCCCTAAAGCTGCGCCGCCGCGAAGGTGTCGCAGGAGGATATCTTGCCCTCTTTCAGGCCTTTGGTGAACCAGCGCTGGCGCTGCTCGGACGTGCCGTGGGTGAAGGCGTCCGGCACCACGTAGCCTTGCGACTGTTTCTGCAGGCGATCGTCGCCGATCGCCGAGGCGGTCTGCAGCGCGGCCTGCACGTCGCCCGGCTCGATGCTCTTCCACTTCTGGTCGGAATGATAGGCCCAGACGCCGGCGAGGCAGTCGGCCTGCAGCTCGACGCGCACCTGGATGCGGTTGGCCGCCGCTTTGCTGCCGGCCGCCTGCTGCGCGCTCTGCGCCTTGGGCAGAGTGCCGAGCAGATCCTGCACGTGATGTCCCACTTCGTGCGCGATCACGTAGGCTTCGGCGAACTCGCAGGCCTTGCCGCTGCAGCCGTGAAAGCGCACCTGCATGTCGCGGAAGAACGAGGTGTCGAGATAGATGCGCTTGTCGCGCGGGCAGTAGAACGGACCCATGGCCGCCTGCGCGAAGCCGCAGCCGCCCTGCTCGCCGCCGCGATAGAGCCGCAGCGGCGCCGCTTTGTATTCCTTGCCGCTGGCGCGGAAGATCTCGCTCCAGACATCTTCGGTGTTGCCGAGCACGGCGGCAACGAATTGGCCGGTGCTGTCGGCCGGCGCGCCGGTGCGGCGCGCGGGTTCGCGATAGGGCTGCTGGTATTGCGAGCCGCCGCCGCTGATGATCTCAGCGCCGCCGATGAGAATGCTGGGATCGATGCCGAACGCCCAGCCGATCAGGCTCAGCACCACCACGGTACCTATGCCGAGGCCGCCGCGCCCCATGGGAATACCGAAGCCGCCACCGGAAGAGCCGCCGCCGTCGCGATCGTCTTCGACATTGTCGCTGCGGCGGAAATCATCCCAGCGCATTTACAAATCCTTTCTATCCAGGTTCCGATCATGGCCGAGAGCAACGCGCGGAGTCCAATGCAGTTGCGGGGTTTTCGCCGCGGCGCGCGAAAAACATCCATTGGCTTAGGCATTTTTTGCCTAGCAGATCGGCCGTTCCGCTAACCCCATTTTTACCTTGGCGACCCATGATGCAGGCCTGTCGGTTGTAGGTCCCGCGTCGCCGACCGCGTCGTCCCTGAGTTCAGAGTTCTGAGTCATGGTTGTGTCGCGTCGCGGGGCGCCCTCACGGGCGCCCCGTGGAGTTTCTGAGCCCCCGCAAGCACGCATTTTGGTCGGCGACTGCGCCGCCGAGATGGCGAAGCTGCCGGCGGCGTCCGTCGACCTGGTCTTTGCCGACCCGCCCTACAATCTCCAGCTCGCCAGCGACTTGAAGCGCCCCGACGATTCCAAAGTCGACGCGGTGGATGACGACTGGGACAAGTTCGCGAGCTTCCAGACCTACGACACGTTCACGCGCGAATGGCTCACCGCCTGCAAACGGGTGATGAAGCCGGCCGCCACCATCTGGGTGATCGGCTCGTATCACAACATTTTCCGCGTCGGCACCATCATGCAGGATCTCGGCTTCTGGATCCTCAACGACGTGATCTGGCGCAAGTCGAACCCGATGCCGAATTTCCGCGGCCGCCGCTTCACCAACGCGCACGAGACGCTGATCTGGGCGTCGCGCGATCCGGCCGCCAAGGGCTACACCTTCAACTACGAGACGATGAAAGCCGGCAACGAGGACATCCAGGTGCGCTCCGACTGGACGCTGCCGCTCTGCACCGGCGAGGAGCGCCTCAAAGGCCGCGACGGCAAGAAGCTGCATCCGACGCAGAAGCCGGAGGCGCTGCTGGCGCGCGTGATCCTGTCGTCATCGCGGCTCGACGACCTGGTGCTCGACCCGTTCTGCGGCACCGGCACCACCGGCGCGGTGGCCAAGAAGCTCGGCCGCCGTTTCGTCGGCTGCGAGCGCGACGCCAACTACGCCAAGGCCGCCGAAAAACGCATCGCCGCCACCAAGCCGCTGGAAGCGCCCGCGCTGGCGCCCTTCGTCACCGCGCGCGAAGCGCCGCGCGTGGCGTTCTCGGCGCTGATCGAGCGCGGGCTGGTGACGCCCGGCGTCAAGCTGGTCGACGCCAAGAAGCGCCACAAGGCGCTGGTGCGCGCCGACGGCGCGGTGTCGTTCGAAGGTCAGGTCGGCTCGATCCACAAGATGGGCGCGTTCGCGCAAGGGCTGGAAGCCTGCAACGGCTGGACCTTCTGGCACGTCGAGACGCCGAAGGGCCTGCGCCTGATCGACGAATTCCGCGCGCAAGTCCGCGCCGAAATGGCGGAAGCGGCTGAGTAGCTTCAGCGCGGAATCGCCTTGTCGAGCAATTCGAGCGCCCGCTTCGCAAACGCATCCATGTTCGCCACCCGGTCGGCGCTGCCGGTTTCGAGCGTGATCGCGCGTTCGACCGAGGGCCCCACCACCGCGATACAGCTATGGCCGGCCGCGTCGCCGTAGCGATTGCCGGTCGGCCCGGTCGCGCCAGTCTCGCCGAGGCCCCAGGTCGCGCCGTGCCGCTCGCGCATGCGTCGCGCGCACAGCAGTGCGTAGCCTTCCGTCGAGGCGCGCATGCCCTTCATGTCTTCGTCGCTAATCCCAAGCAACGCCGCGCGCGAGGTGTGCGTGTAGACGACCGCCCCACCGAGAAAATAGGCCGACGCGCCGGGCACCGCGAGCAAAGCCGCCGCGATCAGCCCGCCGGTCGAGGATTCGGCGACCGCGATCTTTTCCTTGCGCGCGATCAAACGCGCGGCGATCTTCTCCGCGAGCGGCAGCAGCGTTTTCATTCAGACGTCTCCACGGCCGAGCTGGCACAGCACGCGGAACACGCCGACCTCGGTGCCGGGAAATTTCTTGCCGAGCTCTGCGCCGATCTTCTCGGCGTCCGCCTGCCGCAGCGTGTCGATCATCAGGCAGCCGGCGATCTTCTTGTCGCCGCCGCGCAGTTTCTCCTCCTGCGACACCGGCATGCCCTTGGGATCGAGCGCGATCCAGATTTCGCCGCCGGCCACCGCCGGGTCGGCGACCAGGCTATCGAGCGTTGCCTTCAGCGCGCCCTCGTCCGGCGCCACGTTGAAACGCACCGTCACCGCATAGGCGCCGCGGAAGCCGCCCTTGCGCACGGTGCGGCGGCAGACCGTGCGGTTCATGTTGATGAAGATCTCCGACATGACCTTCTTGGTCATCGGCGTCGGATTGTCGAGCCGCTCGCAGATACGGCTTCGACGTCAGCACGGCGGGGGACTCGACCAGGTAGAAATTGAAATAGCCGGACGCGCCCGAGATCGCCTGGTGCCGCCGGCCGAACAGGAAGCCGGGCACCGCCAGCCGCTCGAGCAGATGCTCGCCCTGGAACCATTCCTCGAACTCGGCCTCGCGGCCGGGGCGGCAGTCGTTGAAGATGGCGAGAATTCCAAGATCGCTCATCGATCGCTCATTTCCCCGCCACCACCATGATCTCGACGTTGTAGTCGGGCGCCGCGAGCTTGGCCTCCACCGTCGCGCGCGCCGGCGTGTTGCCGGGCGACACCCAGGCGTCCCACACCGCGTTCATCTCGGCGAACTTGCCCATGTCGGTGATGTAGATGGTGGCCGACAAGAGCTTGCTCTTATTGCTGCCGGCCTGGCCCAGATATTTGTCGATGGTTGCGAGCACGTCCTTGGTCTGCTCGGCCGACGCTCTTGCCCTTGGCGCCCTGCGCCACCACGCCCGCCAGATAGACCGTGTCGCCGTGCACGACGATCTGGCTCATGCGCGGGCCGACTTCCTTGCGTTCGATGCTCATCACGTTTCTCCATTAGAGGTTTTGGAACCGGCGACCGTCCCGCGGCTTATTGCATGCACGATAAAGCCACGGGAGAGAACAATGGGATGGTTCACATCCGATATTGAGACCTTCGAGGACCTGTTCATGCATTCGCTGCAGGACATCTACTACGCCGAACACCAGATCGAAAAGGCGCTGCCGGACATGGTCGAAAAGGCCTCCGATGCCGAGCTGAAAAAGGGCTTCAGCGCGCATCTCAAGCAGACCAAAGGCCAGATCAAGCGGCTCGACCAGGCTTTCAAGAAGCTCAAGGCCAAGCCCAAGGGCACCAAATGCCCGGCCATCGACGGCATCATCGACGAAGCGAACGAGATCGCCGGCGAGGTCGACGACAAGATGGTGCTCAATGCCGCGCTGATCGCGGCGGCGCAGGCGGTCGAGCACTACGAGATCACCCGCTACGGCACGCTGTCGGCCTGGGCCAAGCTGCTCGGGCGGCCCGACGTCGCGCGCCTGCTCACCGCCAACCTCAAGGAAGAGAAGGCGACCGACAAGAAGCTCAACGGCATGGCCAAGCGCAAGATCAACAAGAAGGCGCTGGCGCGCCGCAAACACCGGCCCGATCAGATCGAGCGCGCGGAAAACGCCTTCCTGACGGCCGCCGCGGGAGTGCCGGCGCTCGGCTAGCCTCGCCAGCCGCCTGGCGCGCCTTGCGTGTTGACGTAGAGCGAATAGAGCGAGTGGCTCGCCGCCATGAACAGCCGGTTGCGCTTGACGCCGCCGAAGCAAACATTGGCGCAGCGCTCCGGCAATGAAATGTGGCCGATCGGCTCGCCGGCGGACGTGAACACGCGCACGCCGTCGAGCTCCGCCGTCATGCCCCAGCCGCACCACAGATTGCCGTCGATGTCGCAGCGGAAGCCGTCCGGCGTGCCCTGCGGGCCGGCGTCGATGAGGATTTTGCCGTTGGCGATTGTCGTCGCCGTTCACGTCGTAGACGAGAATGCGGCGCGGCTGGCTGCGCGATTCCACGATGTAGAGCTTCTTCTCGTCCGGCGAAAAGGCGAGCCCGTTCGGCGCATTGATGCCGTCGCGCCACCACGGTGACCGCGCCGCTTTTGCCGTCGACGCGGTAGACGTTCATCGGCAGTTCCGGCTCGGCGATGTCGCCTTCGTAATTGCTGAGGATGCCGAAGCGCGGATCGGTGAACCAGATCGAGCCGTCCGACTTCACCACCACGTCGTTGGGTGAATTGAGCCGCTTGCCCTCGAAGCGGTCGCAGATGACGGTGATGCTGCCGTCATATTCGGTGCGGGTGACGCGGCGGGTAAGATGCTCGCAGGTGATCAGCCGGCCCTGGCGGTCGCGGGTGTTGCCGTTGCCGTTGTTGGAGGGCTTGCGGAAGACACTGACCGCGCCGGTCTCCTCGTCCCAGCGGCGGATGCAGTCGCCGGGCACGTCGCTCCACAGCAGATAACGCCCGTCGCCGAACCAGACCGGCCCCTCGCCCCAGCGCGAGCCGGTCCACAGCCGCTCCACGCTGCCGAGCGGCAGCCGGTATTTGTCGAAGCGCGCATCGAGCGATTTCACCAGCGGGTCGGGATAGCGCTGGCTCAGCGGCCCGATGCTCCAATCATGATGTGCGCCGTCCGCCATTGTTTCCTCCGCGCCTCGCTCGAGGGCGTGAACAATGACCTTGCGCATGACGTTGGGCAAGGCTTCGCCGAAAACGCCGTCGAGTCTTGTGCCAGCGCATGCCCTTCGGCGCCGGGCGTGCTGCGTGCAACCGAGCGTGACGAAAACTGCAAGCTCAAGTGGAAAGTGCGTGAACACGTGGCGCACCACACCCGGCACGCGCCGCCATTTGGCGCCCTTCAGCCGCGGCGCGGACCGCAAGCGCGTCGCGCTCGTCGAACTCGTGCGTCCAGTCGCTGCCCGGCACTTCCGTCATCGAGGCGAGCAGGCCCTTGTCCGGACGCCTGCGCAAAAGGATCGAGCCATCGGCGCGCAGCGCAACGAAGGCAGCACCTCGCCGCAATTTGCCTTCGCGCTTGGGCATCTTGCGCGGAAAGGTCTCCTGGTCGCCGCGCGCGTAGGCGGCACACTGACTCGTTCCACGGGCACAGCGCGCAAGCCGGCCGCTTGGGCGAGCACAGCGTCGCGCCCAGATCCATCAGCGCCTGCGCGAAATCGCCGGACCGCTGCGGCGGCAACAGCGAGGCCGCCAGCCGCTTGATCTCGCGGCTTGGCCGCCGGCAAGTCGCTCCTCGACCGCGAACAGCCGCGCCACCACGCGCTCGACATTGCCGTCCACCGGCACGGCCGGCGCGTCGAACGCAATCGCGGCAACGGCGGCGGCTGTGTAATCACCGATGCCCGGCAGCGCGCGCAAAGCGTCGCGACTCGTCGCGGAAACATGCCGCCGTGCTGCGCGACAACGGCTTGCGCACAGGCATGCAGGTTGCGCGCGCGCGCGTAATAGCCGAGCCCGGCCCAGGCGCGCAGCACGTCGTCGAGATCGGCCGCCGCCAGCGCCTCCACCGCCGGCCAGCGCGCGAGGAAGCGCGTGTAATAGGGCGCGACCGCCTTCACGGTCGTCTGTTGCAGCATGATCTCCGACAGCCAGACCCGGTAAGGCTCCGTCCGCTCGCCCTTGCGCGCGCGCCACGGCAATACCCGCCGGTGCCGGTCGTACCAGGCCAGCAGATCGGCGGGATCGGGCGCGGCTTTCTTCCGCGCGGGCTTCGGACTGCTACGCTCATGCGCCGATCGTGGCACAAGGCGCCCCATCATGAGCAAGCCCGCACGCAGTTTTCCCCGGCCGCTTGCCGAGTTCACCGGCAGCGCGTTGAGCGACGCGCTGCGAACGCAGGGCTTTGCCTCGACCGAGATCATCGCCCGCTGGGCCGAGATCGCCGGTCCCGAGATCGCCGCCCATAGCGAGCCGATGAAGATCAATTGGCCGCGCCAGGCGAGCGACGGCGGTGATCAGCCGGAACCCGCCACGCTGATGCTGCGGGTCGAGGGGCCGGCCGCCATCGAAATCCAGCACCTCGCAGGCGTCATCCTGGAGCGGGTCAACCGCTTCTTCGGCTGGCAGGCCATCGGCCGCATCGCGCTGCGCCAGGCGCCGCTGCGCCGGCAGGTCCCGCCGCAGCCGCCCGCCCCGCCCGATCCGGCCGAGCAGGCGCGCATTGCCGCCAGCCTGCCCGAAATTGAAGATGACGGTTTAAAAGCCGCACTCGCGCGCCTAGGAGCTGCAATCAAACGAAAGTGAGCGGGTGGCCCGCCGGGCATGCCCGGCCCGGCATTGCCACAATTGTGCTATCCAGCTACGGAAACGCCGGTTCCAGGGGCTTAAAGCCGAGGAGTTTCAATTGTCGATCAATCGCCGCGAACTTTGCCAGGGCGCCGCCACCGTGGTGCTGGCCGCAGCCTTGGGGCTGTCCGGGCTGCCGCTGCTGCCGGCCATGGCCGACAGTCCTGAGGGGAAGGTGGCCCCCGCCGAATTGATGAAGCCGCAGGCTTTGCCCGACATGATCATGGGCAGCGACAAGGCGCCGGTCACCATCGTCGAATATGCCTCGATGACCTGCCCGCACTGCGCCCATTTCCAGGAGACGACGTTCCCGGAATTGAAGAAGCGCTACATCGACACCGGCAAGGTGCGTTACATCTTCCGCGAATTCCCGCTCGATACGCTGGCGAGCGCCGCGTTCATGCTGGCGCGCTGCGCCGGCGAGAAGGACCAGAGCAAGTATTTCGCCATGGTCGACACGCTGTTCCGCCAGCAGAACCAGTGGGTCACCGCCAAGCCGGTGCCGCCGCTGCTCGTCATCGCCAAGCAGGCCGGCTTCACCGAGCAGACTTTCGACACCTGCCTCGCGAATCAGAAGCTGCTCGACGGCATCCAAAACGTGCGTCAGCAGGCCATCGACGTATTCAAGGTGCAGTCGACACCGACCTTTTTCATCAATGGCGACAAGTATGCGGGGGCTTTGACCATCGAGCAGATGGCCCAGGCGATCGACCCGCAACTCAAGGGCGGATAAGGGTTTTTCGGCCCCCGGACGGCCCTCGCCGCCCAAATTTCGCCGCTTCGCACGGTTGAAAGGTCTGGAAAACCGCGCGCCGGCACCGCGCGGCTGTTGCTCAAGCAGCCGCGCCGATTTATTGTGCCGACCAATGCGGCACGTGCGATCGAACCCTGACCGGGCCAAGCTCCGGAAGGGACTGCTGATCTCAATGTACATGTCGTTCCGGTCTGTGGCGTTCGGGATCAATGAGGCCTGAAGCATGAAGCTTACGCGGCTGCGCCTGATCGGCTTCAAGTCGTTTGTCGAGCCGACCGATTTCCTGATCGAGCCGGGGCTGACCGGCGTGGTCGGGCCGAACGGCTGCGGCAAGTCGAACCTGGTCGAAGCGCTGCGCTGGGTGATGGGCGAGTCCTCGTTCAAATCCATGCGCGCCTCTTCCATGGACGAGGTGATCTTCTCCGGCAACAACAGCCGGCCGGCGCGCAACAATGCCGAAGTGGCGATGCTGGTCGACAATTCCGACCGCTCGGCGCCGGCCGCCTTCAACGACCAGGATGCAATCGACATCGCGCGCCGTATCGAGCGCGAAGCCGGCTCCACCTACCGCATCAACGGCAAGGAAGTGCGCGCGCGCGACGTGCAGATCCTGTTCGCCGACGCCTCGACCGGCGCCCGCTCGCCCGCGCTGGTGCACCAGGGCCGCATCGGCGAGATCATCCAGGCCAAGCCCGAGCAGCGCCGCCGCGTGCTGGAAGAGGCTGCCGGCATTTCCGGCCTGCACGCCCGCCGCCACGAGGCCGAGCTGCGGCTCAAAGCCGCCGAAACAAATCTGCTGCGCGCCGAGGACGTGATCGGCCAGCTCGCCGCCCAGATGGACGGCCTGAAGAAGCAGGCGCGGCAGGCGATCCGCTATCGCACGGTGTCGTCGCAGGTGCGCAAGGCCGAAGCCACGCTCTATCACCTGCGCTGGACCGCCGCGAACAACGAGGTGACGGAAGCCGAGCACGCCAAGGCCACGTCGTTGCGCGAGGTCGCCAGCCGCACCGAGGCGCAGACGGAAGCCTCCAAGCGCCAGACGCAGGTGGCGGCCGGGCTGCCCGAATTGCGCGAGGCGGAAGCCCGCGCCGGCGCGGCGCTGCACCGGCTCAACGTCGCCCTGCAAGACCTCGACCGCGAGGAGACGCGCGCCAAGGACCGCATGGTCGAGCTCGACCTGCGCCTCAAGCAATTCGCCGCCGACATCGAACGCGAGCAGCGCATGGCGGCCGATGCCGAGCAGGCGCTTTCCCGGCTCGCCGCCGAGGAAGAGACCATCCGCGCCGAGGCGCGCGAGAGCGCCGGCCGCCGCAGCGGCGTCGATGCCCGCGTGGCGGAAGCCGACGGCGCGCTCAACGCGGCCGAGAAGATCTTCTCCGATCTGACCACCGCGCTCGCCGATCTCGCCGCCCAGCGCAACGCCTTCGAAAATGCCGCGCGCGAGCAGGCCGAACGCGCGGCCAAGATCGCCGGCGAAATCGAGGCCATCGAGCGCGAGCTGTCGACGCTGCACGGCGACGCCAGCGCTCCGCTCACCGCCGCGGTCCAGGGCACGCAGGCGGCACTCACCGAAGCCGAAGCTGCCGCCGTCGCCGCAGAAGCCGCGCATAACGTGGCGCGCGCCGAATTCGAGGCCGCGCGCGATGCCGCCGCCGAATCCGAGAAGCGCGTGCAGCGGCTGGAGACCGAGGCCAAGACGCTCTCCAAGATGCTGTCGCTCGAGACCCGCAGCCTGTGGCCGCCGGTGATCGACAACATCTCGGTCGAGAAAGGCTACGAAAAGGCGCTTGGCGCGGCCTTGGGCGACGATCTCGACGCGCCGGTCGATCCCTCCTCGCCGATGCATTGGAGCAAGCTCGAGGCTGCCGGCGATCCGGCGCTGCCGGAAGGCGTCGAGCCGCTGGCGCGCTACGTCAAGGCGCCCGCCCAGCTTGCCCGCCGCCTGGCGCAGATTGGCGTGGTCGACAAAGCCGCCGGCGAAAAGCTTGCCGCCGCGCTCAAGACCGGCCAGCGGCTGGTCTCGCGCGAAGGCGACCTGTGGCGCTGGGACGGTTTTGTCGCCGCAGCCCATGCGCCAACCGGCGCCGCGCGCCGGCTCGCCCAGCGCAGCCGCTTTGCCGAGATCGACGCCGAATTGGCGACCGCGCGCGCCGAAACCGAAGGCAAGCGCCAGGCGCTCGCCGCCGCGCAAGCCGCCTTCGAGCTTGCCGGTCACACGGAAAGCGAAAGCCGCTCGCGCGAGCGCGATCTCAACCGCCAGGCCGCGCGGCTGTCGGCGCTGGCCGAAGCCCGTGCCCGCCTCACCACCAGCCGCGACGAGGCCAGCAGCGCCAAGGCGCAGGCCGAGCGCTCGCTCGCCGAGCTCGCGCCGGCCGCCGACCTCGAAGCCAAGCTCGCCGGCGTGCGCGACGACATTACCGGAAAACGCGCCAAGCTCGCCGAGGTGCACGCCGAGCAGCAGGCAATCGTGCGCGAAGCGGAAATGGCCGACCGCCGCCTCGCGACGCTGGCCGCCGACAAAGCCGGCTGGATCGAGCGCCGCGACGGCGCCGCCAGCCAGATCGCCACGCTGCAAGCGCGCGTCACGGAAGCCCAGCGCGACCGCGCCGAGCTGGAAAACGCCCCGCAGATTTTCGCCGAGAAACGCTCCGCGCTGCTCAGCGAAGTGCAAAGCGCCGAAGCCGAACGGCGCGCCTGCGCCGACCGGCTGCAGGAGGCCGAGAATGCGCTGGCGGAGGCCGACCGCGACGCCCGCGCCGCGCTCGAAGCCGCCAGCCTCGCGCGCGAGGAATTGGCCCGCGCCGAGGAGCGCTTCGAGGGCGCCAAGCGCCGGCTCTCCGACATCGGCCGCGAAATCCACGACATGCTGGAGATCGAGCCGTCGGCGGTGGCCGAGCTTGCCGAGATCAAGCCGGGCGAAACATTGCCGGAGCTGCCTGAGATCGAGGAGAAGCTCGAGCGCCTGCGCCGCGAACGCGAACGGCTGGGCGCCGTCAACCTGCGCGCCGAAGAGGAATTGCGCGAGGTCGAGACCCAGCACACATCGCTGACCACCGAGCGCGACGACCTGGTTGCCGCGATCTCCAAGCTCCGCCAAGGCATCCAGAGCCTCAACCGCGAGGCGCGCGAGCGGCTGCTGTCATCGTTCGAGCAGGTCAACAAGCACTTCCAGCATCTGTTCACGCAGCTGTTCGGCGGCGGCACCGCGGAATTGCAGCTGATCGAGAGCGAAGACCCGCTGGAAGCCGGCCTCGAGATCATGGCCAAGCCTCCGGGCAAGAAGCCCTCGACGCTTTCGCTGCTGTCCGGCGGCGAGCAGGCGCTGACCGCAATGGCGCTGATCTTCGCCGTGTTCCTCACCAATCCGGCGCCGATCTGCGTGCTGGACGAAGTGGACGCGCCGCTCGACGATCACAACGTGGAGCGCTTCTGCGACCTGCTCGACGAGATGATCAACTCGACCGACACGCGCTTCGTCATCATCACGCACAACCCGATCACCATGGCGCGCATGAACCGGCTGTTCGGCGTCACCATGGCCGAGCGCGGCGTGTCGCAGCTGGTATCGGTCGACCTGGAAGCCGCCGTGCGGTTCCGCGAGGCCGGCTAAGCCGGAAAGCGGACTCTTCCGGTCCTGCCGGAAAACCCGCGATTTTTTTCGAAACCGCCAGGAACCAAAGCTTCAGGACCACGTTATCCGCCCGTACGTTTCAGTCGGGCGGCTCCCCCCTTACCCCCCGAATAGCCGTCTGGCGAAGAGACCCCAAGCTCTGCTTGGGGTCTTTTTTTGTCCGATCAAGGACTTACGACACGCGTGGAAACCACCCCAAAACGCCTCTTGTGCGCTTGGCGGCGGTGTCCCCATCTAGGCTAGGCTGACTTGAAGTTCTCTGCCCCCAAGGAGCCGGAAAATGTCGACCACCGCCTGGATTGTCATTGGCGTCATTGTCGTCGTCGTCATCTGGGCGATCACCGTCTACAACGGCCTCGTCGCCATGCGGCAGCGGGTCAACCAGTCCTTCGCCGACATCGACGTGCAGTTGAAACAGCGCCACGACCTCATCCCCAATCTGGTCGAGACGGTAAAGGGTTATGCCGGGCACGAGCGCGGCACGCTGGAGGCCGTCATCCAGGCGCGCAACCAGGCCATCGCCGCGCCCAATGTCGAGCAGAAGGTGCAGGCCGAAAACATGCTGTCCGGCGCCCTGCGGCAGTTGTTCGCACTGTCGGAGAATTACCCGAACCTGAAAGCCAACGCGAACTTCCAGCAGCTGCAGAGCGACCTGTCCGACATCGAGAACAAGCTCGCCGCCTCCCGCCGCTTCTTCAACAACACGGTGCAGGAATACAATACCGGCATTCAGCAGTTCCCGGCCTCGATCTTCGCCGGCATGTTCGGCTTCCAGCAGCACGGCTTCTTCGATCTCGGCGAAACCCGCGCCCAACTCGAGCAGGCCCCGAGCGTTAAGTTCTAGCGGCGACCGGCGTCACCGAAGGACGGAGCATGGCCGCCTACGGTCTCTATACGCATATCCAGTCCAACAAGCGGCGCTCGGTCGCGCTGCTGATCGGGCTGTTCGTGCTGGTCTATGTGCTGGTGTTTGCCGGCGCGCTGCTCGCCGAGGCGCTCACGGTCGAGGCGCCGATCGAATATCTGGTGCGCGCGGCCGAGTACGATTTCCTCAAGGCCCTGCCCTTCGCCACCGGCGGCGCCGTTCTCTGGATCTTCATTGCCTACCACTTCCACCAGTCGATGATCGACGCGGTCACTGGCGCTGCGCCCGTGACGCGCAAGGAAGAGCCGCGGCTCTACAACATTCTCGAAAATCTCTGCATCTCGCGCGGCATTCCGATGCCGACGCTGCGCGTTGCCGACGACGACGCGCTCAACGCCTTCGCCACGGGCTTAAACCCGAAGCAATATTCCATCACCGTGACGCGCGGGCTGATGAACGCGCTCAACGACCATGAACTCGAAGCCGTGCTCGGCCACGAGCTCACCCATATCCGCAATGGCGACGTGCGCATGATGGTGATCGCCGTGGTGATCGCCGGCGTGATCTCGTTCTTCGGCGAGCTGGTCTTTCGGCTGTTCTTCCAGGCGAGCTATTACGGCGGCTTTGGCGGGCGGCGCGGCGGCGGCGATGGCGAACGCAAAGGCGGCGCGGGCTTAGCGATCATCATCGCCATCGCGCTGATCGTGGTGGCGTGGCTGTTGTCGGTGGTGATCCGCTTTGCGCTGTCGCGCCAGCGCGAATATCTCGCCGATGCCGGCTCGGTCGAATTGACCAAGAACCCCGACGCCATGATCTCGGCGCTGCGCAAGATCGAGAACCGCGGCGAGCTGCATCACGCCACCTCGGCGGTGATGGAAATGTGCATCGACAATCCGCGCGTCGGCTTCGCCAATATTTTCGACACGCATCCGTCGGTCGACGCGCGCGTGAAGGCCTTGATGCAATACGCCGGCGGCCACGACCCGGGACCGCTGGCGATCGAGCCGCCGCGCGCACAAGACGATCCGGTGGTCAACGAGCCGCCGCCGGGCGGACCGTGGGGCGGCGGCGAGCCGGAACCGCCGAAGGGCGGCCCCTGGGGCCGTTAATGCCCCGCGAACGAAATCAGCGTCCGCACCGGCACATCGAGCTTACTCAGCCGCTCGGCGCCGCCGAGATCGGGCAGGTCGATCACGAAGCAGGCCGCCAGCACGTTGGCGCCTAACTGGCGCAGCAGCTTCACCGCCGCCTCCGCCGTGCCGCCGGTGGCGATCAGGTCGTCCACCAGCACCACGCGCTCGCCGGCGACCAGCGCGTCGGCATGCATCTCGATGACGTCCTCGCCGTATTCCAGCGCATAGGCGACGCTCACCCGTTTGTGCGGCAGCTTGCCCTTCTTGCGGATCGGCACGAAGCCGGCCGACACCTGGTGGGCCACCGCGCCGCCCAGTATGAAGCCGCGCGCCTCGATGCCGGCCACCTTGTCGATCTTCATGCCGGCCCAGGGCTGCACCAGTTCGTCGACCGCGCGGCGGAAGGCGCGCGCATTGCCGAGAAGCGTGGTGATGTCGCGGAAGACGATGCCGGGCTTGGGATAGTCCGGGATCGAGCGGATGGTGTGAGCAAGGTCGCTTTCGAGATCGGCCATTGGTCTCTCGCAGGGCAAGCTAAAGGCGCTCGGGTTTCATAGCGGCGAACCGGGCGAATATCCAGAAAATGCGCATCGGACTACCGCCCGCCGCCACGGCTTGCTTGACAATCCAAAAACTTGGCGCAGAATTTCGCTTCACCTTTCTGGCGCGGAGGTTTCAATGCTTCCACCGGGTCAAAAGGCCGCGATGATTGTTGCGTAACCCGTTCGGTCGGCAACATAGCGGCACCATACGAACGGTTCGCCGGGAGCGGCTTTCGCGGGCCGCATCAGTCAGGCAAGGCCCCACTTCGCCGCCCCCGGCCTCACATTCTCGACGTTAGACGTTTGAACTGGGCCATCGATGGAGGCGCGCCATGCGTCACCCTCACAGTTACGTCACGCGATTCCGGTGTCCGAAGTGCAAGCGGGCCGGAACCGCCAAATGGGAAGAGAGCGAGCGTGTCGCCGGTGGCGACCACGTGCAGATGCTGAAGCATCTCGCCGACGGATTCCGCAATACCCCGCAGAACCAGATCGAATGCGCGGCCTGCACCGCGCAGGTGGTTTTCGGGCACGGCTAAGACGCGGAACGTAGATTTCGCCCACTCACCGGCGCGCCGACGCGCGCGCGGCGTGCCGTTGCCGGAACAATTTTTAGACCCTGCCGACTTGTCGCACTGAAAAACAGGAGTGCGAACAATGTCCATTCAGCAAGACGGCACCCTTGGCGTGCGCCGGCCGGAAGATGCGCCGAGCAGCCATCCATGGCGCTGGCTCGCCACGTTTATCGGCGCGGTCATTATCTGTTTCGCCGTCGTGGCGACGGCCGGCACGCTGATGAACGGCGGCCTGCTCGGCTAAGGCCGGACTAGCGCCCCAGCACCCTGCCCGCCACCGCGTCGAGCTTCTTGAGCAGCTCGGGATCGCGCGCTTCCGGCGCGGTGATCAACGCGGTGTCGAGCGCGCGATCCGAGCCGATGGGGCACGCCTCGTGCTCGCGCGGAAAATCGCGCGCCAGCCGCGCCACCAGCGCCTTGGCGCGGTCGGCATTGTCGAACAGCACCTTGATGATGTCCTGCACAGTGACGGCGTCGTGGTCGGGATGCCAGCAGTCGAAGTCGGTCACCATGGCGACGGTGGCGTAACAAATCTCCGCTTCGCGCGCGAGCTTGGCCTCCGGCATGTTGGTCATGCCGATCACCGAATAGCCGAGCTCCTTGTAGGTCATGCTCTCGGCATAGGTGGAGAATTGCGGGCCTTCCATGCACACGTAGGTGCCGCCCCAATGCGGCGCGATGCCCTCCGCCATCGCCGCCTCGCGCAGGCGCGCGCGCAGCAGCGGCGACACCGGGTGCGCCATCGAGACGTGCGCCACCATGCCCTTGCCGAAGAACGAGCTCTCGCGCTTGTGCGTGCGGTCGACGAACTGGTCGACCAGGACGAAGGTCCCCGGCGGCAAGTCCTCCTTGAACGAGCCGCAGGCCGACAGCGACACCAGATCGGTGACGCCGACGCGTTTGAGCACGTCGATATTGGCGCGGTAATTGATGTCGGAGGGCGACAGCCGGTGGCCCTTGTCGTGGCGCGACAGGAACACCACGGGCTGGCCCGCGATCTCACCGATGCGCAGCGCAGCCGACGGCTCGCCCCACGGGCTTTTGACGCGCTCCTCGCGCACCTTGTCCAGCCCCGGCAGGTCGTAGATGCCGGACCCGCCGATGATGCCGAGCACGGATTTGGTCATGACTTTACCCTGTGTGGCCTTGACTATATCGTTGCTGCTGTCACGTGTTCGCGGGTCTCGGGGTCGGCAATATGGGCGTCAGGTGAGGCCGGCACGGAAACGCGCCCGTCGATCAATAGCCTCGATAAACTAGCACCATTCGGTTGGACCGGAAGTCTGCTTCTCATTCTTGGCGGGCTGACCGTGTCGTTTTTCCTGTTCGGTTTTTGGTATCCGTTCTGGCGCATGGCCGACCAGGATATCTTGCTCGTGTACGATGCCCTTTTGCAGAACGCCAGCCTGCCGCGCGAGATCGTCCTTCACCCCGCCCACCTCAGCGTCCTGATGCTGAGCAGGACCTATCGTCTGCTCCACGGCCATCGGGCTTCTAAACAGTTATTCGCTGTCCACGCTGCCGCCGGCGAGCGATGCGACTGCGTACAATCAGGCGTGGACCAGCGTCGTGCAAATCGCGCGGCTGACGTCGCTGGCGACCGTTCTGATCTACGTGACCGCATTCGGATTCCTGCTCCGCCGCCTGGTAGGCGATTGGCGCGCCGCCGCGCTCGGCATGTTTGCGGTCGCCTATTCCGGCGGCATCGCGATGTCGGTTCGATCCGTCAAGCCGGAGATGTTGGCCGCATCGCTTATCGCGACTGCCTTGCTCGTTCTGCTCATCGCCGCGCGATCGCCGCGCATGTCCGCGCGGCCCCTCCTGGTGGGCGCGGCGGCGCTGCTCGGCACGCTCGCGCTGGACAACAAGATCCAAGGCATATTCCTGCTCGCCGCCTTGCCGCTCTTGCTGCTGCCGTTCGGAGAAGCGTCGGACAAGGACAGCTACTGGCGGCAAAAGCGGGCCGCTTGGGCGCTTGCCGCTATGGTGATCGCCGCGCTGCTTGCCGCCGCGGCCGCAATGCCACTTGTCATGCAGGGACTGTTTGCGGCTCCATCGGTCCGCGTCGTCAAAGCGATGCCGATCCTTGGGATGATCGGCCTGCCCGAAGCCGTGCTCGCGATCTGGATCGGGCTGGGAATGCTGGCGTTTGGGCTGATCTGGCGCGTGCCGCTTGCCGAAGGCCTGACCGCCGCCGCGGCCCTCATTTGCGGCATCGCCCTCGGACTGCTGCCGCTCTACATCTCTCGCGAAACCTCGGTTGTCGCGCTGGTCATCACGCCGCTCAATAGTTTGTACGGCTACGTCTCCGATCCGGCGCTCGAATGTGTCAGTCAGGGCGGCTGCAAAATGTCGCTTGTCTCGGCGTTCGGCTGGCTCAAAGAAATGCTGATCCAGCACAGCTTTTTTCTTAAGACCACGCCGCGCCCGGCAATATTTCTCGAGTGGTGTGTGATCGCCGCCGCCGTGTACGCGTACCGGCGCGGCGAATACAAGCTCACGCTGCAGGTCGTGTTTCTGATCGGCGCGGCGATGGCGATCGACACTTTGGAGGCCGCGCGCGCGTTAAGGCAGGATTACTTTCAATTCACTGACCCGCTGATCATCATCGCCGCCACCCTGCTGATCGCGAAGGTATCGGCCTTGCAATACGGCCGATGGACTTATCCAATCGGCGCGGCGTTGATCGGGCTGCACATCGTCTTCAGTCAGGCCGAGCCGATCAAGCACGTCCTCAAGCGCTCCGGGCCGGAGAACGATTGCGTGTTCCTCAACAATTTGCAGCGAATGGAGCCATTCCCGTTCTGCCGGAGCTGAGCGCAAAAAAGCAAAGGGCCCCAAACGGGGCCCTCGCGTCAAGCGATTTCGTGCGCGGCTCAATGCACCGCCGACCACACCTTCTTCTTGGTGAAGTACAGCAGGCCCGACAGCACCAGCAGGAAGATGATCACCTGGAAGCCGATGCGCTTGCGCGCCACCATGTGCGGCTCGGCCGCCCACTCCAGGAACGCGGCGATGTCCTTGGAATATTGATCGAGGTTCTCGGGCGAACCGTCGTCGTACTTCACCTGGCCGTCCGACAGCGGCGGCGGCATGGCGATGGCATGGCCGGGGAAATATTCGTTGTAATTGCCGCCCTGCGGCAGGTTGACGCCCTTCGGCGGCGGGTCCTTGTAGCCCTTCAGGAGCGCCGCGATGTAGTCCGGGCCCTGCTCCTGGTACTGCGTGAAGACGTCGATCACCCACCACGGGAAGCCGCGGCTGTAGGTGCGCGCCTTGGCGAGCGTCGACATGTCGGGCGGCGCGGTGCCGCCGTTGGCGGCCTTCGCCTGCGCCTCGTTGGCGAATGGCGCCGGGAAATGATCGGCCGGACGCCCGGCGCGCTGGATCGGCTGGCCGGAATCGTCGAGGTCGTTGATTTTGTATTCCGACGCGATCTGGGCGACCTGCGCCTCGCTGAAGCCCGGTCCGCCGACGTCGGCGAGATTGCGGAACGACAGCAGGTTGAGCGAATGGCAGTTGGAGCAGACCTCGCGGTAGATCTTGAAGCCACGCTGCAGCTGCGCCTCGTTGTATTTGCCGAACGGGCCTGCGAACGACCAGGTGAGCCGCGGCGGCGACACCTGCTCGGTCTGCGCGACGGCTGGTGCGCTCAGCGCGACAGCGAACGCAGCGGCGAGGATGATGGACTTTGTCTTCATGGCCCTGCCCCCGCTCACGCCTTGGCGCCCAGCACCGATTCCGAAATCGAGTTCGGCAGCGGCTTGGTCTTTTCGAAGATGCCGAGCAGCGGCAGCACGATCAGGAAATAGGCGAAGTAATAGGCGGTGAAGAGGCGCGACATGATCACGTAGATGCCTTCCGGCGGCTTGGAGCCGAGGTAGCCCAGACCGACGCAGACGATCACGAACAGCCAGAAGAACTGCTTGAACAACGGCCGGTAGCGCGCCGAGCGCACCTTCGAGGTGTCGAGCCAGGGCAGGAAGGCGAGGATGCCGATCGAGCCGAACAGCGCGCAGACGCCGAGCAGCTTGTTCGGGATCGAGCGCAGGATGGCGTAGAACGGCAGGTAGTACCATTCCGGAACGATCTCCGATGGCGTCACCGCCGGGTTGGCCGGGATGTAGTTGTCTGCGGCAAGCAGGAAGTTCGGCACGTAGAATACGAACCAGGCGAACAGGATGCAGAACACGGCCATGAAGAAGCCGTCCTTGATCGTCGCGTAGGGCGTGAACGGCACGGTGTCCTTGTCGGACTTGGGCTCGATGCCGGTCGGGATTGTTCTGCCCGGCCACGTGCAGCGCCCAGACGTGCAGCACCACCACGCCGGCGATCAGGAACGGCAAGCAGGTAGTGCAGCGAAAAGAAGCGGTTGAGCGTCGGGTTGCCGACCGCGTAGCCGCCCCACAGCCAGGTGACGATGGCGTCGCCGACGCCGGGAATGGCGGAGAACAGATTGGTGATCACGGTCGCCGCCCAGAAGCTCATCTGGCCCCAGACCAGCACGTAGCCCATGAAGCCGGTCGCCATCATCAGCAGGTAGAGAATGACGCCGAGGATCCACAGCACCTCGCGCGGCTCCTTGTAGGAGCCGTAATACATGCCGCGGAACATGTGGATGTAGGCCGCCAGGAAGAACATCGAGGCGCCGTTGGCGTGCACGTAGCGCAGCAGCCAGCCGTAATTGACGTCGCGCATGATGGCTTCGACCGAGTTGAAGGCCATGTCCACGTGCGGCGTGTAATGCATCGCCAGCACGATGCCGGTGACGATCTGCACGCCGAGCATGAAGGAGAGGATGCCGCCGAAGGTCCACCAGTAGTTCAGGTTGCGCGGCGTCGGGTAGGCGACGAACGAGGAATGAATCAGGCCGCCGATCGGCAGCCGTTTCTCGAACCATTGCAGAAAGGCGTTCTGCGGCTGGTAGGTCGAGTGTCCGCTCATGATCGAACCTTCGGAAACGTTTTAATCAAGCCGGCTTGGCGGCGGATTCTTCGCCGATCCGGATCTTGGTGGCGGAGAGGTATGTGTAGGGCGGCAGCGGCAGATTGCTTCGGCGCCGGTCCTTTGCGGATGCGGCCGGCGGTGTCGTATTGCGAGCCGTGGCAGGGGCAGAACCAGCCGTCATATTCGCCCTGGTGCGCGAGCGGGATGCAGCCGAGATGGGTGCAGATGCCGATGACCACCAGCCATTGCTCGTGGCCGGCCTTCACGCGCTCTGAATCGGGTTCCGGGTCCGGCAGGCTGTTGACGTCGACGTTCTTGGCCTCGTCGATCTCTTTCTTGGTGCGGTGGAAGATGAAGACCGGCTTGGAGCGCCAGAACACCTTGACGATCTGCCCGTCGGCGATGGGCGCGAGATCGATCTCGACCGGCGCGCCCGCGGCGATCGTGGAGGCGTCCGGGTTCATCTGCGCGATCAGCGGCACCAAGGCGGCCGCTCCGCCGACAGCGGCAACGGCACCGGTGGCGATATAAAGAAAGTCGCGGCGCGAGTGCTGCTCCGCCGAAGACACGGTCGTCACGTCCTAAGCCCTCTCCTCCGGCTGGCCATTCGCCGCCCGCGGCTGGAGCCCGGGAGCGATCCCAAGGGCGGCGGGGCGGACCGGCGCGGCAGTCCCGGTAAAGGCAGGACGGCGCAACGGTGAGGTTCTATTGGCACCCTTGCGGTAGGAGTGCAAGCCCGCTATCGCCGCACCGCCCGTCCCGTCCCTAATTCGTTTGGATAAGCGGTTTTGGGCAACACCGGCCGGCCCAGCCCCCATGCGAATTGCCCTGTACGAGCCGGACATTCCCCAGAACACCGGCACCATCCTGCGGCTCGCCGCCTGCCTCGGCCTGGCGGTGGATATCATCGAGCCGGCCGGCTTTCCGGTGACCGACCGCGCCTTCCGCCGGGCCGGCATGGACTATCTCGACCGGGTCAGCATCACCCGCCACGGCTCGTTCGAGGATTTCGAGGATTGGCGCCGGCGTGAGGGCCTCAAGCTGGTGCTTTTGACCACCGCGGCCGAGCGCAGCTATCTCGACCACGCCTTCGCCGCCGATCAGGTGCTGCTGTTCGGCCGCGAAAGCGCCGGCGTGCCGGAGGCCGTGCACAAGGCGGCCGACGCGCGCCTGCGTATCCCGATCGCTGAGGGCCTGCGCTCGCTCAACGTGGCGATGGCGGTCGCCATGGTGGCGGGCGAAGCGCTGCGGCAGACGGGCGCATTTCCCGCCTGATCTAGGTCAAACCGACGCCCGCCCCGTGCGCTAGCACGCCGCGACGCCTATAATTTCTCCCGGAGCCGATTCATGGACGCTGGACAGTTGGAAGCCCGCAAAGAGCGCGCGCGCATTTGGTTCGAGCGCCTGCGCGACGATATCTGCGCGGCCTTCGAGAGCGGTCGAGGACGACGCTGCCGAAAATCGCGCCGCTCGCCGACCTGCCCGCCGGCCGCTTCGTGCGCACGCCCTGGCAGCGCACCGACCATACCGGCAAACCGGGCGGCGGCGGCGTCATGGCGCTGATGCGCGGGCGCGTGTTCGAGAAGGTCGGCGTGCATTGCTCGACCGTGCACGGCGAATTCGCGCCCGAATTCCGCAAGGAAATCCCCGGCGCCGCCGACGACCCGCGCTTCTGGGCCTCCGGCATTTCGCTGATCGCGCACATGCAGAACCCGCACGTGCCGGCCGTGCACATGAACACGCGCTTCGTCGTCACCAGCAAAGCCTGGTTCGGCGGCGGCGCCGATCTGACGCCCGTGCTGGACAAGCGGCGCACGCAAAGCGACCCCGACACCATCGCCTTCCATGCCGCCATGAAGGCCGCCTGCGACGCGCACGCGGCCGTCGCGCCCTACGACAAATACAAACAATGGTGCGACGACTATTTCTTCCTCAAGCACCGCAACGAGATGCGCGGCATCGGCGGCATCTTCTACGACTATCTGGAAACCGACTGGGAGCCGACCTTCGCCTTCACGCAGGACGTCGGCCGCGCCTTCCTGCGCGTCTATCCCGAGCTGGTGCGCGCCAATTTCGCAAAACCCTGGAACGAGGCCGAGCGCGAGGAGCAGCTCATCCGCCGCGGCCGCTATGTCGAGTTCAATCTGCTCTACGACCGCGGCACCATTTTCGGCCTGCGCACCGGCGGCAATGTCGAATCGATCCTGTCCTCGATGCCACCCGTGGTGAAGTGGCCGTAGGGCATCACGACTGATGCTGCGACGTTCGCTCTCTCCGGGTCGAACAGCTGTCGCAGCGGCGCGGCTATATCGCGCCCCTGACAGGGATCCGCGCGCTCGCCGCCTTTTTGGTGCTCGGATTTCATATCGAGCCGAACATCCCGACGCATCTCACGACCGTCTTGCCGTTTTCGGTCGCGGCTACTTGGGCGTGGATTTTTTCTTCATTCTCTCGGGCTTCATCATAACGCACGTTTACCTCAATGACCTTGCCGCCCCCGGCTATTCGAACGTCGGCATTTTTCTTTGGCATCGTTTCGTTCGGATTTTTCCTGTTCACGTCGCCGTTTTGATTGCGCTTGTCGGAATGGTGGCGGCCTGCCGCCTCGCGGGCATCGGGATCAATAACCCGAACGCGTGGCGATGGAGCGAGTTGCCCTGGCATTTCCTGATGATCCAGGCTTGGGGAACGACCGACCCGGGCTGGAACGCTCCCTCTTGGTCGGTCAGTGCGGAATGGTTCGCCTATCTGCTGTTTCCGATCGTGGCGCTGGTTTTGATTCGGGCGCGCAACGCGATGCTCTCGATTGCAGCCGCAATCGCCGCGCTGGCGGCGACGGCACTCGCCTTCAAGCTCGCGCACTGGCCATTTTCGACGGTCGGCATGCCTGCGCTCGCACGCGTGCTCGGAGAATTCATCTGCGGCGCCGCGTTATGCCGCGCGCTTGCGCTGATGCCCCGCGCATCCGGCCAAATCGGCGATCTCCTTGGCATCGCCGGCATTGCATTTTTTGTCGCCGGTGCATCGGCGCATTTGCCGAATTTTGCTCTCATTGCCTGCCTCGCAATCGCAGTGCTCGGCGCCGCTGCCGCTACCGGCCCACTCGCGCGCGTGCTGAGCTGCACGCCAGTGGCCTGGCTCGGCGAAATCTCCTACTCGCTTTACATGGTGCACATGCCTGTTCTCTTGGGCCTTCGCCGAGTGTGGGAGCATTTCGGGCTCCTGGAATGGCATTCGGCCGCAAGAATTTTGGCGTTGCTCGCTACCGTCGCGGCCAACGTACTTGTCGGGGCGGCAATGTTTTACTTGGTCGAATGGCCTGCGCGCACGCGGCTGCGCGACTCTATCGGGAAACTGCCCCGCCGCCCGCCGGCTTAAGGTCGGCCGGCGAGATCAGCTCGCCGAAGCAGGCTCGCCTAGTCCGCGCTCGGCAATCGCCGCATGGTGAACTCGATCTCGCCGCCGGGCAGTTCGCGCCAGCTTTCGATCTCGGTCATGTAGGCGGCCTTCGGAAACCGTGTGAACATTTCGCGCGCCTTGGCGCGCGCCGCCTCGCGCGGCAGCGCGAAGGTCTCGCGCCGGAAAGCCGGCGCACGCTGTGTCTGCGCGGCACGCCGCGCCGCCATCTTGCGCGCCAAGTCTGCGGGACGCCGATACTCACCCATGCCCATAATGTAAGGCGGCCCGCATTGCGCGGCCAGAGAGTGGGCTAGCCGCCTTTGGCCGCTTGATCCGCGATCTTGGCGAGCGCCGCCGCGTCCTGCGGAAACCCGGCCCTGACCCAGGCATCCTCGGCCTCGCGCATCACCACGCCCAGCATCGGCCCCTTGTCGACGCCGCGGCTCATGAAGTCCGCGGCCTTGAGCGGAAACACCGGCGCGGTCCAGCGCGCCGGCAAGGTGGCGAGTTCGCGCCATGCGGCATCGATCATGCCCACGCTCGAGCGCGCCCAGGCCAGCAGCACGTGGTCGGTGAAATGCTGCGGCCCCACCCGGTAGAGCAGCGCGCGCGCCGCCTGCTCGCCGTAGGCCGGCGAAATTTGCCGCCAGCCCGCCGCCATTGAGGCGAGCCGCTCGTGCTCGGCATTGGTCAGCCGCAGCTTCTGCCACAGCCGCTCGGCGTCCTCCGCCACCCAGACGGCGAGCGCGCCGAGCCGCTGCACGGGGTCCGGGCTCATGCCGATCGCCGCTTCCACCTTGGCCATCATCTCGAACGACGCCAGATAGGACACGCCGCCGAGCACGCGCAGGGTCAAGCCCGCATCGGTCATGGCGATCAGCGTCGGCACCGCGTGCGGCGCCACCACCAGCTTCATCAGCTCCATGCGCACGCGCTCGCGCGAGAGCTGGTCGAGCCCGGCGCGGCCGGCGATGCAGGCTTCGAGGCCGGCGCGGTCGGGATGATCGCTGGTGCCGTAAGCGGCGTGGAAGCGGAAGAAGCGCAGGATGCGCAGGTAATCTTCCTCGATGCGCTGCTTGGGATCGCCGATGAAGCGCACGCGGCGCGCGGCAAGATCGGCGAGCCCACCGACATAATCGTAGACCGTGCCGTCGGACCGCGCCGAGAACGCGTTCATCGTGAAATCGCGCCGCTCGGCGTCGGCGCGCCAGTCGCGCCCGAAGGCGACCTTGGCGTGGCGGCCATAGGTCTCGACGTCCTGCCGCAGCGTGGTCACCTCGAACGGCTGGCTGTCGATGACGACCGTTATCGTGCCGTGCGCGATGCCGGTGGGCACCGCCTTGAAGCCGGCCGCCTCGACGCGGCGCACGACCTCGTCCGGCACCGCCGTGGTCGCCACGTCGATCTCATGCGGCGTCAGGCCGAGCAGCGTATTGCGCACGGCGCCGCCGACCACGCGCGCTTCCTCGCCGTCGCGGTCGAGCACGCCGAGCAGGCGCGGCAAGGGACCGCCGGCAAGCCAAGCGGCGCCGGTGAGCTTGCGGTCGGTGCGTCCGTCCGGCGCGGCCATCAGCGGATCTGCTGCGGCACGAATTTGCCGTCCTCGATATGCGCCGGCACATAGGTCGAGCCGACCGGCGCGCCGCTGTAATTGGCGAAATAGATGAAGCTGCCCACCACCAGCAGCAGCGCCGCGCCCAAGAGCCAGCCCAGATGCGAGATCGGCCAGGACTCCGGATGCAGCACGTTTGCGCGCGTCGCCAACAGGAACACGGCGTAGAGCGCGAACGGCAGCAGGAACAGGACGATCTCGGTGGCGCCGGTGCGGATCATCGATAAATCCTATCGTACATGTTCCGCAAAATCCCCGCCGTCACGCCCCAGATGTAGCGCTCGCCGAAGGTGATGGCGTAGTAGTGCCGCGTCATGCCATTCCAGTCGCGCGAATGGCGCTGCACGTTCGCCTGATCCATCAGGAAGCCGAGCGGCACCTCGAAGGTGGCGTCGACCTCCGCGGTATTGAGCGTCAGTGAGAAACCGGGCTTAACGCGCGCGATCACCGGCACGATGCGATAGCCGAGCGTCGTCATATAGAGATCGAGATAGCCAAGCGGCGTGACGGCTTTGCGGTCGAGGCCGATTTCTTCCTGCGCCTCGCGCAGTGCCGACTCGAGCGGGCTTGCGTCCGTCTTGTCGATCTTGCCGCCCGGAAACGACACCTGGCCGGGATGGTCGGGCAGATGCTGCGCGCGTTGCGTCAGCAGCACGGTCGGCTCCGGATGATCGATCACCGGCACCAGCACCGCGGCCGGCCGGATCGGCCGCACCTCGGAGATCTTCTTCATCACCGGATCGGCGTCATGATCGCCACGGGTCGGCGTGATGCTGGCGTCGGTCAGTCCCGCCGGCACGTCGAGGTTAAGCCGCGCCCGCGCGCGCTCGAAAAATTCCGCGCCCGAGAGCGCCGCGTCAGCGCGCATCGGCGAACTCCTTGAGCGCGCTGGCTTCTGCCATTGCAAAGAATTCACCCTTGGAAGCGACGCCAAACATCTGCTTGCCGCCGAACTCACGCTCCTCGCCGAGCGCGACCAGGTCGTAGAACAGCGCCCGCGTCACTTTGGCCCAGAGGTCGCGGCGGACGTGGACGTAGGGCTTGAGCCCGCCGGTCGCCTCGGGGACGAATTTAAGCGCGTGGCCGGGGCCGGCCTCCACCCAGTCGTCGACATTGGTGCGGAAGGCGAGGATCTGATCGTCGGCATGCTCGACCTTGAGCTCGACGGCGAGGAATGGCGCATCTACGACGATTAACCCGACCTTCTCCACAGGGGTGACGAGGAAGTACTTGTCGCCCTCGCGCTTCAGTATGCCGCTGAAAAGCTTGACCAAAGCGGGCCGGCCGATCGGCGTCTTCTGGTAGAGCCAGGTACCGTCGGCCTCGATTCTCATGTCGATATCGCCGCAAAACGGCGGGTCCCAGCGCTCTACGGGCGGAAGCCTGCCCTTTTCGCGGGGCAGCGCTGTCATAATCGATTCTAGTCCGCCCTGCCCTGCCTTCGCCATTGTTTGCCTTCGATATCAGCCGCTTGCGTGGCTGTTCGCATCTTCGTGATTCAGCCGGTGGCGGTTGGGAAGATAGCGTAAGCTTGGCCAAAGAATGAGGCAGATTCGGCGGTAACCGCGCATCTAAAAAAGCCTCTGGTGTGTTTGTTGCATGGGGCTGATCGAGGCAACCGCCTGGCCGATGGCTAGGCCCTGCCCCCACTGAAAGGACCAAAGACATGGCGTCGGCCAGCGGCGAGAGCCTGGAAAAGCTTGAGGATATGATCGTGCGCGCGGCAGAATCCACCGCCGCCCATGTGCGCGCGGCAAAAGACGCGATTTGTGCCGTCATTTTCGGGCAGGACATCGTCGTAGAAAGGGCATTGATCACCGTATTGTCGGGCGGTCACGCGCTGCTCGTCGGCGTTCCCGGCCTCGCCAAGACCAAGCTGGTCGACACCATGGGCATCGCGCTCGGGCTCGATGCCCGCCGCGTGCAGTTCACGCCCGACCTGATGCCCTCCGATATTCTCGGCACCGAAGTGCTGGAGGAAAGCCCCGGCGGCAAGCGCTCGTTCCGCTTCATCCCCGGCCCGGTCTTCGCGCAATTGCTGATGGCCGACGAAATCAACCGCGCTTCGCCGCGCACGCAGTCGGCCTTGCTGCAAGCGATGCAGGAACAGCACGTCACCATCGCCGGCGCCCGCCACGATTTGCCGAAGCCGTTTCACGTGCTGGCGACGCAGAACCCGCTCGAGCAGGAAGGCACCTATCCCCTGCCCGAAGCGCAGCTCGACCGCTTCCTGATGGAAGTCGATGTCGATTATCCGGACGAAGCGGCGGAGCGCAAAATCCTGTTCGACACCACCGGCGCGGAAGAGACCCGCGCTAAGGCTGCGATGAGTGGCGACGATTTGATCGCCGCGCAACGCCTGGTGCGCCGTCTGCCGGTCGGCGAATCCGTCGTCGCGGCAATTCTCGCCCTCGTCCGTTCGGCGCGTCCCGGCCCCGAAGCGGGCGACGTGAGCGGGCTGATATCCTGGGGCCCCGGCCCGCGCGCGAGCCAGGCGCTGATGCTGGCGGTGCGCGCCCGCGCCCTGCTCGACGGGCGTTACGCGCCGTCGATCGATGACGTGCTCGAACTCGCCGAGCCGGTGCTCAAGCACCGCATGGCGCTGACCTTTGCAGCGCGCGCGGAAGGCGAGACGATCGGCAACGTCATTTCACGACTGAAGTCGCGCATCGGGTAGCGAATGGCCGAACTCACGCGCAGCGAAGCCGAAAGCGAGGCCGTACGGGCAGCCGTCGGCACGAGCCGCAAGCTCGCCGCGCGCGTGCCGCGCCTCATCCTGGAAGCACGCCGCGTCGCCTCGACCGTCATTCACGGTCTCCACGGCCGCCGCCGCGCCGGACCGGGCGAGAATTTTTGGCAGTACCGGCGCTTCGTCAACGGCGAGCCGGCGAGCAATATCGACTGGCGGCGCTCCGCGCGCGACGACCATCTCTATGTGCGCGAGCGCGAATGGGAAGCCTCGCATACCATTTGGCTGTGGGCCGACCGCTCGCCCTCGATGGACTTCAACTCCCATCTTACGGAGTGGAGCAAACTCGACCGCGCGCTGGTCGTGTCCTTTGCGCTGGCTGAAGTGCTGGTGCAGGGCGGCGAGCGCGTCGGCATTCCGGACATCATGCGGCCCTCGTCGAACCGCAACATCATCGAGAAAATGGCGCAGACGATCGTGCACGACACGTCCGAGCGCCCGAGCCTGCCGCCGAACTTCGCACCGGCGCCGTTTTCGGAAGTGCTGCTGCTGTCCGATCTCTGGAGCCCGGTCTCCGAATTCCGCCGCACCATTGGCCAGCTCGCGGCCAACGGCGCGCGCGGCCATGTCGTGCAGGTGGTCGACCCGGCGGAAGAGAGTTTCCCCTATATGGGCCGCGTCGAATTCGTCGAACCGGAAGGGCTCGGCAGCATCACCGCCGGCCGCGCCGAAACCTGGCGCAACGAATACCAGACCCTGGTCGCCAACCACCGCGCGGCTTTGCGCGCGGAGTGCGAGCAGTTCGGTTGGAGCTTTACCGTCCATCGCACCGATCGCGGTCCGACCGAGCTGTTGTTTGCGATCCACGCCCGCATGGGCGCAGGCGCCCACATCACCGTTAAAAGCCGCCAGCCGGCGCGCACCGGCACGGAAGCGCCGACATGATGGGCCTTCCGCTCGGCTTCGCCCAGCCGCTGGTCCTGCTCGGGCTGTTGAGCCTGCCGGTGCTGTGGTGGCTGTTGCGGCTGGTGCCGCCGCGGCCGCAGCAAATCAATTTCCCGCCGACGCGCCTGCTGTTCGAGATCGCGCCCAAGGAAGAGACGCCGGCGCGCACGCCCTGGTGGCTGATCCTGCTGCGCCTGACACTCGCGGCGCTGGTGATCATCGCAGCCGCAGGTCCCTTGTGGAATCCGCCGATCGCCGCCTCGAGCCGCGGCGCGCCGCTGTTGCTCATGATCGATGACGGCTGGGCGGCGGCGGCCAGTTGGGACGAGCGCCTGCGCACCGCGGATGAGCTGATGGCGCGCGCCGAAGCCGACAACCGCGGCGTCGCATTCCTGCCGCTGTCGCAAACCGGACGCGACATTTCACTGCAAGTGGCGGGCGCCGCCCGCGTGCAGGCGAGACAACTGCAGCCGCAGCCCTATGGCATCGACCGCGGCGAGGCGCTGCCGCTGATCGGCCGTTTCCTCGCGCAGGCGCCGGACGTCGAAATCGTCTGGCTCTCGGACGGCGTCGATCTCGGCCGGGGGGGTGAATTCATCGACGGCCTCAAGAAGATCGTCGGCAATCATCCGCTCACCGTGGTGTCCGGCGGCATCGCCGTTCCGCGCGCGCTCGCTGCCGCCGACAATGCGGCCGGCGCGCTGACGGTCAAAGTGCTGCGCCCGCAGAGCAGCGGCGCCGAGGCCGGACTGGTGAAGGCCATCGACCTCAAGGGCCTGCCGCTGGGCGAGGCGCCGTTCGCGTTCAAGACGGGCGCGCGCGAGGCGGACGCTTCGATCGACCTGCCGGTGGAAATCCGCAACGACGTGGCGCGGCTGGAAATCGTCGGCGAACGCTCGGCCGGCGCGGTGCAACTGCTCGACAAGCGCTGGCGCCGGCGCACCGTCGGCATCGTCTCGGGCTCGGCCGTCCGACCGCTCGCAGCCGCTGATCGGCGCGACCTATTATCTGGCGCGCGCGCTCAATCCCTTCGCCGATGTCCGCCTCGCCGAAGGCGTGGCGCCGGGCGAAGCGGTCAACCGCTTCCTCAATCAGCACATGCCGATGATGATCCTGGCCGACGTCGGCAATGTCGCGGAGGCGCGCGACGCGCTGCTCAAGTGGATCGAGAACGGCGGCGTGCTGGTGCGGTTCGCCGGCCCGCATCTCGCCGCCACCGACGACGATCTGGTGCCGGTGAAGCTGCGCCGCGGCGGCCGCATCCTCGGCGGCAGCCTGAGCTGGGACAAGCCGCAAAAACTTGCCGGTTTCTCGCGCGAGAGCCCATTCTTCGGCATGCCGGTGCCGACCGACGTCACTGTCACCCGCCAGGTGCTGGCCGAGCCGGACGCGCTGCTGCAAGAACGCACGTGGGCGACGCTCGGCGACGGCACGCCACTGGTCACCGCGCAGCGCCGCGGCAAGGGGCTCTTGGTGCTGTTCCATGTCACCGCCGACACGCGCTGGTCCGACCTGCCGTTGTCCGGCGCCTTCGTCGACATGCTGCGCCGCATGGTCTCGCTCGCGGATGCGACCGCCGGCGGCGAGGCCGCAAGCTCAACCAATGCCGACGCGCGGCAGGTGGTGCCGCCGAGCCGCGTGCTCGACGGCTTCGGCGCCTTCTCGGTGCCGCCGCCGACCGCGCGCGGCGTGCCGGCCAGTTTCAACGCACGCGGCAGCGCCGATCACCCGCCCGGCTTCTACGGACCGCCCGAGGGCCTGGTCGCGGTCAATACGCTGGCGCCGAATGACCGGCCGGAGGCGCTCGATTTCTCCGGCCTCAATGCCCGGCTCGACGTTTACCGGCATGGCGAGCCGCTCGACCTGCGCGGGCCGATCTTCCTCGCCGCGCTCGGCCTGCTGCTGCTCGACGCGCTGCTGGTGATCATGCTGTCGGGCGGCATCGCCAGCATGCTGACGCGCCGGCGCGTGGCGGCAACGTTGCTTGCGGCTGGACTTCTGGCCGCGTTCGGCCTGTTCGATCCCTCGCATGCACAGCAGCCGGCCGCCCAGCCGCCGCAGCTTTCCAGCGAGGCGCAAGCCTTCGCCATGAAGGCGACCGAGAAGACGCATCTTGCCTACATCATCACCGGCAATTCCGAAGTCGACGAAGTGAGCAAGTCCGGCCTGCAGGGCCTCACGCTGTTTCTCGCGCAACGCACGGCGCTCGAAGCCGGCGAGCCGATGGGTCTCGATCCGGCGCGCGACGAGCTTGCCTTCTTCCCGCTGATCTATTGGCCGATCTCGCCCAACGCGCCGAAACCCTCGCAGGCGGTGCTCGAGAAGATCGACACCTACATGAAGCGCGGCGGCACCGTGCTGTTCGACACCAGAGATGCAGTCGACGCGCCGGCCGGCCCCGGCGGCGAGAACCGCACGCCCGGCATGGTGGCGCTGCGCGCGATCCTGTCCTCGCTCGATATTCCCGAGCTCGAGCCGGTGCCGCGCGACCACGTGCTGACCAAGACCTTCTTCCTGCTGCGCGACTTCCCCGGCCGCTTCACCACCGGCCAACTCTGGGTCGAGGCGCTGCCGGCCGATGACGACGAGGAGGAGAGCAACCGCCCGGCGCGCGCCGGCGACGGCGTGTCCTCGATCATGATCACCTCGAACGATCTCGCCGGCGCCTGGGCCGTGCGGCGGGACGGCCAGCCGATGCTGCCGATGGTGCCGGGCGAGCCGCGCCAGCGCGAATTCGCCTTCCGCGCCGGCACCAACATCGTGATGTACGCGCTGACCGGCAACTACAAGGCGGACCAGGTGCATATCCCGGCGCTGCTCGAGCGGCTGGGCCAATAGGAGCGCAACCCGTGAACCTCGGCGTGTCATTTGCTCCGCTGGTGCCCGACTATATCGTCTGGGCGTCCGCAGGCGTCGCGCTGCTGATTTCGATCGTGCTGCTGGTTGCGCGCAGCCGCGGCGCGCTGATGCGCGCGACCGCGCTCGCCTTGATGGTGCTGGCGCTCGCCAACCCGTCTCTGACGCGCGAAGACCGCGACCCCATTCCGTCGGTCGCCGCCGTCATCGTCGACAAGAGCCCGAGCCAGCAGTTCGGCGACCGCACCCAGCAGACCGAGCAGGCGCGCGACGCGCTGCTGGCGCGCCTCAAGCGCGTTCCCGGCCTGGAAGTGCGCGTGGCGGAAGCGGGCGAAGCCGACGGCGCCAATGACGGCACGCGGCTGTTCTCGGCGCTCGCCTCGACGCTTGCCGACGTGCCGCCCGACCGCGTCGCCGGCGCCATCATGATCACCGACGGCCGCGTGCACGACGTGCCGGCGGACGCTGCCGCGCTCGGCTTTGCCGCCCCGCTGCACGCGCTGATCACCGGCCACGCCGACGAGATCGACCGCCGCGTCGTGCTCACCAAGACGCCGCGCTTCGGCATCGTCAACCAGTCGCAGACCGTCGGCTTCCGCATCGAAGACCAGGGCGCCCGGACGGGCGCCGCCGAAGTGATCGTGCGGCGCGACGGCGACGTGCTGGAAAAGCGCATCGTTGCCCCCGGCACGAACGTCGAAGTCAAAGTGCCGATCCCGCATGCCGGCCCCAATATCGTCGAGATCGAAGCCGCTCCGCTCGAGGGCGAACTCACGCAGGTCAATAACCGCGCGGTGCTTTCGATCGACGGCGTGCGCGACAAACTGCGCGTGCTGCTGGTGTCGGGCGAGCCGCATGCCGGCGAGCGCACCTGGCGCAATCTGCTCAAGTCGGACGCTTCGGTCGATCTCGTGCATTTCACCATTCTGCGCCCGCCCGAAAAGCAGGACGGCACGCCGATCAACGAATTGTCGCTGATCGCCTTTCCGACGCGCGAGCTGTTCCAGCAGAAGATTTCGGAATTCCAGCTCATCATCTTCGACCGCTATGCCCGGCAGGGCGTGCTGCCGATGATCTATTTCGACAACATCGCCAAATATGTGCGCGACGGCGGCGCCGTGATGATCGCGGCCGGCCCCGATTATGCGACCCCCGGCAGCATCTGGCACACCCCGCTCGACGTCGTGCTGCCGGCGGAGCCCTCCGGCGATGTCACCGAGCAGGCGTTCCGCGCGCGGCTGACCGAACTCGGCCAGCGCCACCCGGTGACGCGCGGGCTGCAAGGCGCCGACAGCAACCCGCCGCACTGGAGCCAGTGGTTCCGCGTCGTCAACACCAAGCACACCACCGGCACCAGCGTGATGGAGGGCCCCGACGGCAAGCCGCTGCTGGTGCTGGCGCGCGAAGAGAAAGGCCGCGTCGCCATGTTGCTGTCCGACCACATCTGGCTGTGGGCGCGCGGCTACGAAGGCGGCGGCCCGCATCTCGATCTGCTGCGCCGGCTGTCGCATTGGCTGATGAAGCAGCCCGAGCTGGAGGAAGAGGCGCTGCGCATCGTCGTGCACGGCCACGATGTCACCATCGAGCGCCAGACCATGGCGGACAGCGTCAGCGACGTGACGCTGACTTCGCCGACCGGCGCGCAATCGACCGTCACCCTCAAGGCGGCCGAGCCCGGCCTGTGGCAGGCCGACATGAGCGTGAAAGAGCTCGGCCTGTGGCGCGCGACCGACGGCAAGCTCACCGCGCTCGCCAATGTCGGCCCGGCCAATCCGCGCGAGTTCGCCGAAGTGACCTCGACCACCGACGTGCTGGGCAAACTCGCCGACGCCACCGGCGGCAGCGTGCGGCGTCTCGCCGACGGCAATGTGCTGACCGTGCCGCGGGTGGTGCCGGTGCGCACCTCGACCAGCTTCAAGGGCGACGACTGGATCGGCTTGAAGATCCGCGATGTCTCGGTGGTGCGCGGCATCGGCGTGCTGCCGATCTTCGCCGGGCTGATCGGACTGCTGCTGCTGGTCGGTTCGCTCGCGGCCACGTGGGCGCGCGAAGGTCGCTAAAGCGACCTTCTTGTGGCGCGCGAAGGTCGCTAAACTTTTTCCCAGTCGGGCCGGATCAGACCTTCGACACCGTCGAAGGCGCCTTTGGATAATTCCGCCACCAGCAGCCGCGCCGGGTCGACCGGGCCGGGCATCTTCACCTGGCCCTTGGGAATGCGCTTGAAGCCGCTCTTGGCATAGATCGGCTCGTCGCCAACCAGCACCACGAGCTTGTGGCCCTTGGCTTGCGCGTCCTTGAGCGCGCGCTTGACCAGCGCGGAGCCGACGCCGCGCGAGCGGAACGGCGGCTCGACGGTGAGCGGACCGAGCAGCAATGCCGGCGTCTCGCCGATGCAGATCGGGGTGAGCCGCACCGAGCCGACCAAAAGCGAGCCGATGCGCGCGGTGAAGGACAATTCGAGCAGGTGCCCCCTGCCCTCGCGGATGCGGAAGGCGGTGCGCGCATAGCGCCCGGGACCGAAGGTGCGCTCGTGCAGCCGCTCGATCGCCACCGCGTCGTCGGCCTTCTCCGGCAGGATGGTCAGCGACAGCTCGCTCATGAACCCCGAAATTCCTTAGCCCGCTGCCGATTAGCACTTGGGCCAATTCAGGTCCAATCGCCGGGTGGCGCTCGCGCCCACGACAGCTTAAATGGAGCCCATTAGCGGAGGATTTGCGTATGGGACTTCTGATTGACGGCGTTTGGCAGCAAGACGGTCAGCGCACCAAGGACGGCCATTTCATCCGGCCGACGCCGCGCTACCGCAACTGGGTGACGCCCGACGGCTCGCCCGGACCCTCCGGCGAAGGCGGCTTTGCTGCCGAGAGCGGCCGCTATCATCTCTACGTGTCGCTCGCCTGCCCGTGGGCGCACCGCACCGTCATCTTCCGCAAGCTCAAGGCGCTGGAGAACGTCATCTCCATGTCGGTCGTGTCGCCCGACATGCTGCAGGACGGCTGGACCTTCAACAAAGACGAGGGCTCGAGCGGCGACGCGATCAACGGCAAAAGCAAGCTCAGCGAAATCTATCTGCTGGCCGATCCGAAATATTCCGGCCGCGTCAGCGTGCCGGTGCTGTGGGACAAGAAGCGCACGACCATCGTCAACAACGAGTCGCCGGAAATCATCCGCATGTTGAACTCTGCGTTCGACGCCTTCACCAATGCGCACACCGACTATTATCCGAAGGAATTGCGCGCCGAGATCGACCGGCTCAACGACCTGATTTATCCGAACATCAACAACGGCGTCTATCGCACCGGCTTTGCCACCGCGCAGGCGGCCTACGAGCAGGCTTTCCGCAACGTGTTCGACGCGCTCGACGAGATCGAGCAGATCCTGTCAACGAAGCGTTATCTGACCGGCGCGACGATCACCGAAGCCGACTGGCGATTGTTTCCGACCCTGATCCGTTTCGACGCCGTCTATTATTCGCACTTCAAGTGCAACTGGCGCCACATCTACGAATACCCGAACCTGTCAGGCTATGTGCGCGATCTCTATCAGCAGCCGGGCGTCGCCGAGACGGTGAGCCTGGCGCAGATCAAGCTCGATCCGGCGCGCGACGAGCTTGCCTTCTTCCCGCTGATCTATTGGCCGATCTCGCCCAACGCGCCGAAACCCTCGCAGGCGGTGCTCGAGAAGATCGACACCTACATGAAGCGCGGCGGCACCGTGCTGTTCGACACCAGAGATGCAGTCGACGCGCCGGCCGGCGCCGGCGGCGAGAACCGCACGCCCGGCATGGTGGCGCTGCGCGCGATTCAGTCCTCGCTCGATATTCCCGAACTCGAGCCGGTGCCGCGCGACCACGTGCTGACCAAGACCTTCTTCCTGCTGCGCGACTTCCCCGGCCGCTTCACCACCGGCCAACTCTGGGTCGAGGCGCTGCCGGCGATGACGACGAGAGGAGAGCAACCGCCCGGCGCGCGCCGGCGACGGCGTGTCCTCGATCATGATCACGTCGAACGATCTCGCCGGCGCCTGGGCCGTGCGGCGGGACGGCCAGCCGATGCTGCCAATGGTGCCGGGCGAGCCGCGCCAGCGCGAATTCGCCTTCCGCGCCGGCACCAACATCGTGATGTACGCGCTGACCGGCAACTACAAGGCGGATCAAGTGCATATCCCGGCGCTGCTCGAGCGGCTGGGCCAATAGGAGCCGCAATTCGTGAACCTCGGCGTGTCATTTGCTCCGCTGGTGCCCGACTATATCGTCTGGGCGTCCGCAGGCGTCGCGCTGCTGATTTCGATCGTGCTGCTGGTTGCGCGCAGCCGCGGCGCGCTGATGCGCGCGACCGCGCTCGCCTTGATGGTGCTGGCGCTCGCCAACCCGTCTCTGACGCGCGAAGACCGCGACCCCATCCCGTCGGTCGCCGCCGTCATCGTCGACAAGAGCCCGAGCCAGCAGTTCGGCGACCGCACCCAGCAGACCGAGCAGGCGCGCGACGCGCTGCTGGCGCGCCTCAAGCGCGTTCCCGGCCTGGAAGTGCGCGTGGCGGAAGCGGGCGAAGCCGACGGCGCCAATGACGGCACGCGGCTGTTCTCGGCGCTCGCCTCGACGCTTGCCGACGTGCCGCCCGACCGCGTCGCCGGCGCCATCATGATCACCGACGGCCGCGTGCACGACGTGCCGGCGGACGCTGCCGCGCTCGGCTTTGCCGCCCCGCTGCACGCGCTGATCACCGGCCACGCCGACGAGATCGACCGCCGCGTCGTGCTCACCAAGACGCCGCGCTTCGGCATCGTCAACCAGTCGCAGACCGTCGGCTTCCGCATCGAAGACCAGGGCGCCCGGACGGGCGCCGCCGAAGTGATCGTGCGGCGCGACGGCGACGTGCTGGAAAAGCGCATCGTTGCCCCCGGCACGAACGTCGAAGTCAAAGTGCCGATCCCGCATGCCGGCCCCAATATCGTCGAGATCGAAGCCGCTCCGCTCGAGGGCGAACTCACGCAGGTCAACAACCGCGCGGTGCTTTCGATCGACGGCGTGCGCGACAAACTGCGCGTGCTGCTGGTGTCGGGCGAGCCGCATGCCGGCGAGCGCACCTGGCGCAATCTGCTCAAGTCGGACGCTTCGGTCGATCTCGTGCACTTCACCATTCTGCGCCCGCCCGAAAAGCAGGACGGCACGCCGATCAACGAATTGTCGCTGATCGCCTTTCCGACGCGCGAGCTGTTCCAGCAGAAGATCTCGGAATTCCAGCTCATCATCTTCGACCGCTACGCCCGGCAGGGCGTGCTGCCGATGATCTATTTCGACAACATCGCCAAATATGTGCGCGACGGCGGCGCCGTGATGATCGCGGCCGGCCCCGATTATGCGACCCCGGGCAGCATCTGGCACACCCCGCTCGACGTCGTGCTGCCGGCGGAGCCCTCCGGCGATGTCACCGAGCAGGCGTTCCGCGCGCGGCTGACCGAACTCGGCCAGCGCCATCCGGTGACGCGCGGGCTGCAAGGCGCCGACAGCAACCCGCCGCACTGGAGCCAGTGGTTCCGCGTCGTCAACACCAAACACACCACCGGCACCAGCGTGATGGAGGGCCCCGACGGCAAGCCGCTGCTGGTGCTGGCGCGCGAGGACAAAGGCCGCGTCGCCATGCTGCTGTCCGACCACATCTGGCTGTGGGCGCGCGGCTATGAAGGCGGCGGCCCGCATCTCGACCTGCTGCGCCGGCTGTCGCATTGGCTGATGAAGCAGCCCGAGCTGGAGGAAGAAGCGCTGCGCATCGTCGTGCACGGCCACGACGTCACCATCGAGCGCCAGACCATGGCGGACAGCGTCAGCGACGTGACGCTGACGTCGCCGACCGGCGCGCAATCGACCGTCACCCTCAAGCCGGCCGAGCCCGGCCTGTGGCAGGCCGACATGAGCGTGAAAGAGCTCGGCCTGTGGCGCGCGACCGACGGCAAGCTCACCGCGCTCGCCAATGTCGGGCCGGCCAATCCGCGCGAATTCGCCGAGGTGACCTCGACCACCGACGTGCTGGGCAAGCTCGCCGACGCCACCGGCGGCAGCGTGCGGCGTCTCGCCGACGGCAATGTGCTGACCGTGCCGCGCGTGGTGCCGGTGCGCACCTCGACCAGCTTCAAGGGCGACGACTGGATCGGCTTGAAGATCCGCGATGTCTCGGTGGTGCGCGGCATCGGCGTGCTGCCGATCTTCGCCGGGCTGATCGGCTTGCTGCTGCTGGTCGGTTCGCTCGCGGCGACGTGGGCGCGCGAAGGTCGCTAAGCGACTTCTTTCCCAAGTCCGGACGGATCAGACCTTCGACACCGTCGAAGGCGCCTCTGGATAATTCCGCCACCAGCAGCCGCGCCGGATCGACCGGGCCGGGCATCTTCACCTGGCCCTTGGGAATGCGCTTGAAGCCGCTCTTGGCATAGATCGGCTCGTCGCCGACCAGCACCACGAGCTTGTGGCCCTTGGCTTGCGCGTCCTTGAGCGCGCGCTTGACCAGCGCGGTGCCGACACCGTGCGAGCGGAACGGCGGCTCGACGGTGAGCGGGCCGAGCAGCAACGCCGGCGTCTCGCCGATGCAGATCGGGGTGAGCCGCACCGAGCCGACCAGCAGCGAGCCGATGCGCGCGGTGAAGGACAATTCGAGCAGGTGCCCCCTGCCCTCGCGGATGCGGAAGGCGGTGCGCGCATAGCGCCCCGGACCGAAGGTGCGCTCGTGCAGCCGCTCGATCGCCACCGCGTCGTCGGCCTTCTCCGGCAGGATGGTCAGCGACAGCTCGCTCATGAACCCCGATATGCCCTTAGCGCTGCGATTAGCACTTGGGCCGATTAGCACTTGGGCCGATTCAGGTCCAATCGCCGGGTGGCGCTCGCGCCCGCAACACGCCTAAATGGAGCCCAGCAACAGAGGATTTGCGCATGGGACTTCTGATTGACGGCGTTTGGCAGCAAGACGGTGCAGCGCACCAAGGACGGCCATTTCATCCGGCCGACGCCGCGCTACCGCAACTGGGTGACGCCCGACGGCTCGCCCGGACCCTCCGGCGAAGGCGGCTTTGCCGCCGAGAGCGGCCGCTATCATCTCTACGTTTCGCTCGCCTGCCCGTGGGCGCACCGCACCGTCATCTTCCGCAAGCTCAAGGCGCTGGAGAACGTCATCTCCATGTCGGTCGTGTCGCCCGACATGCTGCAGGACGGCTGGACCTTCAACAAAGACGAGGGCTCGACCGGCGACGCGATCAACGGCAAGAGCAAGCTGAGCGAAATCTATCTGCTGGCCGATCCGAAATATTCCGGCCGCGTCAGCGTGCCGGTGCTGTGGGACAAGAAGCGCAAGACGATCGTCAACAACGAGTCGCCGGAAATCATCCGCATGTTGAACTCTGCGTTCGACGCCTTCACCAATGTGCACACCGACTATTATCCGAAGGAATTGCGCTCCGAGATCGACCGGCTCAACGACCTGATTTATCCGAACATCAACAACGGCGTCTATCGCACCGGCTTTGCCACCTCGCAGGCGGCCTACGAGCAGGCTTTCCGCAACGTGTTCGACGCGCTCGACGAGATCGAGCAGATCCTGTCAACGAAGCGTTATCTGACCGGCGCGACGATCACCGAAGCCGACTGGCGATTGTTTCCGACGCTGATCCGTTTCGACGCCGTCTATTATTCGCACTTCAAGTGCAACTGGCGCCACATCTACGAATATCCCGAACCTGTCGGGCTATGTGCGCGATCTCTATCAGCAGCCGGGCGTCGCCGAGACGGTGAGCCTGGCGCAGATCAAGCGGCACTATTATCACAGCCAGAAACAGGTGAACCCGACCGGCATCGTGCCGGTGGGTCCGCAGCTCGACTTCGCCGCGCCGCACGATCGCGCGCGGCTCGGCTGATTAGCCGACGAGATCCTGCTTCTTCTGCAGATATTCGTCGCGGTTGATTTCGCCGCGTGCGTAGCGCTGCTCGAGCACGTCGAGGCCGGCCGAGCGTGACATGCCGTGACGGCGCATGCCGGGCATGCAGACCGACCGCATCATCCAGGCGCAGAACGCGATGACGGCGATAATGATGACGATCCATATGATCATGTGAATTGGTCCATACCCATAGCCGTAGCCCCAGTTACCCATCATGCCCCATCCGGGTCCATATCCGTAGCCCATGGTCATTGCTCCGGTTGCACAAAGCCGTTGTGGCGATTGAACTGGAGGCGCTGCACCAGCGCGTCCTTATCTTTTGTGATGACTTCGGCCACGATCGTGTCGGCGTCCTTTTCCTTCACCTCGCCGACCTTCAGATTTGGATTGCGGATCATCTGGCCGAGATATTGTTTGACCTGATCGACGGTGAGATTGAGGTCGGTCTGGTTGGCTTGGCCGGGGCCGTAGCCGTACATCATGCCGGGTCCGTAGCCTTGGCCGTAGCCGCCGCCTCCGCCGTAGCCGCGCATCATCCAGCCGTGGCCGTAACCCTGACCGCCGCCGCCCCAGCCCATCATGCCGGGACCGTAACCTTGGCCCGACCGCCGCCCCAGCCCGGGAGCCCTGGGCCGTAACCGGCCGACCCATCATCCGTAGCCGGGGCCGTAGCCGTAAGGCTGCGCCAGCGAGCGTATGCCGACCGCAACCACGGCGACGACGACCACCGCCGCCGCTGCAACAACCAGAACCTTGCGCATGGCCGAACTCCTCAAATGGTTTCACTATCGTCTAACCCGATGCGGCAGACGCCGTATTGATCGAGGTCAATCGCGCAAAACCTTGGCGCGCCGGCTTTTGCCGCGCATGCGCCATCTTGCAGGGAAATTTGGACATCGGGCGTCTCTTTCGCGTTGTCGCGTCGTGCCCCCGATGCCTCCGTTTAGCGCAGGCGCCACCAGCGCCATATGACCGAGATCATATGGCGGGGACGGTTTTCGTTTCAGCATGCGGACATGGGCGATGACGTCAGCAAAGGAATTCTTCCATGAAAATGCGAGCCAAACTGGCCGGAGCGGCGGCGCTCGCCGTGGTGCTCGGCGTCGGCTTCTACGCGTTCACGGCACATTCGCAGGACCGCCACCACGGCCATGGCCCGTTCAATGGCCCCTTCGGCGGCGGCATGGGCATGGGGCCGGGCAATATGATGGGCATGATGGGAATGGCGCATGACGCAGCCACCATGTCGCAGCTGCAAGTCATCCACACTTTGCTCACCAACCACGACCGCATCACGCGCACGGTAACGAATTTGCCGAACGGCATCCGCACCGTGACCGAATCCGACGATCCGGCGCTGGCCGCTCAGATCAAGACGCACGTTGCCGAGATGGGCAACCGCGTCGGCGCCGGCGACGATCCGGGCTTGCCGATCGAGAGCGACGCACTGCACGCCATCTTCCGCGACAAGGACAAGATCAAGACCGCTTACGAAACGACCGACAAGGGCGTCGCGGTGGTGCAGACGTCCGACGACGCGGCGACCGTCGCCGCGCTGCAGACGCACGCGGCGGAAGTCAGCGATCTCGTGCGCGGCGGCATGGAGGCATTGCACACCGCCATGATGAAAAACCACGGCGGCATGATGGGTGGCCCCATGATGATGCACGGGATGATGCATCGCGACGCGATCTGAAAACAGCGCTGCGGCCGGAATGACAGGCCGGCCGCGGCCTTGCTCTAGGCCGGCGGGAGCTTCAGCGGATGCGGTAGCTGGCGTGGCAGGCGGTGCATGCGGTCGTGACTTCGTGCAGGCCGCGGTTGACCTCCGCCATCGTGTCGAGCGACGGCGAGACAGACGCGTTTTGCAGGGTGATCGCCAGACGGCTCGCCGCATGGTGCATGCTGGTGCCGTAATCCTGCATCGGCTTCGGCATGAACGGCGCCATGTGCGCGGCATCGTGAAAACCGAGCGAGCTCATGCCCAGCCTGTCCTCGGCAAGTTTCGCCGCAGCGTCGAGCTTGCCGTCGGCAATGTCGCCGATGATGCCATTCAAAGTGACAAGATGGTCACGCATGTTGCCGAGCATATGCTCCTGCATGGGCTCCGGCAGGCGGACGAGTTCGCGCCCATCCGAGGCCACGCCGGCGGCTCCCGGCATCCCGGTCGCGGCGGAAGGGTGCATCTGCTGCATATGCTGCATAGGCGTGCTGTTCTGCGCCGCCGCCGGCTGCAGCCCGATCAGGGATCCGACGCACAATAGCAAGGCAAAGGGACGGGTCATCGCGGCCTCAAACAAATGGGGCTTTCACTTACAACGGCAGAGCGGCCGCGAATATGATCGCAATCATATAGCCGGTTCATCCCGGCGCAGCGTGATCTTGCCCTTGCTCCGCTTGATCTCGCCCGTGCGCTCGAGCGCGGCCAGCGTGCGGTAAAGCGCCTCGTGCGTGAGGCCGAGCTCGGCGGCGAGATCCTTGACGGTGCCGCGCAACGCGACGGTGCGGCCGTCGGGCCCGCTATTGAGCGCGAGAAAAGTCCGCACCCGCTCGCGCGCGGAGCGGATGTCGCGCTGCGCCAGGCGCGTGCGCAGGCTCATGACCTGGCGCGCCAGCGTGGCGGAGAAGGCCTGTGCCGCCTTGCGGTCCTTGGCGAAGGCTGCAAGCACCGCGGGCTTGGGATAGAGGCGCACCACGGCGTCGCTGCCGGCGGCGGCATCGCAGTGGTAGACGGGGGAAAACAGCGAGGCCTCCGCGATGGTTTCGCCGGGGCCGGCGATGTAGAGCACGGTCTCGCGGCCGGAGCGGTCGACGCGGGTCAAGCGCACGCGCCCGGCGATTACCTCGTAGAGACCGCCGGTCTTGTCGCCGAGATGAAACAGCGGCTCGCCCGCCTTGAGCTTGCGGTCGATCGCAGCCAAGCGCACGGCGGCGGGCAGCCAATCCTTCACCGGCATGGTGTGTCCCCGTCTGAGTTCACCACAATTCGCTGACGGCCGCCTGCTCGAACACTTCGGCGATGCGCGCGCGGGTGGCGCGGCCGGTATCCTCCGGCAAGGCGGTGAGCGGGAAGAAACCGTGCGCCACGATCTCGTGATCGGGCCGCGGCGGCGCATCCTGGCGGAAGTCGCGCACGATGTAGAGCGCGACATGATCGCGCCGCGACACGCGCTTGTTGAAGAACACGCCGTGCAGCCGCGGCACAGCCGATAGCAGGATGTTGCCCTCCTCGGCGAGCTCGCGCGCCAGCGCGTCCAGCATGGTCTCGCCGGTTTCGACGCCGCCACCCGGCAAATGCCAGCCGTCCACGTAGGAGTGCTTGACCAGGAAGACGCGGCCCTGGCCGTCGATCACCAGCGCGCGCACGCCGAGCGTGGCCGGCCGCGAGAAGCGCCAATAGGCATGCATCGCCGGCCGGATCACCGGCTCGAGCGCGCGGCGCAGGCGATGAAATTTTCGGGGCCTTTGTTCCATGCCGATCTTGTCTCTGACATCCTGAGGCGAAGCAATGGGTTACCCGCAAGGCTTGAACGCGGGCTTTCCAGCCGGGAACCTGTCTAATATATGGGATTGCCGCTCGGCCGCGATCGAAAGGACGTTGCGTTGAAAAACTTTTCCGACCTGTCCGAACAGGAAATCCTGGCGCTCGCCATCACCAACGAGGAAGAAGACAGCCGCATCTATCGCGGCTTCGCCGAGGGCCTGCGCGAGCAGTTCCCCTCCTCCGCCAAGGTGTTCGACGAGATGGCCGAGGAGGAGGTGCATCACCGCACCATGCTCTACGACCTCTACCGGCAGAAATTCGGCGAGTACCTGCCGCTGATCCGCCGCCAGGACGTCAAAGGCTTCCTGCATCCCAAGCAGCCGTTGTGGCTGACGCGCCCGCTCGGGCTGGAGGAGGTGCGCAAGTTCGCCGAGAACATGGAATTCGAGGCCGAGCGCTATTACCGCAAGGCGGCGGAAGGCGCGCGTGACGCCTCGGTGCGGCAATTGCTGATCGAGCTCGCCGAGGCGGAAGCCGGCCACGAGAGCCTGGCGCACAAGCTCACCGAGGCGATCCTCACCAGCGGCGCGCGCGAGAAGGAAGACGAGACCGCGCGGCGCATGTTCGTGCTGCAATATGTGCAGCCGGGCCTGGCGGGGCTGATGGACGGCTCGGTATCGACGCTGGCGCCGCTGTTTGCTGCGGCCTTTGCCACGCACAACACCTGGGCGACGTTCCTGGTCGGCATGGCGGCCTCGGTCGGCGCCGGCATTTCCATGGCGTTTGCCGAGGCGCTGTCGGACGACGGCTCGCTCACCGGCCGCGGCTCGCCGGTGATCCGCGGCCTGGTGACCGGCGGCATGACGTCGATCGGCGGGCTCGGCCATACGCTGCCTTATCTCATTCCGCATTTCGAGCTCGCCACGGCGGTGTCGATCGCCGTGGTGACGGTCGAGCTGGCGGCGATCGCCTGGATCCGCACACACTATATGGACACGCCGTTCCTGCAGGCGGCGTTCCAGGTGGTGGTCGGCGGCGTGCTGGTGTTCATCGCCGGGATATTGATCGGAAGTGCGTGATATCCTCGCGGCATGGCCTTCACCCTCGCCCACCTGTCCGATCCGCATCTGGCACCGCTGCCGGACCCGCATTGGAGCGAGCTGCTCAATAAGCGCATTACCGGTTATCTACATTGGCAACGCACGCGCCAGTTCGTGCATGACGCCAGCGTGCTCGCCACGATCGTCGCCGACCTGAAGGCACACAAGCCCGACCACATCGCGGTGACCGGCGACCTCGCCAATATCGCGCTGGCGCAGGAGTTCGTGCGCGGCCGCGAATGGCTGCAGGGTTTGGGCTCGCCGCAACAGGTGAGCTTCGTTCCCGGCAATCATGACGCCTATGTGCGCGCGGGGATGGGCTACGCCATCCGCCAGTGGGGCGACTATATGTGCGGCGACCACGACGCCGCCGACTTTCCCTATCTGCGGCGGCGCGGCCCGCTGGCGCTGATCGGATTGTCGAGCGCGGTGCCGAGCGCGCCGCTAATGGCGACCGGCCGGCTCGGGCCTACGCAGCTCGTGCGGCTTGGGGAAATGCTCGACACGCTCAAGACCGAGCGCCCGTTCCGCGTGGTGCTGATCCATCACCCGCCGGTGAGCCAGGCGAAGGCATATAAACGTTTGCTCGATGCCGACGCGCTCAAGCGCGTGCTCGCCGAACACGGCGCCGAGCTGCTGCTGCACGGCCACGACCATTTGCGCATGCTCAACTGGCTCGCCGGACCGGACGGCACGCGCGTGCCGGCGGTGGGCGTGCCGTCAGCGTCGGCCGCGCCCGGCATGAGCCGCAACGACGCGGCCTACAATCTCTACGCAATCGACGGCGCGCCGGGCGCCTGGCGCTGCGAGATGACCTCGCGCGGCATCAACGACGCCGGCACGGTGGTCGAGCAGCAAAGGCTGAAGCTGATTTAAGGATGCGGCTTGTAGAGCAGCGCCAGCGCGACCAGCGCGGCGGCGCCGATGAACGAGGCCGTAGATAAACGTGCGGAAGGCGCGCACGCGGCCGCGATATTGCTCGTGCTCGACCATCTTCTGCGCGCTTGCCTGGCCGGAGGCTGCGTCATCGGCGAGCGCGCGTTCGCGCTCGATCAGCCGGCGCGCCACGTAGCGCGTCACCGCGGTGACGATGTCCGGCATCTCGTGGGATTCCGCCAGCACCGCGCGGCCGTAGCGGGTGTCCTGCACGAAACGGTATTGCCGCTTGTCGCGGCCCATCTCGACATGCGCGATCACGTCGATCCACAGCCGCGGCGTGTCGCCCCGGCTGATGCCGCGGTCGAACAGTTCGACCTCGGCGGGGATGTCCGTTGAACAGCGGATCGAGCGCCTCGTTGAGCAGTTCGAGCCGCGCCGTTTCGGCGTCGCGCAGATCGACCACCACGCCGGAGCGCTCGGCCGCCTCGATGCGCGCCTCGCGCACGGCGTCCTTGAGCGCATTGGGCGGCTCGGGCGTTTCCGGCTGGGCTTTCTTGCGTCCGAACATGGAGCTGGAATCTAGCAACCCGCCGTGCCGGCGAAAAGCGAAAAATCAAGGTTTTTCAGTGATATCGATGGTTAAAATTGTCTTAATTCCGGCTAAACGCAGCGCCCGCCGTCGACTTCCATGATGTTGCCGGTGAGGAACTTGGCTTCGTCCGACGCGAGGAAAAGGGCTGCATCCGCGATGTCCTGCGCGGTGGCGAGCCGCCCGAGCGGCACGGTGGCAATGAACTTCTCGCGCATGCCGGGCGCCGGCCCGAGGAATGTCGGCAGCAGCGGCGTGTCGGTCGCCACCGGCGCGATGGCGCAGACGCGGATCTTGTCGGGGGCGAGCTCGACCGCCAGCGTCTTGGTCAGATTGTGCACCGCGCCCTTGGTGGCGTTATAGGCCGAGAGGCCGGGACGCGGCCGCAAGCCCGCGGTCGAACCGATATTGATGATGACGCCGCCTTTGCCTTTCATGAGCGGCACCACGGCCTGCGTGAACATGAACAGGCCTTTCACGTTCACGGCGAAGACGCGGTCGAATTCCTTCTCGTCGATCTCGAGCATCGGCTTGTTGAGGTGCGCGACGCCGGCATTGTTGACCAGCACGTTGAGCCCGCCGAAGGCGGAGGCGGTCTCGAGCACCGCGGCGTCGATGTCGCTGCGCTTGGTGACGTCGCATGTGATCGCAATGGCCGTGTTGCCGATCTTGCGCGCCACTTTCTTGGCGGCATCGCCGTCGACATCGACCACGGCGACATGCGCGCCCTCGCGCGCGTAGGTCTCGGCGATGGCCGCGCCCATGCCGGAGCCGCCGCCGGTCACGATCGCCACGGTTTTCTGCAAGCGCATGACTCTCTCCTATTTCACCGGCACGACGCCGTAAGGCTGTGCCCAGCCTAATCCATCCTCGGTGCGGCCGCGCGGGCGATATTCGGCGCCGATCCAGCCGCGGTAGCCGAGTTGATCGGCCGCTTCGAACACGGCGCGATAATTGACTTCGCCCTCGTCCGGCTCGTGGCGCGACGGCACCGCGGCGCATTGCAGGTGGCCGATGACGGGCAGGTATTTTTCCAGGCGGTAGAGCAGATCGCCGCCGACGATCTGCACGTGATAGAAATCGAACTGCATCTTGATGTTCGGCTTGCCCGCCTTGGCGATGATGTCGGCGGCGTGCTCGACGTGGTTGAGGAAATAATTCGGCCGGTCGCGCGCATTGATCGGCTCGATCAGCAGATTGATGTTCTTGGCGGCGGCCAAGTCGGCTGCGCGCTTGAGATTATCGAGAAACACGCGGTCGGCCGCCGGGCGCTGCTCGGGCGCGACCTTGCCGGCGAGGCAATGGATCGCCGTGCCGCCGATGGCGGTGATGTAGTCGAGCGCGCGCGCAAACAGCTCGGCGAAATCCTTCTCGCGGCCGGGCACCGCCGCCATGCCGAACTCGCCGTCGCGCTCGCCCGGCGGGGTGTTGACGCCGAGCATCGTGAGCTTGTTGCGCGCGATCGCGGCTTTCACCTGTGCCGCCGGCACGTCATAGGGAAACTGCAGCTCGATGGCCTTGAAGCCGGCGGCCGCGGCCGCGTCGATGCGCTCGAGCAGCGCGCGGTCGGTAAACAGATAACCGAGATTGGCGGCAAAGCGCGGCATGGTCTCTCGCTGGCCCCTCACTTGCGCGCAAACGCGCGGGCGTATTCATTAGCGGCCCCGAAGCCTCAACGCCATCCCCGGAACATTCCATGTCCGCCAACGCCGCCTTCCATATCGCCGTGCTGCCGGGCGACGGCATCGGGCCGGAGGTGATGGCGCCCGCGCTCGACATTTTGCGGCGCATCGAAGAGACGACGCCGAGCCTCAAGTTCCGCTTCAGCGAGGGCGCCGCCGGCGCGGGGCACTACAAAGAAACCGGCAAGTCGATGCCGGAGTTGACCGTCAAGCTGTGCGAAACCGCCGACGCCATCCTGCTCGGCGCCTGCGGCCTGCCGAGCGTGCGCTATCCCGACAACACCGAGATCATGCCGCAGGTCGAGCTGCGCTTCATCTTCGACCTCTACGCCGGCATGCGCCCCGCGCGGCTCATTCCCGGCGTGCCGAGCCCCATCGTCGATGCCCACAAGCACGGTATCGATTTCGTGCTGGTCCGCGAGTTCGACCGAAGGCCTGTTCGCCTCCATGGGCAAGGGCGTGGTCACGCAGGACGAAGCGCGCGAGACGCTGGTCGTCACGCGCAAGACCACCGAGCGGCTGTTCGACTTCTCGCTCAAGCTCACCGAGCGGCGCAAGAAGCGCGGCCGTCCCGGCCTATTGACGCTGGTCGACAAGGCCAATGTGTTCAAGGCGTTCAACTGGCAACGCGACATCTTCGCCGAGCGCAAGGCGAAAGTCCCCGGCGTGAAGACCGAAATGCTCTACGTCGATGCCTGCGCGGCGATGATGGTGAAAAAACCGTGGGATTTCGACGTGATGGTGATGGAGAACATGTTCGGCGACATCCTGTCCGATCTTGCCGCCGGGCTGATCGGCGGGCTCGGCATCGCGCCTTCGGCCGACATCGGCGACAAGCACGCGGTGTTCCAGCCCTGCCACGGCACCGCGCCCGACATCATGGGACAGGGCAAGGCCAATCCGACCGCGATGATCTTGTCGGCCGCGATGATGCTCGACTGGCTCGCCGACAGACACGACCATCCGCCGGCGGCGGAAGCAGCGCAACGCATCGAGCGCGCGGTCGACAAGGCTTATGCCGGCGGCATCAAGCCGATGGAATACGGCGGCAAGGACGGCACCGCCGCGATCGCGGGCGCGGTGATGAAGGCGCTGGGTTAGAGCGCGTCGACATTAAGGCTCGATCTTGCTCACAATCGAGACTAAAATTGACGCAAATCAATGCGTTTGGCTAATTCATAACTGAATAATGCAAGAAAGGGATCGAAACATGAAAACCGCTGCATTCAAGTGGCTAATAATTGCCAATGCGATCATTGGATGTAGCGCATGCGCGTCGGCTCAAGACATTGATATAGGCAAAACGGAATTTCAGTCTGGCTGCGCGCCATGTCACGGCGTCGAGGCAAAGGGCAATGGGCCGGTCGGTAAAGAGTTGAAGACGCATCCGGCTGACTTGACGATTCTCGCTAAGAAAAATAACGGCGTGTTTCCTTTCAATCGTGTGTACCAAATCATTGATGGACGAGATGCGCTCAGCAGCCATGGCACCCGTGAAATGCCAATTTGGGGATACCGGTTCACTCCACCACACTATAATTTAAAAACCACCGACGACGCGATCCTGTCACCTCCAGCTTCTTCAGAAGCGATCGTCCGCAGCCGGATCTTGGCGGTCATCGATTACCTGAATCGCGTACAGGAGAAGTGAACCACAGGGGCATGCGATGGAATTTTTCGTCGTCCCATTTATCATAGGCTTAGTCGTATGGGCCGCATGGAAAGCGCGGACGAAGCGGCAGGCGTCAGACCAGGCTCGCTTGGACGAGGCGTGGCATGTCGTGCTGAGTGACCCGAATTATGCGCATCGGCGTCGCATTGAAGAATACAATCGTGAAGTTGAAGCGCAGGCACGCAAGGCCGAGGCGGAGGCACGTAAGGTCGAAGGCCTTTAGCAATTCCAGCATTGCACGCAACGCAACGCTCTGGACGACTACAATCCCACGAAATCCTTGATCGCCGCCAAAAACTGCGTCGGCTGTTCGAGCGGCGGGCAATGGCCGCAGCCGGGCAATTCGACATATTTCGCGCCCGCCACTTTCTCGGCGATCTGCTTATTGAGCGCCGGTGGCGTCGCCTGGTCGAGTTCGCCGCATACCACCAGCGTCGGCACGCGCAGGCGATGCAGTAGCGGGGTGAGGTCCGTTTCCTGCAAAATTTTGCAGGCGCCCTGGAAGGCTTTGGGATTGATCCCCAACAGCACCTGCTTGCGCTGCTCGATCGCTTCCGGATGCGCCTGCAGATAGGCCGGCGAATGCACGCGCTTGGCGGCGATCTCGGCGACCGCGCCCAGTCCCGCTTCCGCCACCTTCTGCGCCATCGCCGCGAAGGCCTCGCGTCCCTGCGGCGGAAAGCAGGCGGCGGCATCGCTCAGCACAAGTTTCGAAATGCGTTCCGGATGCGCGAGCGCGAAGGCGAGCGCGACCGTGCCGCCGAAGCCGTTGCCGATCAGCACGCTGTCATTGCCGATGCCGAATTCCTCGAAGCCGTCCTCGACCACCGCGATGTAGCCGTCCATCAGCGCCAAGGGCAGCGGCTGCGAACCGTGGAAACCGGGCAGGTTGATGAGCGTGACGCGGAATTTCGCGGTCAAAGCCGGCAGCACCGGATCGAAGGCGGTGCGGTCGGCGAGCAGCGAATGCAGGATCACCAGATCGCTGCCCCGTCCCGCCCGCACCGCGGTGAGCGCGCCGTGGCCGGCGCTCAACTGTTCGAATTGCATGTCGCGTCACCTTTTCTTCGAGAATATCGAGGGCCCATTGAAATAACTCAAGCCTCGCCTTGTTTTACATCCTGTGCAAAGATTGCCGCCGGAAAGAAAAGACGGGCAGCAGCCCACCGGTAACGCCGAGAGTGGCCTTACCGTTCGACCGCGCAGACCAACTGCCGGCGAGAATCATAAAAACAGGGAGGAACGCGACATGTCCATCATAACCACGCGGGCACTGCGGCCCATGCTCCGAGTCTTTGGCGGCGCTGGCGGCCTTGGCGCTGAGTGCCGGCATCGCCACGGCGCAGACCTACGGCATCGCCACCATGCAGCCGGGCACGCTCAGCCACACCAGCGCCTCGGCCATCGCCAAGGTGCTGAAGGAAAAGGGCGGGCTCAATGTCGCTGGTGCAGCCGACCGCCGGCGAGTCGACGCTCATTCCGCTGGTCGACCGCGGCGAATCCGACCTCGGCATCGCCAATATCCTGGAAATGGAGAACGCCAGAAAAAGCAGCCCCGAACCTCCGGCTGATCGGCTCCTTGCACGCGTTGCGCGGCGCCTTCTGGGTGCGCAAGGATTCGCCGATGAAGACCATGGCCGATCTCAAGGGCAAGAAGGTGGTGATGGGCTTTTCCGCCATGCGCACCATCGACCCGATGATCAAGGCGATGCTGGCGACCGGCGGCTTGAGTGAAAAAGACGTGAGCCCGGTGCTGGTGCCGAACGTCGTGCGCGGTGCCGACGATTTCGCGTCAGGCGCGAGCGACATGTTCTTCTTCGCCTTCGGCGCGCCGAAAGTGCGCGAGGTCGACGCCACCGTCGGCGGCATCCGCGCGCTGGAAATTCCCGACAGCGGCATGGCGGCCGCCAAGAAGATCGTGCCGCAAGGCTATCTGACGCCGGCCGTGCCCAATCCGTTCTTCGTCGGCGTCGACCACCCGATGAAGGTCTACACCTGGGACAACATGATTTTCACCAACGCCAAAATACCGGACGACGTCGTGTACAAGATCATCGACACACTGGAAGCGAGGTCGACGCCACCGTCGGCGGCATCCGTGCGCTGGAAATTCCCGACAGCGGCATGGAGGCCGCGAAGAAGATCGTACCGCAGGGTTATCTGACGCCGGCCGTCCCCAACCCGTTCTTCGTCGGCGTCGACCACCCGATGAAGGTCTACACCTGGGACAACATGATCTTCACCAACGCCAAGGTACCGGACGACGTGGTGTACAAGATCATCGACACGCTGGAGAAGAACAAGGCCGATCTGGTCGCCGTGCAGCCGGCGCTGCGCGAGTTCAGCGCGGCCGCGCTCTACAAGAGCTATGACATTCCCTATCACCCTGGCGCCTTGAAATACTTCAAGGAGCATAACATCCAGGCCAAGGCGGCCCAGTGAGCGAGATGCACGCGAGCGTGGATCCGGCGGAGGTAAAGCCCGCCGGATCCGCCGCCGTCCGGCTCGCGACCGATATCTTCCAGGCTTTGCTGCTGATCTGCGTCGTCGGCTGGGTGCTCGACCTGCCGCGCCGCATGTTCGGCGTATCGCTCTATACCGAGCAATTGCTGGCCGTCTGTCTCGGCCTCAGTCTGGCGATCTCCTTCATCAACGCGAAATTCCCGCGAGCCTGGATCGGCTGGAGCGCCGCTGCGCTGGCGATCGGCATCTGCCTCTACATCACGGTGCGCTACGAGGCGCTGACCTACGAGATCGCGCTGCTGCCGATCGAAGGCGTGATCGGAAGCGCGATCATCCTCATCTTGCTGCTGGAGGCGACGCGGCGGACGGCGGGCGGCGTGCTGGTCATCATCATCCTCGTGCATTTCGGCCTACGTCTTCATCGGACCGCATATGCCGAGCGATTTCGCCACCCGCGCGGTCTCGCCCGAGCGCTTGCTGGTCTATCTCGGCCTCGACACCAACGGCGTGATCGGCACCATCCTTTCGGTCGCGGTGCTGATCGTGGTGCCGTTCACGCTGATGGGCCAGGTGCTCGGCCGCACCGGCGGCGCGCACTATTTCGCCGATCTCGCGATGTCGTCGATGGGCCGTTTCCGCGGCGGCGCCGCCAAGATCGCGGTGGTCGGCTCGGCGCTGTTCGGCATGATCTCGGGCGCCGCGGTCAGCAACGTGATGGCGGTCGGCATCGTCACCATCCCGCTCATGTCGCGCTCCGGCTTCTCGCCGACCCGCGCCGCCGCGATCGAATCGGTCGGCTCGACCGGCGGCCAATTGATGCCGCCGGTGATGGGCGCCGCCGCCTTCATCATGGCCGAATTCCTGCAGGTGCCCTACGGCGCGGTCTGCATCGCCGCCACTATCCCGGCCATTCTCTATTACGCCGCGCTGTTCATGCACGTCGATCTGGAGGCCGCCAAGCACAAGATCGGCGGCGCGAAGGTCGAGAACATTCCGTCCTTTCTCGAAGTGCTCAAATCCGGCTGGCATTTTCCGATCCCGATCGCCTTTCTGATCGCGACGCTGATCTGGCCGGAATATTTCCAGATTCCGATCGAGCGCGCGGCGATCTACTCGACCGCCATCCTGATGGTGTTGAGCCTGACCTTCGGCTATCGCGGCGAGCGCGTCACGCCCAAGCAGATGCTGCGCGCCATTCTCGACACCGGCCGCGCCGCGCTCGACATCATCCTGATCGGCGGCGCCGCCGGCATGGTGGTGGGCGCGCTCAATATTTCCGGCATCTCGTTCGGGCTGACGCTGCAGCTGATCGCGCTGAGCGGACAGAATCTCTACGTGCTGCTGATGCTCACCGCCATCATCAGCATCATCCTCGGCATGGGCATGCCGACGGTCAGCGTCTACGTGCTCACCGCCTCGCTGCTGGCGCCGTCGATCGTCAAGCTCGGCGTCTCGCCGATGGCCGCGCACATGTACGTGATGTATTTCGGCATGCTGTCGATGATCACGCCGCCGGTGGCGATCGCCGCTTACGCCGCCGCCAATATCGCGCGGGTCTCCGGCTGGAGCACCGGCTGGACCGCGGTGCTGGTGGGCTGGAGCACGTTCTTCATCCCGTTTTTGTTCGTCACCGAGCCGAGCATGCTGATGAACGACACGGTGATGGCGATTGCCTGGAATTTCGCGCGTAACATTCTCGGCATTTTCGTCGGCACTGCCGGGATCGTCGGTTATGCGTTTACGCCGTTGCCGTTGCCGATGCGCATCGCTTTCGGCCTGGCGGGGCTGGCGATCCTCATTCCGCAGCACGCCTTCCCGGGCGCCGATGTGCTGGATTGGGCCGGGCTCGCCGGCGCCATCGCGGCGCTGGCGATCAACTACGTCCAGAGCCGGGCGGGAAAGCGAACGGCTGCGCCGCAAGCGGCGCAGCCGTAATCAGGTCGTAAGCCGGAGACTCAGTTCGCCTCGCGCCAGATGCCGAGCGCTTCCTGCGCCGGCCTGTCCGAGATCGAGAACAGCACGGCGTCTTCGCCGCCGACAGTGTGCTGATACTTCTTCCACGGCGGCACCACGAACACGTCATTGACGCCCCATTCGAACGGCTTGCCGTCGATGATGGTCGTGCCCTTGCCTTCCGCCACCGCGAACACCGTGCCGTCGGTCGACTGGTAGGGCGCGCCCTTGAAGCCCTTGGGCAGCAGCGCGAGATGGGCGCCCATGGTCGGCAGCACCGGCCCGCCATTGATCGGGTTGGCGTAGCGCACGCGCGCGCCGTGGCGCTTGTCGACGTCGCCGGTGTCCTTGAGCCGCTGCAGGATCGGCCGCATCTTGGCGTAAGGATAGTTGATCACCGGCGAGCGGTTGAGATGCGCCGGCGCGCCGTCCGGCAGCACGCCGGAGGCATAGCGCTCGAACGAGTTGCCGTCTTCGTGATTGGTCTTCTGCATCTTCTCGTCGGGATGCGTGGCGAACGAGGTCTCGAAGTGATTGACGGTCGGCAGATCGAGCACGTCGAGCCACATCACCGGCTGCTTGCCGGGATTGCCGTGGTCGTGCGGCGCCCAGTTGGCGGTGATGATGAAGTCGCCGTGACGCATCATGCGACTTCTCGCCTTCGACCGCGGTATAGGCGCCGTCGCCTTCCAGCACGAAACGGATGGCGGAGGCGACGTGCTGGTGCACGTCGGCGATCTCGCCCGGCAGGATCAGCTGGATGCCGGCGAACAGCGAATTGGTGACGCGCGACTTGCCGGTTTCGCCGGGATTTTCCAGCACCAGCACGCGGCGCTCGGCCTCCTCGGCGGTGATGACGTCGCCGGCTTCCAGCATCAGCTTCTTGACGTCGGAAAACTTCCACAGCGCCGGCACGCAACTGGACTTGGGCTCCGGCGTCACCAGCGACTTCAACACCTCCCACAGCGGCGCCATGTGGAACTTGGCGGCCTTGTCGTAATAGGCGCGCCGGGCGGCCTGGATGTTGTGCTTGCTGTCGCCGGGATGGGCTGCGACCGACATTGAGATTTCCTCCGCGTCAGCGATTAGTTGAATTCGCAACCATCATAGCCGGTTTATCCCGCCAGTGGAAATGCCCGTTTGGGCCGTTATTCCGCGGCCTGCCGCGAGGGCGGGCGGACGCTGGCGATGCCGTCGGCTTCGGTGGCCTGGATGGTGGTGCGCACCATCAGCCTTGGCTCAAGCGCCGGCCATGGCCGACCGCGGTGCATGGTCGAGCGGTTGTCCCACATCACCACGTCACCGGCCTGCCATTGATGCAGGTAGCTGAACTGCGGCGCGGTGGCGGCGTCCATCAGCTCGGCGATCAGCTTTTGCGCCGCGCCTTGCTCCATGCCCTCGATCGCATAAGCGTGCGAGGCGAGATAAAGCGCGCTGCGGCCATTGACCGGGTTCTTCCACACCATGCGCCAGCAGGCCGGCGGCAGCGCCGCGCGCTCCTCGGGGCTGGCGAGACCGGGCGCGATCTTGCTGCGCGAATGCGCGTAGTCGTGCCAGACGAAGAAATTCTCCAGCCGCTTTTGCGTCGCCGCATCGAGCCGCTCGTAGGCAAGCCGGGTCGAGACATATTCCGTTTCGCCGCCGCGCGCCGGAATGATGCGCGCCGACAGCACCGAAGACAGCGCCGGGATTTGCTTGAAGGTCGAGTCCGTGTGCCAGAGCTGGTTGGCTTTGTTGCGCAGCGCGAGCCGCGAATCGGGCGCCACCACCTTTCCATCCGGGCCGATGGTGGTGAGGATGATGAGGTGCGTGCCGGTGCCGATGGCGCCGACTTTGGTGATCTCGAGCGGACCGAAACGTTTCGAGAAATCGATCTGCAAGTCGTCGGTCACCTGCTGGCCGCGAAAGACCACGACCGAATGGTCCTCGAAGGCCGCGCGCACCGCCTGGTAGGCGGCGTCATCGTTGACGACGTCGGACAGCGTGACGCCGCGCAGCTCGGCGGCAAAGCCTGGCCCTACTGGGACGACGTCCATGGCGAATTCTCCCGGTCTCGGTGCTTAGTCTTCACCAAAACCGGCGGGCCGGCAAGAAGCCCCTTTACTGGCTGCCGCCGAACAGGATGCGCGAGGGGTGCTTGGCCAGATCCGACACCGCTTTGTCGATATTGATGATGGCGCGGTGCGCGTCACCGCCGACGATGTTGATCTGCTTGTTGGCGGAATCCGTTACTTGCAGAATTCCGGTGGTGATGTCGGCGGTGCGCTTGTCGAGATTGTCCGACAATTGCTTGACCGAGCTCATGGTCGAGGCGCCGGTCTTCAAGATGACATCGATATTATCGCTGTTGCGTGCCAAGGCGTCGGTGAAGGTCTCGATGTTCTTGATCGACTTGTGCAGCGATTCCTGATTCTGCGTGATGAGTGCGTCGACGTGAGCAAGCGTCTCGCGCGCGGCCGTCGACATGTCGCCGGAGGCGGTTTGCGCGCGCAACGTGGGCGGATCGTCGCCGATCTTTTCGAGCGGCGGCGCCGAGCCCAGATTGCCCTTGAGCGACACCGAGGCGATGCCGGTCAGGCCGGCGTAATCGAGCGTCACGGTCGTGTCGGAGCGGACCGGCGTCTTCGGGCCGACGGCGAGGATCGCCGCCACTTCGGCGGGATTGTCGGTGAGCTTGAGTTCGGAAACCTCGCCGACGCGGATGCCGTTGAACAGGACCGGAGCCCCGGAGCGCAGTCCGGTCACCGCGCCCGAGAAGATCACGCGGTAGGCTATGGTGTCCTTGGTGCCCGACGTCGCGTGCAGCCAATAGACGAAGCCGAACGCGCCGAAGATCACGGCGAACGTGAACAATCCGACCAGAACGTATTTCGCCCTGTCCTCCATCGACGCTACTCCACTGTTAACCTTTGACTCTCACATGCCAGTCCGCGTGCGCACGGGCACCATGGAAATACGACGTCAGCCACGGGTGCTGTGATGCCAACATCGTTTCCATGGTGCCCGCTTCGATGATCTTGCCTTCACCCAGCACCGCGATGCGGTCGCAGACGCGGTGCAGACTGTCGAGGTCGTGCGTGACCATGAACACCGAGATGCCGAGCGTCTCCTGCAGCGTCAGAATGAGCTGATCGAAGTCGCCGGCGCTGATCGGATCGAGCCCGGACGTGGGCTCGTCGAGAAACAGGATTTCCGGATCGAGCGCGAGCGCGCGGGCGAGCCCGACGCGCTTGATCATGCCGCCCGAGAGTTCGGACGGATATTCGCGATAAACGTCCGGGCTCAAACCCACCATTTCCAGTTTGGCGATGGCGATCTCGGTCGTCAGTCTGTCGGACAGGCGCAGGTATTCGCGGACCGGAAACTCGACGTTCTTGCCGACGGTGAGCGAGGAGAACAGCGCGCCCTGCTGGAACAGAACGCCCCAGCGGCGGTCGATCGCGCGCTTCTGCTCGTCGTCGGCCTTGTCGATATCGGTGCCGAGGATCTCGATCGTGCCCGCTCGCTTCGGCAACAGGCCGATGATGGTGCGCGCCAGAGTGGACTTGCCGGCGCCCGAGGCGCCGACGAAGCCGAGCACCTCGCCGCGGTTGAGCTCGACGTTGACGCCGTTGAGCACGCGATGCGACTGGAAGTCGACCACCAGGTCGCGCACCTTGATGACGTGATCGTTTTGCCCGTTCGCCATCGTCTAGATCCCGATCGAGGCGAAGAATACGGCGAAGGCGCTGTCCACCACGATGACCAGGAAGATCGACTTCACCACCGAGTTCGGTGGTCTTGGTGCCGAGCGATTCCGCGCTGCCCTGCACCTGCAGGCCCTCGACGCAGGCGACCAGCCCGATGACCAGCGCCATGAAAGGCGCCTTGATGATTCCGACTTCGAAGGTCTGGAACGTGATGGCATCGCGCAGGCGCGACATGAACACCGCCGGGCTGATGCCGCCGTAAAGCCAGGCCACCAGGCCGCCGCCGTAAAGCGCCGCCATCGAGCCGAGGAAGGTCAACAATGGCACCGCGATCATGAGCGCGAGGATGCGCGGCAGGATGAGCACCTCGATCGGATCGAAGCCCATGGTGCGCAAGGCATCCACTTCCTCGCGCATCTTCATGGAGCCGAGCTCGGCGGTGTAGGCGCTGCCGGAACGTCCGGCCACCATGATGCAAACGATCACCACGCCGAGCTCGCGCAGCACCAGCACGCCGACCATGTCGACGACGTAGATGTCGGCGCCGAAGCTGCGGAAATGGAAGATGCCCTGCTGCGCGATGACCGCGCCGATCAGCAGCGTGATCATCAGAATGATCGGCACGGCGTTCCACGCCACGCGCTCGAGATGCTTGACCATGGAGGTGAAGCGGAAGGTCTGCGGCCGCACCAGCACGTGCAGCAACGCCAAGGCCACTGCGCCGCCCATCTGGAACAGCAGCAGCACGTCGGCGCCGACCAAGGTCATGGTGCGGCCGACGCTTTCCAAGGTCGCCACGACGCCGTTTTCGCGGCGCGGCAGCGGCGACAATTTGTGCGTGCCGGCCTGCACCTTCTCGAACAGGCCGCGGTGACGGTCGGGCAGCCCGATTAGCCTGGTCTCGACGCCCTGGCTTGTCCAAGTGCGCAGCGTGCGTTCGATCAGCCAGGCGCCGTAAGTGTCGATGCGTTCGATCTGCGCGACGTCGATCGCGATGCTGCGCGCCGCCGTCTTGGCGCCGACCGCGGCTTCCACCAGCGGTTCGAGCGTGCGCGCATACTCCGCCGTCCACGATCCGGACGCCGAAAGAGCGACGCCGTCGCCGCGCGCTTGTCCGACCAAAGTGCCTGCCGCCATATCAATCGCTCCTCTACCGGCCGGCATTGCCGCGGGCCGTGAGCCGCAAAGCAAAACGAGAAAGCCGCGGATACACAAGCGCTCTAGCGGCCGCGCCGCTCGGCAATCGGCAGACCAAGGCCACTAGTAACGGCCGTTCTCGCAAAACTTTGCCTGCCTCAAGGCCCTCCGCGCCCTATTAAGCAAGGTTAACAAATTGGAAAGATCGTTAAAATGCTATTTAATACTTAAGGTTAATTGGTCGCAGCCGTTCCGGAACCGAAAAAGCGCAAGTTCCTTCGGCCTTAATTCTTGGGCCTTAATTATTGACCGAGCCGCCATCCACCACGATCGACTGGCCGGTGACGAAATCGCTGTCGCCGACTGGCCAGGAAGATCAATGTTCCGAGCAGGTCTTCGGGGTAGCCGTCGCGCTTGAAGGCGCGGCTGTTGCGCACCGGCGCGCGCTCCTCCTCGACATGGGTTTTGTTCTCGAGCCCGGTGTCGGAGAGGATGTAGCCGGGCGACAGCGAATTGACCGCGATGCCGTAATCGCCGAGCTCGCGCGAGAGCGCGCGGGTGAAGGCGAGCATGGCGCCCTTGGAACTCACGTAAGGCAGCATGCGCGGCACGCCCTTGTAGGCGGCGCCGGAGGCGATGTTGATGATCTTGCCGGAGCGGCGCTCTTTCATGTGCGGCGCGACGTGCTTCACCATCAGCCAGGGCCCGCGCACGTTGATCGCCATCACCTTGTCCCAGGTGGCCGTGTCCCATTCGTCGAAGTTGCGCGGATTGAGCTTGGCGTAGAACGCCGCATTGTTCACCAGCACGTCGATCTGGCCGAAGCGCGCGAGCGTCTGCGCCACCAGCGCCTGCGACGGACTTCTCGTCGCTGACGTCGAATTTGGCGCTGGCCACCGAATTGGCGCCGTGGCGCTGCGCCAGCTCGGAGGCCACGGCGCTGCCGTCCTCGATGTCGGCGATCATCACGCGCGCGCCTTGCGCGGCGAGCGCCTGCGAATAATGCCGGCCGATGCCCTTGGCGCCGCCGGTGACGAGCGCGACTTTTCCTGCGAGCCGTGACATGCGCTTCCTCCGTGACGAGTAATTCCATATCAGCTATGAAACAAAAAACCGAGGGGGAGGAATTATGCCGCGCGACACCGCCGACCGTCTCGCCATTCGCGAGATCATCGAAAACTGGGTGATCTGGCGCGACGCGCGCATGTGGGACCGTTTCCGCACGCTCTGGCACAAAGACGGCCGCATGTGGGCGACCTGGTTTCAGGGCACGTATGAGGAATTCATCACAGTCAGCCAGGAAGGCTACGACCGCGGCGTGCGCATCATGCACATGCTCGGCGGCACCTCGATCGATATCAAGGGCAAGCGCGCCGTCGCGCAATCCAAGATGACGATCTCGCAGCGCGCCAAGGTCGAGGGCGTCGAATGCGACGTGGTGTGCACCGGGCGGTTCTATGACTTCCTGGAAAAGCGCAAAGGCAAATGGGGCCTGGTGCTGCGCCGCCTCGCCTATGAGAAGGACCGCATCGATCCGGTCGATCCTGCCGCCAAGCTCGTGCTCGATCGCGAGCATCTGGCGAAATTCCCGGTCGGCTACCGCCACCTCGCTTATTTGCAGAGCAAGATCGGCTATCCGATCAAGATCGGACATGCCGGGCCACGAGGGGCCGGACCTGGACGCGCTCTATGCCTGGGGCGCCGACTGGCTGAAGGGCAAGACGATCAGCGGCTAGCAACCCCACTTGTTGCTGCACATAACCGAGGCCTAAGCTTCCTCCAAAAAACAAGTTCCAGGGGAGGACGACCATGAGACGCTTTCTCGGCGTTGCTATCGCTATTCTGTTCGCTGGGGTCACGGCTGCTTCGGCACAGACCTACCCAAACCGCACCATCACCATCATCGTGCCGTTCCCGGCGGGCGGGCCGACCGACACCACCGCGCGCGAAGTCGCCAATGCACTGGCGATGAAATTCAAGCAAAGCGTCATCGTCGAGAACGTCACCGGCGCCGGCACCATCATCGCCACCACCAAGGTCGCGCGCGCCAATCCCGACGGCTACACGCTGCTGGTGCACAACATCCAGATTTCCGCGAACGTCACGCTGTTCAAGACGCTGCCGTTCGACACCGAAAAAGACCTCACGCCGGTCATGCTGATCAACAAGAACCCGCTGATCTTGGCGGGGCGCAAGTCGCTGCCCGCCAACAACCTCGCCGAACTGCTGGCGCTGATGAAAAAGCAGACCCTGCGCAACGCGCTTCCTGGGATTGGAACCGCCGCCCATTTGACGATGTCGCTGTTCGCGCAGGCTGCCCACGTCTCCGTCGATCATATTCCCTATCGGGGCGCGGCGCCTGCGATGACGGATGTGCTGGGCGAGCACGTCGATCTGCTGATGGCGACGCCGCAGTCGATCGTGCCGCAGGTCGCGGCCGGACAATTGAAGGCTTACGGCATCACAGCGAAGGAAAAATCGCCGCAGCTTCCGACCGCCGAAAGCCTCGTCACCGCGCTGGGGCCGAAGTTCGACATCGTCTATTGGCAGGCGATGTTCGCGCCGGCCGGCACGCCGGAGCCGGTGATCAAGACGCTCAACGCCGCGCTGCAGGAAGCGGTGTCCGACCCGGCGCTGATCGAGAAATGGAAGAAAGAGGGCTTCGACCCCTTCCCCAAGGACCAGCGCTCGCCGGAGAAGGCGCGCGCCTTTTTCGAATCCGAGGTCGCGAGCTGGGGTGAGGTGATCCGCGCCAATAATATCCACCTCAACCAATAGCGCGCGACGTCCGGGGGCAAGTTTTGGGACAAGTTTTGGGACTTGGCGGGCCGCTCGAGAAGTGCGAGTTTCCGCGCGCGCTTTAAGAAAAAACGCCTTCGGGGGGTGCAATGTCGTGGGCCGATAAATTCAATCTGTTGAATGAATTCAATATCCTGCGCATCATCTGCGGCGCCTTCTTCATCCCGCATATCGTCGGCAAGATCACGGTGCCGGCGACGCTGCAATTCTTCGTCGCCGCCGGCTTCAAGCCGCCGGCCACCTGGATGTATATCGCCGGCGCGATCGAAGCCGTGCTGGCGGTCTGCCTGATTTTGGGCATCTACACCGAATATGCCGCTTTCATCGCTTTCATCCATCTGCTGGTCGCGGCCGCCGCCACCTACAAGGTCAAGAATTGCTGGATCTGGGTGATCGGCGGCGTCGAATATTGCATCTTCTGGGCGATCTGCTGTTTGGTGGTCGCCATGCACGCCTATCACACTGGAATTTAGCGAGCGCGTTCGCTCTCGAAAGGAAACTCTGACAATGGCTAGCGTCCTGTTCTCTCCGATCACGCTGCGCGGTCTCACGCTGCCCAACCGCGTCGTGGTCTCGCCGATGTGCCAATACAATTCCAACAACGGCTCGGCCAATGACTGGCACCTGATGCATCTCGGCAATATGTCGCTCGGCGCCGCAGGCCTGGTGATGTGCGAGATGACCAACGTCAACCCGCAAGGCCGCATCTCGCCGAAATGCGCCGGCATGTATTCGGACGACAACGAAGCCGCGCTCAAGCGCGTGCACGATTTCTGCCGGCAATACGGCGTCGCCAAGCTCGGCGTGCAGCTCGCCCATGCCGGCCGCAAAGGCCCGACCACGCCGCCGGCCGCCGGCGGCAAGCCGATCCTCGAAGGGCCGGACGCCTGGACACCGGAGGCGCCCTCGGCGATCCCCTACGACACCGGCTGGGCGGTGCCGCACGCCATGACCAAGGACGACATCAAGCGCTGCATCGGCGAATTCGCCGCCGCCGCCAAGCGCGTCGACCGCATCGGCTATGACGTGATCGAGCTGCACGGCGCGCACGGCTATCTGGCGCATCAGTTCCTGTCGCCGCTGTCCAACAAGCGCACCGACGAATATGGCGGCTCGCTGGAAAACCGCATGCGCTTCGCCATCGAGATGTACGAGGCGGTGCGCAAGGTGTGGCCGGAGAACAAGCCGCTCGGCATGCGCGTCTCGGCCACCGACTGGGTCGACGGCGGCTGGACGCCGGAAGAGACCGTCGTGCTCGCCAAGGAACTGAAGAAGCGCGGCATGGACTACATGGACGTGTCGACCGGCGGGCTGTCGCCGGCGCAGAAGATTCCGCTGGCGGCCGGCTACCAGGTGCCGTTCGCCGAGAAGGTGAAGAAGGAAAGCGGCATCACCACCATGACGGTGGGCTTGATCGCCGGCTACCAGCAGGCGGAAGACATCGTCGCCTCCGGCAAGGCCGATCTCATTTGCCTTGCGCGCGCGGCAATCTGGGATCCGCGCTGGGCCTGGCACGCGGCGGAAGAGCTCGGCGCCGAGACGCCCTACGCGCCCAAGACCATGGCCGGCCATCCCAAGCTGCGGCCGCAGCTGTTTCCGAAGCGCGCGCAAGCGGCGCCTTAAGCGCCGGCCTTCATCCGCTTGACGAACTTCGCGAAGGCCGCAAGCTGCGTCTTGACGATGTCCTTGGTCGGCTGATCCTTCAGCTCGAGCGTGTCCTTGTCGAACTTGTTCTGCGCCTGACCGACAAAGATCTCCGGCGTGCCGAAGATGAAGGCGGCAAGGAACGTCATCGACATGCGCCAGTGATACTGCATGCGCGCGCCGCCGAGCGGCCCCTGCGAGCAGGATTGGATGGCGACCGGTTTTTCCTTGAACGGCTGGTCCTTCATGCGCGACACCCAGTCGATGGCGTTCTTGAGGACGCCCGGCATCGACCAGTTGTACTCCGGCGTCACGAACAGCACGCCATCGGCCGAGCGGATGGCAGCGGCAAGAGCCTCGGCCGCCGGCGGAAAGCCGGAGGCCTCCTGGACGTCGGCATTGTAGAGCGGAAAATCGCCGATCGGCGGCGCCGTGATCAATTTCATGTCCGGCGGCGCCAGCCCCGGCAGCGCGCGCGTCAGCGCGGCGTTGTAGGAGCCCTTGCGCAGCGAGCCGCAAATCACCAGCACGTTCAATTGGTCGGCCATTTCACCCTCATTGCTGATCGATAGATAACGCCGCGCAGTTATTTCGGTTCAAGCCCGGCTTTGTCGCGCACCGCCTTCCATTTGGCGACCTCGTCGGCGAGATGCTTGCCGAATTGCGCCGGTGACTCGAGATGCACCACCGCACCGGCCTTGGCGAGCTGTTCGCGCACCGCCGGCCGCTCCAGCACGTCCTTGATCGCGGCATAGGTCTTGTCGACGATCGCCTGCGGCGTGCCGGCCGGGTAGACCCAGCCATACCAGCCCGTGACGGAATACCCGGGCACGCCCTGCTCGGCGACCGTCGGCACATCGGGAATGGTGGGCCAGCGCTCGGGCGTGCCGACGGCCAGCAGCTTGAGGCTGCCGGCTTGCACCTGCCCCTGCACCGCGTGCGCGAGCTCGACGCCGTAGTCGACCTGCCCCGCCAAGAGCGCCGTCATCAGCGCCGGCGTGCCGCGATAGGGAACGTGCGTGACCTTGATGCCGGTCGATTGCGCCAGCAATTCGCCGGCGAAGTGCTGCGTCGAGCCAAGGCCGACGCTGGCGAAATTGAGCTTGCCGGGCGAAGCCTTGGCGAGCGCGACCAGACCCTTGAGGTCGTTGGCCGGAAAATCCTTGCGCGCCACCACCACGAAAGCGGAATTGGCGACCAAGGCAACGGGCGCAAAATCCTTGACCGCGTCATAAGGCTGCGACTTGAGCATCACCGCCGAGATGGTGTGGCCGGTGCTGATCATGGTGGCGGTGTAGCCGTCCTTCGCCGCCTTGGCGACGTCGTTGGAGGCGATGGTGCCGCCGGCGCCGGGCTTGTTCTCGACCACGACCGATTGCTTGAGCAGCTCGGACAAAGGCTGCGCGATGATGCGCGTCACGATGTCGGTGCCGCCGCCGGGACCGAAGCCGACCAGCACGCGGATCGGCCGGTCGTTCGGCCATTCCGCCGCGGCGGGTGCCGCGTTTGCGAGCATCACGGTGGCGGCCAAGGCCACCGTGGCGGCCGCGATCAAAACCCGTTGCATGATTGCCTCCCCCTTTTTATTTACGCTTTTTCGTCTTCGATTCCGTTGCGCAAGGTGCCGACACCCTGAATCTCGACCTCGACCGTGTCGCCTGCTTTCATCCACACCGGGTCCGGCTTGCGCGCATGACCGACGCCCGACGGCGTGCCGGTGAACAGGATGTCGCCCGGCTCCAGCGTCATGCCCTCGGTGAGATAAACGAGCGATTCCGCGACCGGGAACATGAAGAGGTCGGTGTTGGACGACTGCATGGTGTTGCCGTTGAGCCGGGTCTCGATCTTGAGACCCTTGCCGCCGTGCGGCAGTTCGTCGGCGGTGACCATCCACGGGCCGATGCTGCCGGTGCGGTCGAAGTTCTTGCCCATGCCCCACTGCGTGGTGTGGCGCTGGTACTCGCGCACCGAGCCTTCCATGCCGCAGGCATAGCCGGCGACGCAGTCGGTCGCGTTTTCGAGCGTGAGATGCTTGGCGCGCTTGCCGATGATCACGACCAGTTCGCCTTCATAGTCGAGCTGGATCGACTTTTTCGGCCGCATCAGCGGCTGCATATGCGGCGTCAGCGACGTCAGCATGCGGAAGAAGATCGACTGGAATTTCGGGATATTGTCGCGCTGCGGACCTTCCTTGACGTGGTCGAGATAGTTCAAGCCAAGGCAGATGATCTTGCCGGGCTTCGCCACCGGCAGCGCGAATTTCAGGCCGGCGAGCGGGCGGCGGGCGGAGGCCGGTGCTTTCTTGGCGAGATCGGCGAGCGGCTTGAGATCGCCATTGCCGCGGCGCAACGCCTCGCCGAGCTCGGACGGCGCATTGGCATCGACCGCCTGCAGATCGATGACGCTGTCGCCTTCGGCCACCCCCAGATGCAACCCATTATTCGCTTCGAACCCGACGAACTTCATCGCAACCTACCCCGTAAACGCGTAACGCCCGGCCGGAGGGCCGGGCGCAATCGTTTAGCGCAGCCGCGCGCGTTCGGGAAGCTACTCCGCCGCGCGCAGCGGGCGTTCTTCGACCAGTTCGAAAACCTGGATGCAGAAATAGTTGCGCTCGCCGGTCCATGCCGCGAGCGGGCGCCAGCCGGCGCCGCGCGCCAGCGCGCCCAGCAACTCCACGCTGTATTTGTAGCTATTCTCGGTGTGGATGGTCTCGCCGGCGCGGAAGTCGATCGTTTCGCCGGCCACTTTCACCTTCTGCCGCTTGAGGCTGGCGAGGTGCATTTCGATGCGGTTGCGCTCGCGGTTGTAGAAGGCGTGGTGCTCGAAGCAGGCGAGCTTGAAAGTGCCGTTTAGCTCGCGATTGATGCGGGTGAGCAGATTGAGATTGAACTTGGCGGTGACGCCCTGCGCGTCGTTATAGGCGGCGTTGAGCACCTCTGCCGGCTTGATGAGATCGGCGCCGACGATCAGCCGCGCGCCGGGCCCGAGGATCTTGCCCGCGTGGCGCAAAAACGCCGCCGCCTCGTGCGGCTCGAAATTGCCGATGGTCGAGCCCGGGAAGAAGCCGACGCGCACGGGCGCTGCTTTCGCCTCGCCCGGCAGCGGAAACATCTGCGTGATGTCGGCAGCTGACCGGCAGCACCTTCACCTGCGGGAAATCCGGGCGCAGCTCGGCAGCTTCCTGCTCGATCATCTCGCGGCAAATATCGACCGGCACATAGGCGGCGAGCTTGTCGGCCGCCGCGCCCAGCACAATGCGCGCCTTCTTGCTCGAGCCGCTGCCGAATTCGATGAGCGCCGCGCCTTGCGGGATCAATTGCGCGATGTCGCGCGCGTGCTCGCGCAGGATCTTCATCTCGCAGCGGGTCGGGTAATATTCCGGCAGCTCGGTGATGCGCTCGAACAGCAGCGAGCCTTCGGCATCGTAGAAATATTTCGGCGGCAGGCGCTTGGGCTCGCGGTCAGGCCGGCGAGCACGTCGGCGGCGAACTGCTCTTCCGCGCTTTGCGGCAGACGGCGGGAACGTGCAAGCGCAACCATCTCGATGTCCTACTTGAATTCGGCGAGCCGCAGGCCGGTGAACTGCCAGCGCGCCGGTGGATAGAAGAAATTGCGGTAGCTCAGCCGCGCATGGCCCTCGGGTGTCGCCAGCGAGGAGCCGCGCAACACCATCTGATTGACCATGAACTTGCCGTTGTATTCGCCGAGCGCGCCTTCCGCCGCCCGGTAGCCCGGATAAGGCAGATAGGCGCTGCGCGTCCATTGCCAAGCGATTCCATAGGCATCCGCGATCACGTTTTCGCGCGCCGCCACTTCCCATTCGAATTCGCTCGGCAAATGCTTGCCGGCAAAGCGCGCGAAGGCGTCGGCCTCGTAATAGCTGATGTGCAGAACCGGCGCGGACGGATCGACCGGCTTGCAAGCCCGCCAGCGTCATCGCATGCCAACTTGCCGTCCTTCTGGCGCCAATAGCCGGGCGCCTGCCAGCCTTCCGCCTGCACGGCCGCCCAGCCGTCCGACAGCCACAGCGACGGCGTCGCGTAGCCGCCGGCCTCGATGAATTCCAGCCATTCGGCGTTGCTGACGAGATGGCGCGCGATACGCATTTCCGCGATCAGTTCGTCGTGCCGCGGCGTCTCGTTGTCGAAGCAGAAGCCGTCGCCCTCGTGGCCGACGGCGTGGATGCCGGACGGCACATCGACGTAGCCGCCGCGCGGGCCAATACTTCGTGGAATTTGTGCCGCGCGCGGCGGCTGCCAGTTCGGCGTCATAGGCCGGATCGGTCGGGTTCTGCGCGAAGGCGTGCAGAATGTCGGTGATCAGCAATTCCTGGTGCTGCTGTTCGTGATGCAGGCCGATTTCGAGAATCTCGAACACGCGCGGCGCGTCCGCCGCCGGCACGGTCTCGATCAGCCGCTCGACCGCCTTGTCGACATGGGCGCGATAGCCGGCGACATCCTCGCCGTTCGGGCGGGTGATCAGGCCGCGCTGCGGGCGCGCATGGCGCGGGCCGGCGGCGACGTAATAAGAGTTGAACAGGAAGGGAAAGCGCTGGTCGAAAATCGTGTAGGACGGGTCGTGCGGCACAAGCAGGAACTGCTCGAAAAACCAGGTGACATGGGCGCGGTGCCATTTGGTCGGCGAGGCATCCGCCATCGACTGCACGATCTGGTCTTCCGCCGACAGATGCGCGGCGCGCGCCTCGGTTTCCGCCCGCACGCGGCGAAATGCCTCGCGCCAGCGCCCACGCGCTTCATCCAAAGACGGCTTGGCGGCTTCGGCAGCTTGGCCGGCATCCCGCGGGAGGGGCGAAGCTGCCGTAAGCGCCATGGAAAGGCTCCTGCCCTTAGGAAAACGTCATGCAAGTCGATTTACGTAACAGTACGAACTATGGATGCAATTGTTCCATCGCCACCCGGACTCGGCAACTCCAAATCGGCCGGTTCGTTCCAGGTGACAGGCTTGTGATTGTCTTGTGACTTAGGGCTAAATGCGCGCCCGCAAAGGCCGTTTTCCCTCGCAGGCACGCCGACACGCGATGACGCCGACCCCGGAAACTTTCGACTACATCATCGTCGGCGCGGGCTCGGCCGGCTGCGTGCTGGCCAATCGCCTCACGGCGTCCGGCCGCCACCGCGTGCTGCTGCTGGAAGCCGGCGGCCGCGACAGCAACATTTGGATCCACATTCCGCTCGGCTACGGCAAGCTGTTCCACAATCCCAAGGTCAACTGGCTCTACCAGTCGGAGCCGGAGCCCGAGCTCAACAACCGCCAGATCATCCAGCCGCGCGGCAAGGTGCTGGGCGGCTCGAGCTCGATCAACGGCCTGCTCTATGTGCGCGGCCAGCACGAGGACTACGACCACTGGCGCCAGCTCGGCAACAAAGGCTGGGGCTTCGACGACGTGCTGCCGTTTTTCCGGCGCGCCGAGGACCAGGAGCGCGGCGCCGACGACATGCACGGCAGCGGCGGGCCGCTCGCTGTCTCCAATGTGAGCGAGCCGCACCCGCTGTGCGAGGCCTTCATCGAGGCCGCGCAGCAGGCGGGCCACCCGCGCAACGACGATTTCAACGGCGCCGCCCAGGAAGGCGCCGGCTATTTCCAGCTCACCGCCAAGAACGGCCGGCGCTGGTCGACCGCGGTCGGCTATCTCAAGCCCGCAAAGCGGCGGCCCAATCTCACGGTCGCCACCGAAACGCTGGCGACGCGTGTGCTGTTTTCCGGCCGGCGCGCCGTGGGCGTCGAATACCGCCAAGGCGGCACAACAAAAACGGCAACTGCCAATGCCGAGGTGATCGTCGCCGGCGGCGCGTTCAACTCGCCGCAATTGCTGCAACTGTCCGGCCTCGGGCCGGCCGACTTGCTGCGGTCGCATGGCATCGCTGTCATCGCTGACATGCCTGGCGTCGGCGCCGACCTGCAGGACCACCTGCAGATCCGCATGCTCTATCGCTGCACCGAGCCGATCACCATGAACGACGTGATCAACAATTGGCGCCATCGCATGGGCGCGGGCCTGCGTTACATCCTGTCGCGCAAGGGCCTGCTCACCATCGGCGCGGGTTACGCCGGCGCCTTCCTGCGCACGCGGCCGGAGCTCGAGACGCCCGACGTGCAGATCCATTTCCTCATCTTCAGCGCCGACACCGCCGGCGCCGGCTTGCATCCGTTCCCCGGCTTCATGACCTCGATCTGCCAGTTGCGGCCGGAAAGCCGCGGCTTCGTGCGCATCAAGTCGCGCGATCCGGCGGCAGCGCCGGCGATCCAGCCGCGCTATTTGTCGAGCCGTTTCGACTGCGACACCGTGGTCGCCGGCATGAAGCAACTGCGCGGCATCATGGATAAACCGGCGATGCGCCGTTACATCGCCGAGGAGCGCGCGCCCGGACCGGCGCTGCGAAAGCGACGCCGATCTTCTGGCCTATGCGCGCGAAACCGGCACCACCGTCTATCACCCGACCAGCACCTGCCGCATGGGCTCCGATCCGCAAGCGGTGGTCGACGAGCGGCTGCGCGTGCGCGGCATCGATGGCTTGCGTGTCATCGATGCCTCGGTGATGCCGACGGTCGTCTCCGGCAACACCAATGCCGCCGTCGTGATGATCGCGGAAAAAGGCGCCGACATGATCCTGCAGGATGCGTCCGCACGCGCGCCGGTCTCGCTCAGCGCCTAGAGCGCCATGCCGCCGTCGACCAGGTGCGCCTGGCCGGTGATGTAGCTCGCCTCGTCGGAGACGAGGAACACCGCCAGATTGGCGACTTCCTGCGTGGTGCCGAGCCGGCCGATCGGCTGGCGCTCGATGAAATCGGTGCGCACCGCCTTGAGCGATTTGCCGGTCTTTTTCGCGACGGCGTCGATGCGCTCGTTCAGCGACGGCGACTGAATGGTGCCGGGACAGATGGCGTTGACGCGGATGCCGTCGCGGATGAAATCGGCGGCCAGCGCCTTGGTCAGCCCGATGATCGCAGCCTTGGTGGCGCCGTAGACGTAGCGCTTCGGCACGCCGCGGATCGACGACACCGCCGACGAGATATTGACGATCGCACCGCCGCCGTGCGCGAGCATGGCCGGCAGGAAGGCGCGCAGCACGCGGTGCATCGACTTGACGTTGAGATCGAAGGAGAAGTCCCAGTCCTTCTCCGAGCAATCGAGCACGCTGCCCTGGTGCACGTAGCCGGCGCAATTGGCGAGAATGTCCGGCGCGCCGAATTGCTTGATGACGGTCTTGGCGAGCGCATCGACTTTCTTGGTCGCGCGCACGTCGAGCGCATAGGTCTTCGCCGCCTTCAGGCTTCTTGAGCTTCGATCGCATCGAGATCGGTCGCAATCACGGTCGCGCCTTCGGCGATGAAGGCTTCCGCGATCGCGCGCCCGATGCCCTGCCCCGCCGCCGTCACCAGCGCGACTTTGCCTTTCAATCGATTTGCCATGGGTCACCCACAAAAAGAATCAGTAGCGTCGCGACAGGCCGCTTCAAGCGCAAGCCGCCGACCGGGAGCCGTCAGCGTATAGCGATCAAATCGGTACTTCCACGCCGTTTCCGCCAAAACTTCTTTAACCTTTTCCCGGATGTTATACACGGGCCAGCTTCCCGACCTTGAGAGATTCTCATGCTCGAGCCGCTCATCCAATTGTGCACCTCCGCCGCCGGCCTGTTTTGGCTTGTGCTCGGCAGCGACGTGTCGATCGCGATCGCCTATTTCGCCATCCCGGTCACCATGGCCGTGGTGCTGCGCCAGCGCCGCGACGACATCCCTTACCCCTGGCTCTGGACTCTGTTCGTCATGTTCATCGTCGCGTGCGGGCTCACGCACAGCGCGCATGCCTTCTCGGCGGTCACCGGCGGCGAGTATCTGTGGATGCACGCCGCCATCGGACTGTTCTGCGCCGTAACGTCGGTCGGCACCGCGATCGCCTTCGCCTTCATCCTGCCGCAGATCAAGATGCTGCCGTCGCCGGCCCAGCAGCGCGTCGCGCTGGCGAAGGTGGTGTCGCAGCGCACCAGCGAAAAGGACCAGCTCATCCGCGAGATCAACCATCGCGTCGGCAATCAACTGCAGATCATCAGCTCGCTGCTGTCGCTGGAAAGCCGCAAGACGGAAAACGTTGAGGCGCTGGATATCTTGAGCCGCTTGAAGACCGAGCTCGACAAGATGGCGCACGAGCACCGGGAGCGCTCAAAGGTCGACTATCTTCGCTATGGCGTGAGCAACGCCGACGGCACCATCACGCCGAACGCGGATGACGCGTCGGAGCCTGCAGTGCAGTCGACACCGCAGACGGCTTGACCGGACGCTAGTGGTTGTCGCGCGGCACGCTCTTGTGCGCGATGTCGCGATATTTCACCGCCGGCTTGAGCACCATGCCGTCGGCGAGCTGGTCGACCATGCCGCGCTGGATTTCCTGCCACGGCGTCTGGCTTTTCGGATAGGCGAAGCCGCCCTGCTTCTCGAGCTTGGCGCGGCGCTTGGCGAGCTCGGCGCGCGACACCAGGATATTGGCGGTGCCCTTGCGCAGATCGATGCGCACGCGGTCGCCGGTCATCAACAGCGCCAAGCCGCCGCCGGCCGCCGCCTCCGGCGAGGCGTTGAGGATCGACGGCGAGCCCGAGGTGCCTGATTGCCTGCCGTCGCCGATGCAGGGCAGCGCGGTGATGCCTTTTTTGATCAGCGCCGCCGGCGGCTGCATGTTCACGACTTCGGCCGAGCCGGGATAGCCGATGGCGCCGACGCCGCGGATGAACAATATGGTCTGCTCGTCGATCTTGAGCTTCGGATCGTCGATGCGCTTGTGATAGTCCTCCGGCCCTTCGAACACGACGGCGCGGCCCTCGAAGGCGTCGGGGTCTTTCGGATTTGACAGATAGCGCGTGCGGAAGTCGTCCGAGATGACGCTGGTCTTCATGATCGCGGAATCGAACAGATTGCCGCTGAGCACCTTGAAGCCCGCCTGGCTCTTCATCGGCTGCTTGTAGGCGCGGATGACGTCGGCATCCTGCACCTCGGCCTTGCGCACATTGTCGCCGTAGCTCTTGCCGTTGATGGTGAGCGCATCGGCGTGGCCTTTGCCGGCCTTGAACAGTTGCCGCATCACCGCCGGCAGCCCGCCGGCGCGGAAATACTCCTCGCCGAGATATTTGCCGGCCGGCTGCATGTTGACCAGCAGCGGCACGTCGTAGCCGACCGTCTCCCAGTCCTCGATCGCAAGCTTGACGCCGACATGGCGCGCGATCGCGTTGATGTGGATCGGCGCATTGGTCGAGCCGCCGATCGCCGAGCAGGCAACGATGGCGTTTTCGAACGCCTTGCGGGTGAGAATGTCGGAGGGCTTGAGGTCTTCGCGCACGATCTCGACCGCCCGCACGCCGGTGTCATAGGCGATCTGCGCGCGCTCGCGGTAAGGCGCCGGGATCGCCGCGCAGCCGGGCAGCGACATGCCGAGCGCTTCCGCCAGCGCATTCATGGTCGAGGCCGTGCCCATGGTGTTGCAGTGGCCGACCGAGGGCGCCGACGAAGTCACGACATCCATGAACTCGGCATAATCGATCAGGCCTGCGGCGTGCTCTTCGCGCGCCTTCCAGACCACGGTGCCGGAGCCGGCGCGCTCGCCCCTCCACCAGCCGTTCAGCATCGGCCCGCCGGAGAGCACGATGGCCGGAATATTCACGCTCGCCGCCGCCATCAGGCAGGCCGGCGTGGTCTTGTCGCAGCCGGTGGTGAGCACCACGCCGTCGAGCGGATAGCCGTAGAGGATTTCCACGAGGCCGAGGTAAGCCAAATTGCGGTCGAGCGCCGCGGTCGGACGTTTTCCCGTTTCCTGGATCGGATGCACCGGAAACTCGAAGGCGACGCCGCCGGCCGCGCGAATGCCTTCGCGCACGCGCTCGGCCAATGCCAAGTGATGGCGGTTGCAGGGCGACAGATCGTTGCCGGTCTGCGCGATGCCGATGATCGGCTTGCCCGAGGTGAGCTCGTCGCGCGTGAGGCCGTAATTGAGGTAGCGCTCGAGATAGAGCGCGGTCATGCCCGGATTGTCGGGATTGTCGAACCACAATTGCGAGCGCAGGCGCGCCCGCGCATTTTTGTCCCGGCTCATACTCAACTCCCTACATCGTCGCGCCGATTTGCCAGGGCACGAATTCCAGATCGCCGTAGCCTAGGTCTTCCGACTTGGTGTGCGTCGCCGGAGGCGACCGCGACCACCTTGTTGAAGATCTCCTCGCCCTTCTGCGCCAGGCTGACGCCGTCGAGGATGTCGCCGCAATTGATGTCCATGTCGTCGATCATGCTCTCGTAGACGTATTTGTTGGTGGCGAGCTTGATCGACGGCGTCGGCTTGCAGCCGAAGGCGGAGCCGCGGCCGGTGGTGAAGCACATCACGTTGCAGCCGCCGGCCACCTGGCCGGTGGCGCCGACCGGATCGTAGCCGGGCGTGTCCATGAACACGAAGCCCTTCTCATTGATCGGCTCGGCATATTCGTAGACCGCGCGCATGGTGGTGGAGCCGCCTTTGGCGGCGGCGCCGAGCGACTTCTCCAGGATGGTGGTGAGGCCGCCGGCTTTGTTGCCGGGCGAAGGATTGTTGTTCATCTCGCCGCGATTGCGCGTGGTGTAGTCCTCCCACCAGCGAATGCGTTCGACCAGTTTCTCGCCGACCGTCCTGTTCACCGCGCGGCGGGTGAGCAGATGTTCGGCGCCGTAAATTTCCGGCGTTTCGGCCAAGACGCCGGTGCCGCCGTGCTTGACCAGCAGATCGACCGCGACGCCGAGCGCCGGATTGGCGGTGATGCCCGAATAGCCGTCGGAGCCGCCGCATTGCAGCGCCAGCACGATCTCGCCCGCCGGCCGCGTCTCGCGCTTGGCGCGCGCCGCCACCGGCAGCATCGCCTTGATGCGCTCGACGCCCGCGGCCACCGTCTTCTTGGTGCCGCCGGTCGCCTGGATGGTCATGGTCTGGAAATGGTCGCCCTCGACCAGGCTGTATTCGTCCTTCATGCGGTCGATCTGGAACACCTCGCAGCCCAGCCCAACCATCAGCGCCGCGCCCAAGTTGGGATGGGTGGCGTAGCCCCATTGCGTCCGCTCCAGCGCATCCCAGCCCTCCCCGCGGGCCGCCATGCCGCAGCCGGTGCCGTGCACGAACGGCACGACGCCGTCGATGCCGGGATAGTCGTCGAGGATGCCGGACCGGCTCACCTCTTCGGCGATGAACTTGGCGACGCTGGCCGAGCAGTTCACCGAGGTGAGCACGCCGATATAGTTGCGCGTGCCGGTCTTGCCGTTGGGCCGCAGATAGCCCTGGAACGTGGCGCGCAGTTCCGGCGGCAGCAGTTCGTCGTTCTTGGCGCCTTCCGCGAAGCGATAGTCGCGCGCGAAGTCATGGAGCGCGACGTTGTGCTCATGCACCCAGTCGCCGGGCGCGATCGCCTTCGAGGCAAAGCCGATGATCTGCCCGTACTTGCGCACCGGCTCATTCGTTTCGATTGCAACGACCGCCATCTTGTGGCCGCGCGGAATGCGCTCCCGCGCGGTCTGGCCGGCGACCTCGCTGCCGGGCGGGATTTGGTCAACGGCAACAACGACATTGTCGTCGGACCGACAAGCGGATGACGCGCGGTGTGGGCACGCTCAGAACCTCCCTCGATCTCCCTTGCGACCGATGTCGCGACCCCTTGCTGCGGCGCGGCATAGAACCGGCAGTCTCGGCCGGTCCGTATCGCGAATTTAATGCCGGTCCGTCTTTAGGATGACTAGCCGACTTGGGGGGACGAGAGTATCGTTTCTTTCAACCATAAGAAAAAACAACGATCATCCCGGGAGGAGACCCAATGGCAAGTTCGCGTATTTCACGTCGTGAAGTTCTCAAGACTGCTGCCCTCGGCTCCGCAGCAGTCATTACCGCACCTTATGTCAGCGGCGTCTACGCCGCCGGCAGCTTGACACTCGGCTGCTGGGACCACTGGGTCCCCGACGCCAACAACGCGCTCGATCAAGAGTCTGCAACGAATGGGGCGACAAAGAACAAAGTCGATGTGCACATCGACTACATCACGTCGCAAGGCGAGAAGGACAAGCTGACGGCCGCGGCCGAGGCGCAAGCCGGCACCGGTCACGACATCATGTCGCATCGCGACTGGAACATCCGCATTCACCAGGCGGTGCTTGAGCCGCTCGACGACGTCATCGCACAGCTCATCAAGACAGTACGGCCCGATCAGCCCGGTCGCCGAATATCTCGCCAAGATCAAGGGCACCTGGCGCGGCGTCCCGACCGCGGTCGGCAGCCAGGTCAAGCCGTGCTGCTCGCGCTTCGATCTCTACAAGGAGCATGCCGGCATCGATCTGCGCGACATGTTCCCGGCCGACGTTTCGAAATACGACAAGGCCAAGACCGACAAATGGACTTGGGATCTTTATCGTCGAGTCGGCGCAGAAGCTGCACAAGGCCGGCTTCCCGGTCGGCTTGCCGATGGGCCAGACCTCCGACGCGGTCGACTGGGTCGGCGGGTTGTTCAACTCCTACGGCGTGGTGTTCGTCGACGCCAAGGACAACATCAAGATCAATTCCGACCAGACGCGGCAGGCCATGGAAATGGCCCGCAAGATCATGGAGGTCGAATCCGCCGGAAGTTTACGCCTGGGACGACGCCGGCAATAACCGCTGGCTGATTTCCGGCAAGGGCTCGGGCATCATGAATCCGCCGAGCGCCTGGGCGGTCGCCAAGCGCGACAATCCGACGGTGGCGGAGAATTGCTGGACCCATGCCGTGCCGAAGGGACCGAAAGGCCGCTTCGTCGGGCAGCTGCCGCAGTTCTACGGACTGTGGCAAGTTCTCGAAGAACAAGGCGGCGGCAAAGAGCTCCTGCTGCACATCTCGCAGAAGGAATCGATCGCACAGATGGTCGAGGCCTCGATCGGCTACGACCTGCCGTCGTTCAAGACCATGTACGATCTCGACACCTGGAAGACCGTCGAGCCGCCGGTCGGCACCGTCTACAGCTATCCGCCGCGCGCCGACGAGCAGACCTCGATGGTCGGTGCACCGGCGCGCTCGGAAGTTGGCGCCCAGATCTACAACCAGGCGATCAACACCGTGATGATCTCGAAGTTCACGCAGGGCAAAGAAAAGCTCGACGACGTGATCAAGTGGGCCGAGAAGGAACTCGAAGGCACGTTGCGCGCCTGAGCGAGCTTCCAACTCCGCAGCTAATGGCATGCCGGCCCTATTTGGCCGGCATGCTCGATCTTCGAAACCATAACAGGGGCCGGCCAGAGGCCGGCAGCGCGGCATGGCAGACACTGTCCATTCCTGGGGTGCCGCCGTCGATAGCACGGCTGACGCGCCCATCAGGCGCGCCGGCCTGCATCGCTTCATGCGGCGGCGCTCGACCATCGCGCTGCTGATGTGCACGCCGCTGATCCTCATCGTCGGCGGGCTGATCATCTACCCGGCGTTCTACTCGATCTATCTCTCGATGCTGAACAAGGCGCAGACCCGCTTCATCGGTCTGTCGAATTTCGCGTTCCTGATTTCGCGCGACACCTTCTGGATGGTGGTGTGGCAATCGACGATCTTCGCGCTGTCCGCCGTGTTCTTTAAAGCGCTGATCGGCCTGATCACCGCGCATCTCGTCAACAACCTGCCGGTCAAGGGCCAGCGCAAATGGCGCGGCATGCTGCTGGTGCCGTGGGTGATCCCGCTCGCGCTCTCGACGCTCGGCTGGTGGTGGATGTTCGATCCCACCAATTCGGCATTCAATTACACCCTCAAAAGCATGGGCTTTAACTGGATTCCGTGGTTGAGCGACCCCTATTGGGCGCGCTTCTCGGTGATCCTGGTGAACGTCTGGTACGGCGCGCCATTTTTTCTGATCATGTATCTGGCCGCGCTCAAGTCGGTGCCCGAGCAGCTCTATGAGGCCGCTTCGATCGACGGCGCCAGTGCCTGGCAGAAATTCATCGGCACATCACGCTGCCGATGATGCGCAACATCATCGCCATCACCGTGCTGTTCTCATTGATCGTCACCTTCGCCAATTTCGACATCGTCCAGATCATGACCGCGGGCGGCCCGCGCAACATGACGCACATGTTCGCGACCTACTCGTTCCTGCTCGGCATCCGCTCTGGCGATCTGCCGCTCGGCGCGGCGACGTCGTTGTTCATGTTCCCGATTTTGGCCATCGCCGCGGTCTTCATTCTGCGCGGCGTCCGCAAGCGCGGCAGGGAGATCGGATGAGCACCCGATGAGCACACTTGCCGCCACCGCGCCCGCCGTCAGGCGCGCCGGCTCCCGCACCAGCCTGCACCGCAGTCGCCGCTGGGCGTTGATCACGTCGTACGTGTTCCTGGTGATGTTCGCGATCTTCTTCCTGCTGCCGCCCTATTACATGGTCGTGACGGCGCTCAAGAGCGACGCCGAGATGGCGCGCCTGGCGACCAACCCGTGGTTCATCTTCGACGGGGTCACGCTCGATCAGTTCAGGATCCTGCTCACGCAGACCGACTTTCTGATCTTCTTCAAGAACACCGTGATCGTGACGGTCTGCGTGGTGGCGATCACCATGGTGGTGAGCGTGCTGGCGGCGTTCTCGCTCGGCCGCATGAAATTCTGGGGATCCAGCGTGCTGGCCACCGGCATTTTCCTCACTTACCTGGTGCCGGATACGCTGCTGTTCATCCCCATGTTCCAGATCGTCAAATCGATCGGCCTGCTCAATTCGTACTGGGGCATGGTGCTGGTCTATCCGACGCTGACAGTGCCGTTCTGCACCTGGATCATGATCGGTTACTTCCAATCGATCCCCAAGGAGCTCGACGAGGCCGCGCTCATCGACGGCGCCGGCCACATGCAGATGTTGTTCAAGATCTTCATCCCGGTGGCGTTGCCCGGCATCATCGCCGCCATGATCTTCGCCTTCACCGTCTCGTGGGCGGCCTTCGTCTATCCGATGGCGTTCCTCTATTCGTCGGACCAGCAGGTGCTCACCGTCGGCACGGTGACCAGCCTGATCCGCGGCGACGTCTATAAGTGGGGCATGCTGATGGCGGGCGCTTTGATTGCCGCGGCGCCGCCGCTGGTGATCTACGCCTTCCTCATGGACTATTACATCGCCGGTCTTACCGCCGGCGCCACCAAGGGCTGAGCATCATGGCCGAAGTCGCGTTGCGTCAGGTCGTCAAGAAATACGGCGAGGTCGAAGCCGTGCGCGCGATCGATCTCGACATCCCGAACAACGAATTCGTGGTGCTGGTCGGCCCGTCCGGCTGCGGCAAAAGCACCACGCTGCGCATGATCGCGGGACTCGAGGAAATCACCTCCGGCAACATCCTGATCGGCGGCGAAGTGGTCAACGACCTGCCGCCGAAGGATCGCGACATCGCGATGGTGTTCCAGAATTACGCGCTCTATCCGCACATGACCGCTTTCGAGAACATGTCGTTCGGGTTGAAGCTGCGCAAATTTCCCAAGGCCGAGATTCGTCAGCGCGTCGAGCACGCCGCGCGCATCCTCGACATCACCGAGCTGCTCGAGCGCCGCCCCAAGGCATTGTCCGGCGGCCAGCGCCAGCGCGTCGCCATGGGCCGCGCCATCGTGCGCAATCCCAAGGTGTTCCTGTTCGACGAGCCGCTGTCGAACCTCGACGCCAAGCTGCGCGTGCAGATGCGCACCGAGATCAAGCGCGTCCATCAAAAAGTGAAGACCACGACGGTCTACGTCACCCACGACCAGGTGGAAGCGATGACGCTCGCCGACCGCGTGGTGGTCATGAACGCGGGCCGCATCGAGCAGATCGGCACGCCGCAGGAGCTTTACCACAAGCCGAACACGCGCTTTGTCGCCGGCTTCATCGGCTCGCCGGCGATGAATTTCTTCCCGTGCCAGCTCGAGCAAAGCGGCGCCGACATGCGCGTGCGCCTGTCCGACACCATCGTCTTGCCGGTGCCCTCGCCGCCGCCGCGCTACAAGACTGCGGTCGGCAAACCGATGCTCCTGGGCCTGCGGCCCGAGCACATCACCGAGGTGCGTCAAAACGGGCACAGCGACGGCGGCAGCAATTTCTCGGTGACGCTCGACGTGGTCGAACCGATGGGCATGGAAACCATGGTGTTCTTCACCATCAACGGCGCCGAGTATTGCGGCCGGGTCGAACCCAACAGCGCGGGCGAGGCCGGCGCCACCATGCGCCTGCACGCCAACATGGATCATATGCACATCATCGATCCGGCAAGCGGCGCGGTGTTGTAGTCGCGTCAGCTTTTCGGATAGCCGACCGTCTGCGCGAAGGTAACGAACTGACCGTCGCCGAGCTGCATAGCCTGCTCGAGTTTCTTGTAGGGCACCGCGCCGCGGAACACGCTGGCGAGCCCTTCCGACGCGCAGAACAGATAGACATTTTGTCCGATGAAGCCGGTGTCGACCGAGGCGAACAGCCGGCGGTCCTCCGGCGAGACATCTGTCATGCGCTCGCCATGCGCCACATAGATCAGATCGAGCGGCGCGGTGCCGACGAAATCCTGCTGGCCGGTGGCCGCACGCAGGTCGGCGCGCGCGTGCAGGCGCAGCATGTGCTGCTTGGGATCGTAGAACCAGACACCGTCCGCGGTGGCGGCATAGACGTCGATCACCATGATGTGGCGCCAGTAGGGAGCGGTGCGGTCGCCGACCCGGACGATTGACGCCAAAAGCGGACCACAGCAGATCGGACAGCACTTGCGGCGGCAGCGCACGGTCGGCGTATTCGCGCGTGGAATGCCGCAACGCAAACGCCTGCATCAACGGCATGCCGCCGGTCTTTTTCGGCGCCGGCAGCGTCATGGTCGGCGCTTCGCTTGTTGCAAATGCAGGCGTGGTGGCGAGAACCGCGGCCGAGGCCAGACCGGCGCTGGCTTGTCTGCGCGTGACCATGTGCGAGCTCCTGTTCTTATGCATTGGAACGCCACCCTATAAGTGCCGAATTGCGGCGCATTGACGAGGATCAATCCCGCCGGCTCGACAGACCTTTATGAACGCCGGCAAACGTCAATTGCCGCGCGATTGGCAAGTTCAATTCAATTCAATACGGTCATGTGATGAAGCGCATCCTCGTCGCCACCGACGGTTCACCGGACGCCAGCCGCGCCATCACCGCGGCTGCCAGGCTTGCAAAAGCCGTCCACGGCGAACTCACGATCCTCACGATTGGCGGCAGCATTTCGGGCGCCGAGCTAAGGCGTCTCGCCAGCACCGACGGCGATCTGAGCGATACGATGAAGTCGGCCGCCAACAAAGTCCTCGAGCAGGCGCGAAAATGCGCGCTGCGCGCCGGTGTTACCGGCGTCAAGTTGCAGACCGGATGGGGCGACCCGGCCGAGACGATCATCGACACCGTCCGTCGCCAAAAAACCGATATTCTTGTCGTCGGCCGGCGCGGACGCGGGCGCCTGTCGGCCTTGCTGCTTGGCAGCGTGTCGCAAAAGCTGGCGAGTCTCGCGCCCTGCGCGGTGATGGTAGTTCCGTAGCCCGCGCTCATTTGAAGGCTTGTATAGGCCGGATGCGCATAGTATGCGCGGCAGATGAATCGGCTTAACGGAACCATGCGGTTCTTTCACCCGCTCAATTTGACTGGCGACCATCAGCTCTTCCTCCGTTTCTGGCGGTCGGCCTCGATATTTTGGCGGACCAGGAAGGCGTGGGTTTACGGCCTCGTCTTTTTCCTGATCGCCATCGTCCTTCTGCAATTGCTGGTGCAGGTCCTGCTCAATGTCTGGAATCGCAATTTCTTCGATGCGCTCGCGCGCAAGGACGCGCACGCGCTCTGGGTTCAAGCGGAGTTATTTCTGCCGCTGGCGGCCGCCAGCATTATTCTGGCCGCGACCTCCGTCTGGGGCCGCATGACCGCGCAACGCAGTTGGCGCGAGTCATTGACCCGCCACGTGCTCGATAAATGGCTCGAGAACGACCGCTTTCAACGCCTCAATCATCACATGGTCAAGGGTTCCGAGAACCCGGAGTATCGCATCGTCGTCGACGTCCGGGTTTCGACCGATGCGCCGATCGATCTCTCGCTCGCGTTCTTTTCGTCGATATTGACCTCGATCACCTTCTTCGGCGTGCTGTGGAGCGTCGGAGGCAGCATCACCATTGCGCCATTCGGCTGGACGGTGACGATCCCCGGCTATTTGGTGTTCAGCGTCATAATTTATTCAGGCTTGGTGTCAGGGCTGATGCTGCTGTTCGGTCACCACCTCACCAGCGTGATCGAGCGTACGAATCAAAGCGAGGCGGAATTCCGCGCCGCCGCCGACGCATTCCAGGGGACGGACACCAAGACGAGCGAGGCCGACAAGCGCCACACCGTGCAGCTCAAGCTGCACGCAGTACTGTTGTGGTGGCGCGAATTCCTGTGGCAACTGGTGCGCACTACCTTCGTCTCGCACGCCAACTTTCTGTTCTCGCCGGTGGTGGCCTGGTTTCTCTGCGCGCCGAAATATCTCAACGGCGAGATGACCTTGGGCGAGCTGACGCAGTCAGCAGCGGCCTTCGTGGTCGTGCAGGGCGCCTTCAACTGGCTGGTCGACAATTATCAGCGCTTCGCCGATTGGCGCTCGTCCGTTCATCGCGTGGCAACGTTGTTGATTGCGCTGGATGACTGCGAGGCAGCCGAAGCCGACCCCGCGTCAAAGGCTTGATCACGCGCCCCGCAGTGCGAGCGATTGCAGGCCGATGAAGGCCGGGTCGTCGTGCAATATCAAATAGACCGGAATCGCCTGGACATAGGCGCTCATGCGGCCCTTGGCATCGAAGCGCGCGCGCAGCTGCGTGCCCGGGAGATAGTCGCGCATGCGCGGCACGAAGCCGCCGCCGATAAACACCCCGCCCTGCGCGCCGAAAGCCAGCGCGAAATTGCCCGCGACCTCGCCGAGCATGGCGCAGAACGTGTCGAGCGCGGCGCGGCTCACGGCGCAGCTTCCATCAATGCCGGCTTTGGTAATCTCCCTGGCCGGGCGGTCCGGCACCGTCACGCGGTCGAGCGTTGCGATGGTGCGGTAGAGCCTTTCCAGGCCGGGTCCGGACAAGATGCGCTCGGCGGAGACGTGCCCCAGGCTTTGCCGCAAAGTCGCGATGATGGCGTCCTCGCGCACCGAACCGCTCGGCAGCGTCGTGTGGCCGCCTTCGCTCATCAGCGCACGGCCGGTCTTGCCGGTGGGCACATAGGCCGCGACGCCGAGACCCGTGCCCGGGCCGATGGCCAGCATGGGCGCGCCGGGCTCGGCCTTGCCGCCGCCGAGCTGACGCAGATCCTTGCTCTTGAGATTCGGCAGCGACCAGGCGACCGCCTCGAAATCGTTGATCAGGCGGACGTCGAGCAAAACCGAAGCGGGCGCGCAGCGCGGCCGCATCGACCACCCAGGCATTGTTGGTGAGTTCGCAGCGTTCGCCATGGACCACGCCCGCCACGGCGAACAGCGCGCCGCCGATGGCGGGATTGTTTTGCAGCTTGAGGTAGGCGGCGAGCGCATCCTCGAAGCGCGCGTGCTCGGCAACCCGCAAATGGTCGATCGGACCGAGCGCGCCGTCGCTCAGCACGGCAAAGCGCGCATTGGTGCCGCCGACATCGCCGAGCAGAACGCGCTCCGTCATGACCTGCCGCCTGCTTGCTTGATCAGCGCGCGGAACCAGTCGAACGAGGCTTTCGGAATCCGCTTTTGCGTCGGATAGTCGATGTAGGTCAACCCGAAGCGCACGCTGTAGCCCTGATCCCATTCGAAGTTGTCGAGCAGCGACCAGACGAAATAGCCGCGAATGTCGGCGCCGGCCGCGGCCGCCTCGTTCACCGCGCCGATATAGGCGCGCAAGAAATCGATGCGGTCGTTGTCGATCACCGCGCCGGCGGCGTCCGGCTTGTCGTGATTGCCGAGGCCATTTTCCAGCACATAGACCGGCAGCGCGTAGCGCTTGGCAACGGTCAGCAGCGTGTCGCGAAAGGCGTCCGGCATGATCGGCCAATCGATGGGCGTCACCGGCGTGCCCGGCGGCCTGTCGCCGAAGGTGAAGCCGAGCCGCGCGTTGGCGTCGGCCTTGATGAACACCGGGCTGTAGTGATTGAGGCCGAACCAGTCGAGCGGCCGCTTGATGCGCGCGAGATCGCCGGCCTGCATGAACGGCTCGATCGCCGCCCGCATCGCCGCCGGATATTCGCCGAGGCACTGCGGGTCGGGATAGACCTTGTTCCAGTAGACGTCGCACATCTCCGCCGCCTGCGCGTCGGCCGGCGACGACGGCAGCACCGGCTGCACATTGTGGATGCAGCCGATCGAGAGCGCCCGGCACGCGCGCGCGCAGAATGTCGACGGCCGCGCCGTGCGCGAGATTCACGTGATGGATGGCGCGGTGAAACGTGTCGACGCCGGAGCGGTCGCGTTTGCCGCCGCCCATGCCGGAGCCGAACAGCGTGAAGATCGACGGCTCGTTGAAGGTGGCGAAGCGCTTGACGCGGTCGCCGTAGCGTTCCGCCACCAGCGTGGCGTATTCGGCAAACCAGGACACGATGTCGCGCGTGGTCCAGCCGCCGAGATCGTCGAGCGCCTGCGGCAGATCCCAGTGATAGAGGCACAGCCACGGCTCGATGCGGGCTGCGAGCAGCGTATCGATCAGCCGGTCGTAGAAGGCCAGGCCCTTCTCGTTCGGCGTGCCGCGCCCCTGCGGCAGCACGCGCGGCCAGGCCACCGAGAAGCGGTAAGCCTGGATGCCCAGCCGCTGCATCAGCGCGACGTCTTCTTTGTAACGATGGTAGTGGTCGCAGGCGACGTCGCCGGTATCGTGGTTGGCGATCTCGCCCTGCTGGCCGTAGGTATCCCAGACGCTTAGCCCGCGCCCGTCCTCATGCGCGGCGCCCTCGATCTGGAAGGCCGAGGTCGAGACGCCCCAGATGAAGCCCGGCCGCAGGGCCGCAATCGGGGAGAAATCAGCCGGTGGCGGCGCCTGGAACCACGGCTTTCTCCCTTTGCTGACCTGCGGCGCTTAATTGAGACATATCAATATATTGTGCCGTCGGCGCGGCAATTGTTTAGCCTATGCTCATGCCAGCTCAAGCGCCAAAAACCCGATGGGGCGGCATTGCCGACGGCCAGTTCCGGCCGGGCGGATATTTTCGCGTCGGCCGAGCGCGACGGCGCGTTCTGGCTGATCGACCCCGACGGCGGCCGCTTCCTGTCGAAGGGCGTCAACACCGTCGACTTCAACCAGGACAAAATCCAGAACACCGAGCGCATCCCTTACGCGGACGCGTGCCGGCGCAAATACGGCAGCCTCGATGCCTGGCGCAAAGCCGTCAACGCGCGGCTGGCGAGCTGGGGCGTCAACACGCTCGGCTCCTGGTCGGACGAGGCGGTCGCAACCGCCGGGCCGGCGTCGCTCGCGGTGACGCCGAACATCGATCTTGCCATGTCGTTCGGCTGGGAGCGCAAGCAGGCATTTCCCGATGTGTTCGACCCGGACTTCGAGGCGCACATCCGCCGCCGCGCGCGCGAGCTGTGCGCGCCGCGCCGCGATGACAAAACCATCATCGGCTGGTTCATCGACAATGAATTGCGCTGGGGGCCCGATTGGCGCGGACCGGAGGAATTGCACGCGCTGTTTCTCAATTATCCGGCGGCGAGCCCGGGCCGGCGCGCGGCGAGCGCCGCCGACCCTGCCACCTTCACCGCGTCGGTCGCCGAGCGCTACTTCGCGCTGACCACCGCCGCCATCAAGGCCGCCGACCCCAACCATCTGGTGCTCGGCTGCCGCTTCGCGCTGGTGCCGCAAGTGGCCGCGATCGCGGCCGCCGCGCGGCACGTCGATGTCATCTCGTTCAATTGCTACGAGCTCGACGCCAGCAAGGCGATCGATGACCTATGCCGCCGCGGGCAAGCCGTGCATGATCGGCGAGTTCTCGTTCCGCGCCGCCGACTCCGGCCTGCCCAACACCGGCGGCGCCGGGCCGAAGGTCGAGACGCAAGCCGAACGCGCGGCCTGCTTCACGGCTTACGTCAGCGCGGCGCTGCGCAAGCGGACAATCGTCGGCTATCACTGGTTCGAGCACGCCGATCAGCCGGCCGAAGGCCGCTTCGACGGCGAGAATTCGAATTTCGGCACCGTGACGATCGAGGACCGCGTCTACGAAGAATTGACCCGTGCGATGACGGCAATGAACGCAGACGCCGACGCTGTGCACGCCGGCGCTGCGAGCTAGGGGACCGCGATGGCAAATCCCAGCAAGATCGTCTTCATCGGCGCCACCAGCATGTCGTTTGGCCTGAGCATGCTGCGCGACATCTTCAGCAGCGACGAATTGCGCGGCTCGACGCTGACGCTGGTCGGCATCGACGCCGCGGCGCTGTCGAAAATGACCGAACTGGCGAAACTGCTGAACAAGAAAACCGGCGCCGGCCTCACCATCGAGCAGACCACCGACCGTCGCGTAGCCCTCGACGGCGCTCATTTTGTCGTCAATTCGACGGCCATCGACCGCAACCGGCTGTGGAAGCTCGATTGGGAGGTGCCGCGCAAATACGGCATCCGCCACACGCTCGGCGAAAACGGCGGGCCCGGCGGGCTGATGTTCACGCTGCGCACGCTGCCGCTGGTGTTCGACATCGTGCGCGACGTACGAGGCACTGTGCCCGAAGGCGCTGTTCCTCAACTTCTCCAATCCGGAAAACCGCATCATCCACGCGCTCGGCAAATACAGCCGGATCCGCGCGCTCGGCCTCTGCCACGGCATCTTCATGGGGCAAGGCGCCGTCGCCGACATCATGGGCCTGCCCTACGAGCAGGTCGAAGTCTGGGGCGCCGGGCTCAACCACTCGCAATGCCTGCTGCAGATCCGCGACCGCAAGACCGGCGAAGACCTCTATCCGCGGCTGCGCGAGAAGGAAAAGACTTTCGACGCGTCATTTTTGCCGCTGACGCGGCAGGTGTTCCGCGCCTTCGGCTACTGGATGACCTGCAGCGACGACCACTTCGGCGAATACCTCGCCTATGGCTGGGAAGGCGGCGAGCACGGCTACGATTTCGCCGCCGACGAGCGCGGCCGCGTCGAGTTCGCCGCGCAGCTCGACCGCGTGCTCGCCGGCGCGCCCGGTGCCGGCCGATTGGCTGACGCCGTCGGGCGAGCGCGGCGCCGCCGCCATCGGCGGCATCATGCACGACAAGAAGCGCGTGCTCGAATCCGGCATCGTCTATAACCAAGGCGTCATCCCGAATTTGCCGGCGGATGCGGCGGTCGAGGTGCCGGTGATGGCGGATGCCGCCGGCATCCACCCGATCTCGCTCGGTCCCCTGCCCGACGCCATCGCCAAGCTGCTCACCATCCAGGTGCAGGTGCAGCAGCTCGCCATCGAAGCGGCCGTGCGCGGCTCCAAGGAAATCGCCTTGCAGGCGCTGCTGATCGACCCGGTGGTGAATTCCGCCACCGCCGCCGTCAAGCTGCTCGACGAGTTGTGGGACATAAACCGGCCCTATATCCGGCCCTGCCTCTAGGTGATGCCCGTGCAACGCGTGTCGTTTTATTTTTCGGCGCACGAGGACGACTGGCAGCTGTTCATGAATCCGTCGGCGTTTCATGACGTGCTCGACGGCGGCAAGACCGTGTTCGTGCACGTGACCGCGGGCGACGCCGGCCTCGGCACCGCAAACGGCGGCCGCAAGCATCCTTATTATCTCGCGCGCGAAAACGGCGCGGAAAGCGCGATCCGCTTCATGGCCGACGCCGTCGAGGGCCCGCCGGCGGAAGCGAGCGCCGCACCGGTGACCATCAATGGCCATCCGCTGCGCCGGGTGAGCTATCGCAACACGGTCGCCTATTTCCTGCGCCTGCCGGACGGCGGCACGGAAGGCGCTGGCTATGCCGAGACCGGCCATCAGTCGCTCAAGCGGCTGGCGGCCGGCGAGATCGCCACGCTCACGGCGATCGACGGCACCACGACCTATCAGGGTTGGGACGATCTGCTCGCAACGTTTCGTGCTCTCATCGATCTCGAGCGCGCGCAGACGGCCTCGGTCGATCTGCACGTTCCCGAGCTCGATCCCGCCATCAATCCCAACGACCACCCCGACCATGTGATGACGGCGAAACTCGCGCTCGAAGCCGCGGAAAAATTAAGCGCGCGCCGGATCCATCACCCCGGCTATAACTGCGGCGCGCTGCCGGAAAATCTCGACAGGCGCCGAGCGCGACATGAAATGCGCGGTCTATGCCGTCACCCTCGCCGGCGTGATGGCGCTCGACCATCCGACCTCCTGGCAGCATTACGATCAGAGCTTCGTCGGCCGCAATTATTGCCGCGTCAGTTCCAAATGAATTGTTCGGGAATTGGTAGCGGGGGAGGGATTTGAACCCCCGACCTCCGGATTATGATTCCGCTGCTCTAACCAGCTGAGCTACCCCGCCACCGAACCCGGCGATCGGCCGGGGATGGGCGGATATAGGGAGCCGCGGCAAACGCTGTCAAGCAAGCCGGCCAGACGCCGTTATTTCGGCTGAACCTGCGGATCGCCGCCCGGCGTGCCCGGCGGCGGGATTACCGGCATAGGTCCGCCCGGCGGCGCCGGCTGCTTCATACCGGGATCGACATGGTCCGGCGGGCAGATCACGCCGTTCGATGCCGCCAGTTTGTCGCTCAAGCTCTTGTCTTGCGCCGGTTGCTTCTTGGCATCGATATCGCCGCCCTGCCCGACCGTGGCGTTGGTGCAATTGTCGGGGCTGTTCTGTTCGGCCGCCTTGGGCGTCACCGGCGGCTTGGTCTGCGGCGGCGCCTGAGCGAAAGCCGGCGCGGCCAGCGTGCAGGCCAACGTACAGGCTATGCCGAGAACGAGAATATGCCGCTTCATCGCCGTGCTCCCTTGTTGCCGAAGGGATAACGGTTAAGTGGAACCGCAGGTTCCCGCCTTAATTCGCGCGGGCGAAGCGGATGAGCGCGAAATGCCCCATGGGCGGCATCGGGCGCCGCTCCAGCACGCGCACGCCGCTCCGCGTCGCCCAATCGCTCAGCCGTTTGAACGGAAATTCCGGCCGCCAGCCGAGTTTGCGCGCGACCGGCGCGAAGCATTGCTCGAACAGGCGGCGCGGGCCGCTTTCCGCGCCGATATGGTTGACCAGCACGATCTCACCGCCCGGCTTGAGCACGCGCGCGAACTCGTCGAGCGTCGCTTCCGGGTTGGGCACCGCGGTGATGACGTATTGCGCCACCACGACGTCGAAGGAGTTGTCGGGCAGCGCCATGCGCGTTGCGTCCATCACCGCGATCGCCTCGACGTTGGACAGTCTCTGTTCGATCACGCGCTGATGCGCCTTGCGCAGCATGGGCTCGGAGATATCGACGCCGACGAGGCGATTGATGCGCGCGTAGCAGGGCAGCGATAGGCCGGTGCCGACGCCGACTTCCAGAATGCGCCCGCCAGCGGGGCCGCAAAACTTCTCCGCCGCCGCGATCGCTTCCTGCCGTCCACGCTCGAACACCGCGCCGAACACCAGGTCATAGACCGGCGCCCAGGCCGCATAGGCGCGTTCCACGCTTTGCTGGTCGATATCGCCCCCCATGGTGAGGGCTACCCGGGCGCGGCGGCCGCCGCCTTGGCGGTTTCGGCGCGCAACGCGGCATTGGCCGCCACCGCGCTCTTGATGAAGCCGCCGCCTAGCACGCGCGCCTGGCCAATGCCGGCGTCATAGAACACGCAAGCCTGGCCGGGCGAAACGCCGTCCTCGCCGGCCGCCAGCTCGACCTCGTAGCCGCCATTGGCCGCGCGCAGCCAGCCGGCCTGCGGCGGACGCGTCGAGCGCACCTTCACGAACACTTCGCGGCGGTCGTCTGCCAAAGCCTCGTCGAGGCCGCCGTCGCCGATCCAGTTGACGTCGCGCAACGCGATGCGGCTCATGCGCAAGGCCTCGCGCGGGCCGACCACCACGCGCCGGCGCTCGGCGTCGAGCCGCAGCACGTAAAGCGGCGCGCCGGTGGCGAGCCCGAGCCCGCGGCGCTGGCCGACGGTGAAATGGATGATGCCGGAATGCGACCCTAGCACCTTGCCGTCGAGATCGACGATGTCGCCGGCTTCGGCGGCGCCCGGCTTGAGCCGCTCGATCACATCGACGTAGTGCCCGGTCGGCACGAAGCAGATGTCCTGGCTGTCGTGCTTGTCGGCGACCGCGAGACCGAACTTGCGGGCAAGCTCGCGCGTCTCGGCCTTGGTCCGTTCGCCGAGCGGGAAGCGCAGCACGTCGAGTTGCTCGCGCGTGGTGCCGAACAGGAAATAGCTCTGGTCGCGCTCTTCCTCGCGCGCGCGAAACAGGCCGCGCCCGCCGTCGGGCAGGCGGCGCGACGCCACATAGTGGCCGGTCGCCAGCACTTCGGCGCCCAGCTCGCGCGCGGTGATGAGGAGATCGTGGAACTTGATCGACATGTTGCAGTCGACGCAAGGGACCGGCGTCTCGCCGGCGATATAGCTCTCGGCGAAGCGGTCGATCACCGCTTCCTTGAAGCGGCTCTCGTAGTCGAGCACGTAATGCGGGATGCCGATGCGCTCGGCCACGCAGCGCGCGTCGTAGATGTCCTGCCCGGCGCAGCAGGCGCCCTTGCGGTGCGTCGCTGCGCCGTGGTCGTAGAGCTGCAGCGTGACGCCGACGACGTCATAGCCCTCGGCCTTAAGAGGGCAGCCGTCACCGATGAATCGACGCCGCCGGACATGGCGACGACGACACGGGTGTCTTGCGGGCGGCGGTCGATGTCGAGGCTGTTGAGCATGGTTGTTCTTACTATAGGTGGCGATCAAGGCCACGCAATGAAAGCGGCTTGGAAA
>CAVTHL010000014.1:0-104862 GCA_963734465.1 uncultured Alphaproteobacteria bacterium
TACGCGGTCGATGCCGGCGGCAATGTCAATTTGCCACTCGCCGGCAGCGTGCCGGCGCGCGGCTTTTCCACAGAACAGCTCGCCGAGATGATCGGCGAGCGGCTCAAGCAAGGTTACGTGCGCGAGCCGCACGTGACGGTGTCGATCGAGGCCTACCGGCCGTTCTTCATCCTGGGTGAGGTGACCACGCCGGGGCAGTACCCCTACGTGCCGAACATGACGGCGGAGAACGCCATCGCCATTGCCGGCGGCTTTGCGCCGCGCGCCGACAAGAGCGCGGTCGAGCTCACCCGCAACAGCGGGCCGCAGCGCTTCACCGGCCAAGTGCCGCTGAATTATCCGCTGCAGCCCGGCGACACGCGTCAAGGTGAAGGAGCGGTGGTTCTAAAAGCCACGCGCATTTAGCTCTCGATTGTCATGGCCGGGCATAGCCGTTCGAAGAACGGCGTCGCTTCGCTCGCCTATGTCCCGGCCATCTCGTTTCGGGAGGCACAACTCGCCTCGCGAGATCACCGGGTCACGGTGCTGACGCGCCGGCCCGGTGATGACGCCCAGTGGCGTCACTTCATATTTTTCGCCAGAAACGCCTTGGTCCGCGCCCCAGGCGAGGTCGGCGGACGCTTTGTTGTAGCTGCCGCGCTCGTCGCAATAGAAGCCGTGCGCCGCGCCCGGATAGACGTAGGTCTCGGCCTGCGGCTGCTTCTTCTTGATCTCCTCGACGGTCGCCATCGGGATGCTTTCGTCCTTCTCGCCGAAATGCATCTCCAGTGGGCACTTCGGCTTCTCGTCGGCGAACTTGCCAATCATGCCGCCGTAATAGGCGACCGCGGCCTTCAGCCCGGGCAGCCGGCAGGCCGCCAGAAACGCCGCAGTGCCGCCCATGCAGAAGCCGATGACGCCGACCGGGCCGATGCCTTTCAAGTCTTCCTTGGCGGCGGCGACGTCCGCCATCATGTGCTCCCAGTTGAGATTGCCCAGGTAGCTGCGCGCATGCGCGATCTCGTCCGGCGTATAGCCGGTCTCGAAGTCGCGCACGAAGCGGTCGAACACCGCCGGCGCCACCGCGGCATAACCGAGCTCGGCCAGCCGGTCGCACACCGCGCGGATGTGATGGTTGACGCCGAAAATCTCCTGCACCACGACCATGCCGCCCTTCGCCGCACCCTTAGGGTCGGCGCGGTAGGCGCCGAGCGAATGTTTGTCGGTGGTGGTGAGGGTGAATTGCTTGCCCAAAGGAACCTCCCAGTTTCTGTCAATCGATGACGCAAAAAGCCTGTCGCGCCCGCGCGGTTTTTAGCATCTCTCTTTGCGCGCGGGGAGAGGGAGGGCCTAGGCGAAGGCCTGCGCCAGCAGTTCGTACGAATGCCGGCGTGCCTGGTGGTCGAACACCATGGTCGTGACCATCAGCTCGTTGGCCTGCGTCGCCGCCATCAAAGGCTCGAGCCGCGCCTTCACGGTCGCCGGACTGCCGACCGTCAAGCGGCTGCGGTTCTGCGCGATGCGCGCTCTGTCGACCGGCGAGTAGTCGTATTTGGCGGCGTCCTCCGGCGAGGCGAGCGGCAGATATTCGCCCTTGGCGCGCCGCACGAAATTGAGCTCGACCGTGGTGGCCAGCCGCTCGGCTTCGGCGTCGCTGTCGGCGCAGACCACGTGCGTCGCCAGGATCGCATAAGGCTCCGTGTGCGCGGCCGAAGGGCGGAAATTGTCGCGGTAGAGCTTCATCGCCTCCACCGCGTCGAAGGTCGCGAAGTGGTGCGCGAATGAAAATGCCGCGCCGATCTGACCTGCGAGCTGCGCCGAATAGTCCGACGAGCCGAGCAGATAGATCGGCGGCAGCTTCACGTCCGACGGCATGGCCCACACATTGTGAAACGGATGGCCCTCCGGAAAACCGCGCGTCTCCAGCAGCATCAGTTCCTGGAAGCGTTCGAGGAAATCATCCTCCTCGTTGATGCCCTGCCGCCGCCGCAACATGTAGGAGGTCGCCGGATCGGTGCCGGGCGCGCGCCCGAGACCGAGATCGATGCGGCCGGGGTAGAGCGCCTCCAGCACCTTGAAGCGCTCGGCCACCATCAGCGGCGCGTGGTTCGGCAGCATCACCCCGCCGGAGCCGATGCGCATGTTTTTCGTTACCGCCGCGATCTGCCCGATCATGATCTCAGGCGCGGAGCTGGCGATCGACGGCAGGTTGTGATGCTCGGCCACCCAATAGCGGGTGTAGCCGAGCTGGTCCGCCAGCCGCGCCAGATCGAGCGAATTGCGCAACGCCTGCGCGGCCGTCGAGCCGGCCGACACGGGGGAGAGATCGAGCACCGAGAGCGGGATCATGGCGCCTACACTAACACGGCTTCCCGCGCGCCATGATCCGCGTAATATGCATGGCGGGACTGGCAACCGGAGCGCCCGTCATGGCCTCGCTGCTCGAATGGAAGGTACCCGCGGCGGCGCAGCCGCGTCCGGAGGATTACGGCTACGACCTCGAACGCACGCTCTCTGCGGTGGTCGGCATCCATTCGCTCATCCCGTCCGACGCCTTCACCGCCGAGACGCTCGGCACCGAACGCGCCGGCAACGGCGTGCTGATCGACAACGGCCTGGTGCTCACCATCGGCTATCTCATCACCGAGGCGGAAACGGTCTGGCTGCATTACGGCGACGGCCGCGTGGCGCCCGGCCATGCGCTCGGCTTCGATTCGGAGACCGGCTTCGGCCTGGTGCAGGCGCTCGAGCGCCTCGACCTGCCGAGCCTGCCGCTCGGCTCATCGGCCGCGCTCGAGATCGGCGAACGCGTGGTGATGGGTGGTGCCGGCGGGCGCACGCGCTCATTGGCCGCGCGCGTTGCCGCCAAACAGGAATTCGCCGGCTACTGGGAATACGTGCTCGACCAGGCGATCTTCACGCACCCGGCGCATCCCAATTGGGGCGGCACCGGTCTCATTTCGTCCAAGGGCGAACTGGTCGGCATCGGCTCGCTGCAGGTCGAACGCCAGCGCGAGGGCCGCGAGGAGCATCTCAACATGGTGGTGCCGATCGATCTGATAAAGCCGGTGCTCGACGACCTGCGCAAGTTCGGCCGCGTCGAGCGGCCGACGCGGCCCTGGCTCGGGATCTATTCGACCGAGATCGAGGACAAGATCGTGGTCGTCGGCATCGCGCCCAAGGGGCCGGCGGCGCGCGCGGAATTAAAGAACGGCGATGTGGTGGTGGCGGTGAAAGGCGAGCGCGTCTCGAGCCTGGGCGTTTTCTACCGCAAGGTCTGGGCGCTCGGGCAGGCGGGCGTCGCGGTGCCGCTCACGCTCTATCGCGAAGGCGTCACCTTCGACGTGTCGGTGAATTCGTCCGACCGCGCCAAGTTCCTCAAAGCGCCGCGGATGCACTAGCTCTTTTTGCCGAAGACCCTCTTCGCGCCGGCGCGCGCCATCAGCACGGCGATCAGCCAGGCCAGCAGCGCGCCGAGCGCGAAGCCGGCGCGGCCGATGCCTTCCGCCCACGACGCCCCATGCCACCACCGGCAAAACGAAATGACGCGGGCCTTCGCCGAAGGCGACCCAGGTCGCCGCCGTGGCGAGCCCGACGACAGCGCCCACCGTGGCGATCCATTGCAGCGCGATGAGCGCGCGCGGCGCGTCGTCCGGCAGGTCCTGGGAATCGGCGATGCCAAGCCAGCCGCGCACCAGCACCATGACGCCGCCGGCCAGGAATACCAGCCCGATGCAGGTCGCCAACCATTGCGGCCCGTTGAGCTTGCTTGGCGGCGGCGCCAGCCCGCAGCCCACCAGCACGAAATAGACGCCGCCTACCGCGCAGACGGTCCCGATCGCCAGCAATTGAGGGTCGTGCGAACGCGCCACGCAACACTCTCCCGACTAGCGGGCGAGCATGACAGGGCATGCTTGAGAATTCGTTGCGCGGGCTGGCCGCTAGACTTCCTCGATCTTGTCGACGCGGTCCGGGTAGAACGCCAGGCAGTCCTTGATCGCGGCCATCGCCGGATAAGGCTGCTGGTAGCTCCAGACCGCGTTCTGCGCGCTGCGGCCGCCGGCCGAAATGGTGAAATAGCTGGCGTCGCCCTTATACGGGCAATGGCTGGCGTGCGCGGTCGGCGTCAGCGCGCTCATATCGACGTCTTCGCGCGGAATGTAGTTAACCGGCGGATAGCTCGCCTCTTGCAATGTGAGCGCGCACGTTGAATCGGCGATCACCTTGCCGGCGAAGCTCACACGCACGCGCTTGTCGTTGCGCGCAATGCTGATCGGATGTTCGGGCCCGGGCAGTTTCATGACGGTCCTCGTTTTAACGCCGCGTTAGCCAACAAAGATAATGCGTCGCGCGCCATTTGCGAGATGCGTATGGCCTTCGCCACGCGAGGTTGCAAAAAATTGAACGATTGATCTTAGTAAAATCACAGGTGCTTTGAACTAGCGTCGCCGGCAACGGGAGAAAGGTTTGCGTCTGCCATGGTGGATGTGCCGCGCGTTCTAGCCAACAAATCGATCGAGAAGATGATCCAGGGTCTCAACATCCTGATCGTCGACCACAACGCCTACATGCGCCGCATGACGCGCACCATGCTGGTCAATCTCGGCGCCAAGTCGGTGGTCGAAGTCGCCGACGGGCTCGCGGCGCTGGAAGCGATCCGCACCTGGGATCCTGACATCATGTTGCTCGATTGGGACATGCCGGTGCTCAACGGCATGGAGGTGATGCGCATCGTGCGCTCGCCCGGCGTGTTCCCGCGCCCCAATCTGCCGATCATCATGCTGACCAGCCGCGGCGACCGCTCGGCGATTATGGAGGCGCTGCGCAACGGCGCGCACGAAGTCCTGCTCAAGCCGACCTCGCCGAAGGAGCTGTGCGATCGGTTGACGTCGATCGTGTTCAAGCCGCGGCCGATGGTGAAGCTCGGCAAATATTACGTGCCGGAGCCGCGCCGAATGCCGGGAATAGGCGAGATGTCGCGCGCGGGCTGAGCGCGCGGCGTCAGTAGGCCGTGCGCGCCGGCAATTGCGGATTGAGCACCTTGCGCGCGCTCTCGGCCCCCGTCACCGGCAGGCCGGAGGCTTCAAGCAAGCCGATCTGGACCAGCACGCCGGCTTGATCCCAGTAGATATGCTCGTGCGAGATCTTGTCGCCGGCAAAGCCGACCACCACGGCGACCGCCATCTCGACCGGCTTGCCGGTCGGCTTGACGCCCGGCAGCAGCCAGTCGATGACGGTGGTGTGGGTGAAGCTGATCACAATCTCCTCGACCACGCTCGTCTCGCCGACCGTGCGCGACACGCTGGTCATCTTCACGTCGGGCGGAAAGAATTTGCCGACCAGGTGATCGCGGTAGAAGGCGCGCACGCCGGCTTGCCCGACGCCGCCCGCCATGGTCGGCACGTGGTTGAGATGAGGGCTGGCGCTCATGGTGGCCATGGTGGTGTCGAGGTCGCCTTTAAGCTCGGCGCCGACATGCGTTTCGAACAGCGCCACCATCGCCTGCTGCTTTTCCGACAACATGGATTTCCTATTTCGGCGTGATGCCGGCGAGCTTGGCGGCCTCGCCCATGTGCTGGTAGTCGGCGCGGATGAAGGCGGCAAAGCCGGCCGGCGTCATCTGCTCAGGCGTCGCGATTTCCGAACCCATGTCGCGCAGCCGCTCGGGCGCGGGACCGCCGGTGAGCCCGCCGACGATCGCCTTTTGCAATTGCGACACGATCTCCTTCGGCGTCGCGGCCGGCGCCAGGATGCCGATATAGCTTTGCGCGGTGAAACCTTTCACGCCGCCTTCGATGAAGGTCGGCACGTCGGGCGCGAGCTTGGAACGCTGCGCCGAGGCCACGGCGAGGATGCGCGCCTTGCCGCCTTTGTGCATCGGTAGCGCCGTGGAGAATTCCGTCATCGCGCCCTGGATGGTGCCGGAGATCAGATCCGGCATCAGCGCGCCGCCGCTCTTATAGGGCACGTGCGTGATATTGGCGCCGGTCGCCGCCTTGAAGCGTTCGAGCGTCATGTGCGTAGCGCTGCCGACGCCGCTGGTGGCGATGTTGACCGGCTGCTTCTTCGACAGTGCGATAAACTCGGGCACTGTTTTCGCCGCGACATTGGTGTTGAGGATGATGACGTGCGGCACGTAGCTGGTGAGCGCGACGGCTGCGAAATCCTTCAGCGGATCGTAGGGCAGGTGCGCCTGCACGAACGGGTTGACGGTGAGCGGGCCGTTCGAGCCGACCAGCAGCGTGTAGCCGTCGGGCGTGGCGCGCGCCACGCTTTCGGCGCCGATGCTGCCGCCGGCGCCGCCTTTGTTGTCGATCACCACCGGCTGGCCGAGCGCCGCCGACATGGACTGGCCGACCAGGCGGCCGACGATGTCGGCATTACCGCCCGGCGCGAACGGTACCACCATATGGATCGGGCGATCGGGATAGGCGGCGAAGGCCGCCCGCGGCAGCAGCGCGGCGGAGCCGAAACCAAGGGTGGTGATCAGCAGCTTGCGGCGCGAAATCGGCATTGTCGTCCTCCCCAGTGCGTTTTTTATGGAAATGGCGCGCCCGAGACGATTCGAACGTCCGACCTTTGCCTTCGGAGGGCAACGCTCTATCCAGCTGAGCTACGGGCGCGTTGGCCCTTGGGATAGACCAAACCGGGCCGAGCGGCAACGGCGCGGTTCCCGGAAAAAGCCCCCAAAATCAAGCTTTCTGTGACTTACCGGCGGCTTTTGCGCGATTTGCTGTTTGCGGTCTGCCGCGAATCTCATAGTGCTTAGGCTTCGCGCATTCAGCGCGCCAAGGAGCTTGTCCCATGGCAGCCATGGTAGCCGCCGCATCCAAACCCAAACCGGTCACCACCAAGCATCTGGCCGCGGCGCTGTCGGAGCAGCACCAGCTCAGCAAGAAGCAGGGCCTCCAAATGATGGAAGACCTGATCGGCATGATCACCAAGCACTTGAAGAAGGGCGAGCGGGTCAAGATCGCCGGCCTCGGCATCCTGGTGGTGCGCAAGCGCGCCGCCCGCATGGGCCGCAATCCGGCGACCGGCGAGCCGATCCAGATCAAGGCATCCAAGAAGGTCGCCTTCCGCGCCTCCAAAGACTTGAAGATGGCGATCTGAGCGCTTCGTATTTGCGTCGCAAAACCCCGCCGGTGTCCGGCGGGGTTTTTGTTTGCGCGCGCCGGCGTGCAGGGCTGGCCGGCAATGACAGTGGCGGGGCAGGGTCTATAATGGGCGCCTGTCAGCGTCAGGAGATCGGACATGTCGCAAGCGGCCGAAAAGCGCGAGGGCAAACCCGCGATGCTGAAAGACTCCGACTTCGTCTGGGAGGATCCGCTCGGCCTGGAAAACGAACTCAGCGAAGACGAGCGCATGGTGCGCGATAGTACGCGCGGCTTCGCGCAGGACACGCTGATGCCGCGCATCGTCGAAGCCTGGCGCGAGGAGACATACGACCCCACGCTGATCCCGCAGATGGGCAAGCTCGGCCTGCTCGGCCCGACCATCCCGGAAGAGTACGGCGGCGCGGGACTCGGCTACGTCGCCTACGGCGTGATCGCGCGCGAGCTCGAGCGCGTCGACTAGCGGCTACCGCTCCACCATGTCGGTGCAGTCCTCGCTGGTGATGCATCCGATCTACGCCTACGGCTCGGAGGCGCAGCGCCGCAAATATCTGCCGCGGCTGGCGGCGGGCGAGATCGTCGGCTGCTTCGGCCTGACCGAGCCCGACCACGGCTCCGATCCCGGCTCGATGGTGACGCGCGCCGAGAAAGTCTCCGGCGGCTACAAGTTGAACGGCGCCAAGACCTGGATCTCCAACGCGCCGGTCGCCGACATCGCGGTGGTGTGGGCCAAGCTCGACAACGTCATCCGCGGCTTCATCGTCGAGCGCGGCAGAAAGGTTTCTCGACGCCCAAGATCGAAGGCAAGCTCTCGCTTACGCGCCTCGGTCACCGGCGAGATCGTGCTGGAAGACGTCGTGGTGCCGGAGGACAATCTGCTGCCGAACGTGAAGGGGCTGGCCGGTCCGTTCGGCTGTCTCAACAATGCGCGCTTCGGCATTTGCTGGGGCGCCATGGGCGCCGCCGAGTTCTGCTGGCACGCGGCGCGCCAATACGTGCTCGACCGCAAGCAGTTCAACCGCCCGCTCGCCGCCAATCAGCTCATCCAGAAGAAGCTCGCCGACATGCAGACCGAGATCGCGCTCGGCCTTGCCGGCGCGCTGCGCCTGGGCCGCATGCTGGAGCAAGGCCGCGCCGCGCCGCCCTCGATCTCGCTGATGAAGCGCAACAATTGCGGCAAGGCGCTCGACATCGCGCGGCTGGCGCGCGACATGCACGGCGGCAACGGCATATCGGAGGAGTATCACGTGATGCGCGTGCTATCGAACCTCGAGACGGTCAACACCTACGAGGGCACGCACGACATCCACGCCTTGATCCTCGGCCGCGCGCAGACGGGCATCCAGGCGTTCTTCTAGTGGACATTCTCACAGCGGCGCTTCTGGCCGGCACCGGCGTCGTTGCCGGCATCACCGCCTCGATCGTCGGCGGCGCGGCGGTCGTGCTCTATCCGGCGGCGATTGCCGCCGGCGTGCCGCCGCAGGCCGCCGCCGTCACCGTGCTGGTCTCGCTGATGCCGGGAATTTTCCTCGCCGCCGTCGCCGACCGCTCGCAATTGCCGCCGTTCAACCGCGACTTCATCAGCCTCATCGTCATTTCGGTCACCGGCGCCGCGCTCGGCGGCGCCTGCCTGCTGCTGACGCCGGCGCGCGTCTTCACCGCGATCGTCCCGCTGCTGCTGGCCTTTGCCACCGTCGTCTTCGCCTATTCCGGCAGGATCAGCGCCTATATGCGCAGGCGCGCCGCGCATCGCGGCCACGAGATCAAGTTCAATCTGTCGAGCCTGAAAGTGCTGCTGCCGGTGTCGTTCTACGGCGGCTATTTCAACGCCGGCGTCGGCATCCTCCTTCTCGGCATCTTCAGCGTGGCGACCGGCGGCGATTATCGCTCGGCCAACGTCGCCAAGAATCTGGTCTCCAGCCTGAACGGACTTGCCGCCAGCATCGTCTTCATCGTGCAGGGCGCGGTGCAGTGGCCGCCGACGCTGGCGCTGATGGCCGGCACGATCGTCGGCGGTCTCGCCGGCTCTTATCTCGCGCGCATCATCCCGCAGACTGTCGTGCGCGTGCTGGTGGTTCTGGTCGGCGCGGGCCTGTCCATCGCGTTCGCGCGCAAGTACTGGTTTTAGCGCATGGACACGCAAGCTCTCCTGCTGCTGGTCGTGGCCGGTGTCGCCGGCGGCATGTTGACCGCGTTGGTCGGCGGCGCCGCGGTTGTCACGTTTCCGGCGCTGATTGCCGCCGGCATCCCGCCGCTGCAGGCGGTCACCTGCAACCTCACCGCCGCGGTGCCGGGTGCGTTCCTGGCCGCGCTGTCCGACCGCAAGCAATTGCCGCCCTTCAACCGCGATTACATCGAGATGTGTCTTGCCTCGATGGTCGGCGCCGGGCTTGGCGCGGTTCTGTTGCTGGCGACGCCCGCGCGCTTCTTCGAAATCCTGGTGCCGGTGCTGCTCGGATTTGCCACCGTGCTGTTCGGTTTTTCCGAGCGCGCCTCCGGCTGGTTGCGCGCGCGCGCGAAACGGCGCGGCCACGACATCAAATTCAGCGTCACCAGCCTGAAAATGCTGCTGCCGGTTTCGTTCTACAACGGCTATTTCGGGGCCGGCTCCGGCGTGCTGATGCTGGGCGTGATGTCGGTGGCGACCGGCGGCGATTACCGCTCGGCCAATGTCGCCAAGAACCTGATCACCAGCCTGAACTGCGCGGGCGCCGCCGCGGTGTTCATCGCGCGCGGCAGCGTGATCTGGCCGCAGACACTGGCGCTGATGGCCGGCATCATTGTCGGCGGCGTGGCGGGCGCCTCGCTCGCGCGCATCATTCCGCGCGAGGTGATGCGCGTCGCCGTGGTCGCGGTCGGCGCGCTGCTCACGGGCGTGTTCGCCTGGCGCTATTGGTTCTAGCTCTTCATCGCCGCGACCTGCTTGGCCAATTCGACCACGCGCTTGGTCATCGCGCTATTTGCGTCCATGAGCGGATCGACCACGGTGAAATGATTGGTGCCGGCGATCTCCTCGTAGCGCGTCTGCGCATTTGCCTGCCGCCAGGTGTCCGCGACGGTGCGGCTCTGGCGCAGGAATTCGCTCGATTCGAGCGCGCCCACCACCGCGTCGAACGTGCGTCCCGGCCGGCACGCGCCAGAACAGCGGCGAGCAGGCGCGCGCGCTTTTCTCGTCGAGCTTGAGATCGGCGTTGACCGAGATCTGCGTCAGCGGCGCGAGATCGAACACGCCGGAGATCGAGTAGCCCGCGGGCACCAGATCGGCCGGCGCGTCGGGCGCAATCGTCTTCCAGTCGGTGGCGACCATGCAGGCGGCGAGATGCCCGCCGGCCGAATGGCCGATAGACCAGTCATGCGCTGGTGCTTCTTGCGCCACAGATACAGGCAGGCCGCGCGCATCTGCTCGATGATGGTGGCGATCGACACCTGCGGGCAGAGATCGTAGCCGACGACGGCGACGCTGACGCCCTGCGCGTTCGGTCCAATGGCGAGATGGCTGTAGGCGGACGGGTCGCGCGTGCGCCACCAGCCGCCATGGATGAACATCGCGAGCGGTCCGGCTTGCGGGGCCGGGAAGCAAGTCGATGATCTGGCGCGGCGAGGGGCCGTATTTGAGCCCGAGTTCGGCGCCGGCGCTGCGGCGCGATAGGCCGCGGCGTCGCGCTCGTTTCTGGCGAAAATCTCGGGATGCTCGGGCACGCGCCCGCGGTTGTCGTATTCTTTTTCGTAGTCGATGGCCATGAAGTCCCCCGGGGCGTGCAAGATGGCGTGCAAGAGTGGCGCATCCTGGCAAACCTCGCTATCTCTTGCACCATGAAAATCGACGGCCAAGACACGCGCAGCATCTGGCTGGACAACGACACGCAAAGCGTCGGCATCGTCGACCAGACGCTGCTGCCGCATCGCTTCGCAAAAGCGCGGCTGTGCGAGCCTCGCCGACGCCGCGCGCGCGATCAAGACCATGCAGGTGCGCGGCGCGCCGCTGATCGGGGCGACCGCCGCCTACGGGGTGTGGCTGGCGCTGCGCGAGGACGCCTCCGACGAAAATCTCGATCGCGCCTGCGCGACGCTGCTGGCGACGCGGCCGACCGCCATCAATCTGAAATGGGCGCTCGACGAGATGGGGGCCGCGGTGCGCAACCGCCCGCGCGGCGAGCGCGCCGAGGCCGCCCTGCGCCGCGCCAATGACATCGCCGAGGAAGACATCGCCATCAATCAGGCGATCGGCCGCCACGGCCTCAAGCTGATCGAAGCGGTCGCGGCCAAAAAGCGACAAGAAAAAAGGCGAGCGCGTCAACGTGCTCACCCATTGCAATGCCGGTTGGCTGGCGACGGTCGACTGGGGCACCGCCACCGCGCCGGTCTATATGGCGCACGACAAAGGCTTAGCCGTGCATGTGTTCGCCGACGAGACGCGGCCGCGCAACCAGGGCGCCTCGCTCACCGCCTGGGAGCTCGGCAAGCACGGCGTGCCGCATACCGTGATCCCCGACAATACCGGCGGCCATCTGATGCAGCACGGCATGGTCGACATGGTGATCGTCGGCACCGACCGCGTCACCGCGCAGGGCGACGTCTGCAACAAGATCGGCACCTATCTCAAAGCGCTCGCCGCGAAAGACAACAACGTGCCGTTCTATGTGGCGCTGCCGTCGCCGACCATCGACTTCTCGCTCGTTGACGGGCTCGCCGAAATCCCGATCGAGCAGCGCGGATCGGAAGAAGTGGCGATGATGACCGGCAAGACCAAGGATGGCCGCATCGAGACCGTGCAGATCATTCCGGACGGCTCGCCGGTCGCCAATTACGGCTTCGACGTCACGCCGGCGCGGCTCGTCAGCGGGCTGATCACCGAGCGCGGCGTGCTCAAGGCGGAGCGGGCCGCGCTCGCGCAAGCCTTTCCCGAGCGCGCCGGAAATTCGCTACAATCGCGAACCAAGGTTAGCTGATGTCGCTTGCATCGCCGCAGCCACTGCAAGTCCCAATCGACGGCCGCCAGTCGGAAACCGCGCTGGCGGTGGCGCGCGGCGCCGCCCGGCTGCTGCATGCGCATGGCTTCTGCGTGGTGAGCGAACTGCCGCTGCCCTCCGGCCGCCGCGCCGATCTGGTGGCGCTCGATGCCGGCGGCGAACTCTGGATCGTCGAGATCAAGTCATCGATCGCCGACTTCCGCGCCGATCAGAAATGGCAGGACTACCGGGCTGCACTGCGACCGGCTGTTCTTCGCCACCACGGTGGAGGTGCCGTGCGAGATCTTCCCGCCCGACACCGGGCTGATCGTGGCGGACGCCTACGGCGCGCATTTTCACTGCGAGGCGCCCGAGCATCGGCTGCCGGCCGCCACCCGCAAATCGATGATGCTGCTGTTTGCGCGCGCGGCCGCGCTGCGGCTGCAATCGCTCGCCGATCCGAACGGGCCTTACGGGGATGTCGGTTAGCGCGGAGCCCGCTTTTTTTCAAGACGGTCTCCGCTAGCGCGGAGCCCTTTTCGCCAGAATGCGCTGCAAGGTGCGGCGGTGCATGTTGAGCCGGCGCGCCGTCTCCGAGACGTTCCTGCCGCACAATTCGTAGATGCGCTGGATGTGCTCCCAGCGCACGCGGTCGGCCGACATCGGATTTTCCGGCGGCTCGATCTTCTTGTTGTCGACCGCGAGCAGGGCGGCGACCACGTCGTCGGCGTCCGCCGGCTTGGAGAGATAATCGACGGCGCCGAGCTTCACGGCGTTCACCGCGGTCGCGATATTGCCGTAGCCGGTGAGGATGATGGCGCGCGCCTCGGGGCGGCGGCGCTTGAGCGCGGAGATGACGTCGAGCCCGTTGCCGTCTCCCAGCCGCATGTCGACCACCGCGAAGGCGGGCGCCGCCTTTTCCACCTGCGCCAGACCCTCGGCGACCGATTCGGCGGTCGCAACGGTAAAGCCGCGCTGCTCGAGCGCCTTGGCCAGCCGCTGCAGAAAGGAACGGTCGTCCTCGACGATCAGGAGCGTCGATCGCTCGGGATTTTCTCTTTCGCCGCACGCTCCGCGACGTTGCTCATGGCGATATCCACGCTGTCACCCTCGTTTCAGGCTGCGTTATATCAGCGCAGATAGGAATCGCCGTTGAGCTATCTCAAGCCGCGGCCAAGGTTAACGGCCGCTCGAAATCCTCGCGCCGCCAGCGCACGCGCACGATGGCGCCGTGCTCGGGAAGGGCGCGATTTTCGAAGGTAAGCCGGGCGCCGGAGCGTTCGAGCAGCGTTTTGGCGATGAAAAAGCCCAAGCCGAGGCCGGCCGGCTGGCCTTCCGCCTTGTCCGCGCTGACCCGCCGGGTGGTGACGTAAGGCTCGCCGATGCGCGCCATGATCTCCGGCGCAAAGCCGGCGCCGTCGTCGCTGATGCCGACCTCGACCACGTCCTCGTTCCACTGCGCGCTGACCACCACGCGCTCGCGCGCGAAATCGACGGCATTTTCCACCAGATTGCCGAGGCCGTAGAGGATGGCCGGGTTGCGCGCGCCGGTCGGCTCGGCGCGGCGGTCGCCGGACAGCGCGACGTCGATGACGACGCCGAAATTGCGGTGCGGTGCGACGACCTCCTCGAGCAGCGCGGTCAGCGGCATGCGGTCGAACGGCTCGCCGCTCGACAGTTCGGTCAGCTTGGCGAGGATGTCGCGGCAGCGGGTGGCCTGCTCGCGCAACAGTTTGACGTCCTCGCCCTGCGGGCTGTCGGCGCGGATGGCGTTTTCCAGCTCCTTGGCGATCACCGCGATGGTGGAGAGCGGCGTGCCGAGTTCGTGGGCGGCGGCGGCGGCGAGGCCGTCGAGCTGCGAGAGATGCTGCTCGCGCGCCAGCACCAGCTCGGTGGCGGCGAGCGCGTCGGCGAGCTGACGCGATTCCTCGGTGATCTGCCAGGCGTAGACGCCGATGAAGCCGATCGCCAGCAGGATCGAAAGCCACACGCCCATCATATAGATCGGCGGCAGCCGCAGCGGGTCCTCGCCGCTCCACGGTAAGGGGAAATGCACGAACACCAACACGGTCGCGCAGGCGACCGCAAAGCCGCCCAACATCAGCGTGAAGCGCGGCGGCAGCGCGGTCGCCGACAGCAGCACGGGCCCGAGAAACAGGAAGGCGAACGGGTTCTGCAGGCCGCCGGTCAGGAACAACAGCACCGCCAGCTCGGCGATGTCGAAGGCGAGCAGCCAGGCGGCGCGGTCGGGATCGAGCCGCTGCGTCATGTGGAAGCGCAGCCGCAGCGCGACGTTGAGCCAGGCCGCCAGCGCAATCACCGCCAGGCAGGCATAGATCGGCAGCGGAAAATCGAGCCCGTAATAGACGCCCAGCACGGCCACCGTCTGGCCGGTGATGGCGAGCCAGCGCAGCCGTACCAGCGTGTTGAGCCGCACGTTGCGGCGCGGATGGTTCTGAGCCAGTTCGAGCGCGGGCATAAGCGTGACTGTAATACCTTGCCCCCGCGCGCACCAATTGCGGCGGGGCTTGCGCTCGCCGCGGCGGAGCGTCACATCTCAAAGCGCCATGGATGCCAGCAATACCAGCGCCATCAGCGTCGACCGCCTGGTCAAGCTCTACAAGGGCGTGGCGGCGGTGGACGGCATCTCCTTCCGCCTGCCGCCCGGCTCGATCACCGGCCTGCTCGGCGGCAACGGCGCCGGCAAGAGCACCACCATCGCCATGATCATGGGCCTGGTCACCCCCACCGCCGGCACCGTCAGCGTGCTGGGCGCGCCGATGCCGAAAGAGCGCTACCGCGTGCTGCACCGGATGAATTTCGAAAGCCCCTATGTCGACATGCCGACGCGGCTGACGGTGCGGCAGAATTTGTCGGTGTTCGCGCAGCTCTACGGCGTCGCCGATATCGACGCGCGCATCCGCTCGCTCGCCGCCGATCTCGATCTTGACCGAATTCCTCGACCGGCCCAACGGCAAGCTGTCGGCCGGGCAGAAGACGCGCGTCTCGCTGGCGAAAGCGCTACTCAACAAACCGGAAGTGCTGCTGCTCGACGAGCCGACCGCCTCGCTCGATCCCGACACCGCCGACTGGGTGCGCTCGCGGCTGGAAGCCTACCGGCGCGACAACCACGCCACCATCCTGCTCGCCTCGCACAACATGAACGAGGTCGAGCGGCTGTGCGAGCGCGTCATCATCATGAAGCAAGGCCGCATCGAGGACGACGATGCGCCGGCGCATCTCTTGGCCCGCTACGGCCGCGAGACGCTGGAAGACGTGTTCCTCGACGTCGCGCGCGGCCGCAATCATCGCGAGGCCGCGCAATGATCGCGAGCGACGTCGGCGTGAATTTTTCGGTCAGGCGCGTCGGCGCCATGGTGCGGCGCTATTGGTATCTGCTGCGCTCGTCCTGGCCGCGCATCCTCGACCTGATCTATTGGCCGACCGTGCAGATGCTGATGTGGGGCTTCCTGCAGATGTACGTGGCGCAGAACGGCGGGGCTTCTTCGCACGCTCCGCCGGCGTGTTCATCGGCGCGGTGCTGCTGTGGGACATTCTGTTCCGCGGCCAGCTCGGCTTTTCCATCTCGTTCCTGGAGGAGATGTATTCGCACAACCTCGCCAACATCATGATGTCGCCGCTGCGGCCGGTCGAATTCATCGGCGCGCTGATGATCATGAGCGTGGTGCGGCTGTCGATCGGCATGATCCCGGTGTCGTTCCTGGCGATCGCCTTCTTCGGCTTCAATCTGTGGTCGCTCGGTCTCGCGCTCGTCGCCTTCTTTGCCAACTTGCTGCTCACGAGCTGGTCGATCGGCATCTTCGTCGCCGGACTGCTGCTGCGGAACGGCATGGGCGCGGAAAGCCTCGCCTGGACCATCATGTTTTTGTTTCTGCCGCTCACCTGCGTCTATTACCCGGTGGCGGTCTTGCCGGTCTGGCTGCAATACGTCGCCTGGGCGCTGCCGCCGACTTATGTGTTCGAGGGCATGCGCGCGCTGCTCATCGGCCATGTCTTTCGCGCCGACCTGATGCTCGAGGCGCTGGCGTTTAACGTCGTGCTGTTCGCGGCTGCATCATTCGCGTTCCTCAAGCTGCTGGCGAGCGCACGGGTGCAGGGCACGCTGCTGCAGACCGGCGAATAGGGCCGATAAATCTATATTTGTCAGCCAGTTACGCGAAGGTCCGGCATTGTAAACCGGGTGCGAACAACTTATCTGTAATGTTGACCCCATGACCGAAAAACGACAGTCTGCCGCAACGCACAAAGGGCTGGGGACTGAGTCTATGGCGATCGGTGAATTCGACGGCGCGGCAACGCTGCCGGGCGATAGCGGCACGTTGCTGGCGACGCCGATGTACTGGTTCTACGAAATGGGCCATGCCGCGCTCAATCCCTCGCGCGCTTTCGCCGACGCCACCAAGCTGTTCTTCAAAAATCCGGCCAATCCGCTCGCGCACACGGCTTACGGCAAGTCGGTCGCCGCCAGCATGGAATTGTTCGAGCGCTCGACGCGCCGCTACCAGAAGCCGGAGTGGAATATCACGTGAGACCGTTGTCGGCGCCGAGCACATTCCCGTTCACATCAAGACGATCTGGCAGCGGCCGTTCTGCCGGCTGTTGCATTTCGAGCGCGCCTTCGCGCGCAGCCCACGCCGCCCGCAGCCGAAATTGTTGATCGTCGCGCCGATGTCGGGCCACTACGCCACGCTCTTGCGCGGCACGGTCGAGACCTTCCTGCCCAACCACGACGTCTACATCACCGAATGGACCGACGCGCGCATGGTGCCGCTCGGCGAGGGCCGTTTCGATCTCGACGACTACATCGACTATGTCATCTCCATGCTGCACATGCTCGGCGGCGACGTGCACGTCATCGCGGTCTGCCAGCCGTCGGTGCCGGTGCTGGCGGCGGTCGCGCTCATGGAGGCGGACAAAGACCCTTACGTTCCCCATTCCATGGTGCTGATGGGCGGGCCGATCGACACCCGCGTCAATCCCAACGGCGTCAATAAACTGGCGGCGGAGCGGGGCATCAACTGGTTCCGCCACAACGTCATCACCAAGGTGCCGTTCCCGCATCCCGGCGTGATGCGCGACGTCTATCCCGGCTTCCTGCAATTGCACGGCTTCGTCAGCATGAACCTCGACCGCCATATCGAGGCGCACCGCAATCTGTTCATGAACCTGGTCAAGGGCGACGGCGAGCCGGCGCAAAAGCACCGCGAGTTCTACGACGAATATCTCGCGGTCATGGATCTTGCCGCCGAGTTCTATCTGCAGACGGTCGACACCGTGTTCATCCGCCACGCTTTGCCGAAAGGCGAGATGACGCATCGCGGCCGCAGGATCGATCCCGCCGCCATCAGCCGCGTCGCGCTGATGACGGTGGAAGGCGAGAACGACGATATTTCCAGCGTCGGCCAAACCGAGCCGGCGCACAGGCTGTGCCCCAACATTCCGGACGAGCACAAAGTGCATTACGTGCAGCCGGCGGTCGGGCATTACGGTGTGTTCAACGGCTCGCGCTTCCGCGCCGAGATCGCGCCGCGCATCGCCGATTTCGTGCTGTCGCGCCACGGCGGCCGCCGCGCTATGCCAAAAGTGGTCGCCGCCGAGTAGTGTTGCGTCGCGTCCGTCCCGGTCCGGTCGGCCGGTACCGCAACCCGAGCTCAGGAAGGCCCTCTAAACCGTGGCTGGACGCTGGTTTTTTCCCCGGCTGTTGCGGCGCGGCAATTCCGCGGCGGAGGGGGCTGCGCCGGCCGCCGGATATGGCAATATTTCCTCCATGATTCGTCTTTGCCGCAGCGAGCCCTGCTTTATCGCCGGCCGAGCGAACCTTCGGCCATCACCATCGAGTTCGAGCGCGAGGTCTATTTGGTGCGCGTGCGCCGGCATCGGCAGGCGCGCCGCTACACGCTGCGCATCCATTCCGCCACGCGCGACGTGCTGCTCACCATGCCGCCGCGCGGCAGCCTCAAGCAGGCGCGCGAATTCGCGCAGAAGCACGGCGGCTGGATCGCGGCGCGGCTCGACCGCATGCCGGAGCCGACGCCCTTCGCGCATGGCACGCTGTTGCCGCTGCGCGGCGTCGACCATCGCATCGAGCATCGCCCGGGCGTGCGCGGCACGGTTTGGATCGAAGAGAACGGCGAGCAGCGCATGCTCTGCGTCGCCGGCGAGGCGCCGCATGTCGCGCGCCGCGTGCGCGATTTTCTCAAGCGCGAGGCCAAAAGCGATCTGGAAGCCGCCAGCCGGCGGGCGGCGGCAACGCTCGGCATTGCCGTCAAGCGCGTGTCGATCCGCGACCAGTCGAGCCGCTGGGGCTCCTGCTCGACCACCGGCGTCTTGTCTTATTCCTGGCGGTTGATCCTGGCGCCGCCTTTCGTGCTCGATTATCTCGCCGCGCATGAGGTCGCCCATCTCATCGAGATGAACCACTCGCGGCGATTCTGGCGCGTGGTCGAGCGCATCTGCCCGGACCTTGCCCGCGCCAAGGCCTGGCTCGATGCCAACGGCACCAACCTGCATCGCTACGGCCAGCAGCACGGCACACGCGCGCGGCGCTAGCGTCGCGGCGGCGCTTGCTGTAGTCACACGCCATGTTGCGCCCCGGCACCTTCGCGCTCACCGCTTTGCTCGCCGGCTTGAGCGCCGTCGGCCCGCTCACCACTGACATGTATCTGCCGTCGTTGCCGGACATCGCGCGCCATCTCGATGCCTCGACCGCGCAAGTGCAGCTCACCATCTCCGCCTATCTGATCGGCTTTGCGCTCGGACAGATCGGCTATGGTCCGATCTCCGACCGTCACGGCCGCAAGCCGGTGCTGCTCGCGGCAATCGCACTTTATTGCGCGGCAAGTCTTGCCTGCGCGCTGGCGCCATCGATCGAGCTCTTGATCGCGGCGCGTTTTGCGCAGGCGCTCGGCGGCTCCGGCGGCATCGTGCTGGCGCGCGCCATGGTGCGCGACCTTTATTCCGGCAGCCGCGCCGGGCGCGAATTGTCGGTGATCGGCGCGGTGATGGCGCTGGCGCCGGTGCTGGCGCCGGTGGTCGGCGGCTTGCTGCAGACCGGCTTCGGCTGGCGCTCGGTGTTTTTCGCGCTCGCCGGCGCGGGCATTACCGGCGCGGGCGTGGTCTGGCTGCTGCTGCCGGAGACGTTGGCGCAGCGCGCGGCCGAGCCGGTGTCGGTGTCGTCGATGGCCAAGTCGTACAGAATCGTCGCGCGCAACCCGGCCTATCTCGCCTATCTCGGCCTTGCGGCTACCAGCTATGCCGGGCTGTTCGCCTGGATTTCCGGCGCCTCCTTCGTGCTGCAGGGTCTCTATGGGCTGTCGCCGTTTGCGTTCGGCTTTGCCTTCGCCTTCGGCTCGGTCGGCTACATGACCGGTTCGACGCTGTCGGCGCGGCTGACGCACCGCTTCGGCCTCGATGGCATCCTTGGCATCGGTGGCGGCGCTGTCGCCTTTGGCGGGCTCGCCATGGTGGCGGCGGTGGCGCTCGGCCTCACCTCGGCGGCGTCGCTGGTGCTGCCGATCGCGATCTATCTCGCCGGTCTCGGCATGGTGCTGCCGCAGTCGATTGCCGGCGCCATGACGCCGTTCCCCGAACGCGCCGGCGCCGCCTCATCGCTGCTCGGTTTCGTGCAGCAGAGCGTGGCGGCGCTGTTCGGCGCCATCGTCGGTCTGTTGCTCGGCAAAACCGCCTGGCCGCTCGCGGCCGGCGTGGCAGTCGCTGGATGCACGACGCTGTTATTGTGGATCGCGACGCGCGCGGTGCGCGCCCGCGTCGCCAAGCACTAGCGCCGGCCGAACAGATTATTCAGCAGCCAGCCGTCGAGGCCGGCGTTGGCCTGGTTCGCCGACGCGGCCGATGTGGAAATTGTAGCCGGCGGCGCCGGCGCCGCGCCGACCGTCGCTGGCGGCACCGGCGCGCTGGAGCGGCTGCCGCCGAACAGGCTGGAGAACAAGCCGCCGCCGCCGCCCGAGCCGGGCAGGTCGGCGACCGGCACGCCCTGATGCGCGCTCGGTCATAAAGCGGCTCCAGATTTCCACCGGCAGGCTGCCGCCAGTGGTGTGCTTGGTCGGCGTATTGTCGTCGTTGCCGAGCCAGACGCCGGTGACGAGATGCGCGGTGTAGCCGATGAACCAGGCGTCGCGGAAATCTTGGGACGTGCCGGTCTTGCCGGCGGCCGGCCAGCCGGCGAGCGCGGCGTGCTTGGCGGTTCCAATGAGCAGCGTCTGCTGCATCATCGCATTCATCTCCGCCACATAGGCGTCGTCGACGACACGGCCGAGCGAACGGTCGTCGCGCGCGTAGAGCAATTTGCCTTTGGCGTCGTTGATGCGTTCGATTACATGCGGCGAGGTCTCGTAGCCGCCGTTGGCGAATGTCGCATAGGCGCCGACCAATTCGAGCACCGACACTTCCGAGGTGCCGAGCGCGATCGAGGCGTTGGGCTCGAGCGGCGAGGCGATGCCGAGCCGGTGCGCGGTGCGGATCACCTCCGCCGGCGCCGAGTTCCATGGTCAGCCGCACCGACACGGTGTTGAGCGACAGCGCCAGCGCCTGCGTCAGCGTCACCGGGCCGTAGTACTCGTGCTTGTAGTTCTCCGGCCGCCAGCCTTTGATGGCGATCGGCTTGTCCTCGCGCACCGTGTCGGGCGTTAATCCGTGCTCGAGCGCGGTAAGATAGACGAAGGCCTTGAACGCCGAGCCGGGCTGGCGCTTGGCGGCGACCGCGCGGTTGAATTGGCTTTCGGCATAGTTGCGGCCGCCGATCAGGGCGCGCACCGCGCCGTCCGGCGTCATCGCCACCAGCGCGCCTTGGCTGACGCCCGCCTTGCCGCCTTTCTGCGCCAACTCATCGGTGAGCGCCTGCTCGGCGCTTGCCTGCAAAGCGCCGTCGATGCTGGTGCGCACCACGATGTCTTCGTCGACGTGGCCTAGAACATCGTTAAGGGCATCCATCACCCAGTCGGCGACGTAGTTGATCGAGCCGCTGCCGGCTTGCGCGACGATGCGCGGCGGATGCGCGAGCGCTAGACGTTCGTTAGCGGGGGTGACGAAGCCCAATTCGGCCATCGCCTTCAAGACGATCTGCGCGCGTTTTTCGGCGCCGTTGAAATTACGCGTGGGTGCAAGCCGCGAAGGCGAGCGCACGAGACCGGCGAGCAAAGCGGCCTCGGCGAGACTTATCTGCTTGGCGGACTTGCCGAAATAGCGCTGCGAGGCCTGTTCGATGCCGTAGGCGCCTGACCCGAAATAGACGCGATTCAAATAGAGCTCGAGGATCTGCGTCTTGGAAAATTTCCGCTCCAGCCAGAGCGCGAGCAGCGCCTCCTGCAGCTTGCGATGGATGGTACGCTCTTGAGTCAAAAAGAGATTTTTCGCCAGCTGCTGCGTGATGGTAGAGCCGCCTTGGCTGATACCTCGGTGTAAGACGTTGGCGAGCCCGGCGCGCGCAATGCCCTAAGGATCGACGCCGTAATGGTCGTAGAAGCGCCGATCCTCGATGGCGACGAAGGCTTTCGGGACGTAGCTCGGCAGTTCCTTCAGCGGGATGACTTCGCCGCCCATGTCGCCGCGCACGGCGAGCGCGTGGCCGCGGATATCCACGATCTGGATCGAGGGCGGGCGCTTGGGAATTTCGAGCGACTGGATCGGCGGCAGATGCGCGCCGGTCCAGGCGACGGTGGCGACGCCGCCGATGCCGAGCCAGAGGCCGAGCACCAGGCTCCAATAAACCAGGCGGCCGAAGAATGAGCGGCGCGGGCGTTTGGCTTTGCGTGAGGTTTTGCGTTTGCGCCGCCGCTGCGGCTCGCCGCCCGAGGCGCGCTCGGACGCCGCGACGCGCACTGGCGGACTGACATCGAACACCGGCTCGCGGCGCCCGCCCGCTTGTCCCTTACCCTGCGCCATCACACGACCCTGAACGCACGGCGGTTAATGCCGCCGATCCCCGCGCCGACGCTAAGCGGGCCGGTTTAAGGCGTCGTTAAGGGGGGCGGCGGGGTGACCTAAATCAAAGTTTATCGGGGAATCCGTGAATAAATGTAATGCTTTGCTCAGACGCTCAATGCGGTCCCTCGATGCAGAATTCTTCTCAGTCCAGCCTGGTGTTCCGCGCCCGCGGCCTGTCGAAGGTCTATGTCATGGGCGAGGTCGAGGTGCATGCGTTGCGCGACGTCGACCTCGATATCTATGAGGGCGAATTTGTCGTTCTGCTTGGACCATCCGGTTCCGGCAAGTCGACGTTGCTTAATATTCTCGGCGGGCTCGATTCAGCCAGTTCGGGCGAGGCGGTGTGGCGCGATCACGATTTGACCAAGGCCGATGATGCCGAACTCACACGCTACCGGCGCGAGCACGTCGGGTTTGTGTTCCAGTTCTATAATCTCATCCCCAGTCTCACGGTGCTGGAAAACGTCGCGCTGGTGAACGAGATCGCCGAGAAACCGCTCGATCCGCGCGAGGCGCTTCGCCTGGTGGGCTTGACCGAACGGCTCGATCATTTCCCGTCGCAACTCTCGGGCGGCGAACAGCAGCGCGTTGCCGTCGCGCGCGCCATCGTGAAGTCGCCAGATGTCCTGCTGTGCGACGAGCCAACCGGCGCACTCGATTACGACACCGGCAAAATGGTGCTTGCCGCCATCGCGCACGTCAACGAACAGCTCGGCACTACCACCGCCATCATTACGCACAACGCTGCGATCGCCGGTATGGCCGACCGCGTGCTCAAGCTCGGCGGCGGCCGCATCGTTGGCGAGGAGCACAATCCGCGCAGGCTTACGGCCGAGGAGGTGCGCTGGTGAGCCTGCTTGATCGCAAGCTGCTGCGCGACATCGTGGCCTTGCGTGGGCAGGTGGTAACCATCGCGCTGGTCGTAGCGGCGGGCGTCGCGGTCTTTGTCGCCTCGATATCGACTTATCAGTCGCTGCTGGCCAGCCGTGACCGCTTCTATGACAGCGCGCGCTTTCCGCAGGTCTTCGTTACGCTTAAGCGGGCCCCGCTGTCGATCGTGCCGCGATTGGCGATGATCTCCGGTGTGGCGACAGTCGAGCCGCGCATCGTGCGTGATGTGATCGTCGACTGGCCGTCAGCGCCGTTGCCGGTCTCCGCCCGGGTCGTGTCGCTCAGCCATGCCGGCGATGAGTCGCTCGCGCGCCTGCAGATGCGGGGTGGCGCCGCGCCCGGTCCGCACGACACGCGCGGCGCCGTCGTAAACGAAGCCTTCGCCGAGGCGAACGGCGTCAAGCCCGGCACCGATATCCGCGTCATCCTCAACGGCCGTCTGCAACGCTTCACGATTTCCGGGATCGCGCTGTCGCCGGAATATGTCTATGCGGTCAAGCCGGGCTTGCCGATTCCCGATGACCGCTTCTTTGCGGTCCTGTGGGTCGATCGCAGCGCGGCCGAGGCCGCCTTCGACATGGTTGGCGCCTTCAACGATCTTGTCGTCACGTTGGCGCCCGGCGCGGCCGCTAAGCCGGTGATCGACGCCGCCAAACTCATGATTTACATCAAGGATTTGGGACGGCCCGCTGATATGGTCGTGCGTCTGCCGTTTGCGAGACCCAAGATGACCGATATCCCGCCATCGCCGCGCGCCGCAGCTCAAGATCAGGCGCGTCAATCTCGACACCGGCCGCGAGAATGTGGCGGTGATCTCGCGGCGCTCCACCGCGCTGCGGCCCGACGTATTCCGCGGCTTCTCGCGCGTCGAGTTGCGCGCCAATTCCAAAGTGCTGCTCGCCACGTTGTTGCTTACCGATGACGGCATGGTTGCGCCCGATGAACTGGGTCTGGCCGAGCCCGCCTTCCGCCGCTTCGGCGAGCCGGCCGGCAGCCCTGTCACCGTGACGCCGGCGACGCCGCCGGAAAGTCTCGACGCCGTGCGCGCCAAGATCCAGGGCCGGGTGCTCAGCGACGCCGAGATCGGCGCGATCATCGAGGACATCACACATTACCGTTATTCCGAGATGGAAATCGCCGCCTTCCTGATCGGTTCGGCGAGCTTCATGACCAGCGGCGAGTTGCTCGCGCTGTCGCACGCCATGGCGGGCGCCGGCACGCAGCTCAAATGGGATCACAAGATCGTCGTCGACAAGCACTGCATCGGCGGTATCCCCGGCAACCGCACCTCGATGGTCATCGTGCCGATCGTCGCCGCGCACGGCTTGATGATCCCGAAGACCTCTTCGCGCGCGATTACCTCGCCGGCCGGAACCGCCGACACCATGGAGGTGCTGGCCCGCGTCGATCTCGGCGTCGACGCAATGAAAGACGTGGTGAATGCCTGCCACGGCTGCCTGGTCTGGGGCGGCCACGTCAATCTGTCGCCGGCCGACGATATCCTGATCTCGGTGGAGCGGCCGCTTGCCATCGACACGCGCGAGCAGATGGTGGCGTCGATCATGTCGAAAAAGCTCGCGGCCGGCGTGACCCATCTTGTGATCGATTTGCCGGTCGGGCCGGCGGCCAAGGTCACCAATAGCGTGGAGGCCATGCGGCTGCGCAAGCTGTTCGAATTCGTCGGCGATCATTTCGGCATCGCGGTCGAAGTGGTCATCACCGACGGAAGCCAGCCGATCGGCAACGGCATCGGTCCGGTGCTGGAAGCGCAGGACGTGATGGCGGTGCTGGCGAACGATCCGGCCGCGCCGCGCGATCTGCGCGAGAAATCGCTGCGGCTCGCCGCGCATGTGCTCGAATACGATCCCGAGCTGCGCGGCGGCACCGGCTATACGCGCGCGCGCGAACTGCTCGACAGCGGCGCGGCGCTCAAGCAGATGCACAAGATCATCGAGGCGCAGGGACCGTCCGGCTGCAATACCGATATCGGAAATCTCTCAGCCGACATCTTGGCGCCGCGCGACGGCGTGGTCGGGGCGATCGACTGCTTGCGGCTCAACCGTCTGGCGCGCACCGCGGGCGCACCGATCGACAAGGGCGCCGGCATCAAGGTGTTCAAGAAGATCGGCGAGCGGGTGGAGCAGGGCGAGCCGCTCTACCGCATCCATGCCTTCGACGACGCGCAATTCGCGCTGGCGCGGGCGGGCGCCAAGGCCGACAACGGCTATGTCGTCGGCAACCGTGCATCCGGCGAGAGCAAGCCGTGAGCGGCGCGGCCATGCAATGCCTGCCGTCCGCGGCGGAGGCGGCTCGGCGGCTTGCGGCGCGGCTCGGACGTTTCGTTGCATGAGATCGAGGTCCATCGCTTTCCCGACGAGGAATTGCGCGTGACCGTCAGCGCCGGCGGCGAAAACGACGATCGTCTTTGCCTCGCTGCATCAGCCCAACGACAAGGTGCTGGCGCTGCTGTTTGCCAGCGAAGCCTTGCGGCGCGGCGGCGCCAAACGGCTGGTGCTGGTCGCGCCCTATCTCTGCTACATGCGGCAGGACACGGCGTTTCACGACGGGCGAGGCGGTCAGCCAGAAGGTCATCGGCAAGCTGCTGGCGCAGGCCTTCGACCGCGTCGTCACGGTCGATGCGCATCTGCATCGCACCGCCAACATTCGCGATGTCTTTCCGGGTATCGAGGCGGACGATCTTTCGGCCATGCCGGCGGTCGCCGATGCGCTGCGCGCGGGCATCGACCGTCAAACGGTTATCGCCGGTCCGGACGAAGAATCGCGGCCATGGGTGAGCGATCTTGCGGCCAGGCTCGGACTCGATTTCGCGGTCGCCCGCAAGAGCCGCCGCGGCGACCGCGCGGTCGAGATCACCTTTCCCGATCCGGCGCGCCTGGCCAATCGTCCCGTGCTGCTGGTCGACGACATCGTGTCCTCGGGTGGCACGCTGTCCGCCTGCGCCAAGGCGCTGCAAGCCGCCGGCGCCACCTCGATCGACGCCGTCGTCACCCACGCGCTGTTCCCGCCGGAACTGGTCGGCGCGCTGTTCGCGGCCGGCATTCGCTCGGTCAAGTCGACCGACAGCGTGCCGCATCCGACCAATGCGATCGCGCTCGACGGCGTGCTTGCCGAAGCGCTGCGCAAGGAGTGCGGCGCATGAGCGTGACCCTGCGCTTTTGCGGCGCCGCCCGCACGGTGACGGGCTCCTGCCATCTGTTCGAGACGCCGGCCGGCCGCCTGCTCGTCGATTGCGGCTTGTTTCAGGGGCCGAAGACGCTGAAGGAACTCAACTACGGCGCCTTTCCTTTTGCGCCCGCCGATATCGGCACCGTGCTGCTGACGCACGCCCATATTGACCATAGCGGCCTCATTCCCAAGCTCGTGCGCGGCGGCTTTAGCGGCCGCATCTTCGCGACGCGCGGCACCATCGATCTGTGCTCGTACATGCTGCCCGACTCCGGCAGCATCCAGGAATCGGAAGTGGCCGCCTTGAACCGCCGCAATGCCGCGCGCGGGCGGGCGGAAGTGACGCCGATCTATACCCAGGCCGACGCCGTCGCCTCGCTCAATTCCTTTCAAGCCGTGGACTACGAGCGCTGGTTCGAGCCGATGCCAGGCGTGCGCGCGCGCTACTGGAACGCCGGCCATCTGCTCGGCTCGGCCTCGATCGAAATCGAATTCGCCGGCGCCGGCAAAGACGGCAAGCCGCTGCGCGTGCTCGCCTCCGGCGACATCGGGCCCGACGCCAAGCTGCTCGAGCCCGATCCGGAGGCGCCGACCGGGCTCGACTATGTCATCTGCGAATCGACCTATGGCGACGAGGACCGCCCGCCGGTGACGCGCGAATCCCGCCGCCAACATCTCGCAGAGGAAGTGCGCGCGGCGGCCAAGCGGGGCGGCGCATTGCTCATTCCGGCCTTCGCCGTCGAGCGCACGCAGGAGCTCATCGTCGATCTGTCGACCTGATGGAGCGCGGCGATGTGCCATCCGCGCCGATCTTCCTCGATTCGCCGCTCGCCATCCGCGCCACGGAGGTGTTCCGGCAACATAGCGAGAGCCTGCAATCCGATGTAAATGTCGACCGGCTGCTGCGCTCGCCGCATCTGCGCTGCACCGAGACGGTGGACGAAAGCAAGTCGATCGCCCGGCTTACCGGCTTCCACATCATCATCGCCGCCAGCGGCATGTGCGACGCCGGCCGCATCCGCCATCATCTCAAGCGCTGGCTCTGGCACCGGCAAGCGACCGTGCTGCTGGTCGGCTTCCAGGCGCAGGGGACGCTCGGGCGGTTCCTCGTCGATGGCGTGAAAGCCGTGCGCATTCAGGGCGAGCAGATCAACGTGGCGGCTTGCATCCGCCGGCTCGACGAATATTCCGGCCATGCCGACGGGCCGGAGCTGGCGCGCTGGATCGCATCGCGCCGGCCGATCGAACGCGGCGTGTTCCTGGTGCACGGCGAAGAGCCGGCGCTGAGCGGGCTTGCCGAACGCATCGCCGAGCGCACCGTTCCGGCGGCGAAAGTGTTCACGCCGCTGCTCGACGACAGTTACGAGCTGACGACCGTGGCGCCGACGCCGATCGATGGCGTCGCGCCGCCGCCGGCTGGCGCCGGAGGCGGTCATCAATCTCGACTGGCATAACGACATGTCGAAGCTGATCCTCGACATCAACGCGGCGGTCGATGCGGCCGCCGACGACCGCACCCGCGGCGTTATTATCCGGCGACTGAAACGGGCCCTGGAGGGGGAGCGATGAGAGCGGGGCTCGACGCCGCCAGCGTCAGGTCTTTGCACGGCGGCGGCGCACTTCGTTGATGACGACGCTGTTGTCGAGGTCGGCTTCGCCGGCGCGCACGCAGGCCTCCAGCACGTCGGCATGCAATTCGAGCATCTTAAGCTGCTGGCCGCTGGCGGCTGCCTGCTCGAGCATGAGCCGGCAGTCCTTCAGCGTTTGCCGGGCGCGGCCTTCCGGCGAAAAATCGCCGCGCACCATTTTCGGGCCCTTGGTCTCCATCACCTGCGAATAGGAGGCCGAGCCGCGCGCCACCTCGAGAAAGGCGGCCGGGTCGAGCCCGAGGCGCTCAGCAAAGACCAGGCCTTCCGCGAGCGCCAGCCGGTTCAAGCCGAGGATCAGATTGACCGCGAGCTTGGCGCGCCCGCCGTCGCCGACTTTGCCGATATGGAAGCGGCGGGCGAACAGCGCGTCGAACACGTCGGTGACTTCGTCGGCGATGCCGGCGTCGCCGCCGATCAGCGCCACGCCGTCACCGCGCCGCACCTGATCGCTGGTGCCGGACACCGGCACGTCGAGATAACGGATGCCGCGCGGGATGACGCGGGCGGCGAGCGCCGCCACCTGGTCGGGATCGCAGGTGCTCATGCACAGCACGATTTTGCCCGAGCCCGGCCCAAGCGCCGGCAGCAGATGGTTTTCGATCACGTCTTCGACTTGCCCGGTGTCGAATACCGCGATGATGATGCAGCGCGCCGTCTTGGCCAGCGCCGCGATGCTGTCGGCGGGCATGCCGCCGATGTCCTTGAGCCGCGCGCGGCGCGCCGGGTCGATGTCGAAGCCGGTGACGGGAATGCCGGCATCGATCAGGCGCTTGGCATAGACCTCGCCCATCAAACCGAGACCGATAATGGCGACGGGAGATGCGGTCATCGCGTCAGCTTGCCGTCTTGTCCGACTTGGCGGCCTTGCCCTCGGCCTCGGTCGCGAACAAGCCGATCAGCGCGCGCTTGATGGCCGCCTGCCGCGTCGGCGAGGTGATCTGCGCGCCCATCAGGTCGGTGACGTAGAAGACGTCCACCACGCGCTCGCCGAAGGTGGCGACGTGCGCCGAGGCGATGTTGAGGTTGAGCTTGGACAGCGTCGCGGTCATCTCGATAGAGCAGGCCGGTGCGGTCGAGCCCGGTGATCTCCACCATGGTGTAGCGGTGGGACCACTGGTTGTTGATGGTGACGGTCGGCTCGAGCGCGAAGGCCTTGATGCGGCCCTTGGGCGCCGCGCGCTTGGCCACCACGTCGGGCAGCCGCAATTCGCCGCGCAGCGCCTTCTCGATCGATTCCGCGATGCGCTTGGCGCGGCGTTCTTCGTCCTCGTCGCGCTCGAACTCGCGCGACAGCGAGATGGTGTCGAGCGCGCGGCCGTCCGTGGTGGTGTAGATCTGCGCGTCGACGATGTTGGAACCGGCCATGGCGCAGGCGCCGGCGATGATCGACAGCAGCCAGGGATGGTCCGGCGCCATCACAGTGAGCTCGGTGACGCCGCCGCTGTCGAAGCTGATCGCGGTCGCCAGGTTCTTGCCGGTTTCGTCAGCGGTGCGCAGGAATTTGGCGTGCTCGATCTTGTGCGGCAGGTCGACCTTGAGCCAATAGGCCGGATAATGCTTGGCGATATAGGCCTCGCGCTGTTCGGCCGGCCAGTCGGTCATAGCCTCGCGGAATTCGCGCTGCGCCTGCGCGACGCGCTGGGCGCGGTTCACCTCGGAGAAGCCGCCGGTGAGCACCGGCTCGGTCTCGAAATACAGCGTGCGGATCAACTGCGCCTTCCAGCCGTTCCAAACGCCGGGGCCGACCGCCTTGATGTCGGCGGTGGTGAGGATGGTGAGCAGCTTGAGCTGCTCCACCGACTGCGCCACCGCGGCGAAATTCTCGATTGTCTTGCGGTCGGATAGATCGCGCGACTGCGCCACGCTCGACATCACCAGGTGGATGGAGATCAGCCACGACACCAGCTCGGTTTCGGCCGCCGAGAAGCCGATCCGCGGGCAGAAGCGCTTGGCCACGCGCGCGCCGGCGACCGAATGGTCTTCCGGCCGGCCTTTGGCGATGTCGTGCAGGAACAGCGCGACGTAAAGCACCTTGCGGTGCTCGGGCAGGATCTTGTGCATCAGTTCGTTGGCGAGCGGACTGTCCTTGCTCACGCCTTCCTCGATCTCGCGCAGGATGCCGATGCAGCGCAACAGGTGCTCGTCCACCGTGTAGTGATGGTACATGTTGAACTGCATCATCGACACGATCTTGCCGAAGGCCGGCACGAAGCGGCCGAGTACGCCGGCCTCGTTCATGCGCCGCAACACGGTTTCCGGGTCGTTCTGCGAGGTGAGGATGGTGAGGAAAAGCTTGTTGGCTTCCTCGTTGTCGCGCAGCTTGGCGTCGATCAGCTTGAGCGAGCGCGTAATCGCGCGCAGCGCGTCGGGATGGAAGGCCAGGTTGTTCTTCTGCGCCAGATGGAAAATGCGGATCAGATTGACCGGATCGCGCTTGAATACGCCGGCATTGGCGACGGTGATGCGGTTCTTGTCGACGTTGAAATCTTCGCTGCCGGCGAGCCGCACGCGCTTGACTGGGCGGAAGCGCGCCATCACGCGGCTCAACACCGGCACGCTCTTGGCGTGGCTGTCTTCCAGCTCCGCGCACAAAATGGCGGTGAGATCGCCGACGTCCTTGGCGATCAGGAAGTAGTGCTTCATGAAGCGCTCGACGTCCTTCATGCCGGGGTGCTCGGTGTAGCCGAGCCGCACCGCGATCTCGCGCTGGATGTCGAAGGACAGCCGTTCCTCGGCGCGGCCGGTGACGAAATGCATGTGGCAGCGCACCGACCAGAGGAAATCCTCGCAGCGGCGGAACAGCTGGTATTCGTGCTTGTCGAACACGCCCTGCTTGATCAACTCGTCCGGCTCGCGCACGCGGTAAACATATTTCGCGATCCAGAATAATGTATGCAGGTCGCGCAAGCCGCCTTTGCCGTCCTTGACGTTCGGCTCGACCAGATAGCGCGACTGGCCGGCGCGGCGGTGGCGCTCCTCGCGTTCGGCGAGCTTGGCGGCGACGAATTCCTGCGCGGTGTTGCGCACAACTTCCTTGTCGAAGCGCGTCGACCAGCTCGTCGAACAGCGTCTTGTCGCCGAGCAGAAATCTCGCCTCGAGAATGGCGGTGCGGATGGTCATGTCCGCCTTGGCCTGGCGGATGCACTCGTCGACCGAGCGGGTGGCGTGGCCGACTTTCAGGCCGGTGTCCCACAGGCAGTAGAGAATGCTTTCGGCGATCTGCTCGCCCCAGGCGGTCTGCTTGTAGGGCAGCACGAACAAGAGATCGATGTCGGAGCCGGGCGCCTGCAGCCCGCGGCCGTAGCCGCCGGTGGCGATCACCGCCATGCGCTCGGCCTCGGACGGGTTCTGCGACGGGTAGAGATGCTTGCGCGCGAAGTCGAACAGGATGCGGATGATCTCGTCTTCCATCCGGCACAGCCGCTCGGCGCAGCGGCGGCCGTGGCGGTCCTTCAGCAGCAGTTGCTCGGCCTTGGCGCGGCCCTCGATCAGCGCGCGCTTGAGCCGCTGCGCCACGGCCGAGCGCAGTTCGCGCTCGTTGCCGCCTTGGGTCTGCGCGAGCTTCTCGAGCTCGGCAGTGATGGTGCGCGCATCGATCAAGTCGCCCGAAGCGCGGGTCGGTGGCTCGGGGGCGCGCGTGCTGGTTTCAACGGCGAGGGAATTCATGTGGCCATCGGGATAGCGGAGGCGCGGCGCTAAGTCACCGCGTGACGCTGGATAACGTGCGAGGAAAACTGCCGCGCTGCCGGCTGGTAGCTTTTAGAATATTATCTCGAAAATGGCCTCAAAAAAGATAATAACATTCGTTTGACCCTTATTTTTCAAGGTCTTATAGAATAACTCTAGCGCCGATTTGAAGACGCAGATTGCGGGCGCTTAACAAATGCAGCTAAAGCGCGGGGCAAGTGTGCATCCCCTCGCGAGCTGATTGAGCCCCAGCGGCACGCCACGCGCGTGTCAGCCAATGCGAGAGGAAAAAGTGTCATGAAAATTCTGTCGCGCCGCGCCATTCTGGCGTCGGCTTTGCTGGTTGGCCTGTTGCCGACCAACGCGCTGTTCGCCGCCGAGCAACCGAAAGAGCTGCGCATCGACTGGGCGACCTACAACCCGGTGTCGATGCTGCTCAAGGACAAAGGCTGGCTCGAGCAGGAGTTCGCCAAGGACGGCATCAAGATCGTCTGGGTGCAGACGCTCGGCTCCAACAAGGCGCTCGAGTTTCTGAACGCAAGCTCGATCGATTTCGGCTCGACCGCCGGCTCCGCCGCGCTGCTGGCCAAGATCAACGGCAATCCGATCAAGTCGATCTATGTCTATTCGAAGCCGGAATGGACCGCGCTGGTCACGCGCAAGGATACCAACATCAAGACCGTCGCCGATCTGAAGGGCAAGCGCGTGGCGGTGACGCGCGGCACCGATCCGCACATCTTCCTGGTGCGCGCCTTGCAGAAGGCGGGCTTGAGCGAGAAGGACATCACGCCGGTGCTGCTGCAGCATCCCGACGGCGCCACCGCGCTGATCCGCGGCGACGTCGACGCCTGGGCAGGCCTCGATCCGATGATGGCGCAAGCCGAATTGCGCGACGGCGCGCGCCTGTTCTATCGCGACGCCGACGCCAACACCTACGGCATCCTCAACGTGCGCGAGGATTTCGCCAAGGAGCATCCCGATCTGGTGAAGCGCGTGCTCACCGTTTACGAGAACGCGCGCAAATACTCGCTCGCGCATCCCGATGAGTTGGAAAAGAGCTTCATCGCCGCCACCAAGCTGCCGAAGGACGTGGTGGAGAAGCAGCTGCGCGAACGCACCGATCTGTCGAACGGCAAGATCGGCAAGGCGCAGCGCGACAGCATTCTCGCCGCCGGGCTCGCGCTGCAGCAGGCGGGTGTCATCAAGACTGACGTCAATGTGAAGCAGGTGCTCGACGAACTGGTGGACGACCGTTTCGTCGCGGCGGGCAGTTGAGCGCCCGCGCTTTGTGACCAATGTCCGTTGTGCCAGTGAGTATCGCGGATGAACCCGCGCCGGCGGCGAGCGAGACGCGCAAGCCTCGTGCTTGTGCGTTTCGCGCGGCCGGCGTTCGGGCTCTTCCTGCCGCTGCTGTTGGCGCTCGGTTGGGAATTCGCCGTGCGCGCCGGCCTGTCCAACGGGCGGCTGGTGCCGCCGCCGTCGGTCATCTACGCGGAATTTGCCGAGCTTGCGCGCTCCGGCGAGTTGCTGCGCCACGTCATCGCGACGCTTCTGCGTGTTGCCGTCGGCTTTGGCCTCGGCACCGTCGCCGGCACATTGCTGGGCGCGATCGCCGGCTATTCGACCTTGGTGCGCCGGCTGATCGATCCGAGCCTGCAAGGCCTGCGCGCGGTGCCGTCGATCGCCTGGATTCCCTTGTTCATCCTGTGGCTCGGAATCTTCGAGACGTCCAAAGTGGTCCTGATCGCCGTCGGCGTGTTTTTTCCGGTCTATCTCGGCGTGATGGGCGCGGTCATTTCGGTCGACCGCAAGATCGTCGAGGTCGGCCGCGCCTTCCGTCTCAGCGGACCGCAGATGGTGCGCCGGATCCTGCTGCCGGCCGTGCTGCCCGCCTACGTGATCGCGCTGCGCTCGGGGCTCGGGCTCGGCTGGATGTTCGTGATCGCGGCCGAGTTCATGGGAGCATCCGAGGGCCTGGGCTATCTGCTCATCGACGGCCAGCAACTCGGCAAGCCGGCGGAAATCGTCGCCGCCATCGTCGCCTTCGCGGTGCTCGGCAAATTGACCGACTGGCTGATCGTCGGCATCAGCGCGCCGTTCCTGCGCTGGGAAGACCGCGTCCACGCCGCCGGCGGGGAGGCCTGACGCATGCTCGCGCTCGAAGGCGTCGGCAAAACCTACCGCAACGGCGTGCGCGCGCTCGACGGCGTGAGCTTCGCCGTCAAGCCGGGCGAGATCCTCGCCATCGTCGGCGGCTCCGGCTGCGGCAAATCCACCTTGCTGCGCGCGATCTCCGGGCTCGATACGCCGTCGCGCGGGCGCGTGCTGCTCGACGGCGAGCAGGTCCAGCGCCGCACGAGCAGATCGGCATCGTGTTCCAGGAGCCGCGCCTGCTGCCCTGGCTGACGGTCGCCGACAATGTCGGCTTCGGTCTGGAGCATCGGCCGCGCGCCGAACGCCGCGCGCGCGTCGCGCAGGCGCTGGCGCGCGTCGGCCTCGCCGACAAGGCCGCGGTGTGGCCGCGCGAATTGTCGGGCGGGCAGGCGCAGCGCGTGGCGCTCGCGCGCGCGCTGGTGCCGCGCCCGGAAGTTCTTCTTCTCGATGAGCCGTTTTCCGCGCTCGACGCCTTCACGCGCATCGACCTGCAGGATCATCTGCTCGACCTGTGGGCGGATACGCGGCCGACCCTGATCCTGGTGACGCACGACGTCGAGGAGGCGGTCGTGCTGGCCGACCGCATTCTGGTGATGCGCTCGCGCCCCGGCCACATCGGCGACGAGATCGCGGCCGACTCTGCCGCGCCCGCGCGACCGCCAGTCGGCGGCCTTCGATGCCGTCAAGCGGCGCGTGCTGGCGGCGCTCGACCGCTCGCACACGCGTCCCCCGCAGCGGGACGAGGCGCCGGCCGGGGCCGCGCTCTGGTGGTGAAAACGGGTCTGTGCTTATTTGCCCGCACTAAAAAAAGCGGGAGGAGTTTCCATGCGCATGTTCCAGGTCTGCGTCTGCGGCCAGCCCTTGCAGTGCAATGAGGGGCCGACGCCGGAGCCGAAAGGCAGCGAAATCCTGCTCAAGGTGCTGGCGGCCGGCGTCTGCCACAGCGACCTGCATCTCGCCGACGGCTATTTCGATCTGGGCGGCGGCAAGAAGATGAGCCTGGCCGACCGCGGCATGGTGCTGCCGGTGACGCTCGGCCATGAGAATGTCGGCGAGGTGGTGGCGGTCGGGCCGGACGCCAAGGGCGTCAAGATCGGCGCCAAGCTGCTTGGCCGATCCATGGATCGGCTGCGGCGTTTGCGAGGTGTGCAAGCGCGGCGAGGAAAATCTCTGCCGCGCCATGAAGAGCGCCGGCGTGTTCTCCAATGGCGGCTATGCCGATTATCTGATCGTGCCGCACCCGCGCTATCTGTTCGAGATCGGCGATCTGGCGCCCGCGCGCGCGGCGCCGCTCGCCTGTTCCGGCATCACCACGTTCAGCGCCTTGAAGAAGGTGCCGACGATCAAGTCGGAGCCGACGGTGATCATCGGCGCCGGCGGGCTCGGGCTGATGTGCCTCGGCCTGCACCAGAAGATGGGCGGCCATTCGGCCATCGTGGTCGACATCGATCCGGTCAAGCGCGAGGCCGCGAAGAAAGCGGGCGCGGCGCATGTCGTCGACGGCCGCGCGCCCGATGCCGCGCAGCAGATCATGAAGCTGACCAAAGACGGCGCCGGCGCCTGGGCGGTGATCGATCTGGTCGGCTCGTCGGCGAGCGCGCGCGTCGGCTTCGACAGTCTGATCAAGGGCGGCAAATACATCATCGTCGGCCTCTACGGCGGCGACATCACGGTGTCGCTGCCGCCGATCGCGATGCGCGCGCTGACCATCCAGGGCTCCTATCTCGGCAGCATCCCGGAGATGGCCGAGCTGATGGAGCTGGTGCGCCGCAAGGGATTGCCGGACGTGCCGGTGACCACGCGGCCGCTCGATGAAGTCAACGCGGCGCACAACGAGTTGCGCGCCGGCAAGATCGTCGGCCGCGTGGTGCTGACGCCCGCGTAAATCAAGGAGTGTGGTCATGGACGGCAATGAATTGCGCGCGATGCAGGCGCCGATCAAGGAAAAATACAAGAACGATCCGAAGGCCGGCGATGATCACGCTCAAGGCCAAGGGCACGCTCGACGACAGCAACATCGCCTGCAAGGTGGAAACCGGCCGCGCACTGGCGGTTGCCGGGCTGCATCCGGCGACCGGCGGCTCCGGCCTCGAACTGTGCTCGGGCGACATGCTGCTGGAGGCGCTGGTCGCCTGCGCCGGCGTCACGGTGAAGGCGGTGGCGACCGCGCTCGATATTCCGCTGCGCAGCGGCAAGGTGTCGGCGGAAGGCGATCTCGATTTCCGCGGCACGCTCGGCGTCGCCAAGGATGCGCCGGTCGGCTTCGCGCAGATCCGCCTGCGCTTCGATCTCGACACCGACGCAGCCCAGGACAAGCTCGACCAATTGCTCAAGCTCACCGAGCGCTATTGCGTGGTGTATCAGACCATCAAGGCCGGTCCGCCGGTCGAGGTGAAGCTGGCGCGGGCTTAGGCGACGGCCTGCCATGCGTTGAAGCTGTTTGCGCGGCGCGCGGCGAAAGGTATGGTCGCCCGCGCAAATGCCGCCCGACCTCTATTTCGCCCTCACCCTCATCGTGAAAATGGCCGTCACCGCCGGCTTCGTGGTGGCGGCGACGGTGACCGCCGAGCGCGCCGGCCCCGTGGTCGGCGGGCTGGTGGCGACGCTGCCGATCGGCGCCGGCCCGGTCTACGTCTTCCTCGCCATGGATCACGACGCGCATTTCATCGCGCAAAGCGCGGTGGCGAGCCTGGCGATCAATGCGGCGAACGCGACCTTGGCGGTGGTGTATGCCTTGCTCGCGCAGAAGCGTTCGCTGGCGGCGAGCCTGTCGGGCGCCATGCTGGTCTGGCTTTTGGTCGTGCTCGGGCTGCATGCCATCGCGTGGAACTTCGTGTCGGCCGCGGTTATGAATGCGGCGGCGCTTGGTGTCTGCGTATGGCTGATGCGGTCGCTGCGCCACGTGCGCATGCCGGCGTTTCACGCGCGCTGGAACGACTTTCTGTTGCGCGCCGTCATGGTCGCCGTGCTGGTCGGCATTGTGGTGACGTTCAGCTTCCAGCTCGGCGCGGCCGGCAGCGGCTTCCTCGCGGTGTTTCCGGTGGTGCTGACCAGCATCGCGCTGGTGATGCATCCGCGCGTCGGCGGCAAGGCATCGGCCGCTGTGCTGGCCAATGCGCCGATCGGCCTGGTCGGTTTCGGCTTTGCCTGTTCGGTGCTGCATTTCACCGCCGAGCGGTTCGGCAATCCGGGCGGGCTTGCGCTCGCGCTCTTGACCTCGCTCGCGTGGAGCCTGCTGATGATGCTGGCGCACCGCCCGCCCGCCGCCGAGCTGACCTAGATGTTCATCGCCGGCCTGTTGCTGAAGATCGCCATGACCGCGGGCATCGTGGTGGCGGCTTCCGTCGTGGTCGAGCGCTCAGGGCCGTTCATCGGCGCGTTGATCGCCTCGCTGCCGACGGCGGGCGGCGCGGCGCTCATTATTCTTGCCTGGGAGCATCCGCCGCAATTCATCGCCGACAGCGCCATCGGCAGCCTGGTGGCGAACGCGGCCTGCGCGCTGTTCGCGCTCACTTACGCCGCGCTGGCGCAGCGCCGCTCACTGCCGCTGAGCCTCGGCGGCGCGTTTCTGGTCTGGCTCGGCGCCGTGTTCCTGGCACGGCTGTTCGACTGGAGCGCGACCGGCGCGGTTCTGCTCAACGCGGTGATCTATCCCATCGCGATCTATGCCGGCTCGCGCTTCCGCGTCACCGGCGCGATCAAGCGGGTGAGCCTGTCGGCGCGCGATCTCGCCTGGCGCGCCGGCGTCGTGACGCTGTGCGTGATCGTGGTGACGGCGGCGAGCAGCTCGATCGGCTCCTATTTCTCAGGCGTGTTCGCGTTCTTCCCGGTCGCCATGGGCTCTTTCTTCATCATCCTGCAGCCGCGCATCGGCGGGCCGGCGGCGGCGAGCGTCGCAGCGCACGTGCAGGCGCCGCTGATCGGGCTCGGCTTGAGCCTGCTGACCGTCCATCTGCTGGCGGTGCCGCTCGGCGTGTGGTGGTCTTATTTGATCGGGCTGAGCGTCGGCATCGGCTGGAACGTGCTGCTGTGGCTGGCGCGCCAGCGGCGCACGCGGTTATTGCAGCAGCCCTAGCTCCAGCGCCTTGATCTGGAGCGCGAGATAGCGCGAGAAGATGCGGCATTGCGCCAGCGAGCCGGCGGTGAACCAGAGGCCTTGCTGCGCGGTGCGCCGCCACATGTTGCGCAATTCGCCGCCGTCGTCGAAGCCCCAGACCGGGCCGATCTTGTCGGCGATCTCGTCGCCGAGATAAAGCCGCGCGGCCTCCTGCTGGTTCTTGTAGCCGGTCGCCAGCACCAGCAGCTCGGCCGGCACCGTGCTGCCGTCGCGCAACAGCGCGCCGCCGGCGGCGAATGTGTCGATGTCGGAGAATTGCAGCAGCTTCACTTTGCCGGAGATGATCAGCTCGGAGCAGCCGACATTGAAGTAATAGCCGCCGCCGCGGCGCAGATACATCATCTGGAAGCCGGTCTCGTCCTCGCCGAACCACAGCCGGAAGCCGCGCGCGGCGAGCGCCTCGAGCAGCTCCTTGTCGACGACGCGGCCCTTGGCGGTCGAGACCTGATAGGAGCGCTGCAGCACGGGGTAGGGCATCGAGGTCGCCAGCAGGTCGCAGTCGTCGAACGGAATGCCTTCCGAATAGATGGCGTAGACGCTCTGCGCTTCCTTCAGGCTCACGACATAGGTCTTGCTGCGCTGGATGATGGTGACGTCGGCGCCGTGCGCCTGCAGCTCCTGCGCCACGTCATGGCCGCTGGTGCCGGTGCCGAGCACGAGCGCCTTGCGGCCGCGCCAATGTCTCGGCGTCTTTGAAGTCGCCGGAATGCACCACCGTGCCGGCGAAGTCCTTCAGCCCGGGCAGGTCGGGATAAGAGGGAATGCTGCTGACGCCGGTCGCGAAGATCAAATGGCGCGGATGCATCACGCGCGTTGTTGCCGTCGCGCTTGAGCGTGACCGACCAAGCTTGCGCTTGTCGTCATAGCTGCCGGCGACGAGCTCGGTGCCGGTCCAGAAATTCAGCTCCATGGCGTCGACGTAGAATTCGAACCAGTTGGCGAGCTTGTCCTTCGGGATATAGACCGGAAAATTCGGCGGGAACGGCAGATAGGGCAGGTGATTGACGAACACCTCGTTGTGCAGCGTCAGCGAGTGGTAGCGCGTGCGCCAGTTGTCGCCGACGCGGGTGTGGCGGTCGACGATCAGCGTATCGATGCCGAGCTGGCCGAGCCGCGCGGCAATCGAAAGCCCCGCCTGGCCGCCGCCGACCACCAGCACCGCCGGGATCGCGGTCGGCAAATTCACGCTGCTTCTTCAGCCGGTCGGTCCAGTTTTCGGCGCCGAAGTCGCGGGTCGAATCCGGTGGCGCGCGCCGCTTGAATTCCTCTTCGTGGCCGCGCAGCTCGTGCAGATTGGTGTTCAGCGTCCAGGCGCGCAATTGCCCTTGGTCATCGGGCACCAGCCGCAGCACGCCGTTGCAGGGGCCGAAGGCGGTCTCGAAATCGAACAAGACTTCGATGGCATCGGTGCCGGCGCGGCTGACCCAGCGCGGCGGCGTGCGCTGCGGCGGAATGCGGAAGTTTTTCGGCTTGGTGCGCGCCAGCGTCTCGCGCAGCGTCGTCTCGATGGCCGCGCGGCCCGCCATGGTCTGGATGGTCCAGGTGAAGGCCAAGAGGTCGCGCCAGAGGCCGTCCGCCAGGAACAAGGCCGCCGCCGCTGCCGCATCTTGTGTCTGCAAGGCGGCTTCGAATTGCGCGAGCCAGCCTTGCGCGTCGGCGAGCGCGCTCGTCTGTTTTCGCTCGGCGATGTTCATCATGACGTCTTTGGGCGTCTTGGCCAGCTGCTCTTTCAGCCGGTAGAGCGCTTCCATGGCGTCGCGCGGCGACATGTCGTCGGGATTGAGCGCGGCGATGGCCGCGGCGAGCAGGTCGTGCGCGGCCTCCTGCATTTCCGCCGACGGCTTGTAGGGCGCGGCGAACAGCGGCAGGTCCTCGAAGCCCTTCGGCGCGGCGCGATCCTCCTGCTCGAGCTTGGCGAGCACCACCTTGGCGCGCTCGATCACGCTTTGCGGCAGGCCGGCGAGCTTGGCCACCTGGATGCCGTAGGAGCGGTCGGCGGCGCCGGCGGTGACCTCGTGCAGGAACACCACCTCGCCCTGCCATTCCTTCACTTTCACCGTCGCGTTGTGCAGCCGGGGAAGGCGCGCGGCGAGCGCGGTCAGCTCGTGGAAATGCGTGGCGAACAGCGCGCGGCAATTGTTGACGTCGTGCAGGTGCTCGACCGTCGCCCAGGCGATCGACAGGCCGTCGAAGGTGGCGGTGCCGCGGCCGATCTCGTCGAGGATCACCAGCGCACGCGCGCCCGCCTGATTGAGGATGGCGGCGGTCTCCACCATCTCGACCATGAAGGTCGAGCGCCCGCGCGCCAGATCGTCGGCCGCGCCGACGCGCGAGAACAGCCGGTCGACCACGCCGATGCGCGCGGATTTCGCCGGCACGAACGAGCCCATCTGCGCCAGGATCGCGATCAGCGCGTTCTGCCGCAGGAAGGTGGACTTGCCCGCCATGTTGGGGCCGGTGATCAGCCAGATGCGGCCGGCTTTCGGCTTCGGGCGGCGGCGACAGATCGCAATCATTGGCGACGAACGGCGTGCCGTCTTTCGACAAAGCCTGCTCGACCACGGCGTGGCGGCCGCCCTCGATGACGAAATCGAGGCTGTCGTCGACGACCGGGCGGGCGTAATCGCGCTCGGCGGCAAGATGGGCGAGCGCGGCGGCGACGTCGAGGCGGGCGAGCGCCTCGGCGCAGTCCTTGATCGCCTCGGTTTCGGCGATCACTGCGCTGGCGAGCCGCTCGAAAATGTCGAGCTCCAGCCCGAGCGCGCGCTCGGCCGCGCTGGCGATCTTGGATTCCAATTCGCCCAACTCGGTGGTGGTGAAGCGCACCTGGCCGGCGAGCGTCTGGCGATGGATGAACGTTGCATTCGCCGCCATCAGCTTGTCGCCGTGCTGGGCGGTCACCTCGACGAAATAGCCGAGCACATTGTTGTGGCGGATCTTCAAGCCGCGCACGCCGGTGTCTTCGGCGTAGCGCGCCTGCAGCGCGGCGATGACGCGGCGGGATTCGTCGCGCAGCGCGCGCAGCTCGTCGAGCGCCTTGTCGTAGCCTTCGCGCACGAAGCCGCCGTCGCGCTTGAAGGCAGGCAGCTCGGCGGCGAGCGCAGCCGAGAGTTCGGCCGCCAGCATGCCGTCCGGGCGGCGGCAGGATTGCATGGCTTGCGCGATCTCGGCGGGCGGTTCCTTGAGCGCGCCGAGCGCGCGCGCAAGCTCGGCGGCGGCCAGAATGCCGTCGCGGATGGCGGCGAGATCGCGCGGGCCGGCGCGGCCGACGGCGATACGTGCCAGCGCGCGCGCCAGATCGGGCGCCGCGGCAAGCCGCGAGCGCGTCTCGGCGCGCAAAGCGCCAGTCCTCGACGAAGGCGCCGACCGCATCGAGCCGATTGGCAATCGCTGCGGGATCGGTCAGCGGCGCCGACAGTCTTTGCGCCAGCAGGCGCGAGCCGGCGGCGGTCACCGTGCGGTCGATGGCGTCCGAGCAGCGAGCCGCGCCGCTCGCCCGACAGCGTGCGCATCAATTCGAGATTGCCGCGCGTCGCCTGGTCGATCGCCATGGTGGCGCCGGCGCTCTCGCGCAACGGCGGCGACAGCGGCGGGCGCTTGCCGATCTGCGTGCGCTCGACGTAAGTGACGCAGGCGGCCGCCGCGGTCAGCTCCAGCCGCGACAGCGTGCCGAAGGCCTCGCTGGTGGCGACCGCGAAGAACGAGGTCAGCCGCCGCTCGGCGGTGGCGGCGTCGAACACGTCGCGCGTCAGCGGCGTCACCGCCGGCAGCGAGCGCCAGAAGGCGGCAAGGTCCGCCTCGCTGTAGAGCGCGTCGGAGACGATGATCTCGCTCGGCTCCAGCCGCGCGATTTCGGCGGCGAGCGAGAGACGGTCGCATTCGGTGATGCGGAATTCGCCGGTCGAGATATCGATCCAGGCGAGCGCAAAGCGCGTGTCCTCGCCGACCGACGACAGCCGGGCGCGCGCAACGCTGAGCAGATAATTGTTGCGCTTGGCGTCGAGCAGCGTGTCTTCGGTGAGCGTGCCGGGCGTCACCAGCCGCACCACGTCGCGCCGCACCACGCTCTTGGCGCCGCGCTTGCGCGCCTCCGCCGGATCTTCGAGCTGCTCGCAGACCGCGACGCGGTGGCCGAGCGCGATCAGGCGGTGCAGATATTCGTCGGCGCGCAGCACCGGCACGCCGCACATCGGAATGTCCTGGCCGTGATGCTTGCCGCGCTTGGTGAGCACGATGCCGAGCGCGCGCGAGGCGGTCTCGGCGTCCTCGAAGAACAATTCGTAGAAATCGCCCATCCGGTAGAACAGCAGACAATCCGGATTGGCGGTTTTGATCTCGATGTATTGCTCCATCACCGGAGTCACGCGACCGGCGTCGCCGGCCGCGGGCGTGACGGGCCCGTCGCCGTCCTTCGGCGGTTCGGGCTCGGACATGCCGATGGGGTGCGTCAGCGCCATGGGCGCGAGGTTAGCCAGAAGTGGGCCGCGTTTCTACAGCGCCGGCCACGCCGCAATGCGTCATGCCCGGCTTTATGCCGGGCATCCACGCCTTTCGGTCAGGTCTTGAACTTCGCGCCGGTGATCCGCTCCAGATTGCCGTGCCAGATCTTCTCCTTGTCGGCCTTCGGCATGTCGATGCCTTCCAGGATGCGCAGCGTTTCGCGCGTATACATGGTGCCTTTCTCAGGATCGAACGGGCAGTCGGAGGCGAACACGATCTTGTCGAGATCGTAGAAGGCGAAGCCCGCGTGCGTCGCCGGCACGCCGCCGAACACGGCGGTGTCGGCGTAGAACGAGTGCTTGAAGTAGTCGAGCGGCCGCTTCTTCAATTGGCCGAGCAGCGCGTGCAGGTCCTCGTCCGAGGTGCGCGCGCCGAGCTGGTCCCAGCCCGGGCCGATGCGGCCTTCCAGCATCGGCACGATGCCGCCGAAATGGTGGGTGATGATTTTCAGGTTCGGATACTTGTCCATGATCTTGGAGAACACCAGCCGCGCCATGGCTGCCGCGGTTTCGTAGGACCAGCCGAAGGTCCACCAGATTTCGTATTTCGATTTCTTCTCGGAAGGATAATCGGGGAAATTGGCGCCGCGCGCCGGATGCAGCCAGATCGGCTTGTTGAGCCGGTTCATGGTCTCCCAGAACGGCTCGAACTCGGGCGCGTCGAGCGGCTTGCCGGCGATATTGGTGTGGATCTGCACGCCGAGCGCGCCGCTCTTGATCGCGCGTTCGGCTTCGCGCGCGCCGGCGTCGGGCGCGCCGATCGCGGCCTCCGCCACCCAGCCGGGGAAATGGTCGGGGTTCTTGGCGCAGATGTCGACGAAGCCGTCGTTGATCAGCTTGCAATATTCGTTGATCTGCTCGCCCTTGGTCAGCAACTCCATCGGCGGCATCGAGTAGGAGAGGATCTGCGCATAGTCCTTGAAGGTGTCGACGATTTTCTTGCGCACGTCGATATCGTGCATGCAGGGAATTTCGCGCACGCGCTTGCCGATGTCGCCGTAGCCGCTGTCCACGAGCTTGGCGAAGAATTTCTCCGGGATGAAATGGGTATAGGCATCGATACGCATGGACTTTCCTTCCTTCGTGACCGTGCTTGTCTCGTTGATCGTCTCAATAAGGCGTGATGACGTTGAGCAGCGCTTGCCGGCGGCCGTCGACCACCGCCTCGCGGGCGCGCTTGAGCGCGTCGGGCAGATCGGACGGTTTCTCGACGCGCTCGGCATAGGCGCCTTGCACGCGCGCGATCTCGTCATAGGGCGGCGCCGGATCGAGATCGGCGAGCAAGCGGCCGTCGTTCTCGCCGGCAACGGCGTCCTTGAACATCGAGAGCGTGGCGCGCCGCACGGCGCCGTAACGGCTGTTGTTGAACACGATGGTCAGGATCGGCAACTCGTGCTTGGCGGAGACCCAATGGCCGACGGTCGGATTGCTGAACATGTAGGCGCCGTCGCCGAGCGTGGCAACGACGAAGGCGTCGGGCGAAGCGAGCTTGGCGCCGAGCGCTGCGCCGAAGCCCCAGCCGAGCCCGCCGGCGGGGCCGAGCGCGAAGAAAGTGCCCGGCTTCTCGCGCGCGCAATGGTCGGGCCGCAGCGGATATTCGTTGAAGATGATGGCGTCCTCGCCCACCGCCTCGCCGATGGCGCGCGAGAGATATTCCGGCGAGATGGTCTGCCCCGGCGCGGAATCCTTCGCGAGCTGCGCGCGCCGCGTGCGCATGCGCTCGGTCAGCCGGGCGCGGCGGGCGGCGATGCGCGCCTCCGCCATTTGCAGGCGCTGTTCGACCGCCGTGGCGAGCGCCTCCAGCGCGCGGGTGACGCCCGATTGCACGGCGAGATCGCTGGGGAACGAGCGCATCGGATAGCGCACGAAGAACGGATCCTCGCCGATATGCGCGATGCGGCAGCCGGCGGGCGGGTGCTGCAAATGCGGAATCCACGGCACGTCGGACTCGAGCACGATCACCAGATCGGCGTCGGCCAGCAGCGCGCCCGGCTCGAAGCCGAAATGCATGGGGTGGCTCGACGGCAGGCAGACCGTGCGCGGATTGTGCGTGACGACCGGAATGGCGCAGCGCTCGGCCAGATGCCCGAGCACCTCGACCGCGGCGGGGCTCAGCGTGGCGGCAATGATGAGCGGGCGCTCGGCCGCCGCGATCCATTCGGCGAGCGTCGCGATGCTGCGCGGATCGGGATAGGCGTCGGGCGCCTGCGGGCGCGGCTTCACCGGCCCGACCGGCTCGGCCAGCGGCGCCGACAGCGGCTCGCGCGGCAGCACCAGATAGACCGGCCCGCGCGGATGCGCCATCGCGACTTCGACAGCGCGCGCCGCCACATCGCCGACCTGGCCGGGCTGACGCAATTCGTAATCCCATTTCACCAGCTCGCGCACCATGCCGGCCTGATCGAACATTTCCTGCGCCCAATGGATCGGGCGCGAGCGCGAGCCGAACGAGCCCTTCTCGGTGATCGGCGTGCGCCCGGCGCAGAGGATCAGCGGCGCGCGGTCGCGCGACAGGTTGGTGAGATTGTTGATGGTGTTGGCGGTGCCGACATTGACGTGCACCATCACCGCCTGCGGGTGGCCGTTCATCAGATAGGCGCCATGCGCCATGGCGACCGCGAGATTTTCATGCGGCACCAGGACCGGTTTCGGTACCTTGGCGTTGGTCTTCTTGGCGCGGCTGAAGGCTTCCACGATCGGCGGGAAATCGGTGCCGGGATTGGCGAAGAAATAATCGACGCCGTGGTCGGCCAGCGCGCGCAGGAAGCCCTCGGCGGCGATCATTGGCCGTTGTGCGGTCGGTGCGGCCATCTCGTTTCGCCCCCAAGTTCCGCGTGCGAGCGGATGTTTTGGTTATTACGGGGAGTCTTACTCGACCGGGGGTGGGGCTGACAACGCGGCTATCTTGGCGGCTATCCGGCGCCTATTCGGCAGCTATTCCGCCGCCATCGGCAGGCTGGCGTGGCCCTCGATTGCGGCCAGGCATTTGGCGAGACCTTCGCCCTCGGGATCGACCAGCGCGGCGGTGCGCGCGCTGGCGATCGCGTCGGCGGCCTGCGCGAGCGGGATATGACCCGCCAAGGCCGGGCGGATCACGCGCGTCTCGATCGCCGCGTAATTGGCGGTGCCGCGCGCATGCGTGTCGCCGTAGCCCTTGATCAGCCGCGCGCATTCGGCAACTTCGAGCGCGAGGTCGGTCGATTGCCGCGCCGCCTCGACGATCAGCGCGAGCCAGGCCTCGATCGCCTTCTGCTCCTGCTTGTAGCGGTGGCCGAAGGGCCGCAGCGCGCGCAGCTTGGCGAGCATCAGGAAACGCAGGTAACCGGAGATCGAGGTCGAATTGATCTCCATGCCGAAATAGACGCGGCCGAGCCAGCCGCGGCGGGCGGAAATGTGCAGGATCGGCCGCGCCAGCAACGGCGGCAGCAGCTGGCACATCTCCTCGATGCCGGGCTTGAGGAAATCGTGCACCGAGAACGGCTCGTCCTTGACGCGCAATTCCTCGCGCGCGATGCGGGCCATGCGTGCGGGCGCGATCTTGGCCTGCGCCACGCGCACCACGTCTTCATATGACATGCGCACGGCGAGATGGCGGGCGACTTCCTTCAGCAGCTTGCCGTGCGCGCCGGCCGCCTCGTCGGCTTCGAGGATGGGCTTGAGGCGGTCGATATAGAGCCGCGCGTAATTGGCGCTCTGGTAAGGCACCAGCCGGCGCACGCCTTCCTGCGCGGTCGCCTGCGCCAGCGCCGGGAAGGTCCAGGCCACCGCCTGTTCGAGCGACTGACGGGTGGCGGCGGCGTTTTTCTTCTTGTCGGGGATTTTCGCCGGCTGCACTTTGGCGCGCGCGACGTCGAGGCCGGCGCGGAAGCCGCGCACATTGGCGTCGACCTGCTTGCCGTCGGCGCGCACCGCGGCTTCGAGCTGCTCGGCGGTGAGCGGCAGGCGGCCGGTGCCGGCGATGGCGCCGAGCATGACCGCGTTGATGATCGAGCCGCTCTGCTGCGCCAGCCGCGCCATGTCGATCAGCACGGTCTCGCGCGCGTGCTCCGTGATGACCTTGGTGAGCTTGTCCTGATCGAAGCGGCCGTCGCCCATCGCGATCTTCTCGTCCATGGCATAGAAGCGGCTGGTCGAGGCGATCACGAAAGTGCGGTCGGGCGTGACGAAGCCGTTCGCCACCGTGCGCCCGGCTTCCAGCAGTTCGCTGGTGACCGCGATGTCGATGTCGCCGACGCCGGGCGTGAGCGCCAGCACCGGCCGCTTGCCGTTGAGCGTCTCGGCGCGCACCGGCAGGATCTCGATGTAATAGGTGGTGGCGCCGGTGCGCTGCGCGACGCCGGGGATCGAGGTCGACTGCACCGGGAAGCCGGCTTCGGCCGCCGCTTCCACGATCCAATTGGTGAGCACGCCGCCGCCTTCGCCGCCGAGCGCGGCAATCAGCATGGTGATGGGACGCGGCGTGCTCATGCGGCGACCTGTCCGTTATAGCCGCCGAGCCAGCCGATCACTTTCAGCCGCAGGCGATGCATCAGGCGGTCGCGCCAATTGGCGTTGCGCACGATCTCGGCGCGATAGAACGACGGGCATAGCACCGCGGCATGCGCGACCTCGCCGCACAGGCCGCAGCCGACGCAACTCTCCACCACGGTTGCCACAGGATCGGTGCGCAGCGGATCGGTCGAGGGCTTCACGGTGAGCGACGGGCAGCCCGACAGCCGGATGCAGGAGTGGTCGCCGGTGCAGATCTCGTCGTCGACGCCGTAGCGCGTGCGCGTCACGCGCTCGCCGCGCTCGAGCTTCTCGGCGTCCTCGACGCGCACGCGGCGCTGGCGCGCCAACTGGCATTCGCCGTCGGCGATGATGACCTTGAGGCCTTTCTCGGCGGTCTGCATCGCCTCCTTCAGCGTCTTCACCATCTTGCTGACGCCGTAGGTGCGCACCGTGCGCAGCCATTTCACGCCCATCGACCGCAGCGTCTGCTCGATATCGACGCCGGGCGTCGGGCCGTCGCGGCTGGTGGTGCTCGACGGGATGTATTGCTGGCCGGTGGCGGAGGCGTAGCCGTTCTGCATCACGATCAGCACGCCGTCGCCTTTGTTGAACAGGTTCGACGCGACGCCGGTGATCAGGCCGTTATGCCAGAAGCCGCCGTCGCCCATGATCGCGATCGGGCGCCGCTCCATGTTGGGCGTCACCGCCGCGGCGCTCGCCAAGGACATGCCGTAGCCGAGGATCGAGTTGCCGAGCGAGAACGGCGCGAAGGTCGCGAACGAATGACAGCCGATGTCGGCCGAGATGTGCGTCGGGCCGAGCTCGCGCTGCATCAGCTTGATGGCGGAGAACACCGGCCGCTCCGGGCAGCCGGTGCAGAACGCCGGCGGGCGCGGCGGCAGCGGCCCGAGCGCGGCGGCGGCTTTCGCCTTGTGCGCGATCAGGCCGCGCGCTTTTTCGGCGAGCGTGTCGGCGTCGATGCCTTTGGGCCGCGTCGCTTGCAGGAAGGCCGCGAGGCCTTCCAGCAGCACATCGGAGGAATATTCGCCGGCCTGCGGCAGCGGGCCCTTGCCGAGCACTTTGGTCTGGATGTCGGCGCGGCGCAGTTCGACATTGACCGCCTGCTCGATGTAATCGGGATTGCCTTCTTCCACCACCAGCACCGCGCGCTTGGACGCGCAGAACTCGCGGATCTCTTCCGGCACCAGCGGATAGACGACGTTGAGCACCAGCAGCGGCACGCGCGAGGCGCCGAACACGTCGGCAAGGCCCATGCGCTCGAGCGCGCGCAGCACGCTGTTGGTCAGGCCGCCCATGACGATGATGCCGATGTCGGACACATCGCCGTCGATGATTTCGTTGAGCTTGTGCTCGCGGATGAATTTGCGCGCCGCCGGCAGGCGCTCCTCGACCTTCAGCTTCTCCTGCGTGAAGATCACCGGCGGGTGCGCCAGCCGCCCGTATTCGAAGCGCGGCGGGCCGGCGAGCTTGTTGAGGCCGGACACGACGCCCTTGCGGTTATCCTTGGCGGCGAATTCACCGGTGGCGTGGCAGGCGCGGATGCGCAGCTCCAGCATCACCGGCGCGTGGCTCGCTTCCGACAGCTCGAAGCCCTTCTCGACCGTGCGCACGATCGACGGCAGATCGGGGCGCGGGTCGAGCAGCCACATCGAGGATTTCAGCGCATAGGCATAGGAGCGTTCCTGGATGACGCTGGCGCCTTCGCCGTAGTCCTCGCCGAGGATGATCATGGCGCCGCCGACCACGCCGGGCGACGACAGATTGGAGAGCGCGTCGGCCGCCACATTGGTGCCGACGATCGACTTCCAGGTCACCGCGCCGCGCAAGGGGTAATTGATCGAGGCGCCGAGCATGGCGGCGGCGCGAGGCCTCGTTCGAGCAGGTCTCCAGATGCACGCCGAGCTCGGACATGATGTCCTCGGCGTCGACCAGCACGTCGAGCAGATGCGACACCGGCGCGCCCTGATAGCCGCCGACATAGGACACGCCCGACTGCAGCAGCGCCTTGGTGACCGCGAGGATGCCTTCGCCGCGGAAGGTCTCGCCGTCGCCGAGCCTGAGCGCCTGCACTTCCTTCTTGAACGAGCGTTCCATCGCGGAACTCCGGGCCGATGGTTGGGGTCCAAACTATATTAGCCGTTTTCGCCTACATATGCGAGGGCAGCCAAAGCGCGATGATCGGGAAGGCGATCAGGATCACCAGCCGGATCAGGTCGGTGAGGATGAAGGGGATGACGCCCTTGAAAATCGTGGCGAAACTCACGTCCTTCACCACGCTTTTGATGACGAACACGTTCATGCCGACCGGCGGATGGATCAAGCCCAGCTCCACCGTCATCACGATGATGACGCCGAACCAGATCGGGTTGAAGCCGAGATGGGTGACCACGGGGAAGATGATCGGCACCGTCAGGATGATCATCGCCATGGCGTCCATCAGGCAGCCGAGCACCAGATACATCAGCATGATCAGCGCCAGCACGCCGTAGCGGCCGAGCCCGAGGCCGGTGAGGAATTCGGTGACCTTCTGCGGCGTCTGCGTGATGGTGAGGAAATAGCCGAAGATCAGCGCGCCGATCAGCACGGTGAACACCGCCGCTGCCGTGCGCGTCGCCTGCAGCAGCGAGGCCAGGATCTTGTCCTTGTCGAGCCGGCCGGTGAACACGCCGATCAGGAAGGCGCCGGTGGCGCCGACGCCGCCGGCTTCGGTCGGCGTGAAGCGCGGCAGGAACGGCAGGCCGTAGAGTCCGCCGATGACGAAAACGAACAGCAGCACCGGCGCCGCGATCTCCTTCAAGCCGGCGAACCGCTTGCGCCAGGGCACGCGCGGACCGGCCGGCAGGAAGCCGGGACGCAGCTGGCCGATGACGAAGATGGTGATGAGATACATCGTCATGGCGAGCACGCCGGGAACGATGCCGGCGATGAACAGCTTGCCGATGTCCTGCTCGGTGATGATGCCGTAGACCGCCAGCACGATCGACGGCGGCAGCATGGCGCCGAGCGTGCCGCCGGCGGCGATCACGCCGGTGGCGAAGCTCTGCGGATAGCCGAAGCGGCGCATCTCCGGATAGGCGACGGCGGAAAACGTCGCGGCGGTCGCCACCGACGAGCCGCAGATCGCGGCAAAGCCGGCGCAGGCGACGACCGTGGCGAATCCCAATCCGCCGCGCAAATGGCCGACGAAACCGTTGGCGGCCTTGAACAGGTCGCGGCTCATGCCGGAATTGGACATGAACATGCCCATCAGCAGGAACATCGGGATGACGCCGAAGGTGTAGTCGGTCACCGTGCGCATCGAGGTCTGACCGACCAGCTTGAGCGCGGCGTTGCCGTCGACCAGGTAGGCGAAGCCGGACACGCCGACCAGGCCCATCGCCATGCCGACCGGCACGCGCAGCAGCATCAGCGCGAACAGCGAGACGAAGCCAATGATCGCGACGGCGTCGGTGCTCATCGCTTGGCCTCACTCGACCGGTTTGACTTTGGTTTCGGTCATCAGCTCCGGCTGCATGATCAGCCGGTAGGTGCGCACCGCGATCAGCAGCACGGCCGACACGTCGCCCGCCCAGGCCACCGCGAAGAACGGCCAGGTCGGCAGGCGCAGATCGAAGGTGAGCACGTTGTCGTAATAAGTGCCGCGCACTTTGTCGAACAGCGTGTAGGTCTGCACCGTCACCACGAACAGCAGCACGAGCGTCGCGAATACGTCGATCATGCGCTGATATTTCGGACCGACATTGGCCCAGATCAGATCGACCGTGATGTGTCCGCCACGATAAGACGTCGCCGCGATACCCCAGAAGATGAGAATGCCGAGCAGCAGGCGCCCGAAGTCGAAGGCATCCGGGATCGCGTAGTTGAAGACGTTGCGCAGCAGGACCGACAGAAAAATATCGGCGGCGACGATGCCGACGAAGACAGGCGGCGATCCATTCGATCGTGTCGATGAAACGATCCATATAGATGCGTTTCATGCCCGTCCCCATGCGGCAAATGAGCGGCGGCGGGAAATCCCGCCGCCGCCGTCAAATGCAGGCCGTTATTTCGCCAGCGCGTTGTACTTGGCGAGATCGGCGCGCAGCTCCTTCATCGCCGCGTCCGGATCGACGCCGACCTTCTTGACGCCATCGGCCCAGCTCTTCTCGAGCGGCTCGGCCGCCTTCTTCCATTCCGCCGTTTGCGCGGGCGTGAGCTTGTAGACTTCTTGTCCGGGCTCGGCCTTCACCTTGTCGATGCCGGCATCCTCGAACTTGCCCCACGGGCCGCCGACGCGGGCGGCCGCGTCGTTGTTGCAGTTGTCGTCGATCGCCTTCTTCTGGCGCGGCGACATCTCGTCATATTTGGCCTTGTTGAAGACGAAGGCGAAGGTCGTCACATAGAGCGGCGCGTCCATGTGGTACTTCGTGACCTTGTCGATGCCGAACAGCACCAGCGAGCCCCAGGGGAAGGTCACGGCGTCGGCGACGTGGCGCTCCATGATGTCGCGCACTTCCGGCGCCGAGGAGTTGACGTTGGTGCCGCCGAGCTGGGTGACAAAGGTCGCGATGGTGGCGTCCGCCGGACGCACCTTCATGCCCTTGATGTCGGCCGGCACGACGATCTTCTTCTCGCTCGAATGGAACGAGCTCGGCGCGTGGATGAAGGCGAGGCAGAATTTCACGTCCTTCATCTCTTTGGCGGCGTATTTGCGGTACCAGGCGTCGAGGCCGCGCGTGCCGCCTTCGGTCGCCGAAATCAGGAACGGCAATTCGCCGGCGGCGATGATCGGGAAGCGGCCGGGCTGATAGCCGGGATTGATGTAAGTGAGGTCGGCGATGCCGTCGCGCGCCATGTCGTAATGGTCGAAGGCCTTGCCGAGCTGCTGGGCGGGAAACACTTTGTAGTGCAGCGTGCCGCCGGAGGCCTTCTCGACATTGGCGCCCCATTCCTCCAGCGCCTTCTGCAGCGGATGCGAGGCCGGCACCCAGTGCGACAGCTTGAGCTCGTAGGTCTTCTCCTGCGCCTGCGCGCCGCCCGCGCACAGCAGCGCGGCGAAAGCGGCGGCGGTCACCGCAAAACGGGTTTTCATGCATTCCCTCCCTTGGTTTTGTGATGGCAACCGTGCCATCTTTTGCGGCAATTGAGCCGGATATCGGCGCGCTTGTAAAGTTGGTTTGAGGTCAAACTAATGGGCAAAGGCGTGAACGCGCGCAGCCACCAGCGTCGGCGCGGCAAGAACGGCGAAGCCGTTGCCGAATCGATTAAATTCGGGCCGCTCGATCATTGGGTCGGCTTCAACTTGCGCATGGCGCAGGAGGCCGCCTTCCAGGCTTTCTCGCGCCGCTCGCAGGCGATCGGCGAACACCCCGGACGCTTCGCCACCTTGACGCTGATCGCGCGCAACCCGGGGATCAGCCAGACCGAGCTGTCGCAGGCCAGCGGCCGCGACAAATCGAGCGTCACGCCGGTGGTCGAGGACCTGGTGCGGCGCGGCCTGGTCGAGCGCAAGCGCGAAAGCCGCGACCGGCGCGCCTACCGGCTCAATCTCACGCTGGCCGGCAAGAAAACGCTCATCGAGCTCACGCGCTGCGCGCGCCGGCACGAGCGCAACCTCGATCAGCTTATCGGCCGCGGCGAGCGCAAAGCGGTTTCTGGCGATTCTGAAGAGGATCGCGGCGCAGATCGATTAGCGGAACTTCGCCAGCACGTCGGCGGGCACCGGGTGCGATTTGATCGCGCCGGTTGCCGGGTCGCGCACCACCCACACGCGCGTCTCCGAGGCCTCGACGCACAAGGTGCCCTTGAGACTAAATTTGTGCGCGACGTCGAAGCTCGCGCGGCCGAACGTGATGCTCGAGTCGACGGTGACATCGTCGCCGAAGCGGGTCGGCTTGATGAACTTCGCCTGCGTGCGCACCACCGGAAATCCGGCGAAGGGCAGCGTCTTCATCATTTCGAACTTGGTCATGCCGAGCGCGCGCTCGAACAGCGCGGCGGTCGAGGCGTCGATGATCTCGAAATAGCGCGGATAGAAGATGATGCCGGCGGGGTCGCAGTCGCCCCACTCGATGCGCACCGTGCGGCTGTTGCTGAGCGTCGTCACGGGTCGGTATTCAGCGCGGCGCCAGGCGCAATGCGCCGTCGAGGCGGATGACTTCGCCGTTGAGATAGCCGTTGTGGATGCAGTGCATCACGAGCGCGGCGAACTCGCGCGGTTCGCCCAGCCGCTTGGGGAACGGCACCGACGGCGCCGAGCGAATCCTGCGCCTCTTGCGGCAGCGCACGCAGCATCGGCGTGCCGAAAATGCCGGGCGCGATCGCCAGCACGCGGATGCCGAACTGCGCGAATTCGCGCGCCGCCGGCAGCGTGAGTGCAGCGACGCCGCCCTTCGACGACGCGTAGGCGGCTTGCCCGATCTGGCCCTCGTAGGCGGCAACCGAGGCGGTCGACACGATCACGCCGCGCTCGCCGTCGGCGAACGCAGGCAGCGCCTGCATGCCGGCGGCCACCAGCCGCATCATGTTGAAGGTGCCGATCAGGTTGATCTTGATGACGCGCTCGTAGTCGGCGAGCGGCATGGCCCCGTCGCGGCCGACGATGCGCTTGGCGGGGCCGATGCCGGCGCAATTCACCAGGATGCGCGCCGGGCCGTGCGCGTCGGCGGCCTTTTTCACCGCCGCTTCGCCGGACGCAGCATCGGCGACGTCGCAGGTGACGGCGATGCCCTTGAGCTCGGCCGCGATTTCTGCTGCCGCCTTTTCATTGACGTCGACGATGGCCACCTTGGCGCCGGCGGCCGCCAGCGTGCGCGCACAGGCGGCGCCGAGGCCGGAGGCGCCGCCGGTGACGATTGCTGCATTTCCCTTGACGTCCATCAAACCCCTCCAGCCGAAATCACCCGCGACGATAACGGCGTTGCATAGAGTTCGTCCACCAATGCGGCCCGGTTGTTCAGCACCGCACGCTGGTTGATCGAGCCTTTGTCGGTCGCCTCGCCTTTGTCCATCGACGGCGGCTCGGCCATCAGCAGCGCGCGCGCAACCCGCATCGAGGAGCCGGCACTGACCGCCGCGAGCTTGTCGAGTAGCTCGGCGAACATCGCCCGCACCTTGGGGTCGGCGACGATTGCATCGGGCTTTGCATCTGAACCAAGTCCGGCGAGCTTGCGGCAGGCCTCGACGTCGGGAAACACCAGCGCGGCGATGTCGTCGCGGTCGGGTCCCGCCAGCACCACGTCGCGCACGTAAGGCGCAAAGGCATCGATGAAGCGCGCGCGCAACGGACCGACGCTCGCCCAGGTGCCGGTCGCCAGCTTGAAGTCCTCGGCGATGCGGCCGTCGAACAGCAGGCCTTTGAGCGGGTCGGCGGGATCGGCAAATTTCAGCGCGTCGCCGATCTTGTAATAGCCCTCGGCATCGAAAGCCGCGCGCGTGAGTTCGTCCTGCCGCCAATAGCCGGGCGTGATGTGCGGCCCGCGCAGCCGCGCCTCCAGCTTGCCTTCGTTCGGCACCAGTTTGAGTTCGACGCCCGGCGCCGGCAGGCCGATATTGCCGGGGCGATCGAAGTCCCAGCTGCAGGCGAGCGCCAGCGGCGAGGTCTCGGTCGAGCCGAGCGACGACAGAAAAATAATGCGCTCGCCGGTCGTCTCGATCGCCAGCTGCGTGAGGTCGTCCCAGGTGGTCTGGTTCAAGCCGGCGCCGGCATAGAACAGCACCTTCAGCCGGGAAAAGAATGTCTTGCGCAGCGTCTCGTCGGCGCGGAAATGGGGAATGAGCGCCTCGTAGCCCTTCGGCACATTGAAATAGATGGTCGGCGCGATCTCGCGCAGATTGCGCGCGGTCTTCGGCACGCCGGCCGGCGTCGGATTGCCGTCGTCGATATAAAGCGAGCCGCCGTTGACCAGCACCATGTTGAAGTTGTGGTTGCTGCCGAAGGTGTGGCTCCACGGCAGCCAGTCGACCACCACCGGCGGCTCGTCGGCGACGAAGCAGAAGCCGGCGGCGAGCATGGCCTGGTTCGCGCACAGCATGCGCTGGGTGTTGATCACGGCCTTGGGCGTGCCGGTCGAGCCGGAGGTGAACAGGAACTTGGCGATGGTGTCGGGCGTCACGCGCGCCCGCGCGGCGGCGACGCCTGCTGCATCCTCCAGGTCGAGCAGATCGGCGAACAAGGTGGCTTTCCGGTCGGCCGGCGGATTGCGGGTCACCACCAGTTCGGCGGTTTCCGGCACCGCCGCGGCGATGGCGCGGCCGAATGCACCGCCGTCGCTCGCGAACACCAGGCCCGGCGTCAGCAACTCCATGATCATGCGCAGCTTGCCGAAGTCGGTCGAGAGCAGCGAATAGGCCGCCGACACCGGCGTATAGGGAATGCCGACATGCATGGCGGCAAGCGCGAGCAGCGCGTGCTCGATGTCGTTGCCGGACAGGATCGCGATCGGCCGCTCGGCCGACAGTCCGCGCCGCAGCAGCGACGCGCCAATGCGCTGCACTTTGTCCAGCACTTCGGCGTAAGTGAGCTTGCGCCATTGATCGTCGGCGCCACGCTGCGCCAGGAACACGCGCTCGGGCGCCTCACGCGCCCAGCGTTCCAGCGGCTCGCTCAGCGTGTTGTGGTAGGTGCCGAGCGGCTGCGAGGCGCGAATGTGGATGGTGCCGTCGGCCGCGCGCTCGACCACAGCATCGGGCGGGCCGAGGCGCACGGCCCGCAATGGCGCGGCGTTCGCGGATGAATTTGCACGCAGAGGATTAGCCACGCGTCACCTTCGGCCCGCGTTTCTCGAGGAATTCGCCCAGCCGCGCCTTAGCCGCCGGGTCGGCCTGCGCGATCGCCGACATCAGCGCTTCCATGGCATAGCCCGACGCCGGATCGCTCTCGGCGATGCGCGGCAGCGCCTGCATCACCGCGAAATTGGTGAGCGGTGCATTGGCGGCGATGCGCTGCGCGAGCTCCAGTCCCTTGGCGAAGCCGTCGCCGGGCTCGACCAGATAGGTCGTCAGGCCGATGGCCTGGCCTTCTTCCGCCGAATAGGTGCGGCCGGTCAGCATCATGTCCATCATGCGCGCGACGCCGATCAACCGCGGCAGCCGCACCGAGCCGCCGCCGCCGACATAGATGCCGCGGCTGCCCTCCGGCAGCGCGTAGTAGGCCGAGCGTTCGGCGACGCGGACGTGCGCCGCCGCCGCAAGCTCTAAGCCGCCGCCGACCACCGCGCCGTGCAGCACGGCGACCACCGGCACCTTGCCGAACTGGATTTTCTCGAAGGCGCGATGCCAGAGCGAGGAATGCGCGATGCCCTGCGTGACGTCGCGCTCCTTCAGTTCGCGAGAGATCGAGCCCGGCGGAGAAATGCTCGCCTTCGCCCGCCAGCAGCACGCAGCCCGTGCCTTCCGGCGGCGCGCTGAAGAATGTCTCGATGCCGAGGATGGTGTCGTCGTCGAGCGCGTTGCGCTTCTGCGGCCGGTTCAGCCGCAGGATCGCGACGTCACCTTGCTGCTCGACGGCGAGTGAAGGCGGCAGCATCATAGCGTCACACGTGCGATAGAGTGAGTTCTTCACTTCGAAGCTCTTTTGCCGTCGAATTGTTACTAGAACTCTTGCAATAATTCGAGCAGAACCTGATAGCGTCCTGCACTTAGTTTCTGCCGTAACGCCGCCTCATGATCCTCAGCCAACGCCTTCGCCCGCGCCAAAACCATTTGGCCGTCGCGCGTGAGCTGCAGCGCGTGGCGGCGACGATCGCCGGAGGCAGGCAGGCGCTGGGTGAGGCCGCGGCGTTCTAGACGGTTCAGCAGCCGCACAAGCCGCGCCGGCTCGATGGCGAGCGTGGCGGCGAGTTCGGCTTGAGACAAGCCGCGGTTGGCGTCGATCACGACCAGCACCGAAAACTGTGCCGGACTGATGTCGATCGGCGACAGCCGGCGGATGAAGTCCTGGAACACCCACACTTGTAGGCGCCGCACGAAGTACCCAAGGCGCTCATTGAGCACGCTGAGATCGACCACGGGTCGGCTGCGCTGCCGCGGCTGCGTCTTGCGGAGGGGCAAGGTGCGCGCGCGCTTTTGCTCCGCCATGCGTATTCTCGTCAGTTTGCGGCAGTCGGCGGCCGATCCTGCACTATTCCTATTGACGAAATTTGTTGTCCACGTCAACAATATATCTAAATCCGAGTGCCCGCGGCGCTTCCTGCGGCGCAGGATGGGCCGTTCGTGCTTGCTACGACCGGAAAAAATTCCAGATCGAGAACAACGGCCGCATGACGGCCAGGGAGGACACCATGAGTTCGCAAATATAATTCGTCACGCCTCACACGCCGCAGCTTCAGTGCCGCTGGGGGCGCCGCGATTGTCGCCGGCGCAGCGCCGTTCAACATCGTCCGCGCGCAAGGCGCCGCGCTGAAGGTCGGCGTCCTGCTGCCGCGTTCGGGCGTGCAGGCCGGTATCGGCCAAGACTGCCAGCGCGGCGTTGACGTCACCGCCGGCTTGCTCAAGGACCTCGGCCTGCCGCCGCTGCAGATCATGAATGTCGACACCGAAACCAACGTGGAGGTTGCCCGCGCCCGTGCCGAGAAGCTGATTTCGGAAGGCGCGCAGCTTCTGGTCGGCGCCTTCGACTCCGGCCAGAGCACCGCGATCGCGCAGGTGGCCGAGCAGAAGGGCATTCCCTACGTCATCAACATCGCCGCCGCGCCGCCGATCACCGAGCAGGGCTACAAGTTCGTGTTCCGCAACTTCCCGACCGGGCCGATGATCCTGCGCGATGCCTTCGTCAATCAGAAGGAACTGTTCCAGATTACAGGCTCGGCGCCGAAAACGGCGGTTATGCTGCACGTCAACGATACCTATGGCATGGCGATCAAGGGCGGCGTCGGCGCGATGTTCCCGAAGTTCGACATGCCGTACCAGATCGTCGAGCAGATCGCCTACGACCCGGCCGCGCGCGACCTGTCGGTCGAGCTCTCCAAAGCCAAGGCGACCGGCGCGGAAGCGTTGATCGTGGTCAGCCGTCTCAACGACGCCATCATGCTCACGCGCGAAATGGTCAAGCAGCGCTGGTCGCCGATGGCGGTGCTGAGCATCGGCCCGGGTTGGTACGAAGACCAGTATTTGAAAACTCTCGGCAAACTGTCGGATGGGCCGATTAGCCTCGTGCCCTGGTTCGATCCGAACAAGAAGGTGAGCAAGCTGCTCGAGGCGGCGTTGGCCAAAGCCCACCCCGGCGTCGGCATGTCGACCAACCACGTCTACACCTTCGAGGCGCTGCTGGTCGCCTCCGACGCCTACAAGCGGGCGGGTTCGGCCAATCCGCAGGCCCTGGCCGATGCCATCCGCAAGACAAACATCACCAACAATGTCAGCCCTGGCCCCGGCATCATGTTCGACGCCAAAGGTCAGAACGACAAGCTCAAGTGCTCGGCGATTCAAAATCGCGGTGGCAAGCTGGTGACGTTGGCGCCGAAAGATGCGGCCAATGCCAAACCGGAATGGCCGCTGAAGCCGTACGATAAACGCGCCTGACCCGCGTCTCGTCCATCTTCGCTCCGGCCGCTCGCGCGGCCGGAGCATTGCGCTATTAGGATTGCCCGGTGCCGATAGATATCTATCTCAATGTCGCCGTCGGCGGCGTATTGACCGGCCTCGTCTACGGGCTGATGGCGCTGGGCCTGTCGGTGATCTTCGGTGTGGTGCGCGTGGTCAATTTCGCCCACGGCGAAATGATGACGATCGCCATGTATATCGCGATAGTGCTGTTTCGGACGCTGCATCTCGATCCGCTGGTGATGATGGTGCCGATCGCCATGGTGCTGTTCGCCTTCGGCTACGCGCTGCAGGCCGGCCTGATCAACGTGTTCATCACGCGTCCCGAGCACAGCCAGTTCCTGCTGCTGGTGGCGATCGCCATCATCATTGTCAACGTGCTGCTGATCGTCTTCGGCCCCGACGCGCAGAACGTACAGACGTCGTATTCCTACGACAGTTTCCAGATCGGCAAGCTGATCATTGACGCCACCAAGCTCTATGCCGGGCTTGCCGCCGTCGTAGTGGCGGCTGGGCTGTTCGCCTTTTTCCGCTATACGACGCTGGGAACGGCGATCCGGGCCTGCGCCGACAACTACACCGGCGCGCTGGTGGTCGGGCTCGACGTCAAGCGGCTCTATGCCCTGACTTTCGGCCTTGGCGCCGCTTGCGTCGGCGCCGCGGGCGCCATGCTGCTGCTGATCTTCGACGTCACGCCGGCCGCGGGTCCTGCCTATACGCTGCTTGCCTTCGTCATCGTCATCACGGGCGGCCTCGGCTCGATGCCGGGCGCGCTGATCGGCGGCATCCTCATCGGCCTTACCGAGGCGATGGCCGGTTTGCTGTTCACGCCGTCGGCCAAGAGCATGTTCTCCTTTGCCGTGCTGGTGCTGGTCCTGCTGTTCCGCCCGCAAGGCATCATGGGCAAGAGAACCGCATAATGAGAACTGCATGATGAGGGCGGCATGATTGCGGCGCTGACGGACGGCGTCTCGCGTCGGGCATTGGTACTGCTCGCCGCGCTGCTGGCGGCGCTGATCGCCGCGCCTTTGGTCGCCGGCGACTACCTGCTCACCGTGCTGATTCTGATCCTTTACTTCGCCTATATCGGCCAGGCCTGGAACATCATGATGGGCTTTGCCGGCCAGCTATCGCTCGGCCACGCGCTCTATGTTGGCTTGGGCGCCTATACCGCGGCGGCGCTCTACGTGCACTTCGGCGTCGGCCCGTGGATCGGGCTCATCGTGGCGGCGCCGATTGCCGCTTTAGCCGGCGCCTTCATCGGCTATCTGGCCTTCCGCTTTCGCGTCGCGGGCGTCTATTTCGCCATCCTCACCATTGCGGTGGCTGAATTTGCCCGCGTCGGCTTCGACCATCTCAGTTGGACCAGCGCCTCGTCCGGCCTGTTCCTGCCGGTCGCGCAATACACACATAACGATCTCTGGCACCTGCGCGGCGATCCAGCGATGTTCTATTACGTGCTGCTGGCGGCGACGGTTCTCGCCTTTGTCTTTTGCCGCGCGTTGCTGCAGAGCCGCGTCGGCTATTTCTGGCAGGCCATTCGCGAAGATGAGATAGCGGCACGCTCAGCCGGCATCGACACGTTCCATTACAAAATGGTGGCGGTGGTGATCTCGGCCGGCATGACCTCGTTCGCCGGCGTGATCTATGCCTTCTTCTACAATAACTTGTTTCCCGAGCAGGTGTTTCACATCTCGCGTTCGATCGAGATCATTCTCGGTCCCATCGTCGGCGGGGTCGGCACGCTGTTCGGTCCGATCCTGGGCGCTTTCGTGCTGACGGGGGTCGCTGAGGCACTGACTGCCGCACTGGCCGCGGCCGGCGTCGATATGCCCGGTGCCAAGCAGGTGTTCTACGGCATCTGCCTGTTGCTGGTGATCGTGGCGCTGCCGGACGGCATCTGGCCATGGCTGCGCAAACGCATCGGCCTGACGGGGCGCGGACAATGAGCGCGTTGCTGTCGGTCGACAATGTCAGCAAACGGTTCCGCGGCCTGGTCGCGGTCGATCGCGTCAGTTTTACGGTCGAGCAGGGCGCGATCTTCGCGGTCATCGGCCCGAACGGCGCCGGCAAAACGACCTTGTTCAACATGATCGCGGGGGCATCCGCGCCCAACGACGGTTCGATCGCGTTCGACGGCGGCCGCATCGACGGGCTCGCTGCCGACCGCGTTTGCCGGCGCGGCATCGGGCGCACCTTCCAGATCGTGCGGCCTTTCCCCGCGCTCTCGGTCGAGGACAATGTCATCGTCGGCGCCTTGCTGCGGCGCCGTCACGTCGCCGAAGCGCGCGCGCATGCGCATGATGTGCTGCGTCGCCTCGAGCTCTACGACAAGCGCGCGCAAGCCGCCTCAGGACTAACATTGCCCGACCGCAAGCGCCTGGAAGTCGCGCGCGCGCTCGCCACCGATCCCAAACTGCTGCTGCTCGATGAGGTAATGGCTGGCCTGCGTCCGACCGAGATCGACCGCATGGTCGCGATCCTGCGCGAGCTCAACCGCGAGAGCGGCCTGACCATTCTCCTGATCGAGCACGTCATGCGCGCGGTTATGGTGCTCGCCTCGCGCGTGTTGGTGCTGCACCACGGCGCCTCGATCGCGGAGGGGCCGCCGGAGGACGTGGTGCGCAACGAAGTCCGTGATCCACTCCTATCTCGGCGTGGAGGATATCGCATGATCCCGAAAAGCGGGAACCGGTTTTCGGACAAGATCATGCGCGAGGAAAAAGCATGATGCTTAAGGTCGAGAATCTCGACGTGTTCTATGGTGACGCCCAGGCGCTCGACGGTGTCTCGCTCGAGATCGAGCAGGCGTCGATTGTCGCCATCGTCGGTGCCAACGGCGCCGGCAAGACATCACTCATCCGCACCATCGCCGGTATGCATACGCCGACGGCTGGACGCATCCTTTACCGCGGCGCCGACATCGCCGGTCGAGCGAGCCACCAGGTCTGCGAGCTCGGTATCGGGCAAGTCGCGGAAGGCCGGCAGGTTTTCCCGTCACTGTCGGTCGCGGAAAATCTCGCAACGGGCGCCATGCTTGCGCGTGCGCACTCTGCTCGTGCGCGGAACCTCGACAAGGTCTATGGGCTGTTTCCGGTGCTGGCAGAGCGCCGCACGCAAGCCGCCGGCACGTTGTCTGGCGGCGAACAGCAAATGCTCGCTATCGGCCGTTGTCTGATGGGCGCGCCCGAGTTGGTGATGTTCGACGAGCCTTCGCTCGGACTCGCGCCCACGATTGTGCAAAGCATGCTCAAGATCGTGCGCGACTTGAACCGTGATGGCCTTACCTGCGTGCTGGTTGAACAGAACGTGGCGGTGTCGCTGAAACTCGCCAACCACGCCTATGTGCTGGAAAACGGCCGTATCACACTCGCCGGCACCGGCGCCGCGCTGCTCAGCGACGACCGCGTGCGCCAGGCTTATCTCGGGCTCTAGCTCAAGCAGCTTTTGGACTGGTTGCGAAAGTCTGCCGAAAACGGCCGCTTACATCACCTCGAAGACATCGAGATGCACACTGCGCGCTTGGCGCTGGCCACGCGCCACCGCCAGAATGCGGTTGAGCCAGCCGAGCGTGGCGTCGGCGGTCTCGAACCGCATCGCGGTGCGAAAGTAATAGTGAGCGGGATCGACGGTGTCGCCGCGCGCCAGTTTCTCCAGCACGTCCGGCGGGCCATGGCGCAGGCCTTTGCTGTCGACTATGACGCGCGCGCCGCCGTCGGCCTCGATGACATAGCGCGCCTGGATATCGGCTGCGCCGTCGCTGCGCACGATCTGCCAGTCGGCGCCACCGGGCAGGATGCGGCCGTTGAGTTTCGGCCCTTTCACCGTGCCACCCGTGATGGCGACCATGCGGCGCTCGCCATAGGGCGTGCGGCCGAGCGTCATCACGGCTTCGAGCTCGGCCTGAACGGTGAAAATCGGCGCGGACGACAGCATGGCAGCCTTTCCGGAACCTGCGGCATGCCCATTTGACCCTGCCTGTGCGCAGCCGTAAATACGGGGCCGAAAACCGGGAAATCTCCGTATGGCGCGTATTTCGTCTCTTGCCGAGGCCATCGAGGCAACCGTCCGCGATGGCGATACGCTGGCCGTGGAAGGTTTCACCCACCTTATTCCCGCATGCCGCCGGCCACGAGATCATCCGCCAGCGCCGCAAAAACCTGACGCTGATCCGCATGACGCCGGATCTGATCTACGACCAGTTCATCGGCATGGGTTGCGCGAGCAAGCTGGTGTTTTCATGGGGCGGCAATCCGGGCGTCGGTTCGCTCTATCGCTTTCGTGACGCGGTCGAGAACGGCTGGCCGCACAAGCTCGAGGTCGAGGAACATTCGCACGCCGCCATGGCCAATGCCTATGAGGCGGGCGCCGCCGGCCTGCCTTGCGCCGTGTTCCGCGGCTATATCGGCGGCGACCTGCCCAAGGTGAATGCCAAGATCAAATACATTACCTGCCCGTACACCGGCGAAAAGCTCGCCACCGTTCCGGCACACCGGCCGGACGTGGCGGTGATCCATGCCCAGCGCGCCGACCGCGCCGGCAACGTCATGATCGAGGGCGTGCTCGGCGTGCAGAAGGAGGCGGTGCTTGCCTCCAAGCGCTCGGTGGTGACGGTGGAAGAGATCGTCGACGAACTGCCGCCCGACCGCAGCCTCAACGCGGTGGTGCTGCCGCACTGGACCGTCGGCCATGTCGTGGAAGTGCCGGGCGGCGCCTTCCCGTCCTATGCGCAGGGCTATTACCCGCGCAACAATGCCTACTACAAGCAATGGGAAGACATCTCGCGCGAGCGCGATAGTTTCCTGGCCTGGATGAAACAGAACGTCCTGGACAAAGGTCCCGACGTGTTTGCCGAGCACGTGCGCAAGGTCCGCACGGCGGCGGAGTGACAGCAATGGCCGATTACAAGCCGAATGAGATGATGACGATCGCGGCGGCGCGCGCGCTCAAGAATGACGACGTCTGCTTTGTCGGCATCGGCCAGCCCTCGGCCGCCTGCAATCTCGCGCGTCTCACCCACGCGCCCGGCATCACGCTCATTTACGAATCCGGCACGCTCGCCACCAAGCCGAGCATTCTTCCCTTGTCGATCGGCGACGGCGAATTGTGCGAGACCGCGATCACCACGGTGTCGGTGCCGGAGATGTTCCGCTATTGGCTGCAAGGCGGCCGCATCAAGATCGGCTTCCTCGGCGGCGCGCAGATCGACAAATACGCCAATCTCAACACCACCGTGGTCGGCCCCTACGACAAGCCGAAGGTGCGGCTGCCCGGCGGCGGCGGCGCGCCGGAGATCGCCACGTCATGCGGCGAGATCTTCATCATCATGGCGCAGGGCAAGCGCGGCTTCGTCGACAAGCTCGATTTCGTCACCTCGATCGGTCACGTCAGCGGGCGGCGATTCACGCGCCAAGCTGGGCGTGAAGACCAAAGGCCCGACCCGGCTGATCACCGACCTCTGCCTGTTCGAGCCCGATCCGGAGACCAAGGAAATGACCGTGGTCTCGATCCATCCGGGCGTGACGCGCGAGCAGATCCAGGAAAACACCGGCTGGCAGGTGAAGTTCGCGGCCAAGGTGGCCGAGACGCCGGCGCCGACCGCAAAAGAGCTCGAGGTGCTGCGTGAGCTGCAGGCGCGCACCAACCGCGCGCATGCGGAGGCGGCGTGATGGCAACGCGCGAGGTCTTCATCTGCGACGCCGCGCGCACGCCGATCGGGCGCTACGGCGGCGCGCTCGCCAAGGTGCGCACCGACGATCTCGCCGCGGTGCCGATCAGGGCGCTGATGAAGCGCAACACCCATGTCGATTGGGAAAAGCTCGACGATGTGTTCTACGGCTGCGCCAACCAGGCCGGCGAGGACAACCGCAACGTGGCGCGCATGGCGCTGCTGCTCGCAGGCCTGCCCGTCAGCGTGCCGGGCGCGACGCTCAACCGGCTGTGCGCCTCCGGCATGGAGGCGGTCGGCACCGCCGCGCGCGCCATCAAGGCCGGCGAGATGGAGTTCGCCATCGCCGGCGGCGTCGAATCGATGACGCGCGCGCCCTTCGTGCAGGGCAAGGCGCAGGAAGCCTTTTCGCGCTCGAACGAGATCTACGACACCACCATCGGCTGGCGCTTCATCAATCCGCTGATGAAGCAGCAATATGGCGTCGATTCCATGCCGGAGACCGGCGAGAACGTGGCGGAGGAATTCCAGGTCAGCCGCGCCGATCAGGACCAATTCGCGCTGCGCTCGCAGCAGCGCGCCGGCGCGGCGGAGGGACGGGGCTATTTCACCACCGAGATCGTGCCGGTCGAGGCGCCCGGCGGCAAGGCCGGCCCGGTGCTGGTCGACCGCGACGAGCATCCGCGTCCGGATACGTCCATCGAGCAACTTGCCAAGCTTAAGGCACCATTCCGCAAGGACGGCACGGTGACCGCCGGCAACGCCTCCGGCGTCAATGACGGCGCCGCCGCGCTCATCCTCGCCTCGGAAGCGGCGGTCAAGGAACACAAATTGACGCCGCGCGCGCGCGTGCTCGGCATGGCGTCGGCGGCAGTGCCGCCGCGCATCATGGGCATCGGCCCGGTGCCCGCCACGCGCAAGCTGATGGCGCCGGCTCGGGCACAAAATAACCAATTATGATTTGATCGAGATCAACGAAGCCTTCGCCTCGCAGTCGCTAGCATGCCTGCGGCAGCTCGGGCTTGCCGACGACGCCGAGCACGTCAATCCGCACGGCGGGGCGATCGCGCTCGGCCATCCGCTCGGCATGTCGGGCGCGCGGCTGGTGCTGACGGCGGCGCATGGGCTGCACGAGCGCGACGGCAAATTGGCGCTCGCCACCATGTGCGTCGGCGTCGGGCAGGGCGTTTCTCTCGCGATCGAAAAGGTCGCCTGATAAGGAAGAAGAACAATGTCGCTCATATTTCCAAAAGAAAGTCTCAGCGTTTATCCCAAGCACCTGTCGCCTGCATATCGCAGCACGGTGAAGCGCTCGCCGTCGCAGCCGCTCATCGTGGTGCCGCACACGCTGTCCGAACTGACCGGCCCGGTCTACGGCCACAATGCCGTGCAGGACGGCGACAGCGACCTCACCAAGCAGCACAAGGGCGAGCCCTTGGGCGAGCGCATCATCGTGCACGGCCAGGTGCTCGACGAGGACAAGCGCCCGGTGCCCGACACGCTGGTGGAAATCTGGCAGGCCAACGCCTGCGGCCGCTACGTGCACATCGTCGACCAGCATCCGGCGCCGCTCGATCCGAACTTCACCGGCGCCGGCCGCACCGTCACCGACAAGAACGGCTATTACCGCTTCATCACCGTGAAGCCCGGCGCCTATCCCTGGGGCAATCACCCCAATGCCTGGCGGCCGAACCACATCCACTTCTCGGTGTTCGGCGCCTCGTTCCTGTCGCGGCTGGTGACGCAGATGTATTTCCCGGGCGATTACCTGTTCCCGTTCGACCCGATCTTCAATTCGGTCACCGACGAGAAGGCGCGTAACCGCATGGTCTCGAGCTTCGACCTGGAGAACACGATCCCCGATTGGGCGCTCTGCTTCCGCTGGGACATCGTGTTGCGCGGCCGCGAGGCAACGCCGCTCGACGAGGATAAGCACTAATGTCGGAGATCATCACGCCATCGCAGACCGTCGGCCCGTTCTTCGCCTACGGCCTCACGCCCAAGGGCCGCGCGCAGTGGGACCCGAACGGCAGCTACAGCTGGAAGGAAACGATCAACGACAACCTGGTCACGCCGGATGCCAGCGGCGAGCAGCATCCACATCGAGGGCTGCATCACCGACGGCGACGGCAAGCCGATCAACGACGCCATGATCGAGATCTGGCAGGCCGACAGCGCAAGGCCGCTATGCCAATCCGCGCGACAACCGCGCGCTGCCGAACACGCAGTTCAAGGGCTTCGGCCGCTCGGCCACCAACAAGGACGGTGTCTACGGCTTCGACACCGTCAAGCCCGGCTCCGTGCCGGGGCCGAACGGCAAGCCGCAGGCGCCGCATATCGTGGTCTGCATCTTCTCGCGCGGCATGCTGCGGCAGATCTACACCCGGCTCTATTTCTCCGACGAGAAGGGCAACGACGCCGACCCGATCCTGGCGCTGGTGCCGGCCGGGCGGCGCGGCACGCTCATTGCCCACAAGGAGGCGCGCGGCGGTCAGACCGTCTACCGCTTCGACATCCGCGTGCAGGGCCAGGACGAGACGGTTTTCTTCGATATCTGAGCGGCTTGCGGGCGGCGCCGCCGTCCCATTCTGCCCACAATTGCGTTTCGAAAAGTGGGATATTTCCCACATCGCGGAAGCATCGTGCGACCTGTTTCTTTGATTTCATTAAGGAAAATATCTCTATATTTGCCCACCCACTTTGCCCATCTTTCCCAACACTTGACGGGTAGGGCATGACTTGGTTCGCTACCCGATAGACGGCCGCCAGAGTCGTCTCGGGGAAGCGCGCCATGAACGAACAAATCCTGCAAGAGATCAGCGAATTCTGCCGCCAGCGTGGGCTCGCCGAGTTCGACCTTCGGCCGCCGCGCCGTCAACGACGGCAAGCTCGCCAACCGGCTGCGCAACGGCGGCCGCATCACCACCGACACGCTCGATCGCATCCGCGCCTTCATGGCGCGCAACGCCGACGGCGCGCGCGCCGCGCCGCCGCATGCTGTTCGACGCGCCGCCGAACGGCTTGCCGATGGTGACGCCGCTCGCACCGCCGGTCGCCTCCGGCCAGGCGAGCGACGACCCCAGCCGCAATTTCCGCTTCTTCGACAACCGGCAGAAATATCTGCTGTTCGTCAACACCTGCTCGGAGAAATGGGAGATCGCCAACCGCGTCGGTCTCGAGCTCGCAAGCTTGCATCCGCGGCCGCCGGCGGTGCGCGTATTCGACGCCGGCGTCGGCGACGGCACCGTGCTGTCGCGCGTCATGCGCAATATGCACGACCGCTTCCCGACCATGCCGTTCTACATCGTCGGCAAGGAAATCAGCCTCGAGGACATCCGCCTCACGCTGCAGAAAATGGCGGACCGCTTCATCGAGCACCCCTCCAGCGTCGTCGTGCTCACCAACCTTGCCTATGCCGAGGCGCCGTGGCTGACGGTGAAGTCGGTCACCGCCGCCTCCAGCATGGTCTGGAAGGAAGTCCCGCTCGAAGGCAGTACCGGCCACTCGTTCGAGCAGCAGATCACCGCGCTCGAACCGTTCCTCGGCGAGAACTGGAAGGCGCGGGTGTCGCCGAAAAGCGGCAATCCGGTCTATGAGCGCCCGGTCGTTCTGGTGCTCTATCGCGCCGACCACAAATTCCTGCTCGATCAGATCGTGCCGAAGCCGGGCGGCACCGTCGCCGACTACGATCTGGTCATTGCCTCGCAGCCTTATCGCGCGCGCGCCTCGCTCGAGTTCAAGGCCAAGCGCGTGCTCACCCCGCTGGCGCGCGCGCTCGGCCCGGGCGGCCGCATGATCGCGATCCATTCCTACGGCCACGATCCCGGCATGGAGATCGTCCACAAGGTCTGGCCGAACGACAATCCGTTCATGCACAGCCGCCACGACCTGTTGAAGGCGGTCAAGCACGAGCTTGGCGCCTCCGGGCGCGATCTCAACTTCAACGCCTATTCCGACCAGCGCTCGCTGTTCCGCTACGACATGCACACGCTGCCGTCGGAAATCTCCTCGTCGATCGGCACGTCCACGCTGCTCGCCGCCTGGAACGCGGCGATTTACGTGGCGCAGATCGAGGACGACCGCCTGTCCGACGTCAACAGCGACCGCCGCTATATCGAGGCGACGCGCGAAGCGCTGCAGAAGAACGGTGGGCTGTGGTTCTACGACGAGAGTTTCGTGATCTCGCGCAGGCGCGAGTGAGCGGCGCGATCGCTATGGCACCCGCCCGCACCGCCAGTTTCGCGCGGACGTTCTCGGTCGAGGGCACGCGGCCGAGCGCGGGCGAGATCGTGCAGCTCGGCGAAATCCTGCCCGCCGGCACGCAGGTCTACGTCACCGCGGTGCCGACCGCAGCGCCCGACGAGACCGTCGCCGCAGCGACAGCCTTGCGCAAGATCGGCCTCGAGCCGGTCGTCCATATCGCCGCGCGCAGGCTCGCAAGCGAAGCCCAGCTCAAGGACCTGCTCGCCCGTCTGCGTGGCGAAGCCGATACCAGGCGCCTGCTGGTGATCGGCGGCGACATCGAGGCGACCGGGCCCTTCGCCGACGCGCTGGCGGTGATCCAGAAAGGCCGTCTGCGCGACGCCGGCATCGAGGAGATCGGCATCGGCGCCTACCCCGAGGGCCATCCGCGCATCCCGCCCGCACGCCTTGAGGCTTCGCTTGATGAGAAGATCGCCAGCGCCACCGCGCAAGGCCTGCGCGTGCACATCGTCAGTCAGTTCTCGTTTTCCGCCGAGCGCATCATCGCCTGGCTCAAGCAGCTGCGCGCCGGCGGCATCGCCAATCCGGTCAAGATCGGGCTCGCCGGTCCGACCAGCGTGCCGGCGCTCATCCGCTACGCCAAGCGTTGCGGGGTCAATGCGTCGTTGCGCGGGCTGATGTCGGGCGCGGCCAGCGCGCTGATCGGCAATGTCGGACCCGACCGCATCGTCGAAGCGTTGAGCGCCGCGCACGATGAGCTCGGCGACGCCCACCCGCATTATTTCTCGTTCGGCGGGCTGGTCGCGACCGCCGGCTATGCAAATAAAACGGCCGGCGCGGATATTGCCGCGCCGGCCCCTGTATCCTCGCGCTAGAAGAACTCAGCTCGCGGTGCGCCAACCCTGATGGTAGGTCTCGCGCGCCTGCGAAGCATAGGGCGTAGGCCCGATTTCGACCCGCAATTCGGTCTGCTTGTGACGCTCGACGGTGGTCTTCTTGGTGCCGCCGTTCTCCTCGCCCCACACCAGCGTGAGCTGGGTGCCGGGCTTGGCGTACTGCTCCTCGACGAAGCCGAGCGACAGCATCTTGCGTTCGTTGAAGCTGTAGCCGGAGAACATCGAGGCGCCCACCACCTTGCCGCCGCTCATGATCTTGTCGAACGAGCTGGACGCGTAGTTGGTCAGCGGCAAATCGAGGAATTTGTAGTTTTCGCCCTCCGGTGCCAGCGCCGACGAGAGAATCCTGGTCACGTCCTCGTCGTTCCAGGCGAAGGTTACCTTCTTGCGGTGCACCTTGCCCTGCATCGCCTGCAGCGCTTCCTTGCCGATGAAGTCGTGGTCGAACTTGGTGAAGCCGTCGTAACCGAGCTCGTACGGCGTCGTGTAGTAGTCCTCGATGTTGTCGGACACGAAGCTGCCGCCGAGCGAGGCGTTGGCTTCGTAGCTGGTGCCCGGCAGCCACTGCCGGTAGGGCTTCATCTTGTCGCCGGTATAGACCGCCGGCACCGGCGAGGGGATCCAGCCGGACTCGAGCGTGTTGGTGGCGTAAGCGCGCGAGCCGACCTGCACGATGCCGGCGTCCTTGCCCGCGTCCAGAATGGCGGCGCGGATTTCATCGCTCTCCGCATAGGGGCCCCACACTTCGAGGCCGGGCGCGCCCGCCATGCCGTGACGCAGCGCCCGCACCTTGCGGCCGGCGATCTGGATATAGCCCATGTTGAAGAACTTGATATCCGGCATCGCGCCGCCGTTGAGCTTCTTGATGACGTCCTGCGCGTTCGGGCCCTGGATCTGATAGCGGTAGAACTTGCGGAACACGGGCTTGCCCATCGGGCGCGACGGCGAGCGGTCGTCGTATTCGACCTTCACATCATATTTGCCGGCGACCGCGTTGTACTGGATCCAGTTCGCCGTCGGGTTGCGGCCGACGAACACGAACGAATTCTCGGCGAGATAAAACAGAATGCCGTCGCCGATCACCTGGCCGTTGTAATTCACCGGCGCCAGCTGCTTGGCCTTGTCGACCGTGAAATTCTTGAACGAGTTGGTGGCGAGGTGCGACAGCAGCTTGAGCGCGTCCGGGCCCTCGATGAACAAATTGACCATGTGATGGGTCTGGTCGAACAGCACGCAGGTGTTGGCCCAGGCGCGCTGCTCGTCGCGCCAGTTGGTGAACTCGGGAGCCACCACCGGATAGACGTAGGCGCCGATTTGCGAATTGCGCATCATCTTGACGATGTTGCCGGAGGCTTGGACCGCCTCTTCCAAATTCTTGTAAGCCATGGGGGTCGTTTCCTGTGTTACGCAACGATCTCTACTCGGAGCCGGACTTTAGCCTGCCGCTTTCGTCATAGAAAGAGCCGGGAAATTGACGCCAAAGCAAAGAGATGCTGTGAATGCTCGGAGCGGGAGATAGCGCCTCCCGGCGGGATATTCAAATTTTTTCCTGACGTCGCGAGTGGGCAGCATCCTACGATCGAGCTGGCGAACGAGGTCTGGACAGTGAAACGCCATAGGTAACGAGGAGTGCGACAAGAATGACTCAACGCACCAAGCCGCCCTTCCGCGCCGATCATGTCGGCAGCCTGCTGCGCACCGCGCCGCTCAAGGAGGCGCGCGCCAAACACGCCAAGGGCGCCATCGATGCCGCCGCGTTGAAGGCGGTCGAAGACGCCGAGATCGAGAAGATCGTCAAGAAGCAGGACGAGGTCGGCCTCAAGCTCGCGACCGACGGCGAATTCCGCCGCTCCTGGTGGCATTTCGATTTCTTCAAGGGGCTCAAGGGCGTCGAATCGGTCACCACTTCGACCGGCATCCAGTTCAAGGGCGTCGAGACCAAGCACGAAGCCATCAAGATCACCGGCAAGGTCGATTTCGCCGGCCACCCGCAGCTCGAGCATTTCAAATTCCTCAAGAACGCACTGTCGCACTCACGCCGAAAATGTGCATTCCGGCGCCGAGCACGTTTCACTTCCGGCAGGGCCGCGCCATGGTGAGCAAGCAGACCTATCCCGGCTATGACGAATTCTTCGCCGACGTCGCCACCACTTGGCGCAAGGCGATCCGCGCCTTCTACGACGCCGGCTGCCGCTATCTGCAGCTCGACGACACCGCCTGGGCGATGATCTGCGATCCCAAGGAGCGCGAGGGCTCGAAAGGCCGCGGCGACGATCCCGACAGCCTGCCGGCGATCTATGCGCGCGTCACCAATGCCGCGCTCGAAGGCAAGCCGGCCGACATGGCGATCACCATGCATTCCTGCCGCGGCAATTTCCGCTCCACCTTCATCGCTTCGGGCGGCTACGAATTCGTCGCCGAGCATCTGCTCGCGCACACCAATCTCGACGGCTATTTCCTGGAATACGACAGCGACCGCGCCGGCGGCTTCGAGCCGCTGCGCTATTTCCCCAAGGGCAACAAGCAGCTCGTGCTCGGCCTGGTCACCTCCAAGTCCGGCCGGCTGGAGCGCAAGGACGACATCAAGCGCCGCATCGACGAGGCGACCAAATATGTCGCGCTCGAGCAGCTCTGCCTGTCGCCGCAATGCGGCTTTGCCTCGACCGAGGAAGGCAACGTGCTGGCCGAGGACGAGCAGTGGGCCAAGCTGCGCATGATCGTCGAGTTGGCGGAGAGGTGTGGGGTAAATGAGCGCCCGTTAACGGCGCCGCCCTTCCGCGCCGATCATGTCGGCAGCCTGCTGCGTCCGGCGCCGCTGAAGGAGGCGCGCGCCAAGCGCGAGCGCGGCGAGATCGACGCCGCCGCGCTCAAGGCGGTCGAAGATCGCGAGATCGAGAAGGTCATCAAGCGCCAGGAAGACATCGGCCTGCAGGCCGTCACCGACGGCGAATTCCGCCGTGCCTTCTGGAATTACGACTTCCTCGGCGCGCTGCCCGGCGTCGAGGCCTATCTCGGCGAGCGCAAGATCAAGTTCGAGGGCGCCGAATCCGAAGCCGATGATGCTGCGCGTGGTGGGCCAGCTCGGCAGCTTCACCACGCATCCGATGATCGAGCATTTCAAGTTCGTCAAGGCGCACACGCGCGTAGTGCCGAAGATGACGATCCCGTCGCCGTCGTCGCTGCATTTCCGCTACGGCCGCGACGCCGTGCCGGAGATCGATCTATCCCGACATGAGCGAGTTCTATCGCGATCTCGGCGCGACCTACCGCAAGGCGGTGCGCGCTTTCGCCGACGCCGGCTGCCGCTATCTGCAGCTCGACGAGGTCAACTTCACTTATCTGTGCGACCCGAAACTGCGCGCGCAGGTCGCCGAACCGCGGCGACGACCCCGAAAAGCTGCCGGACATCTATGCCGGCATGATCAACGCGGCGATCTCCGACATCCCGCGCGACATGACCATCACCATGCATCTCTGCCGCGGCAATTTTCAGTCGACCTTCGTGGCGAGCGGCGGCTACGAGCCGGTGGCGGAGATCCTGTTCAACACGATCAACGTGCACGGCTACTTCATGGAATACGACAGCGACCGCGCCGGCGGCTTCGAGCCGCTGCGGCTGGTGCCGAAGGGCAAGACGGTGGTGCTCGGCCTCGTCACCTCGAAGTCCGGGCCGGCTCGAACCGAAGGACGAGCTCAAGCGCCGCATCGAGCAGGCGGCCAAGTTCATCGATCTCGATCAGCTTTGCCTGTCGCCGCAATGCGGCTTCGCCTCGACCGAGGAAGGCAATATCCTGGCCGAGGACGAGCAATGGGCGAAGCTGCGCGATGATCGTGGAACTCGCCGAGGAGATGTGGGGCAAATGAAACGAACCAAGCCGCCGTTCCGCGCCGACCACGTCGGCAGTCTGCTGCGCCCGGCGGCGCTGAAGAAAGCGCGCGAGCAACGCGCCAAGGGCGACATCGGCGCCGCCGAACTGCAAGGCGATCGAAGACCGCGAGATCGAGCGCGTCATCAAGAAGCAGGAAGAGGTCGGCCTGCAATCGATCACCGACGGCGAATTCCGCCGCTCCTGGTGGCATCTCGATTTCCTCTGGGGCCTCGACGGCGTCGAGAAGCACGTGATGGACACCGGCATTGCCTTCGCCGGCGTCAACACGCGCAACGAGGGCCTCAAGATCACCGGCAAGCTCGGCTTCTCCGGCCATCCGATGATCGAGCATTTCAAGTTCGTCGCCGCGCACACCAAGCGCACGCCCAAGATCACCATTCCGTCGCCGTCGGCGGCTTACGGCCGGCCGCTGCCGACGCCGATCGACAAAAACGTCTATCCCAAGCTCGACGCCTTCTTCGACGATCTCGGCCAGGCCTACAAAAAGGCCGTGCGCGCCTTCGCCGACGCCGGCTGCCGCTATCTGCAGCTCGACGAAGTGTTCATCGCCATGCTGTGCGACGAGAACTATCGCGCAGAAGATGAAGGACCGCGGCGACGATCCGGATCGCATGGGCACGCTCTACGGCGATCTGATCAACACGGCGATGTCGGACATCCCGCGCGACATGACCATCACCATGCACATGTGCCGCGGCAACTATAAATCGACCTATATGGGCTCGGGCGGCTACGAGGCGGTGCAGGAGGTGCTGTTCAACCAGATCAAGGTGCACGGCTTCTTCATGGAATACGACACCGACCGCGCCGGCGGCTTCGAGCCGTTGCGCATGGTGCCGAAGGACCGCCAGGTCGTGCTCGGCCTGGTCACCACCAAGAGCGGCCGGCTGGAGGCGAAGGACGAGATCAAGCGCCGCATCGATGAAGCCGCGAAATATATTTCGCTCGACCAGCTTTGCCTGTCGCCGCAATGCGGCTTTGCCTCCACCGAGGAGGGCAATACCTTGGCGGAAGACGAGCAATGGGCGAAGCTGCGCATGATCGTCGAGGTGGCCGAGGAAGTCTGGGGCAAGTAGATGCCGGGTATCGTTGCGGGGAAAGTCGCCATCGTCACCGGGGGCGGGCGCGGCATCGGCCGCGCCATCGCCGAGCTGATGGCAAAAGAAGGCGCGCGCGTCGTGGTCTGCGACATCGGCGCGAGCCTCACCGGCGCGGGCAGCGACGCAGGCCCTGCGCAGGAGGCGGTCGCCGCGATCAAGAAGGCCGGCGGCGAGGCGATCGCCTCGACGTTGTCGATCACCGAGCCGAAGAACGCGGAAGCGATCGTCAAATCCGCGATCGACGCCTTCGGCCGCGTCGACATTCTGGTCAACAATGCCGGCATCCTGCGCGACGTCATCTTCCACAAGATGAGCCATTCCGACTGGTCGGACGTCATCGCCGTGCATCTCAACGGCTCGTTCAACATGAGCCGCGCGGTCGCCGGCCATTTCCGCGAGCAGGGCTCGGGCTCCTACGTGCACATGACCTCGACCTCCGGCCTGATCGGCAATTTCGGCCAGGCCAATTACATGGCGGCCAAGCTCGGCATCATGGGCCTGTCGCGCGGCATCGCGCTCGACATGCAACGCTTCGGCGTGCGCTCGAACTGCATCGCGCCCTTTGCCTTCACGCGCATGATCGAGTCGATCCCGGCGCAGACCGAAGAGGAAAAGCGCCGCGTCGAGCGCTTCCAGCAGATGACGCCCGACAAGATCGCGCCGCTCGCGGTCTATCTCGGCTCCGACACGGCGGACGGCATCTCCGGGCAGATCTTCGCCGTGCGCAACAACGAGATTTTCCTGTTCAACCAGCCGCGCCCGATCCGCGTCATGCACCGCTCCGACGGCTGGACGCCGGCGCGCATCGCCGAGCAGCTCAAAGGCGCCTTCGGCCCCTCGCTCACGCCGCTCGATCGTTCGAGCGATGTGTTCTCGTGGGATCCGATCTGACGATGGCCATCGTCTACGACAAGCTGCTCGCGCTCAAAATTCCCGAGATCGAGCACAGCTATGGCCCCAAGGACGTGATGCTCTACGCGCTCGGGCTCGGCCTCGGCCAGGATCCGATGAACGAAGACGAGCTCGCCTTCGTCTACGAGAAAAATCTGAAAGTGCTGCCGACCTTCGCGCTGGTGCAGGGCTACACGCCCTATTGGCTGCGCAATCCGGACAGCGGCGTCACCTGGAACAAGGTGGTGCACGGCGAGCAGGCCTTCACGCTGCACAAGCCGGTCAAGCCGCAGGGCACGGTGATCGGCAAGACGCGCGTGGTCGAAGTCATCGACAAAGGCGAGGGCAAGGGCGCGCTGGTGTTCTCCGAGCGCCAGGTCATCGACAAGGCGAGCGGCGAATTGCTGGCCGTCCTGAAGCAGACCACGTTCTGCCGCGCCGATGGCGGCTTCGGCGGGCCGGCCCGCGAGGCGCCAGCGCCGCACGTGCTGCCGGAGCGCGCGCCCGACATCATCTGCGACCTGCCGACACGGCCGGAAATGGCGCTGATCTACCGGCTGTCCGGCGACATCAACCCGCTGCACGCCGAACCCGAATTCGCCAAGGCGGCGGGCTTTCCGCGGCCCATCCTGCACGGGCTTGCCACCTTCGGCGTCGCCGGTCACGCTCTGCTCAAGTCGGTCTGCGGCTACGATCCGGCGCGGTTGACCGGCATGGCCGGGCGCTTCTCGGCGCCGGTCTATCCCGGGCGAGACCATCCGCACCGAGATCTGGCGCGACGGCAATGTGGCGAGCTTCCGCGCCCGCGTGGTCGAGCGCGACGTGGTCGCGATCAACAACGGGCGCGCGGATATTGTCGGGTGAGGCATGAGTAAGAGCGACACCGACCACGCCGATATCCGCGAGGGCGTGCGCGCGCTGTGCGCCAAGTTTCCCGGCGAATACTGGCGCGCGCTCGACCGCGAGCGCGCCTATCCGAAGGACTTCGTCGCCGCGCTCACCGAGGCCGGCTATCTCGCCGCGCTGATCCCGGAAGAATACGGCGGCAGCGGGCTCGGCATCGGCGCTGCTGCGGCGATCGTGGAAGAAGTGCATGCCGCCGGCTGCAACGGCGCCGCCTGCCACGCGCAGATGTACACGATGGGCACGATCCTGCGGCACGGCAGCGCCGATCAGAAGAAGCGCTATCTGCCGAAGATCGCCAGCGGCGAGTTGCGCCTGCAGGCCTTCGGCGTCACCGAGCCGACCTCGGGCACCGACACGCTCGCGCTGCGCACCACCGCGCGGCGCGAGGGCAACGATCATTACGTCGTCAACGGCCAGAAAATCTGGACCTCGCGCGCCGAGCATTCCGATTTGATGCTGCTGCTCGCCCGCACCACGCCGCGCGAGCAGGTCAAGAAGCGCACCGATGGGCTTTCGGTGTTCATCGTCGACATGCATCTCGCCGAGACGGCCAACATGACCATCACGCCGATCCGCACCATGATGAACCACGCCACCACGCAGATCTTCTTCGACGACCTGCGCGTGCCGGCGGAAAACCTGATCGGCGAGGAGGGCCAGGGCTTCCGCTACATCCTCTCCGGCATGAACGCCGAGCGCATCCTGATCGCGGCCGAATGCATCGGCGACGCCAAATGGTTCATCGACAAGGCCTCGCGCTACGCCAAGGAGCGCGTGCTGTTCGAGCGGCCGATCGGGCAGAACCAGGGCGTGCAGTTCCCGATCGCGCGCGCCTATGCGCAGATGCGCGGCGCCGAATTGATGGTGCACGAGGCGGCGCGCAAATACGAGGCCGGCGGCGAGATCGGCCCGGAGGCCAACATGGCCAAGCTGCTGGCGGCCGACGCCTCGTGGTTTGCCGCCGACATGTGCGTGCAGACGCATGGCGGTTTCGGCTTCGCCGAGGAATACGACATCGAGCGCAAGTTCCGCGAGACGCGGCTCTATCAGGTGGCGCCGATCTCGACCAACATGATCCTCTCGTATCTGGCCGAGCACGTGCTCGGCCTGCCGCGGTCGTACTGAGATGCCATTGCCGCTCGAAGGCCTCCTCGTCGTCTCGATCGAGCAGGCGGTCGCCGCGCCGCAATGCACCTGCCGGCTGGCCGACGCCGGCGCGCGCGTGATCAAGGTCGAGCGGCCGGAGGGCGATTTCGCCCGCCATTACGATTACATCGTGCACGGCGAGAGCGCCCATTTCGTCTGGCTCAATCGCGGCAAGCAGTCGGCGGTGCTGGACCTCACCAAGGACGACGACAAGAAACTGCTCGAGGCCATGCTCGCCAAGGCCGACGTGTTCGTGCAGAACCTGAAGCCCGGCGCGCTCGCCAAGCTCGGCTTTGCCTTCAAGCGCGTGCGCAAGGACGAGCGGCGGAAGGCGATTTCGCCGCCATTACGATTACATCGTGCACGGCGAGAGCGCCCACTTCGTCTGGCTCAACCGCGGCAAGCAGTCGGTGGTGCTCGACCTCACCAAGGACGACGACAAGAAACTGCTCGAGGCCATGCTCGCCAAGGCCGACGTGTTCGTGCAGAACTTGAAGCCCGGGGCGCTCGCCAAGCTCGGCTTTTCCTTCAAGCGCCTGCGCAAGGATTACCCGCGGCTGATCTGCTGCGCGATCTCCGGCTACGGCGAGAGCGGCCCTTACGCGCAACGCAAGGCCTACGATCTGCTGATCCAGGCCGAGTCCGGCATTTCCTCGGTGACGGGCGTGGCGGAGGCGCCGGCGCGGGTCGGCGTTTCCATTGTCGACATTGCCGCGGGCCTGGAAGCCTACGAATCGATTCTGGAAGCGCTGATCGCGCGCGGCCGCAGCGGGCAGGGCGCCGAAATTTCCATCTCGATGTTCGACGCCATGGCGGAATGGATGACCATCCCGCTGCTGAACCAGGAGCACGGCGAGCCATTCAAGCGCATCGGGCTCGCGCATCCCACGATCGTGCCCTATGGCGTGTTCAAGACGCGCGATGGCGCCGACATCCTGATCGCGATCCAGAACGACCGCGAATGGCGCGTATTGGCCGACAAGGTGCTGGGCGACGCCGCGCTCGGCACGAACGAGAAATTTGCGACCGTGCCGAGCAGGCTGGCGCATCGGGACGAGACCAATACCAAGGTCGCCGCCGTCTTCTCGGCCCATGACGTCGAACCGTTGATGAAGACGCTGGCCGCCGCCGACATCGCCTTCGCGCGCGTCAACGATTCAGAGTTGCTCGGGAAACATCCGCATTTGCGGCGCATCACGGTCGGCACGCCGAGCGGGCCGGCGAGTATCCCGGCGCCGGCGCCGCAGCGCGCCAACGAGACGAGGACCTACGGCCCGATCCCGGCGCTGGGCGAACACACCGAGCGGATCAAAAAGGAATTCTTGTCGTGAGAGCGATGGCACGCGCCGTGGCGGCTCTCGCTTGCGTCTTGCTTGCGACGCTCTTTCACGGCGTGGTTTCGGCCGCGCCAAACGAGCCCGCCACGCTCAGCAAACCGCAGTTGGATGCGCTCACGACATATAACGACACGGTGAACGCGTTTAAGGCGGTCTTGCGCGAGCGGCGCGCGCAGATCGATGCGCATGAAGAGTTGCCGGACTTGCCGGGGCAGGCCCTCTATGTCGCGCGCATCAACATGATGAGCGCCTACAAGGACCTCACCGACGCCGTCCCAGCCAGGATCGGACGGCCCAATAAATTCGGCATTCCGCCGGCCTATTTCGATGCCGACAGCGAGCCGCTGATCGATGAATACCGCAATCTCTTCGCCATCATGGAGGCGCCGCCCGCGAACGCGCAAAACTCCGATACGCCGCTGAAAGACGTCGTCGACCTCTCGCGCGCAATCGCGCGGGCCAAAGGCCTCGATGCGGCGAATGCCGACGCGGCGGGGCTCATCGGCCTCGGCATCTTCTTTGCCGAGACAAACGGCCATCAGAACATCGGCAATGCGCGCTCGAACAAATACAAAGGCAGCCTGCAAACCGGCATGTCCGAAGACCGCGGCGGGCGAAGGAAGTGGGCGGCGATCAAGAAGGAGATCGCGACCTTCGATCCCGGCGCTGGTCGCGCGCGACGACAAGGAACAGGCGCGGGTCGGCGACCTCGATCACCGGCTCAATCATTGGATCGCGGTGCGCGACGGCCTGATGGGCGCGCATGCCGACCTGTTCGCGCAGATCCCGGCGATCGTGACAATCCTGCCCGAGCCCGATCGACCAGATGAAGTTCTTCGAGCTCATCCAGATCATTCCGACGCCGACGCGGGCGGCGCTCAAATCGGACAAGCTGCTCGACTACAAAATCTCCGACGCGCGGATCATGAAGTACCTGCGCAACAACAGCATCTTCACCTTCGGCAAGGCCGATCGGGCGAAAAAATCCGCGACTTTCCGCGAAATCCTCGATGCGATGTGGCTGTTCAACGACAAGTTCGAACAGGCGCTGGCCCGCTTCAACGACATCAAAAACGGGCAGAAGGGCTAGCTGGTTAGTCCACCACCACCGCGTCTTCTAGGTCCTTTTCGGTGAGCTTGCGTTTGCTGGTGCCGATGATCAGCACCAGCGGCACCATGGCGAGCGTCAGCACCATCAGCAATTTATAGTCGTTGAGATAGGCGATCATCATCGCCTGCTGGGTGACGATGGCATCGAGCATGGTGCGGCCCATGTCGGTGTGCACGTTCAGATTCGCCGCCACGTCCGGCATCTGCAGCGCATCGTTGAACGGCGTCACGTATTCGGTGATGCGCGCATGCATCTCGGTGGTCTTGCTGGTCAGGTTGGCGATCACCATGGAAATGCCGACCGAGGAGCCGATATTGCGCAGCAAGGTGGTGATCGCGGTGCCGCCGTTGCGCATGTTGCCGGGCAGCGTCGAAAACGCCACGTTCGTGACCGGCACGAACAGCAGGCCAAGACCGACACCCTGCACGATGCTGGTGGTCACGATCGTGTATTGCGTGGTGTCGAACGACCAGCCGGTCATCACGTAGAGCGTGCCGCCGGACAGCAGCAGCCCGCACAAAATGAGATAGCGCGATTCCACCATGCGCATCAGCCGCGGCGCCGCCATCATGGTGAGCAGCGTGCCGACGCCGCGCGAGCCGAGCAGGAAGCCGGCGGTCTGGATCGGATAGCCGAGCAGCGTCTGCATGAACGGCGTGATCAGCGCCATGGTGCCGAACAGCACCACGCCGATCACCAGCATGAACAGGCAGCCGGACACGAAATTGCGGTCCTTGAACATGTCGAAGCGGATGAACGGTTCGGGCGTGGTCAGCGAGTGCGCGAAGAAATAATAGAAGCCGGTGACCGAGACGATCATCTCGATCCAGATTTCATTGGCGCCGAACCAGCCGACCTGCTCGCCGCGGTCGAGCAGCAGTTGCAGCGAGCCGATGCCGATGGCGAGCGCGATGAAGCCGAACCAATCGAAACGTAGGTGTTCGTGCCGGTGCGTCTCCTCCATGAACAGCAGCATGCCGATCACGGTCATGACGCCGATCGGCAGGTTGATCAGGAACACCCAGTGCCAGGAGTAATTGTCGGTCAGCCAGGCGCCCAGCGTCGGGCCCATGATCGGCCCCAGCATCACGCCGACGCCCCAGATCGCCATGGCGGAGCCGCGCTCCTCCACCGAATAGGAATCGAGCAGCACCGATTGCGACAGCGGCACCAGCGCGGCGCCCGCCATGCCCTGCAGCAGGCGGAACAGCACCATCTGCTCGATGTTCTGCGCCAGCGCGCACAGGAACGAGGCGACGGTGAAGCCGGCGACGCAAATGATGAACAGCTTCTTGCGGCCGAAGCGGTCGGCCAGCCAGCCGATCGGCGCCGTCATGATGGCGGCGGCGACGATGTAGGACGTGAGCACCCAGTTGATCTGGTCGAGCGAGGCCGACAGCGAGCCCTGCATGTAAGGCAGCGCGACGTTGGCGATGGTGGTGTCGAGCGCCTGCATGATGGTCGCCGTCATCGCGCACACCGTCACCAGCATGCGCAAGGTTTTCGGCGGCATCGATGCGAAGCGCGGGCTCATTTGGCGGCGGCTTTAGATTCGTCCTTGAGCGGAGCCGACATGAACGGGATGCGGCTGTGGCCGGTGTCGATCTCGACGTTCACGCTCATGCCGGAGCGCAGCAGGTGCGTGTTCTCGTCCTTGTCGAAGGCGATGCGCAGCGGCACGCGCTGCACCACCTTGACCCAGTTCCCGGTGGCGTTCTGCGGCGGCAGGATGGAGAACTGCGCGCCGGTGCCGGGACTCACCGCGACGACGTGACCTTTGAAGGTGTGATCGGGGAAACTGTCGACGTCGAGCGTCGCTCTCTGGCCGACGCGCAGATAGGTGATGTCGGTTTCCTTCGGATTGGCCTCGACCCAGGGCGCCTGGTCGTCGATCACGCTCAGGATCGGCCGCCGGCGGCGATGAAGCGGCCGAGCTGGATGTTGTCGACTTGCGTGGCGGTGCCGGACATCGGCGCGCGGATGGTGGTGTGCTCGAGATTGCGCTGGGCGTCGTCGAGCGCGGCCTTGGCCTGGGCGTATTCGGGGAACTCGGCCAGCGGCAGGTCTGGGTTGTTGAGCAGCTGGTTGAGCGTCGACTCGCGCTGCTGCACGGTGAACTGCGCCTGCAATTGCGCGGTCACCATGTTCGACTCCGCGGTATCGACGTCGGCGCGCGAGCCGGCCTGCGAATTGACCAGCGTGGTCTTGCGCTCGAGATCGCGCTTCTTCAGCTCGACGTTTTTCTGCGCCAGATCGGCCAGCGTGACGAGCGATTTCAGGTTGGTCTTGAGCTTGTCGTAATCGCTGCGCGCGGCGTCGAGTTTGCCCTTGGCGGCGTCGAGCGCCAGCTTGTAGGGCAGGGGATCGAGCGTGAACAGCTCGTCGCCCGGATTGACGTGCTGGCCTTCGACGATGGCGACGTGGATGATCTTGCCGGAGATATCGGGCGTGATCAGAACCTTCTGCGCGCCGACATAGGCATTGTCGGTGGAGATGTAGCGGCCGCCCATCAGCCAGAACGCGCCGCCGAGCACGATTGCGATCGCCGGCAGCGCGACCAGCAGGATCGTGCGCAGCTGCTTGCGGTTGGGGCGCTTGCGGCGCGCGCGGTGCGGCGCTTCGCCCGCGGCCTGTTCGCCCGGCCGCGTCTTCGCCTCGACCTTGGTTTCAGGAACGGCTGCGGGTGCCGGCACGATCTTCAAGTTCTTTTCACTCATGACGCTTTAACGCTTTGCTGTTCGGTAGAGTTGCGGGCGATGGCGGCGCGCAGATTGTCCTTCATCAGCGTGAGGTCGCGCAGCAGCCGCTCGTTGGCCTTGCCGTCGAGCCCGTCGAGCACGGTTCCCATCATGTCGAGACCGAGCTTGCCGAGCTGCTCGATCAGCGGGCGCGCGGCCGGCGTCAGGTAAAGCCGGTTGGCGCGGCGGTCGTTGGGATCGGCGCGGCGCTCGATCAGCCCGTTCTCGGCCAGCCGGTCGAGCAGGCGGGTGAGCGAGATCGGCTGCAGGTCGAGGATTTCGGCGAGCTCGGACTGCTTGAGGCCTTCGGAGCGGTCGAGCCGGATCAGCACCACCCACTGCGCGCGTGAGATGCCGAACTGGCGGGCGCGCTGGTCGGCGTAGGTCCGCAGCATGCGGGCTACGTCCATGATATTGACGGCGATTTCGCGGGTGACGGGCTGCTGCGGCATTCGGGCTCCTTTATTCAGCCCCGATATAATAAGCATCCTTATAATAACGTCAATGGGGTATTGGTGACGCAACGCGCCTCATCGGGCAAAGTCGCGCCGACCAAAAACAAAGGGATGGAACGACAATGGATATCGGCTTCATCGGGCTGGGCAACATGGGCGCGCCGATGGCGAAGCGCCTGATCGAGGCCGGCCACAAGCTCATCGTCTACGACACCCGCAACGACGCGGTGGCGCCTTTCGTGGCGATGGGCGCCAAGCTCGCCTCCTCGCCGCAGGACGTCGCCGACCGCGTCGAGACCGTGATGGCGAGCCTGCCGTCGCTGCAGATCTCGCAAAAGGTCGCGCTCGGCGAAGGCGGCGTCATCGCCGGCAAGCGCATCAAGCGCTATGTCGATCTCTCCACCACCGGCTCGCGCGTCGCCGCCGAGATTTTCGCGGAGCTGGCCAAGAAGAACATCGTGCAGATCGATAGCCCGGTGTCGGGCGGCGTCGGCGGCGCCACCAAAGGCACGCTCGCCGTCATGGTCTCCGGCCCGCAAGCCGACATCGACGTGGTGAAGGACGCGCTCGCGGTGTTCGGCCGCGTGTTCGTCATCGGCGACAAGCCGGGCATGGCGCAGACCATGAAGCTCGCCAACAATTTCCTCTCCGCCACCGCCATGGCGGCGACCGCCGAAGCGGTCGCCATGGGCGTCAAAGCCGGGCTCGATCCGAAAGTCATGATCGACGTCATCAATGCCGGCTCCGGCCGCACCACCGCGTCGGACGGAAAATTCCCGCAGGCGATCCTGCCGCGCACCTTCAACTACGGCTTCGCCACCGGGTTGATGCTCAAGGACGTGCGCCTGTGCGTCGAGGAAGCACGCTCGCTCGGCGTTCCCGACGAGGTGATGACCGCCGTGCTCGACCAGTGGGAGATCACCAATTCCGAGTTCGGCGGCGAATTCGGATTTCACGATGATCGTGAAGATGATCGAGAAGCGCGCCGGCGTCACCGTGGGGAAGGCGTCATGAGCGACGACATCCACGAGGTCTACGCCGTCGCTTATGCCACGCACGCGCGCAAGCGCGCCGAGAACTACATCTTCGGCGACCCGCACGACGAGATGACGTCGATTTCCTATTACGTCTGGGTGATCAAAGGGCCGCACGGCACCTTCGTTTGCGACACCGGCTTCGACGAAGCGGCCGCCAAGGAGCGCGGCCGCAAGATCATCCATCCGGTCGGCGAGGGGCTCAAGGCGCTCGGCGTGCAGCCCGACAAGGTCGAGCACGTCATCGCCACCCACATGCATTGGGACCACGCCGGCAATTACGACCTGTTCCCCAACGCGCGCTATCACGTGCAGGACACCGAGATGGCCTACGCCACCGGCCGCTGCATGTGCCACCAGACGCTGCGCATTCCGTTCAGCGAGAGCGACGTGCACGCCATGGTGCGCAAGGTGTTCGCCTATCGCGTCGACTTCCACGACGGCGTCGAGGAGCTCGCCCCCGGCATCACCGTGCACAAGATCGGCGGCCATTCGAAGGGCCTGCAATGCGTGCGGGTGAAGACCAAGCGCGGCTACTGTCGTGGTCGCCTCCGACTGCATCCACCTCTATTCGCACATCGACGAGGGCCGCGTGTTCCCGATCACTTACAGCGTCGGCGACACGCTCGAGGGCTACAAGACGATCCAAAAGCTCGCCTCGTCGCGCCAGCACATCGTGCCGGGCCACGACCCGGAGGTGTTGAAGCTCTATCCGGCGGCGAAAGCGGGACTGGAGAACTGGGTGGTGCGGCTGGACGTGGACCCGAAGGTCTAGACCAACCCCAACTCCGCGAACGCATCCTTGTGGTGCTCGGCGCTCTCCGGCGCAAAGCAGCAGAACACCACGCGGTCGATGCCGCGCGGGCGGGCGGCGATCTCGGAGGCGACCGTGCCGACCGCGATGCGCGCGGCAAGATCGGCCGGAAAGCGATAGATGCCGGTGGAGATCGCCGGATAGGCGATCGAGGTCAGCGCATGCGCCGCCGCGAGATCGAGCGCGGTGCGGTAGCAGGAGGCGAGCAGCGCCTCCTCGTCGCTGCCGCCGCCGTTCCATACCGGCCCGACCGCGTGGATGACGTGGCGCGCCTTGAGCGCGTAGCCGCGCGTGATCTTGGCCGAGCCGGTCTCGCAGCCGCCCAGCATTTTGCATTCCTCGTAGAGCTCCGGCCCCGCCGCGCGATGGATGGCGCCGTCCACCCCGCCGCCGCCCAGCAGCGAGCGGTTGGCGGCGTTGACGATGGCCGCGACGTCGAGCGTGGTGATGTCGGCGACGACAATGTCGAGCCGCGTGTGGCCGATTTCGGCGCTGAGTTCCGTCATGCGCGCAGCATATCACGGTCGCGCGCTCCCTCTCCCCGCTTGCGGGGAGAGGGTCGGGGTGAGGGGGCGTTGCTACAAGTCTGAACCTGGCGGCTACGCCCCCTCACCCGACATTCTCGCTTCGCTCGAACGTCGACCTCTCCCCGCAAGCGGGAGAGTAAAAAGCAGCTATCCGCGCTCGGCGTACACCTCGGCATCGAGATCGATGCTGCTCTTGACGCCGATATCGGCGTAATGCGCGTCGAGAAAGCGTCGCGCCGCGCGCTGGCCGAGCTTGCGCAGCAGCTGGAACGAATCGTAGTCGTTGCGCAGCTTGGTGGCGGAGGCGAAACGCTCGCCCAGGCCTTCCAGCACGATGCGGTGCACGTTGATGCGGCGGTATTCGTTCTTGCCGGTGCCGCGCGGAATGCGGCCGGCGTCGATCTGCCGGTTGACGAATTCGATGGCGCGCAGGTCCGCCATCAGCGGCGCGTTGAAGGTGATCTCGTTGACGCGCGCCATGATCTCGCGCGTCGAGGTCGGCAATTTCTTGCGCACCAGCGGGTTGATCTGCACGATCAGCACGTCCTCGGCCGGCGTGGCGCGGAAGAACGGATAGAGCACCGGATTGCCGAGATAGCCGCCGTCCCAATAGTGCACGCCGTCGATCTCGACCGCGCGGAACACCGCCGGCAGGCAGGCCGAGGCCATCACCGCCTCGGCGGAGATCTTGTCGTGCGGAAATATATGCAGCTGCCCGGTCTGCACATTGGTGGCGGCGATGAAGATCGGACGCGGATCGGCGCGCAAGCCGTCGAAATCGACGAAGCGTTCGACCAGGTCCTTGAGCGGATTGATGTTGAGCGGATTGAGATCGTAAGGCGAAAGATACTGCGACCAGGCCGCCAGCCAATTGAAGGTCGGCGAGCCCTCGGTCGGCACCAGCGAGAACAGCCGCTCGGCGACCGCGCGCTGCAGCGGCGGCAGGTCGCCGCCGAGGCTCGCCGCCCGCCAGAAGTCGGCAAGACGCTTGCGCGCTTCTTGCGGGCCGCCACGCCGCAGGCCGTCGGCCAGCATCACCGCGTTGACCGCGCCGGCCGAGGTGCCGGAAATGCCTTCGATGCCGAGTCGGCCGTCCTCCAGCAGATGATCGAGCACGCCCCAGGTGAAAGCGCCGTGCGCGCCGCCGCCCTGCAGCGCCAGATTGATGCGCTTTGCGCGCGCGGCTTGTCCGGTTTGTCGCCGCCGAAGGCGCGGGAGAGAATATTCATTGCGCCGTCCAGCCGCCGTCGATCGAATAGGCCGAGCCGGTGATGGTGGCGGCCGCGTCGCTCGCCAGGAACACCGCGAGCGCGCCGATGTTGTCCGGCGAGGTGTATTCCTGCATCGGCTGCTTCTCCGCCACCAGGATGCGCTTGGCTTCATCGAAGCTCTGCCCGGCCGCCTTGGCGCGCGCCTCGATCTGCTGCGCCACCAGCGCCGTCATCACCCAGCCCGGGCAGATGGCGTTGCAGGTGACGCCGGCATTGGCGGTTTCCATCGCCACCACTTTGGTCAGGCCGACCAGCCCGTGCTTGGCCGCGACGTAAGCGACCTTCTGCACGCTCGCCACCAGCCCGTGCGCGGAGGCGATGTTGATGATGCGGCCCCATTTGCGCTTCTTCATGCCGGGCACCGCGGCGCGGATGCTGTGGAACGAGGACGACAGATTGATGGCGATGACGGCGTCCCATTTCTCGACCGGGAAATCCTCGATGTTGGCGACGTGCTGGATGCCGGCATTGTTGACCAGCACGTCGAGCGCGCCGAATTCCTTTTCGGTGCCGGCGATCATGGCGGCGATCTCGCCGGGCTTGCTCATGTCGGCCGGCGAATAGCGCGCCTTGACGCCGAACTCCTTCTCCAGCCCGGCGCGCTCCTGCTCGATGGCGGCTTTGTCGCCGAAGCCGTTGAGCATCACATTGGCGCCGTCCTTGGCGAGCGCGCGGGCGATCGCCAGCCCGATGCCGGAGGTGGAGCCGGTGACCAGCGCGGTCTTGCCTTTCAACATCGTTTGTCCTCGTCGGATGCGGCCAAAGGGCCGCAAATGGGGGTGTTTGGAACAGGGCGGGGAACCTGCTCCCATTTTTGCTGCAATGCAATATATAGGACGGCAGGGCGGTTTTCGCGACTCGGCATCGGGCGCGCTACACTTGGTGCGCATTTGGGGCTCACGAAAGGCGGAGCCTTTGGCTCGAAACACCAATCTGCGCACGGCCTTCCCGGCGCCCAACCACGACCACGAGCGCTGCGCGAGCGACGCCCTCGCGCACGCCGAGGCGCTCTGCGCCGAGCGCGGCGAGCGGCTGACGCCCATGCGCCGGGCCGTGCTGCAGGCGCTGCTGGCGAGCCACGCCCCGCTCGGCGCCTACGAGCTGATCGACCGGCTGTCGGTGCGCGGCGCCCGCATCGCGCCCATCACGATCTATCGCGCGCTCGACTTCCTGCGCGCGCAGGGCCTCGTGCATCGCATCGAGAGCCGCAACTCGTTCATCGCCTGCGTGCACAATCACGACAGCGGCGATCCGGTGGTGTTCCTGATCTGCGAGAAATGCGGCGCGGTCGGCGAGGCGGCGAGCGCCGCGGTCGCCGACACCATCAAGTCGGCCTCGCGCGCCGCCGGCTTCACGCCCAAGACCCCGGTGATCGAGATCTCCGGCATCTGCGCGCATTGCAAGGCGGCGTCATAGTCCGCGCCGCATGTCCAGTTCGTCCGCGTCCAGCCACCACCACCACACCCGTCCGCTCGACGCCTTGGCCGTGATCGCGATGGTGGTGCTGTGCCTGTCCTGGGGCTTCAACCAGGTCTCGGTGAAGCTCGCCATCCACGACATTCCGCCGCTGCTGCAGGGCGCCATCCGCTCGTGCGGCGCCACGCTGATCGTCGCGACCTGGGCCAAGGCGCGCGGCATTGCGTTGACCGCGCGCGACGGCACGCTCGTCGCCGGGCTCGCCGCCGGCGTGCTGTTCGGCGTCGAGTTCATCTTGATCTATCGCGGCCTGCTCTTCACCACCGCGACGCGCGGCACGCTGTTCCTTTATCTCGCGCCGTTCTTCGTCGCGCTCGCCACGCGCGTCTTCTTTCCCACCGACCGCTTTCATCTGCCGCAATGGCTCGGGCTCGGCATGTCGTTCGCCGGCATCATCGTCGCCTTCGGCCTGCCGACGCCGGCGCTCGATCCGCGCCAGACGCTGGGCGACCTGATGCTGGTCGGCGCCGCCGCGTTCTGGGCGGCCACCACGGTGCTGATCAAGGCGAGCGCGCTCAACCGCGTGTCGTCGGAAAAGGTGATGCTGTATCAGCTCGTCGTCTCGGCGCCGATCCTCGCGCTTGCGCGCGCTGGTGTTCGGCGAGCGGATCACCGCCATGCCGTCGGCGGTGGCGCTCGGCTCGCTCGCCTATCAGACCGTCTGGGTGGTGAGCGTCACCTTCGTGGTCTGGTTCGCGCTGGTGGTGCGCTACTCCGCCAATAGGCTGTCGGCCTTCACTTTTCTGTCGCCGCTTTGCGGGGTCGCCGCCGGCCATCTGGTGCTGGGCGAGCCGCTGACGCCGGCCTTTGCCGCCGCGGTGGCGCTGGTCGCCGGCGGATTAGTGCTGGTGAATCGCACGAAATGAGCCGCCGACGCGAAGCAGCGGTCTGAATTGCGGCGGCCCGATAGGGCCACTCACCCGCTCGCTCGCGCTGCCCCCGCCGGGGAGAGGGGTGCGCCCGCGTTGACCCTGCCATATTTGTCTGGCACGGAAAGACGCAAGATGAGCACGCTGGAACGTCACAAAACTGCAACGGTCGATGTCGGCGGCATCAAGGTCGGCGGCGGTGCGCCCATCGTCGTGCAGTCGATGACCAATACCGACACCGCCGACGTCGAAGGCACCGCGCGCCAGGTGGCGGCGCTCGCCCGCGCCGGTTCCGAGCTGGTGCGCATCACCGTCGACCGCGACGAGGCCGCCGCCGCCGTGCCGCACATCAAGGAGCGGCTGGCGCAGATGAACGTCGCCGTGCCGATCGTCGGCGATTTCCATTACATCGGTCACAAGCTGCTCACCGATCATCCGGCCTGCGCCGAGGCGCTCGACAAATACCGCATCAATCCCGGCAATGTCGGCTTCAAGAACAAGCGCGACCCGCAGTTCACGCAGATCGTCGAGATGGCGATCAAGCACGGCAAGCCGGTGCGCATCGGCGTCAACTGGGGCTCGCTCGATCAGGAATTGCTCACCAGACTGATGGACGAGAACTCGAAGTCGCCCGAGCCGCTCGACGCGCGCGCGGTGATGCACGAGGCCATGGTGCAGTCGGCGCTGTTGTCGGCGAAGCGCGCGGAAGACATCGGCCTGCCGAAGAACCGCATCATCCTCTCCGCCAAAGTCTCCGCCGTGCAGGACCTGATCGCGGTCTACACCGAGCTCGCGCGCCGCTGCGACTACGCGCTGCACCTCGGGCCTGACCGAAGCCGGCATGGGCTCGAAGGGCATCGTCGCCTCGTCGGCCGCCATGGGCGTGCTGCTGCAGCAGGGCATCGGCGACACCATCCGCATCTCGCTCACGCCCGAGCCGAACGGCGATCGCACGCGCGAGGTGCAGGTGGCGCAGGAGCTGCTGCAGACCATGGGCCTGCGCACGTTCGTGCCGCTGGTCGCGGCCTGCCCGGGCTGCGGCCGCACCACCTCGACCACGTTCCAGGAACTGGCCCAGGACATCCAGAGCTTCATCCGCGACTCGATGCCGGGATGGAAGACGCGCTATCCGGGCGTCGAGACGCTCAACGTCGCGGTCATGGGCTGCATCGTCAACGGCCCGGGCGAGAGCAAGCACGCCGACATCGGCATCTCGCTGCCCGGCACCGGCGAGCAGCCGACCGCGCCGGTGTTCATCGACGGCAAGAAAGCCGCCACGCTGCGCGGGCCGACCTTGAGCGCCGATTTCAAGCAGATGGTGATCGATTACATCGAGCGCCGGTTTGGCACGGGCGGCAGCGCGCGCACGGCTGCCGAATAACTCAGCCTCCAACGACCTTGGCGAATGCGCGGGCTTGACCCGCGCATCCATGATGACGCGCCCACGGGAGAGCCTTACGATAACTCTGCAATCGCCTTGCCATCTCATGGATTGCCGGGTCAAGCCCGGCACTCAACTAAGGAGAGGCCTTCATCGCGCTCGCCGCGGTCGCATAGCCGCCGTCGGCGCCGTCGATGAAATGCACATGGTTGGGGCTCGTCGGCGACGGCGTGAAGCACGTCATCATGGCCGCGTTCTGCCGGTGCGTGCCGAAGCGCACCACGCCGTCGGCTCACAAGCCGCGCACGCTCCCGCCGTTCTCACAATCCCAACTCGCTATGCGACCCGAGCCGCACCAGATCGAGATGCATTGTGTCCGGCTTGCGATAAATGAGAACGAGGTCGGGCTTGATGTGGCAGTCGCGGTGGTCGTTCCACTCGCCGGACAGAGGATGATCGAAATTCCGCCGCGGCAGTGGCGTGTCGGCGGCGAGCAGTTGGACCACGGCGGTTAGTTCGCGGTCGAGCGACTTGCCGTGGCGGCCCGCCCTCTCGCGTTTGTAATCTCGCTGGAAGCGGTTCGTGTACCTAATCGTCCTCATGCAAACGCGCCACGAGCTTGTCGGGCGAACCGGCGGTGGTGAGTTCACTGCGCCGCGCTGCCTTCATCGCCGCGATGGTCTCTTCATTGGGAACCAGTGGCGCAAACGGTAGCTTCTTGTCCTTGGCGATGCGCACCATCAACAGGCGGAACGCGTCGGACACGGTGAGCCCCATCGCGCCCAAGACGGCGGCGGCTTCGTTCTTGATGCGCTCATCGATGCGCGCGCGGACAACGGCATTTTCAGTCATGGCTGGATCTCCTTGGGCTACAATGTAGCTCACCGTTAGCAAAATTTCAAGTGGGCACCGTCCGGCCCGGCAATAACTAAGGAGCGCCCTTCATCGCGCTCGCCGCCGTCGCGTAGCCGCCGTCGGCGCCGTCGATGAAATGCACGTGGTTCGGGCTCGTGGGCGAGGGCGTGAAGCAGGTCATCATCGCCGCCTTCTGCCGGTGCGTGCCGAAGCGCACCACGCCGTCGGCCGCCGCGCGCTTGAGATACTCCTCGATCTCGTCCGCCAGCTGCGGCGTGCAATCGAGCACCATGCGCAGCGAATTGTCGAATTTGCGGAAATCCGAATTGGCGATCAGCTCGCTGACGTATTTCTCCGGGATGAAGCGGCCGACGCGCAGCTTGAAATGCATGATGACGAAAAAGACCAGCGTCTTCGCCAGCACCTTGACCTTGCGCGCGCCGATCGATTCACCGGCTTTGCGCGACGCGCGCGCCTCCAGATCGTAGCCGGCCGGCGGCCATTTCATCTTGAGCTGCTGCCCCGGCAGCGGGCGCGAGGCGTCGGGCGTCTGCTCGACGATGCTGCGTCACCGCCTCGACCGCGGCGCGGAAACGTCTGCGGCGTCGCTTGCGGCCCCGGCGCCACCACCAGCGACAGCACCAGGCCGCGTTGCGCCGGGATCAGCTCGTAGCGGCACGACAGCCCGCTGAGATCGGGATGCGCGCCCGGCGCGGCCAGTGGCACCGCGATCTCGCCGCGTTTGGCGGCGGCGTCGGCGTAAGCCAGCCCGCCGCCGGAAAACATCGCGATCGAAATATTGTCCGACGGCGCGTAGCGCGCGATGCGCACGTCTTGCCCCTGCGCGCGAATGTCACGCGACCGGCACCATGCCGATGCGCATGGTCAGATCGAGGTCTTCGTTCACCCACCGCGCGGTCTCCGCGAGCGCGCGCCGCGCGGCGTCCGCGTCCGCGCCCGACACCGCGAAGCTCGCGCCGTCGCCGCCGAACACGAAGGGAAAATCGCGGCCGGCCAGCGCATTGGTGATCGACACGATCACCGCCGCGCCCGCCATGTTCACCGCCTTGTAGCGGTTCTCGGCGATGGCCTTGGTCGATTGCACGATGTCGGCGACGCCGACCACCCAGCCGTCCGGCAGCGGCGCAAAGCGCGCCTCGTCCGTCACCTGCGTGAAGTCGGAAAACACCGGCAGGCTGGCGTAGAAGTCGTCGCTCGCGGCCGGTGCGTCCATCTAGAACCACCCGCCGCCGTCTTGCGTGCGGTTGGCGACGCTGGCTTCTTCCAGATCGAGCTCGTATTCGATGCGCCGGCGCGCCTCGTCGGTGATCTTGCCGTCGCGCAGCAGCTGAAAGATGAAGGCGCGCTCCGCCTCGATCAGCTCGGCCTTGATCTTGGCGGTTCGACGCAAGTGGTCGACGCCGTCGGTCAGGTTTTCGGGCAGCACCTGCAGGCGGATTTTGTTGCGCGTGCGCAAATGGTCGGCGCGCATCGCCCGGGATGGCGTGCTGCTTGATGAGTCTGTCCAGCCTTTTCGTGACCTGCTTGAGCGCGGCCTGGCGCGCGCGCAATTCAGCCTTGATCTCGTCCCGATGCTCTTTTTTGCCGAGGCGGTTGAGCCCAAGCCAGCGCATCACGCCGGCAGCATCAATGCCTTGCCCGACCAGCGTGACGATGATGACGCCGAAGGTGACGAACAGGATCAGGTCGCGGTGCGGAAACGGCTGGCCGTTTTCGATCGTGTAGGGGATGGCCAGCGCGGCCGCGAGCGAGACCACGCCGCGAATGCCGGTGAAGGCGACAACAGAAACGGTCCTTGCCAGGCCGGCGACGGGTCACGCCTGGCGAGCGCATGGATTGACCCAGCGCGGATGTAGGTCGCTGGAAACACCCAGATGAAGCGGGCGCGACGATGGCGACGCCGTCACCACAACCGGTCGCGGTCAGCAAATCCTGGCAAGCGAGAAGCCGCCTGCACGTTCTCGATCAGCATGCGCGCCTGCAGCCCGGTGACCAGGAAGAGGAGGCCTTCGATCAGATAGACGATCAGGTCCCAGAAGAAGATGCCCTGCAGCCGCGTGGCCGAGGGGATCAGCAGCGGCCCGTTCCAGCTCACGTAGAGTCCGCAGGCGACGGTCGCCAGCACGCCCGAGCCGCCGAGATGGTCCGGGACCCAGAAGGCGAGATAGGGCGTCATCAGCGACAGCGTGATCTCGACGCGCGGATCGTGCGACCATTGCCGCAGATCGCAGGCTGAGCCAGCCGATCGCGATGCCGTAGATCATCTCGCCGACCACGATCAGACGCGAAGTCGCCGGCCGCCTGCGGCAGCGAGAATGTGCCGGTGCACGACGGCGACGACGGCGAAGCGGTAGAGCATCAGCGCGGTGGCGTCATTGGCGAGCCCTTCGCCTTCCAGCACCACGACGAGGCGGCGCGGAATGCCGAGCTGGCGTGCGATGGCGAGCGGCGCCACGACGTCGGTCGGCGAAATGATGGCACCGAGCAGGAAGCCGACCGCCCAGTCGAACTTCAGCAGATAATGCGCCGCCGCCGCCACCGCGCAGGTGGTGAACAGCACGCAGCCGAAGGCGAGCAGGCCGATCGGCCGCAGATTGAAGCGGAAGTCGCGCCAGCTCATGGCGACGCCGGCCGAATAGACCAGCGGCGGCAAGATCACCAGCAGCACCAGCTTCCGGCGCCAGCTCGACTTTCGGCAGCCCGGGCACCAGCGCCATGCCGATGCCGGCGATCACCAGCAGGATGGAGGGCGCGATTTTGAGCCGCCGCGCCGCGACCGCGACGGCCGCCAGCACCGCCATCATGAACATCAGCGACTGCAGAGCCGCCGTCATGGCGTCAGCCCGGTTTGATCAGGTTGGAGATCATGTTGATGGTCAACGCCAGGATCGCCAGATTGAAGAAGAACGACAGCACGCCCTGGACCGTGACGACGCGGCGGATGACCTTGCTGGTGACCGCGACGTCGGACACTTGGCAGGTCATGGCGACGACAAGCGAAAAATACAGGAAGTCCCAATAGTCGGGTCCCTGCGAACCGGGAAATTTCAGCCCGCCGACCTGGTCGTCGCTGCGCTCGCCATAATATTCGTGCGCGTAATGCGTGGCGAAAATCGTGTGCATGAACAGCCAGGACAAAACGATCGTGCCCATGCCGACCGTGAGATCGTGCCAGCCGCTGCCCGCTTGCGCGTTGCCGAGTTCGGCGACGATAGCGACCAGGCTGGCGATCGAGGCGGCGCCGGTGAGAATGAGCAGCGCGAAGGCGCCTTCGTCCTGGATCGCGGCGCGGGCGCGGATCTGTTTCACCGTGTCGTGATGGATCAACCAGTAGACCAGAATGAGATAAAGCGCGACGCCGGCGTTCCAGCCGGTCAGAAATTTGGTCGGCGTTCGCCAGTCCGTTTGAGTCAGCGTCACGGCGACGCCAAGGCCAACGGCGGTCGAGATCAGCAGCCGCGCATGCAGGCGGACAAAGCGCGCGACCATCCCCGGCTGGCGTGCTTTGCGGGCCATGGTCAGGCCCGCCGCTCGGCGATGAAGTGAGCGGTCATGCGCAGAGTATCGGCCTTCGCGCCGAACGGTGCCAGCGCCGTTTCCGCCTGCGCGACCAATTCGCCGAGCCGCTTGCGCGCGCCCTCGGGCCCGAGCGCTGAAACCAGCGTCGCCTTGCCGGCGGCGGCGTCCTTGCCGGCCGCCTTGCCGAGCGTGGCCGCATCGCTTTCCAGATCGAGCAGGTCGTCGGCGATCTGAAATGCCTGGCCGATCGCCACGCCGTAAGCATCGAGCCGCTTGAGCGCATCGGCGTCGGCTTTGCCCAGGATGGCGCCGGCGCGGCAGGCAAAGCGCAACAGCGCGCCGGTCTTCATCGCCTGCAGCGTCGCGATCTCGCTGTTGCTCTGCGCGCGCTTTTTCTCGAAGCGGCCTTCGGCGGCGAGATCGAGCATCTGCCCGCCCGCCATGCCGCCGATGCCGGCCGCGCGCGCAAGCTCGGACACCAGCGCGATGCGCACCGCGGCATCGGCATGCACGTCAGCGCCGGCCATGGCGTCGAAGGCGAGCGTGAGCAGCGCGTCGCCGGCCAAGATCGCGGTCGCCTCGTCGAAGGCCTTGTGCACCGTCGGCCGCCCGCGCCGCAGGTCGTCGTCGTCCATGGCCGGCAGGTCGTCATGCACCAGCGAATAGCAATGGATGAGTTCGAGCGCACAGCCGGCGTGCAGCGCGCCCGCGCGCGCGACGCCGAACAGCGCGGCGCTCTCCACCACCAGAAACGGCCGCAGGCGTTTGCCGCCGCCGAGCGCGCCATGCCGCATGGCGGCGAGCAGGCGCTGCGGCCGGGCGATCTCGCCGGGCAGCGCCGCGCCGTCGAGCAGCCGCTCGAGCAGGCTCTCGGCCTCGCCCGCGATGGCGGTCAGCCGCGCACCGAAGTCCAATGGGGGAGTCCTGGGGGAACTGGCGTCCATGCGGCCATTTACCTCTCCGCCGCAGCTCGCCGCAATTAGGTCCTGCGATGCGCTAGTCTCGGCGCCATGTCTCAGCCCGGCAAACGCATGTCCGTTGCCCATGACGTGTTGCGCCTGCCGCGCGTGCCGCGGCCGCTGCGGGCGGCCGGATTCGTCGTATTGCTTGTGCTTTTGCTGCCTTACGTGCTGACGCCGTTTTATGCCTTCGGCGAGCCGGTCTCGACGGTGATGCTGTGGCGTCGCATGACCGGCCAGCGCGTCGAGCGCATGTACCTGCCGCTGGCTCGCATGTCTTCCAGCCTGCCTCTGGCCGTGATCGCCGCCGAGGATGGCCGCTTCTGCGAGCATTACGGTGTCGATTTGGCGGGCATTCGCGACGCCATCAACGATGCCGACGACCTCAGCGACATCCGCGGCGGCTCGACGCTGACCCAGCAGGTCGCCAAGAACCTGTTCCTGTGGCCGGGGCGCAGCTTTGTGCGCAAGGTGCTGGAATTCCCGCTGTCGCTGTGGATCGACCTCATCCTGCCGAAGCGGCGCATCATGGAAATTTACCTCAACATCGCGGAATTGGGCCCCAACGGCGAATTCGGGGCGGAGGCGGGCGCTCGCCGCGCCTTCGGCCGATCGGCGCGCGACCTGTCGCGCTACCAGGCCGCACTGCTGGCGGCCACGCTGCCCAATCCGCACGACCGCGACGCGCGCCGGCCGGGTCCGGGTTTGCGGCGGCTTGGCGGCCTTTATGTCGGCCGCGCGGAGCAATCGGCGGGTGCCGCCGCCTGCCTGCGGACCCACTAGCCTTGCCTTAATCCATCCTCTATAAGCCCCCGCAATCAACCGACATCTTGGATTTTCAGGAGTTCCTGTCCATGGCCGTTCCGAAAAGAAAAACCTCGCCGTCGCGCCGCGGCATGCGCCGCTCCGCCGATGCGCTCAAGCGGCCGACCTATGTCGAGGACAAGGATTCCGGCGAGTTGCGCCGTCCGCACCACATCGACCTGAAGACCGGCATGTATAAAGGCCGCCAGGTGCTGAAGGTGAAGACCGAGGCTTAAAGCTCGGCGAAACCGGGAAGCTTTGTGATGTTCATGCTTGGCTTCCCGCTGCTGCTGATCCCCTTCGCGATCTACAACATCATCGCTTTCCTGATGCCGGGCGTGAGCTGGACCGGCGCCGTCACCACCGTGCATGTGGTCTCCGGCGGCGACTGGAGCATGTCGGCCGGCGACATGCTGGTGACGCTCGGCATTCTGGTGCTGTTCGGCGAGGTGATGAAGTCGACCCGCATCGGCATCCGCACCGTGGTCGATCACGGACTGTCGCTCATCCTTTTCCTCGGCATGCTGGTCGAATTCCTGCTGGTGAAGCAGTGCGCGACCGCGACCTTCTTCCTGCTGCTGGTCATCAGCTTCATCGACGTGCTCGGCGGCTTCGCCGTGACGCTGCGCTCGGCGCAGCGCGATCTTACCGTCGAAGGCAACCTGCCGCACATCTCGACCTGACCGGACAATCCACGTTCATGGCCCGCGACTTCCAACTCCCCGGCCGCTCGCCCGTCATCGCCTGCGAAGGCATGGCGGCGACCTCGCATCCGCTGGCGACGCTCGCCGCCGTCGACACGCTGCGCGCCGGCGGGACTGCCGCGGATGCCGCGGTTGCCGCGTGCGCCGCGCTGTGCGTGATCGAGCCGGAGAGCACCGGTATCGGCGGCGATTGCTACACGCTGGTGTCGCAGCCGGGCAAACCGGTCTGGGGCTATAACGGCTCCGGCCGTTCCGGCGCCACCGCCTCCGACCAGGCGCTGCGCGCCAAGGGCATGGAAGCGATCGGCATGACCTCGGTGCACGCCGTCACCGTGCCGGGCGCGCTCGATGCCTGGGAGGCGATCCTCAAGACGCACGGCCGTTTCGATCTGGCGCGCGCGCTGCAGCCGGCGATCAAATATGCCGAAGACGGCTGGCCGATATCGCAGCGCGTCGCCTGGGACTGGAGCCGGCACGTCGCCAAGCTGAAAGCCGATCCCGGCGCCACCAAGCATTATCTGTTCGACGGCAACGCGCCCAAGGAAGGCGACATCGTGCGCCTGCCGGCCTTGGCGCAGACGCTCAAGATCATCGCCGCCAAGGGCGCGCGCGCCTTCTACGAAGGCGAGATCGCCGAAGACATGGCGGCGACGGTGGCCGCGCGCGGCTCGTTTCTGACGGCGGAGGATTTCGCCAAGCACCGCGGCGATGTGGTGACGCCGATCTCGACCAATTACCGCGGCCTCGATCTGCTCGAGATCCCGCCCAACGGCCAGGGCCTCACCGCGCTGGTGATGCTCAACATCCTGGAGAACTTCGATCTCGCCGCGCTCGATCCGGTCGGACCCGAGCGCTTCCATCTGGTGCTGGAGGCGGCGCGGCTCGCTTACGCGGTGCGCGACACGCACCTCGCCGACGCGCCGCATATGCGCGTGCCGGTGGCCGATCTCATCGACAAGGGTTTTGCCAAGAAGCTCGCGGCCAAGATCGATCTCAAGCGCCGCGCCAAGCTGCCGGCGGCGCCGGCGCCGGGCAATGACACGGTCTATCTCAGCGTGGTCGACCGCGACCGCATGGCGGTGTCGTTCATCAACTCGCTCTATTCGAATTTCGGCACCGGCATCTGCACCGAGAAAACGGGCATCCTGCTGACCAACCGCGGCGCCTGCTTCACGCTTGCCGCCGGCCATCCCAACACCTTCGGCCCGGGCAAGCGGCCGATGCACACCATCATCCCGGCGATGGCCATGCGCGATGGCCGCTGCGACATGAGCTTCGGCGTCATGGGCGCGCATTATCAGCCCATGGGTCACGTGCAGATCGTCCTCAACATGCTCGACTACGGCATGGACGTGCAGCAGGCGATCGATACGCCCGCGCTTCTTCTTCGAGAACGAGCACACCGAGGTCGAGCGCGGCACGCCGCAAGCGACCATCGAGGGCCTCAAGCAGCGCGGCCACACGGTGACGACGGCCGCGTCGCCTTGGGGCGGCGCGCAGACCGTCAAGATCGATTGGGATCGCGGCGTGCTGATCGCGGGCTCGGAATCGCGCAAGGACGGCTGCGCGCTCGGCTACTAGCGGACGAGATTGGCGGTCGTGCGGTAGGCCGCGAGTCGCTTCGTGCGGGGCGGCGCGGCGGCGCTCGCGCGTCTGGGCGTGCTGGCCCTTTACCGCCAGCAGATGGGCAAGGAACGGCACCTGGAACGGCGCCTGCCGATAGCCGGTCGGGACCGTCGGCGACGGCGGCGGCGGCGCCAACACCACCAACGCGCGGCTTTCGGCCGGCACGGCCGCAGCCTCGCCGCCGGCCACAGCGGCCGGGCCTGGAGATGCTTGCCTGACGTCACCAACGCGCATTGTCTGTCTCAATTCGGGACAAGATGCCCTTGCCTGGCTTCTTCTCCGCAAGGGCCGTGCCGCAACGGCGCTTACGGCCGGTTTGTCGAATTATTTAAGGATTGCCCGTAACTTGGCCGGGCCTCCACTCCGCTGAAGCAACGCCCGGCGTGGGCCTGGCGTTCCCAAAAAGGGGCGAGCGTGACCCGTTTCGATTCTCCGGCCGGCGCGCCCGATGCGGCGGCAATCCTTAATTCGATCGGCGAGGCCGCCTATGAATGGCGGCTCGACAGCGACGCCTTGAGCTGGAGCGGCAATGTTGCCGCTGTTGTCGGTCGCCGCCGCCGCCGCCGTCGCCAGTGGCCGCGACTTCGCCGCGCGGGTCGAGGCCGAGGACGGACACAGCCGCCGCGACGCCATCCTGCAGGGCGGCCAGAGCGATCAAGGCGCCGGCGTTGCCTATCAGGTGCAATACGCTTTCAAGCGCGCCGACACCGGCGAAAAGACCTGGCTGGAAGACACCGGCCGCTGGTTCGCCGGTCCGGACGGCAAGCCGTTGCGTGCGCACGGCGTGGTGCGCGCGATCGACGCGCGCCATGAGCGCGAAGAGCGGCTCACCAAGCTCGCCAAATACGATCCGCTCACCGGCGAGATGAACCGCGCGCAGCTCACCGAGGCGCTTGCCGCCACGCTGGAGGCGGCGACGCGCTTTCGCGGCTCCTGCGGTTTCCTGCTGGTCTCCGTCGATCATCTCGGCCGGCTCAACGAGGCCTACGGCTTCGATGCCGCCGAGGAGGTGATCGCCAAGGTCGCCAAGCGCATCCGTGCGCGCCTGCGCGGCAAGGATCATCTCGGCCGCTTCTCGGGCAACAAGTTCGGCGTCGTCCTGACCAGCTGCACCACCGACGAATTGAACGTCGCCGCCGAGCGGCTGCTCACCGGCGTGCGTGACGAGACCATCCCGACTTCAGCCGGCCCGGTGGCGGTGACGGTGACCATCGGCGGCGTGACCGCACCGCGCCACGCCCGCACGGTGCCGGAAATCTTCTCGCGCGCGATCGACGCGCTGCATACCGCCCGCGCACGCCGCCACGGCTCCTTCGTCGCCTACCGGCCGAACGTGGAGCGCGATGCCATGCGGCGCGACAGCATGCGGGCGACCGATGAGATCGTGACGGCGCTCAATGACCGCCGCATCGCGCTTGCCTTCGAGCCGGTGGTCGAGGCGAATAGCCGCAAGGTCGCGTTCTACGAATGCCTCATGCGCGTGCAGCGCGCCGACGGCGGCATCGCGCACGCCCACGAGATCATTCCGGTGGCCGAGCGCGTCGGCCTGATCCGCATGCTCGATCACCGCATGCTGGAACTGGTGGTGAACGAGCTTGCCGCCGTGCCGGGTCTGCACGCCAGCGTCAACGTTTCTCCCGCTTCCGCGGTCGATCCGGACTGGTGGCTGGGGCTCGGCGCGATGCTGCGCGCCAATCGCGGCGCGGCCGAGCGGCTGATCGTCGAGATCACCGAAACCGCCGCCATCCAGGACGTCGACGACGCGCGCGGTTTCGTCACCCGCGTCAAGGATCTCGGCTGCCGTATCGCCATCGACGATTTCGGCGCCGGCCACACCTCGTTCCGCAACTTGCGCAAGCTCGGCGTCGATATCGTGAAGATCGACGGCGCCTTCGTGCAGAATTTGATGAAGTCGAGCGACGACCGCGCTTTCGTGCAAACGCTGGTCGATCTGGCGCGCCGGCTCGGCCTCAAGACGGTGGCCGAATGGGTGCAGGACGAGGAAGCGGCGAAGGTCTTGTCGGAATGGGGCTGCGATTATCTGCAGGGCGCGCTGATCGGGCTTGCCACCAGCGAGCGGCCCTGGATCGGCGGCAACGGCCAGGCGGCCAGCGCGTAGCGCTTATTCTTTCCCGAGCTTATCCAGCCGCTTCTGCATATCGTCGATCTGCCGCTTGAGCTCGTCCATGTCGCCGCCGCCGCCGGAGGCCGCCGGCTTGTCCGCGGTCTTGCCTTGGCCGCTGCCTTGGCCGCTGCCCTGGCCGCGCGCGAAGGGCGCGAACATGGCGAATGTCTTCTCGAACATCTCCATGTTCCGCCGCACCTGATCCTCGAGCGGACCGAAGCCGGCGCCGCCGAAAGCCTGCGCCATCTGTTCGCGAAATTTGCCCTGCTCGCGGGTGAAAGTGTCGATCGACTGTTCGAGATAGCGCGGCACCAGCATCTGCATGCTGTCGCCGTAGAAGCGGATCATCTGGCGCAGGAAGGCGATCGGCATCAGGCTTTGGCCTTCCTTGGCCTCCTGCTCGAAGATGATCTGCGCCAGCACCGAGCGTGTAATATCTTCGCCGGTCTTGGCGTCCTCGACGAGGAAATCCTCACCGTTTTTCACCATGACGGCGAGGTCCTCGAGCGTGACGTAGGTGCTGGTCCCGGTGTTGTAGAGCCGCCGGTTGGCGTATTTTTTGATTTTGATCGGTTCTTTTTCTTCGGCCATGGTGCCCACGCGTCTCCCTGCCCAGTGCTTGAGCATAGCCGTATTCCGCTTGCCTGAGCCAGCCGTTTTGTGGCGGCGCGGGAGGCGTTCCCCCGCGCTGCGGCGACCCTTGCGGAAGGGGTGAAAAAGCGCCAATTCTCGGGCGTATCCGCTCGGTGTCCCGTGTTGACACGGCTGCCCGGACGGCCTGAGGATGCGGCAGCGCGCCAAAAAGCCGCCAGCCCGCGCAACCGACCGCAAAAGGAGTTTTCGATGGCCGACGACATCGTCATTGTGAGCGCCGCCCGCACGCCTGTCGGCGCCTTCAACGGGGCATTCGCCAATTTGCCGGCGCATGAACTCGGCAAGATCGCCATTCAGGCGGCGATGACGCGGGCCGGCGTCGAACCAGGACGTATCAATGAAGTCATCATGGGGCAGATCCTGACCGCGGGGCAGGGGCAGAACCCGGCGCGCCAGGCCTCCATCGCCGCCGGCATCCCGGTCGAGAGCCCCGCCTGGGGCGTGAACCAGCTATGCGGTTCGGGCCTGCGTTCGGTGGCGCTCGGCTTTCAGCAGATCGCCAATGGCGACGCCGATATCGTGGTCGCCGGCGGCCAGGAGTCCATGAGCATGGCGCCGCACTGCGCGCATCTGCGCAACGGCGTGAAGATGGGCAACTTCGACATGGTCGACACCATGATCAAGGACGGCCTGTGGGACGCCTTCAACGGCTATCACATGGGCAACACCGCGGAGAACGTCGCCAAGCAGTGGCAGATCACGCGCCAGATGCAGGACGAGTTCGCGGTCGCCTCGCAGAACAAGGCGGAAGCGGCGATGAAGGCCGGCAAGTTCAAGGACGAGATCGTCCCCGTCACCATCAAGTCGCGCAAAGGCGACATCGTGGTCGACACCGACGAATATCCGAAGGCCGGCGTCACGCTGGAAGGCATCTCCAAGCTGCGGCCGGCCTTCGACAAGGAAGGCACGGTGACGGCGGCGAGCGCCTCCGGCATCAATGACGGCGCGGCCGCCGTGGTGCTGATGAAGGCGTCCGAAGCCGCCAAGCTCGGCAAGACGCCGCTGGCGCGCATCGTGTCGTGGGCGCACGCCGGCGTCGATCCCTCGATCATGGGCACCGGCCCGATCCCGGCCTCGCGCGCCGCGCTCAAGAAAGCCGGCTGGAAGAAAGAGGATCTCGACCTGATCGAAGCCAACGAAGCGTTCGCGGCGCAGGCCTGCGCGGTCAACAAGGATCTCGGCTGGGACACCTCGAAGGTCAACGTCAATGGCGGCGCCATCGCCATCGGCCATCCGATCGGCGCCTCCGGCACGCGCGTGCTGACGACGCTGCTCTACGAAATGCAGAAGCGCAACGCCAAGAAGGGCCTCGCGACCTTGTGCATCGGCGGCGGCATGGGCATCGCCATGTGTGTTGAGCGATAGGACTTAAGCCAATTTGTTTTGCGTCATGGCCGGCTCGACCCGGCCATGACCATTAAGGAAAAGGTTTGTGGAGGGGACGGCATTATGGCTCGCGTTGCGTTGGTCACGGGCGGAACCCGTGGCATTGGAGCTTCCGTCAGCAAGGCGCTGAAGGCCGCCGGTTACAAGGTCGCCGCCAATTACGGCGGCAACGACGAGGCCGCGCAGAAATTCAACACCGAGACCGGCATTCCCGTCTTCAAGTGGGACGTGTCGTCGTTCGACGCGTGCGTCGAAGGCATCAAGAAAGTCGAGGCCGAAGTCGGCCCGATCGAAGTGCTGGTCAACAATGCCGGCATCACGCGCGACGCCACGCTGCACCGCATGAAGCCGGAGCAGTGGACCGCAGGTGATCAACACCAATCTCGGCTCGCTGTTCAACATGTGCCGCAACGTGATCGAGGGCATGCGCGCGCGCAAGTTCGGCCGCATCGTCAACATCTCGTCGATCAACGGCCAGAAGGGCCAGATGGGCCAGACCAATTATTCCGCCGCCAAGGCGGGCGAGATCGGCTTCACCAAGGCGCTGGCGCAGGAGAGCGCGCGCTCCGGCATCACCGTGAACGCGATCGCGCCCGGCTACATCAACACCGAGATGGTGCAGGCGGTGCCGAAGGACGTGCTGGAGAAGAACATCCTGCCGCTGATCCCGATCGGCCGGCTGGGCGAGCCGGAGGAGATCGCGCGCTGCGTGGTGTTCCTCGCCTCCGACGACGCCGGGCTGATCACCGGCTCGACGCTCACCGCCAATGGCGGGCAGTATTTGACTGAGCGTTTGCGTTTGGCCTTGCCGGCTTTGCGCGCGCGGCGCGGCGATTGTGTGCCGCGCTTCTCCGGCCGCGCGTGCGCGGCCTTCCGCCTTGTCGAGCCGCACACTCCAATATTCCCATGCCCGCGCCACCGGTCCGGGCTGCAGATTGTAGGTGCCGGCGAGCTCGGTCTCCTCGGCATTGAGCGGCGAGACGTGGCCGAGGCCATGGGCCTGGATCTGCAAGGCGGCATTGCGCGCCACATAGATGGTTCTGAATGTGAGCTCCTCGAGCGTGCGCCCGGCAACGGTCGCGCCGTGCCGGCGCATCAGCACGATCCAATTTTTGCCGAGCGCGCGCGCGAGCGAGGCGCCTTCCTCAGGCTTCGCCACGATCAGGCTGGTGTTGCCGAAGTCGTCGCGCGCGTCCCAGAACGGCGCAGCCGCGCCCATGCTGGCGCCGAGGTGGTAGACCGGCTCGAGCTTCATGCCGGAAATGCAGAACGGCAGGATCGACGGCGCGTGATGGTGGCAGACCGCGTTCACCTCCGGCCGCGCCTTGTAGATCTCGCCGTGGATGACGCGCTCGCCGTAGAGCCGCTCCTTGATCGGCTTGACGATCTGCGAGTCGAGCGTGAACTCGTGAATGTCCTCCGGCTGCACCAGCTCCGGCCCGCGCGAGCGCGACAGCAGATAGCGGCTCGGATCGGTCGGATGGCGCATGCTGACGTGGCCGAAGGCGTCGAGCACGCCTTCGTTGGCGATCATGCGGTTGGCGCGCGCCAGCAATTCGCGCGCTTCGGCAAGGGACATCGGCACGGGTGATTCTCCCAGTTTATCGTCTTTCGGCTGCCAGCCCGGCGGCGCCAAGCTCGAAGCCGTTGAAGTCGAAGCCGGGCGCCACCGTGCAGCCGACCAGCGTCCAGTCGCCCAAAGATTCCGCCGCCTGCCAGGCGCGCGCCGGCACCGTCACCTGCGGCACCTCGTCGGCATGGATGTCGGCGCCGAGCCGGAAGATTTCCTCTTTGCTGCCGTCCACCACTTCGAGCTTGAGCGGCGCGCCGGCGTAGTAGTGCCAGATCTCGACCGCATCGACGCGGTGCCAGTGCGAGCGCTCGCCGCGCGCCAGCAGGAACAGGATCGCGGTCGAGGCGGCGCGGCCGTCGATGCAGGCGCGTGTCGCGGAACGTCTCGCGATAGTGGCCGCCTTCCGGATGCGGCTTCAGATGCAAGCTTGCGGATGATGTCGGCGGCAGCGGGGGAGGGCATTTACTTGAACGAATTTTTGCGCGCGCGGATTTCCGCGAACACCTGCGACGCCGGCTTGCCGGCCATGCCGATGCCGGCGGCGACCTCCGGCACGTCGGCGCGCAGGAACGGATTGGCCTGCTTCTCCTCGCCGATGGTGACGGGAATGGTCGGCAGGCCCGCGCTCGATCTCGCGCTTTGCTTCCGCTTCGCGCTCCGCCAGCGCTTTGTTGTTCGGCTCGACGGTGCGGGCGAATTTG